>WSXZ01000020.1 GCA_009773555.1 Methylocystaceae bacterium | reverse complement strand
GAATTTTTCGGTGAATAGCCGAGCCGGCGCTTGCACCGGCCGACTTCGACCGATATGTAAGGAGATAGCTGCGGAATTCTGCGGCGCGATATTTGCCGTAAAATGCGGCCGTCAAGTCGAGCCAACAGAATTTCGGACAGTTGCTTTCCGTTACGCCGCCCCGTGCAGGTCGTGACGTTTGGTCGCCGCCACTTGGCGGTGCGAAAGGTTTTTTGACGATCTCATGGCCAGGACCGTGATAGGCGCGAGAGCAGTCGTTTCCTCCGTGTGGCTTGTCCGCGCGGAAGGGCGCAGCCTCGCAAAAAACATGTCCTCTTGGCTCGTTCGTCATTTCACGGGGACGAGGCGCGATGCGCGTTGTCCCGCCGGCTCCCAAGCCGGCAAGCGTATCGCAGGTCTCAGGCCTGTCTCCCTTATCCTCACAAGAAGCGTTCGCGCCGTCAGGATGCGCCAAAGAGCGGTCGCCGAGTCCCCTCGAGGACTCAGGCTTGCCCCGTCGGCGTTATTGCGCGCGACGCCGCAGAAGAGTCCCCCATGGCTAACAAGATGCTCATCGACGCCTCCCATCCGGAGGAGACCCGCGTAGTCGTTCTACGTGGAAGCCGCGTTCAGGAATTCGATTTCGAGGCTGCTGACAAAAAACCCCTGCGCGGCAACATTTATCTCGCGAAGGTCACGCGGGTTGAGCCGTCCCTTCAGGCCGCTTTCGTCGACTATGGCGGAAATCGTCACGGCTTTCTGGCCTTCGCCGAAATTCACCCTGACTACTATCAAATCCCCGTCGCCGACCGTCAGGCGCTGCTCGAGGAAGAGAGCCGCGCCCATCAGCAGGCCGACGAGGAAGAGCGCGTTCCGCATGGTCGCGGGCGCCGTTCGCGCCGCCGCCAACACGAGGGCGCCGAGAAGCGTGCGAGCGCCGACGAGGCGGTGACGAGCGAGCCCCTCGACGACGCGGGCGCTTCGCCGATCGTCATTGAGGATCAGGCCGAAACCGGCTTCGCCGAATCGGCTGAGGAACGGTCTGAATCCGCGCCGGAGTTCGCGCTCCAAGCTGAGTCGCAAGAAGGTCTTGAAGCTCCGCCAGCGGCCGTCGGGACCGAATCGAGTGGTCAAGACGTCGGAGCGGCGGAAGAGCCTGACGCCGGGAACGCCGACGCCGCCGAGTTTAGGTCAGAGAGCGCGGACGTTGAGGCCGAGGCGGGCGATCAACCGAGCGCTAGGGCGCAGCATGAGCAGATTTCCATAGATCCGGCCGGTTTCGGTTCGGTCGAGACCGGCGAAGCCGAGGAGTTTGTCCTCGAGGCGCCGGAGCCTGACCACGAACTGAAAGCGCGCCGCCAGGACGAGCGCGACGAGGCGCGGGAACGCGCCCGCGAAGATTCGGAAGGCGAAACGGCTGAGGTCAACGCCCGCGTCAACGCCCCGGCTGAGGAGCATGACGAGGAAGAGCACGACGACGAGGACGATCACGTCGAGCACATCGGCGGGGATGCGATGGACGAAGCGCCCTATCGCGCGCCGCGCGCCCGTCGCCAGTACAAGATTCAAGAGGTCATTAAGCGCCGCCAGGTGCTGCTCGTTCAGGTCGTCAAGGAAGAACGCGGCAACAAGGGCGCCGCCCTCACCACCTATCTCTCGCTCGCCGGCCGTTATTCCGTGCTCATGCCCAACACCGCCCGTGGCGGGGGCATTTCGCGCAAGATCACCGACGGCGCGGACCGCAAGCGGTTGAAGGAGATCGTGCATGATCTCGAAGTGCCGGAGGGGATGGGCGTCATCCTGCGAACGGCCGGCGCGACGCGGACCAAGCAGGAGGTCAAGCGCGATTTCGAATATCTGCTGCGGCTGTGGGAGAGCGTGCGCGAATTGACCCTGCGTTCCGCGGCGCCGACCCTCGTCTATGAGGAAGGCTCGCTCATCAAGCGGGCGATTCGCGATCTTTATGGGCGCGACGTCGAGGAAGTCGTCGTCTCCGGCGAAGACGCCTATCGCGAGGCCAAAGACTTCATGCGCATGCTGATGCCGAGCCACGCCAAGAACGTGCGCCTGCATCGCGAGGCCTTTCCGATCTTCGCCGAGAGCGGCGTCGAGGCGCAGCTCGATGCGATGTTCTCCAATCATGTCACGCTGAAGTCGGGCGGCTATCTGGTTATCAACCAGACCGAGGCCTTGGTCGCCATCGACGTGAACTCGGGACGTTCGACGCGCGAGCACAATATCGAGGACACGGCGGTTCGCACCAATCTCGAAGCCGCGGACGAAGTCGCGCGGCAGTTGCGACTGCGCGATCTCGCGGGGCTGATCGTCGTCGACTTCATCGACATGGAGGAGAGTCGCAACAATCGCGCTGTTGAGCGACGCCTCAAGGACGCGCTGAAAAACGACCGCGCCCGCATTCAGGTCGGCCGCATCTCGCATTTCGGCTTGCTCGAAATGTCGCGCCAGCGCATCCGCGCGGGCGTCGTTGAAGGCTCGACAGTGCCATGTCCGCATTGCCTTGGCGCCGGTCACGTGCGCTCCACCGCTTCCGTCGCGCTGCACGTGCTGCGCGTGCTGGAAGAAGCGCTGGTCAAGAGCGCCGCGCATGACGTGACGCTGCGCACCCGCGCAGTGGTGGCGCTCTACATCCTCAACCAGAAGCGCGCCCATTTGCAGGAGCTGGAGCGCCGCTTCGGCGTCCACATCACTGTGGCCGCCGACGATACGCTGACGGGCGCGACCTATCATGCGCTCGAGCGCGGAGAACTCGCGACCGGTCCGCGCGTTTCGCAGCGCGACGCGCCTCTGCGGGTCGATTCGCTGCGCGCCGAACCTCTTGAGGAGGAGGCGCCGGAAGATGTGATCGGCGGCGAAATCATCGAGGTGGAAGAGGAAACCGTCGAGTCGAACGGCGACCAGCGTGACGAGAACGGCGAACGATCGCGCTTGGGCGCGGAAGAAGACGCATCGCGCGGCCGTCGCCGTCGCCGTCGTCGAGGCCGTGGCGGCGGCGCACAGGGCGGCGAACCCTTGCCGCCCGGCGCCGAGCAGCCGTCCGATGAAGGCCTTGCGCTCATGGCGGCGATTGAGGGCGCGCCGGCCCCCGCCGAGGAACGGCCTGATCGCCGCGGCGGCAGACGCGGCGGCGGCCGCGGCCCAGATCGCGGTTCAGATCGCGGTCCTGGCCGTTGGCGGCGATCCGCCCCCTTGGCCGAGGAATTCAAGGATCCTTCCGCAGTCTTCGCGCTCGACGAGGGTGGAGAGGACGCTGAGGCGCTGATCTCTCCGCGTGGGGCGCAGATGCCGGACTACCCGGAGCCCTTGCCGGCGCCGCCGCCGGTAAACGGCGCCGAGATTGCGCCGCCCTCCCAGCCGCTCTCCCAAGTGCGCTCAAGCGAGCCAATCGCCCAGATCGCTCCGCCTCAGGCGGCGCCGACGCCCGAGCCCGCCCCGCAGCCGGTCGCCCCGCGCGAGCCCACGGAAGTGGTCATTACGCAAGCGGACCCCGACCGCCCGAAGAAGGGCGGCTGGTGGCAGCGCGTGCGCACGCCTTTCGGAAGTTAGAGCGCTTCCCGATCACACGGACTCGTGTGATCGAAAAGGAATCGCTCAAAGTCAAACGCTGGAGCAGGTTCCATCGAAAAAGTCCGTCGACTTTTTTGGAACCTGCTTCAGGGCCGCAGCCAGGCTTCTAGGCGGGCGAGGCCCTCGCGCACGTCCGCCTCCGGCCCGGCGTAAGAAAACCGCAGCGTTTTTGCGCCGCGGCGCGGATCAAAATCGAGGCCGGGCGTCGTCGCGACGCCGGCCTCGTGCAACATCCGCCGACAGAACCCGATCGAATCTTCGGTGAAACGCGAGATGTCGGCGTAGATGTAAAAAGCGCCGTCGGGCGGGGCGAAATTGTCCAATCCCAGTTTGGGAAGCCGGTCGAGCAAAAGCGCCCGGTTTCGCGCATAGGCGGCGCGGTTCGCCTCCAGTTCGTCGCCCGCGTCGAAAGCGGCGAGCGCTGCCCGCTGCGACAGAGTCGGGGCGCAGATCGCGAGCGACTGCTGCAAGCGCTCGAGCGGACGCATCAATTCGGGCGGCGCGACGAGCCACCCGAGCCGCCATCCGGTCATCGCGTAATATTTCGAGAAGGAATTGATGACCAGGGCGCGTTGCGAGAATCGCAGCGCGGTCTCCGCGCGCATCTCATATTCGAGTCCGTGATAGATCTCGTCGGAGACGAGAACGATTTCGGCTTCGTCGCAGAAGGCGCAGATCCGCGCTAATTCATCGCGCGCGATCATCGCGCCGGTCGGATTGGCGGGACTCATGAAGAGCGCGCCGTGAAGTTTCCTGTCGCGATGGGCCGCTTCCAGCATCGCCGCGGTGGGCGCAAAGCGCGTCTCTTCGCCGATTTCGAGCAGGACTGGCTCCAAGCCGAGCGCGGAAAGGATGTTCGCATAGGCCGGATAGCCAGGCGCGGTGACGGCGATCCTCGCTCCTGGGTCGAATGCCGCGAGGAAGGCGAGCAGAAAGCCGCCGGATGAGCCTGTCGTGGCGATGACGCGGTCGGGCGTGACGTCGACGCCATAGCGCTCGCTATAGTGCTGCGCGATGCGGGCGCGCAGCGGCGCGTCGCCAAGCGCCTCGCCATAACCGATCGAGCCGTGACGCAGCGACTCGGCGGCGGCCTCGCGCACGCGGCGCGGCGCGGCGACCCCGGGTTCGCCGAGCTCCAAATGGATGATGCTGCGGCCGGCGCGCTCCAAGGCTTTCGCGTCGCGCAGCACGTCCATCGCCATGAAAGGCGCGATTTGGGAGCGACGGGATGGGGGTAGGGGCATATGAGCCTTCTATTGCCAATCTCGGTTAGGCGCACGCTCTCGCCGCCGCGCGCCATATTATCTTGAGCGGCGCGCATCGCGCCGGCCTTTCATGGAGCAGACATGGCCAGCAGCCATGATTTCCGGCGCATCGCACTGTCTCTCGAGGGAACGCGCGAAGCGCCGCATTTCGACAGAACTGCTTTTAAGGTCGCGCGGATCTACGCGACTCTCGCCGCCGACGGGCTGACGGCCAATGTGAAACTGGCGCCCGAAGAACAGGCGTTCAAATCCATGATGGCGCCGCAAGCCTTTGCGCCCGTTCCCAACGCCTGGGGACGGCAGGGATGGACGACGATTCTGCTCGCAGCGATGGATGTCTCGGAGTTGCGCGACGCGCTTGAAACGGCTTGGCGTCACGCCACAAAGAAAACGGCCAAAAAGAAAAACAAATGCCCGATTTAAGCGCCGCCGAGCTGATTCAGAGACTGTCGATCGCCCTGGCGATCGGTCTTCTCATTGGTCTCGAACGAGGCTGGACGTCACGTGACGAGTCGGAAGGCGAGCGCGCCGCCGGTCTTCGCACGCATGGTCTCGCCGGACTGCTCGGCGGCGTATGGGGCGCCATCGTTCAGCCTTATGGCGGCGCCGGCGTCGTCGCGTTGGCGATCACGCTTGTCTTCATCGGCGCGTTGATCGGCGTCTATCGCTATCGCGAAAATGTCCATGATGAGACCTTTGGCGCGACGACCGTCGTTGCGGCGTCGCTCGCCTTTTCACTCGGCGCTTTCGCCGTGATTGGGGACATACAGGCGGCCGCCGCCGCAGCGGTGGCGACGACGGCGATCCTGGCGCTCAAAGCTTTTCTCCACGGCCTCGTCAAGCGCATCACCTGGGACGAGCTGCGCTCCGGGCTGGCGTTGCTGGCGATGAGCTTCATCCTGCTTCCCGTTCTGCCGAATCGCGCCATTGACCCGTGGCAGGCGGTGAACCCTTTCGAATTGTGGCTGATGACCGTGCTGATCGGCGTGATTTCCTTCGCGGGCTACGTCGCCGTTCGAATCATCGGCTACCGCCGCGGCGTCGCGGTCGCCGGAATGGCGGGAGGACTGGCCTCGTCGACGGCCGCGACGGCGGCGATGTCGCGGCTGGCGCGGGAACATCCGTCGCAGATTGGCGCTTCGGCGGCGGGCGCAATCTTCGCCAATGCGGTGATGGCGCCGCGAATCATCGCCGTCATCGCGGTCATCAATCCGATGCTCGCGTGGCGCTTGGCGCCGCCGGTCGTTGCGGGCGGCGTGCTCTTTGCACTCGCCGGAGTCTTTCTCCTGCGACGAAGCGAGCGGCCTGCAGAATCGCGCGGCTTTTCTGTTGGCAATCCGCTGGATCTGATGGCGGTGCTCAAATTCGGCGCGCTCCTCGCGAGCGTGATGATCCTCTCGCGGCTCGCGACTCATTTCGCCGGAAGCGCCGGCGCCTATGCCCTCGCGGCCATCTCCGGCATCGTCGACGTTGACGCGATCGGGCTGACCATGGCGCGGCTCGGCGCAACCGAGATCGGCATAAAGGCCGCGGCGGGAGCGGTGCTGCTGGCGCTGCTGTCGAATACGGCGTCGAAAGTCGTGATGGGCTGGGTTATCGGCGGCGCCGCGATGGGCCAAAGACTCGCCGCGGCTTCCGCTCTCGCCGTCGCCGGCGCGCTCGCGGCGTTGTGGTTGGCGGACTTCGCAGGCCTATAAACCGCGCTCGTCGAGAGCGACCGATTTCACCAGGGCGAATACGTCCGCGCCGACGGTCAGCCGCAACTCGTCGAGCGCGAGGCGCGTGATTGCCGAGACAAGTCGGTCGCCGCCGATGAGCGTCAGCGTGACGAAGGCGAGGGCGCTCTCGGTCGTATCAATCTTCTCGATGCGGCCGCGCAAAATCGTGCGCACGCTGGTGTCGCGGGGTTCGGATGTCGCAAGCGCAACGTCTGTCGCGCGCATGACGACGCGCGCCTCGCGCTGCGTCGTCAGACGCGCAGCGATCAATATCTCGCCCGCCGGATGAGCGAGCCGCGTGACGCCGTAAGCGTCGTCGACGGCGACGACGCGCGCTTTGAGCGCGTTGACCACGCCGAATCGGCCGCCTTCGACAAGACGGCTCGCGCTCGGCAGCACGTCGAGCGGCGCGCCGCGCGCGACGACGCGACCGCGATCGAGCACGACGGCCTCGTCGGCGATGCGCGTGACCTCTTCCGGCGCATGGCTGACGTAGATGATCGGGATATCGAGTTCGTCGCGCAGCCGTTCGAGATAGGGCAACACGTCGAGACGGCGCGCCACGTCGAGCGACGCCAGCGGCTCATCCATCAGCAGCAGTTGCGGACGCGTCAGCAGGGCGCGGGCGATCGCCACTCTCTGCCGCTCGCCGCCGGAAAGCGTATCCGGCCAGCGCTCCGCCAGAGCGGCGATGTCGAGCATTTCGCACAGCGCGTCGCGGCCTGCGTCCGCCGCCGTGACGCGCGCGCGGGTCATTCCATAGTCGAGATTTCCTTTGACGGTCAGATGGGAAAAAAGGCTCGCGTCCTGGAACACCATGCCGAGCGCGCGGCGATGCGTCGGCACGAAGACGCCACGCGCCTCGTCTTGCCAGACGTCGCCGCCGATCTTGAGAAGCCCGTCGGGCGCGCGCGCCAGCCCCGCCATGCAGCGCAGGGCGGTGGTCTTGCCGGAGCCGGAAGGGCCAAAGAGCGCCGTGACGCCGCGTCCCGGCAGCTCCAGGTCAACGTCGAGCGCGAAGCCGGGATAGGCGAGGCGGAAACGCGCGGCGATGGCGCCGTTAGCCATAGCGGCCGGTCCGTCGGCGCCCATAGAGCGCGAGGAGAACACAAAAACTGAACAGCAGCATGCCCCCCGCGAGCCAATGTGCGCGCTCGTAGTTCATCGACTCGACCTGGTCATAGATCAGAACCGACACCACGCGCGTTTTGTCCGGAATGGCGCCGCCGATCATCAGAACGACGCCGAATTCACCGACCGTATGCGCAAAGCCGAGGATCGCCGCGGTGACGAGACCGGGTCTGGCGAGCGGCAGCGCCACCGTGAAGAAAGCGTCCATGGGGCTCGCGCGCAAGGTGGCGGCGGCTTCCAGCGGACGATCGCCCATCGCCTCGAAAGCGTTCTGAATCGGCTGCACCACGAAGGGCAGGGAGTAAAAAAGCGACGCCACGACGAGGCCGGCGAAGGTGAACGGCAAGGGCGCGACGCCGAGGAACGCCGTGAGCCTGCCCAGGGGTCCATGCGGGCCCATCGCCAGCAGCAGGTAGAAGCCCAGCACCGTCGGCGGCAGAACCAGCGGCAGCGCCACGACGGCGCCCAATGGACCCTTGAGCCAGGACCGCGTCCGCGCCAGCCACCATGCCAATGGCGCGCCGATCAAGAGCAGCAGAAAGGTGACGATCGTCGCGAGCTTGAGCGTCAGCCAGATCGCCGCGAAATCTTCAGATGTCGGCATACGAGACCTGCCGCCATGCGGCGGTGGTAAGGTTACGACAGGCGGAGGACTGTCAGCCTTCGCCCGTTCCATTTAGCGGAGCGGCGGGCGGAACGGCCTACCGCGCGGCCTGGCCGGGGGGCGCGAAGCCGAACTTTATCAGGATCGCCTGCGATTGTCCGGTCTTGAGATAGTCGAGAAAGGTCGTCGCCAGAGCTTTGTCGGCGCCCTGGCGCGTCACGACATAGGCCTGTTCGAGTCGTGAATGCAGCGTCTCTGGAACGAGGGAATAGCCGCCCCTGTCCGCGGCCTGCTTGCTCAGAGCGATCGAAAGAGCCGTCAGCGCGACATCGGCGGCGCCAGTCTCGGCGTATTGCGTCGCCTGAGAGATGTTCTCGCCGAACACGAGCTTGTCCTTCACCCTGTCCCAAACGCCGGCGGCGCGAAGCGCTTGTTCCGCGCATCTGCCGTAAGGCGCATGCGCCGGATTGGCGATCGCGATCTTGCCGATCTTGGGATCGGCGAGATCCTCCAGGCGCATCGCCGAGGCGTCGCGCGTCGCGCTCCACAGGACCAGTCGCCCCACTGCATAAGGCGTGGGCTCGGTTGCCGCGAAGCCGTCCTTGCGCAGCACGCGCGCATAGGCGATGTCGGCCGAGAAGAAAATGTCGAAGGGGGCGCCCTCGCGGATCTGCGTCTGCAGCTTGCCGGAAGAGCCGTAAACAACGTCGACCTTGTCGCCCTTATGGCCGGCTTGAAAGTTGGAGACGATTTCCTGCAACGCGAATTTGAGATCGGACGCCGCCGCGATGGTGATTTCGCTGGCTGTCGCCGCGCGCAGCGGCGCAAGCGTCAAAACAATCAGGCAACAGAAAGCGAGAAACCCATGCAGTCGGCGCATCTATGCAGCTCCCGAGGTTTAATGGCTCGAAAGCATGCCTGTTGCGATGCGCCGGCCGCTGGACCTAATTGCAAGAATCGTTCAAACGGCTGCAGCGATCCACCGCGACAATTCGCCCTTGGGCGCGGCGCCGACCTTTTGCGCGGCCGCCTTGCCGTCCTTGAACAGAATGAGCGTCGGAATCGATCGGATGCCGAGCTTGCTCGCCACGGCAGGATTTTCGTCGATGTTGAGCTTGACGACTTTGATCTTGCCCTTCATCTCCGCGGCGATCTCCTCCAGCGCCGGGGCGATCATGCGGCAGGGACCGCACCATTCCGCCCAAAAATCGACAACGACCGGCTCGGCCGATTTGAGCACCTCTTGTTCGAAAGTGGCGTCGGTGATTTTCTGCGTGGACATGGCCGGCCTTTCATTGGGCTTTTCGCTGAGACGTGCGCGGAACGTAGGAAGCGCGTCATCGCCCGTCAAGGCGATGTCCCAAGCAGTTCAGGTTCAGACCGATCGGAATCATTCCGCGACGCTTAGCGATTCATTAAACGCGTGTGTCGCAAACGCATGTGTCGCGCGTCGATAAAACACCGCGCGTCGACAAAAAACACAAAGAGCGGGAATGGCGTCCCGCCGCTCCCCGCTCTTTGGTACCCCGTCCTTAACCAAACTGAAACGCCAAGCTCCGAAGTCTTAAGTCGCTCCGATAGCCCCGTTCGCGCCGACTCATCTTGCGAGCCTCGGCGAACTGCGTTCTGTTCGGCGTCCTCCCCGACTTGGACCGTAGCTGGGCCTAATTCCTGCGACGCATACGACGCTTAGGCTTTTACCCCAACCAACCTGGCGAGCGAACACTAGGACAAAACTGGCGGAATGTCACTTGAAAAATGTGCAGTCTGACGAATTTTGTGATCAGGCGCCGCTGAATTAGGCGGATCACGCGGACCCAGCCTCAATGGCGCAACGCCATCACGTTTGCGACGGCGCCGCGCTCGTTATTGCGCCGCATTACAGGGGAATGTTGTCGTGCTTCTTCCAGGGATTCTCCAATTCCTTGTGGCGAAGCAGCGCAAGCGCGCGAGCGATTCGTTTGCGGGTCGAACGCGGCGTAATCACCTCGTCGATATAACCACGCTCCGCGGCGACAAAGGGCGACAAGAAGCGATCTTCATACTCCTTGGTGCGCTGAGCGATCTTCTCCGGATCGCCGAGATCGGCGCGGAAGATGATCTCGACGGCGCCCTTCGCCCCCATGACGGCGATCTGCGCCGACGGCCAGGCGTAGTTGACGTCGCCGCGAAGATGTTTTGACGCCATAACGTCATAGGCGCCGCCGAACGCCTTTCGCGTGATGACCGTCACTTTCGGCACCGTCGCTTCGGCGTATGCGAACAGCAGCTTCGCGCCATGCTTGCGGCACGTCGACAAAGGTGACGATCGGAATGTTGAAGCAGTCGCAAAAACGCACGAAACGCGCCGCCTTCTTGGAGGCGTCGATGTCGAGCACGCCGGCAAGGACCAAAGGCTGATTGGCGACGAAACCGACCGTGCGTCCTTCGATGCGGCCAAAGCCGATCACGATATTGCGCGCATGCGCATCCTGTATCTCGAAGAAGTCAGCCTCGTCGACAATCTTATGGATGAGCTCCTTGATGTCGTACGGCTTGTTCGGATTATCCGGAACAATCGTGTCGAGCGATTCGTCGAGCCGGTCCACCTCGTCGAACGCCGGCCATTCCGGCGGCTCGTCCTGGTTGGAGGAGGGCAGGAAATCGATCAGCCTGCGCATCTGCAGAAGCGTTTCGACGTCGTTGTCGTATGCGCGATCGGCGATCGAGCTTTTGGTCGTATGCACCGAAGCGCCGCCGAGCTCTTCCGCCGTGACGGTCTCGTTCGTCACCGTCTTCACGACATCGGGCCCGGTCACGAACATATAGCTCGTGTCGCGCACCATGAAGATGAAGTCCGTCATCGCCGGCGAGTAGACGTCGCCGCCGGCGCATGGGCCCATGATCACAGAGATTTGCGGAATGACGCCAGAGGCCATGACATTACGCTGGAAGACCTCGCCATAGCCGCCGAGCGCCGCGACGCCTTCCTGAATGCGCGCGCCGCCCGCGTCGAACAGGCCGATGATCGGGGCGCGATTTTTCAGCGCCATGTCCTGCAGCTTGGTGATCTTTTGCGCGTGAGTCTCGGAAAGCGAGCCGCCGAAGACAGTGAAGTCCTTGGCGAAGACGAAGACGGCGCGGCCGTTGACCGTCCCCCAACCGGTGACGACCATGTCGAATTCTTCGAACGAGCCGTGATCGAGCAGCAGTTCGATTCTCTCGCGCGCCGTGAGCTTGCCGCGGGCGTGCTGCGCTTCGATGCGCTTTTGTCCGCCGCCAAGCCTCGCGGACGCCCGCCGCCGTTCAAGCCCGTCGAAAATATGTTTCATGTGCTGCCCTGGTTGCTGATTATGGCTGTGATCCGGCGCGTTTAGAGCTTGCGCGACCCAAGCCGCCAACGAGCGATGTCGGCGCCGGTCAGCACGTAAAGCTTATCGGGCGACGTCCGCTCGGCGAGCTTCACGAGTTCGGTGCTTACGCCCATCATCGCCGCGTAGCGGGAAAGCGTCTGGAGCATGCCGCCATCGTCATAATTTCGCTCGCGCACGAGTCCGCCCTCGGCGATGTCGAAACTCGTCGAATAATTGAACATGCGGTGAATGCCGACGCTGCTCTGCGGCGGGATCACGCGCCTCCTGCCGCCCATCAGCGCATAGACGCAGGCCGAATAGCAGCGGCCCGATACGAGCGCCATCGTGCGCGATTGATCCGCGCCGGGACGGGCGACGATCACCGCCATCCCGAGCTTGCGGATGGCCTGGCCGAGCTCCATCGAGGCGACGACCTTTCCGCCAGGCGAGTCGAGCAGCACAATTCCGTGCAGATTGCCGCCGCGAGCATTTTCGCGCACGAAGGCGACGAAGGCGTCGGGCGTCTCCGGGCCGATTTCGCCTTGCGCCGCGATCACCTGTGGGCAGTTTGCGCCGCAGCCGCCGGAATTCACGCTGACGACGCGAAAGCTCATCTCTTCGGCATGCGCGAAGGTGGGGACGAAGGCGGCGACGCAGAGCGCAATGAAAACGGTTTTGATCAATCTCATCCGGGCGGCCTTCTTTGTCCCAGCAAGCTAAAGCGAATTCCTGGGCTTTGGAACACCAATTCCCGCGGCGAGCCCTGTGCCGTCTCGAGGGCGCCAGTGGTGGGCGGTGACGGTCTCGAACCGCCGACCCTCTCGGTGTAAACGAGATGCTCTACCAACTGAGCTAACCGCCCTGACATGATGCGCGCCCGCCGGGTTTTAAGGGCGGGCGCCTCGGGAGGCAAGCCGGTTCAAAACTACGGCCGCCGGGGCTCCGACGGCCGTCGTGCGAAATTTCAAAAAACGCCTGCGACGCCAGCGCCTCCGCGCGCTGAGCTACTTGGCTTTGTTGAGCGCGGCTTTCAGCGTCGCGCCGGGCTTGAAGCGGGCGCTCTTGGACGCGGGAATCTTGATTTCTTCGCCGGTCGCCGGATTGCGGCCTTTGCCGGCGGCGCGTTTCTTGACCGAAAAAGTGCCGAAGCCGACGAGGCGAACTTCGTCGCCCTTCTTGAGGGCCTTCGTGATGCCGTCGATGACGGCGTCGATGGCGGCGGCCGCCGCCGCTTTCGAGCTGTCCGTCTCGCTCGCGACGTGCTCAACGAGTTCCAATTTGTTCATGGCTTTTCCTTCTCCTTCACTGCGAGCCGCCCGGCGTAAGAATGCGCGACCTCGAATCGGCGTTGCGCAGCGATGGCGAGTGTTGGTCGCGAATCGCAGGAAAAGCAAGGCTTACCGGCCACCAAAGGCCAGGAATCGCTGGTTTTCCGGGGGAAATGGCGGCTCTGCTGCGAAATGCTCATACAATCTGGGGGATGCAGCGCGCATCAGCCGCCCAAAAGCAAAGAGCCCCGCTCTGGGGGAGCGGGGCTCTTGAGTGTGTTGTACGATCTGCGATCAGTGGGCGCGGACGCCGGTGCCGTCATCGTCGCCGACGGCATGTTTAGCGATCGCGGCGGCGTCTTCCTGCCATTTGATCGGCGTCGGCTGGGAGATCAGCGCGTGCCGCAGCACATCTTCCATGCGCGCGACGGGCACGATTTCCAGGCGGTTCTTCACCGCGTCCGGAATTTCCGCCAAATCCTTGGCGTTCTCCTCCGGGATCAGCACTTTCTTCAAGCCGCCACGCAGCGCCGCCAGCAGCTTCTCCTTCAAGCCGCCGATCGGCAACACGCGGCCGCGCAGCGTGATCTCGCCGGTCATGGCGATCTCGCGCCGAACGGGAATGCCGGTGATGATCGAGACGATGGCGGTCGCCATCGCCACGCCGGCCGACGGTCCGTCCTTGGGCGTCGCGCCTTCCGGCACGTGCACATGGAAATCGCGTCGGTCGAAGACCGGCGGCTCGACGCCGAAGTCGACCGCGCGCGAGCGCACATAAGACGCCGCGGCGGAGATCGACTCCTTCATCACGTCGCGCAGATTGCCCGTCACGGTCATCTTGCCCTTGCCGGGCATCATGACGCCTTCGATCGTCAGCAATTCGCCGCCGACTTCGGTCCAGGCGAGCCCGGTCACGACGCCGACCTGATCTTCGAGTTCGGCCTCGCCATAGCGGAACTTCGGCACGCCGAGATAATCGCCGATGTTCTCGCTCGTGACGAGGATCTTCTCCTTCTTCTTGAGAAGGATTTCCTTCACCGCCTTGCGCGCGAGATTGGAGAGTTCGCGCTCCAGATTGCGAACGCCGGCTTCGCGCGTATAGCGGCGAATGAGCGTGAGCAGTCCGTCGTCGGCGACCATCCATTCGTCAGGCGAAAGGCCGTGCTTATGCACCGCGCTGGGAAGGAGGTGCCTGCGCGCGATCTCGACCTTCTCATCTTCCGTGTAGCCGGCGATGCGAATGATCTCCATGCGGTCCATCAGCGGCGCCGGAATATTGAGCGTATTCGCCGTCGTCACGAACATCACATTCGAAAGGTCGTAGTCGACTTCGAGGTAATGGTCGTTGAACGTCGCGTTCTGCTCCGGGTCCAGCACTTCGAGCAAGGCCGACGACGGATCGCCGCGGAAGTCCATGCCCATCTTGTCAATCTCGTCCAAGAGAAAGAGCGGATTGGACGTCTTCGCCTTGCGCATCGACTGGATAATCTTGCCGGGCATCGAGCCGATGTAAGTGCGCCGATGACCGCGGATTTCCGCTTCGTCGCGCACGCCGCCCAGCGACATGCGCACGAAGTCGCGGCCCGTGGCCTTGGCGATGGACTTGCCGAGCGAGGTCTTGCCGACGCCAGGCGGCCCGACGAGGCACAGGATCGGTCCCGTCAACTTGTTGGCGCGGCTCTGCACGGCGAGATATTCAAGGATGCGCTCCTTGACCTTCTCGAGGCCGAAATGCTCGGCGTCGAGCACTTCCTCGGCCTGTCCGAGATCCCGCTTCACCTTGGAGCGCTTGCCCCACGGGATCGACAGGATCCAGTCAAGATAGTTCCTCACGACGGTGGCTTCGGCGGACATCGGCGACATCTGCCGCAGCTTCTTGAACTCGGCCAAGGCCTTGTCGCGCGCTTCCTTTGAGAGCTTGGTGTTCTTGATGCGCTCCTCGAGCTCGGCGAGATCGTCCTTGCCGTCCTCGTCGCCCAGCTCCTTCTGGATCGCCTTCATCTGCTCGTTGAGATAATATTCGCGCTGCGTCTTCTCCATCTGGCGCTTGACGCGCGTGCGAATGCGCTTCTCGACCTGCAGGACCGAGATCTCGCTCTCCATCAGCGACAGACATTTTTCGAGGCGGCGCGCGACGCTGACCGTCTCAAGCACGTCCTGCTTCTCGGCGATCTTCACCGAGAGGTGAGACGCGACCGTGTCGGCGAGCTTCGAATAGTCGTCGATCTGCGTCACCGCGCCGACGACCTCGGAAGAGACCCGCTTGTTGAGCTTCACATAGCTTTCGAACTCAGCGATCACCGACCGGCCGAGCGCTTCGACTTCGACCGGAGAGGCGAGATCGTCGGCGACAACTTCGGCGTCCGCTTCGTAATAATCGTCCGCGCGCGTATACGTGCGAACGCTGGCGCGCGCCACCCCTTCGACCAGCACCTTCACCGTGCCGTCGGGCAGCTTCAGAAGCTGCAACACCGAGGCGAGCGTTCCGATCGGATAGATCGCGTCGGCCGAGGGATCATCGTCGCCGGCGTTCTTCTGCGTCGCCAGCAGAATGAGCCTGTCGGATTTCGTCACCTCTTCGAGCGCGCGAATGGATTTCTCGCGCGCGACGAAAAGAGGAACGATCATGTGCGGAAAGACGACAATGTCGCGCAGCGGCAGCACCGGATAGCTTTCGATGGTTCCGGGGGTGACGGCGTCTCGCTTTTCGTTCGACATTCTTTTTGTCCTGTCCTTGACGCGTCCCGCTAAAGCGGCGGCGCGAGACCGCAGGGCGATTTTTGGGTTTAGGCCGCGAATACGGTCGCCCGCCGATTTCGCGCCAATTAAAGACCGCCGGCGGATGCGCCCGACGGCCCCGTTAACGCAAATGGTTACGCGAATAATTGA
The DNA here is from genome assembly GCA_009773555.1 of Methylocystaceae bacterium. Classification (GTDB taxonomy): domain Bacteria; phylum Pseudomonadota; class Alphaproteobacteria; order Rhizobiales; family Beijerinckiaceae; genus Methylocystis. Next base: position 47,533 of record WSXZ01000020.1, on the reverse strand, counting down.
TTCAAGGCGCTGCGGCGCCCAAGCTTAAACCGGCGCGCGGCGTCGCCGCCGCATAGCTGCTTCGTCTTCGCGCGTCAGGCGCTCGTGCCGCTCTTTTCGCTGCGCTCGGCGTAAATATAGAGCGGCCGGGCTTTGCCCTCGACGACTTCCGGTCCGATCACAACCTGTTCGACTCCCTCCAGACCTGGCAGATCGAACATCGTGTCTAGCAAGATTCCTTCCATGATCGAGCGCAGGCCGCGTGCGCCGGTATGGCGTTCGATCGCCTTGCGCGCGACGGACGAAAGAGCGTCGTCCTGGAAGGTGAGCTCGACGTTTTCCATCTCGAAGAGCCGCTGATACTGCTTCACCAGCGCGTTCTTGGGCTCGGTGAGGATCCGCTTGAGCGCGTCCTCGTCGAGATCCTCGAGCGTCGCAATGACCGGCAGACGGCCGACGAATTCGGGGATGAGCCCAAATTTCAGCAAGTCTTCCGGCTGCACTTGCCTAAAAATGTCGCCGGTGCGCCGTTCGTCGGGCGACTGCACGGTGGCGGCGAAGCCGATCGAGGTGTTGCGTCCGCGGGAGGAGATGATCTTTTCAAGCCCGGCGAAAGCGCCGCCACAGATGAACAGGATGTTCGTCGTGTCGACCTGCAGGAACTCCTGCTGCGGATGCTTGCGACCGCCCTGGGGCGGCACGGAGGCGACGGTGCCTTCCATGATCTTCAACAGCGCCTGCTGCACACCTTCGCCCGAAACGTCGCGGGTGATCGAAGGATTGTCGGACTTGCGCGAAATCTTGTCGATTTCGTCAACATAGACGATGCCGCGCTGGGCGCGCTCGACATTATAGTCCGACGCCTGCAGAAGCTTGAGAATGATGTTTTCGACATCCTCGCCGACGTAGCCCGCTTCGGTCAGGGTCGTGGCGTCCGCCATGGTGAACGGAACATCCAGGATGCGCGCCAGGGTCTGCGCCAGCATGGTCTTGCCGACGCCGGTCGGTCCGATCAGCAGAATGTTGGACTTCGCCAGCTCTACGTCGCCATGCTTGGTCGCATGGTTGAGGCGCTTGTAATGGTTGTGGACCGCCACCGAGAGCACGCGCTTGGCCTGTGACTGGCCGATGACATAGTCGTCCAGAACCTTACAAATCTCCCGCGGGGTCGGAATGCCGTCGCGCTGCTTGACCAGCGAGGATTTGTTCTCCTCGCGGATGATGTCCATGCACAGTTCGACGCATTCATCGCAGATGAACACCGTCGGTCCGGCGATGAGCTTACGGACCTCGTGCTGGCTCTTGCCGCAAAAGGAGCAGTAAAGCGTGTTCTTGGAATCGCCGCCGCCGACCTTGCTCATATTGCTCTCCTATCGGGCCGGCCTGCCGGGCGAATCGGCCCGAACACCTGTGTTACCGGCGCCAGACTAACAAAAAGTGGAAGCGGCTGGCGTGCCCGTTCCCATCCAGTTTCGGTCGTCAGCGACGAGCGCCCGAGAACCATGACTAGTTAGTGTATTTTACACGACGGCCAAATTGCAACCTTCGCCGGAAACTCTGTCGAAGCAAGAAAGGCGCCCTCGCCGGCAGCTCAGGCGGTAAGGATCTTGGGAACCCGATTGAGCCGTAGCCGGTAGGCGTCCGGCATGCCGCTTCCAAGCAAGGGGCGCAGATACATCCGGAAGGCGTCGGTGACGTCCGTGCCGCAGGGGCTAATGTATTCGTCTGGCATGACTTTTGTCTTTCCAGCGATCGCTTCAAGCGGCGTCAACTGATAGTCCACCGAATAAAACCCGGTCCGGTGGATCGTCACCGAGCCGTCGCGGTCGCCCCAAATGGCGTATTGCACGGCCTTTTCGCCGACCTCGCGCGCCTCGCGCTGGTCGACGTCGGAAACGCAGCCGACGAAGCTTCGTTGCACATAGCCGAATGTATCGGCCCGCACCCGCTTGAATCCGAGCCTGTCCTTCACGAGGCGGGTGAGTTCGTCGGCCAGCGCGCCGCCGCCAAGATGCACATTGCCGTGATCGTCGCGCTCCACCGCCGTGGCGAGCTTTTCGGCGATGGGGGTATGGTTTTCGTCGCAGACGCCTTCTGACACCGCGACGACGCAGCGGCCGTATTTCGCCATCGTCGCCTTAACGTCGGCGAGGAATTTGTCGATGATGAAGGCGCGCTCAGGGATGTAGATGAGATGCGGGCCGTCGTCGGGAAATTTCTTGCCGAGCGCCGAGGCGGCGGTCAGAAAGCCCGCGTGCCGGCCCATGACGACGGCGATATACACGCCGGGGAGAGCCCAATTGTCGAGATTGGCGCCGGCGAACGCCTGCGCCACCCAGCGCGCCGCCGAGGGAAAGCCGGGCGTGTGGTCGTTGACCATCAGATCGTTGTCGATGGTTTTTGGAATGTGCACCGTCCGCAGCGGATAGCCGGCGCTTTGGGCTTCCTGCGAGACGATGCGCACCGTGTCCGAGGAATCATTGCCGCCGATATAGAAAAAGCAGCCGACCCCATGCGCGCGCAGGACGCGGAAGATTTCCTGACAATATTTGAGATCCGGCTTGTCGCGCGTCGAGCCGAGCGCCGAAGACGGCGTGCAGGCGACGAGTTCGAGATTGTGGGTCGTCTCCTGCGTGAGGTCGACGAAATCTTCGTTGACGATGCCGCGAACGCCGTGGAAGGCGCCATAAACCCGCTCGACCTCGCGAAATTTGCGGGACTCCAGCACGGCCCCGACGAGCGACTGATTGATGACGGCGGTGGGGCCGCCGCCCTGAGCGACGAGCACTTTAGAAAAATCAATGGCGGTCACGACAAGCTCCTGGAAACCCGCGGCGGCCGCCTTCTCGCGAACGCGAGACGGCGGCGCTCCAACCGCGCTGCGCTTATATTCTCAGGCGCGAGGCGGTTCAAATCGATCCGGCCGCTCATCCGAGGACGTGCGCGCGCAGACCTTGGCGAAGAGTCCATCGTAATAGGGCGGCACCGGCGACCAGCCGTCTTTCGGCGGATAGGGCTTGGTGATCTTTCCTTCGCCCATCTGACCCTGCCGCCAGCCGCCGCCTTCGGACCTGTATTTCCGATTGGCGCAATCGAGCGACACTTTCTCGATTTCCGACAGCCCCTTTTCGGCAAGGCCGAACGCCGCGGCTTTTGGCGAGGCGGCGTTGTAATCGGTGAGCGCGTCGACCGTGACGATTCCGTCGGGCGAGGTCCGACGCGAGCCGGCGTCCAGATAGACGGTCGAGAAATCGTCCTTGGAGACCTGCACCCACTCGGCGCGGGCCGATGCGGATGACGCTAGCGTCGACAGGAGAGCCGAGACGCTGATCTTCCACATCGCCGTCCGCATCCCCGGCTTAGACAAGAGCGCCGTGGCAATGCTTATATTTCTTGCCCGAGCCGCAAGGGCAGGGCTCATTGCGGCCCACCTTGCCCCAAGTGGCGGGATTGGTTGCGTCGCGCGCAACGGGCGCCTCGCTGACCGAGAGCCCGCGCGCCGAGAAATCGGCCCCCGCGAGACGCGTATTGAGATCGTCGAGCGCAAGCTGCGCGCCGCCGCCGATCAGCGCCTCGGGATTTGGATGCGACATTTCCATCGGCGGCAGCTCCGGCGGCGCGGAAGGCGGGGCCTCGAAGGACACTTCCACGCGCATCAGTTGCGTGGTCACCGTTTCATCCCACCGCGTCATCAGGCTTTTGAACAGCTCGAGCGCTTCGGACTTGTACTCGTTAAGCGGGTCGCGCTGCGCCAGCCCGCGCCAGCCGATCACCTGCCGAAGGTGGTCAAGCGCGACGAGATGTTCGCGCCACAGCGTATCGAGAGACTGCAGAACGACCTGCTTCTCGATCATGCGCATCAGCGGCTCAGTGTTCTTTTCGACGCGCTCGGCGTAAGCGGCGTCGGCCGCCTCGAGCAGGCGCTCCTTGAGTTCCTCGTCGGCGATGCCTTCTTCCTTCGCCCAGTCGACGACCGGCAGATCGAGATTGAGCTTCGCTTTGACGTCTTCCGCCAGACCGTTCACGTCCCAGGCCTCGGCGTAGGCGTCATGCGGAATGTGCTGCGACACCATCGCGTCGACCACATCGGCGCGCATGTCGGCGGTCTGCTCCTCGACGCTCTCCTCATCCATGATTTCGCGCCGGCGCTCGAAGATCACCTTGCGCTGGTCGTTCATGACGTTGTCGAATTTGAGGATGTTCTTGCGGATGTCGAAGTTGCGCGCCTCGACCTTATGCTGCGCCTTCTCGATCGCCTTGTTGATCCAAGGATGGACGATGGCTTCGCCCTCCTGCAGGCCGAGCTTCACCAACATCGAATCCATGCGCTCGGAGCCGAAGATGCGCATGAGATCGTCCTGCAGCGACAGGAAGAATTTTGAGCGGCCGGGGTCGCCCTGACGTCCGGAGCGGCCGCGCAGCTGATTGTCGATGCGTCGGCTCTCGTGGCGCTCGGTGCCGATGATGTAGAGGCCGCCGGCAGCGATGGCCTTCTCTTTGAAGTCCGCGACCTCCTCGCGGATCTCGGCTTCCTTCTTGGCGCGCGCGTCGCCCTCGAGGCCGGCGCATTCCTGCGTCACGCGCATCTCGACGTTGCCGCCCAGCTGAATGTCGGTGCCGCGGCCGGCCATGTTGGTGGCGATGGTGATCGCGCCGGGCACGCCGGCTTCCGCGACGATATAGGCTTCCTGCTCGTGGAAGCGCGCATTGAGCACAGCGAAAAGCTTCGACGGCTTGCCAGAGCGCGCCGCCGCGTAGAGCCCCGTCAGCCCCTTGGGATCGGCGAAGTCGATCATCGTGTAGCCCTGCGCGAGCAGGAACTCCGCAAGCTGCTCCGACTTCTCGATCGACGTGGTGCCGACGAGAAGCGGCTGCATCCGTCCGTTGGCGTCCTGGATCTCGGCGGCGATCGCGCCGAGCTTTTCCTTGGCGCTGCGATAAACCTCGTCATCTTCATCGAGCCGGCAGACGTCGCGGTTCGTCGGAATTTCGACGACGTCCAGCTTGTAGATTTCGGCGAATTCATTCGCCTCCGTGGCCGCCGTGCCGGTCATGCCGGCGAGCTTGCCGTAGAGACGAAAGTAATTCTGGAAGGTGATCGACGCGAGGGTGACGTTTTCAGGCTGAACCTGAACGCGCTCCTTCGCTTCGAGGGCCTGATGCAGGCCTTCCGAATAGCGTCGGCCCGGCATCATGCGGCCGGTGAATTCGTCGATGATGACCACCTCGCCCTTGCGGACGATGTAATCCTTGTCCTTCTGGAAGAGCTTATGCGCGCGCAGCGCCTGATTGACGTGATGCACGAGCGTCACGTTGTGCGCTTCGTAAAGCGCGCCTTCCGTCAGCGCGCCGGACTCGGTCAGCAGCTCTTCCATATGCTCATTGCCGGCGTCGGTCAGATGAACCGTGCGCTGCTTCTCGTCGAGTTCGAAGTCGTCGGCGTTGAGCTTGGGGACCAGCTTGTCGATCGTATTGTAGAGATCGGACTTGTCGTCGATGGCGCCCGAGATGATGAGCGGCGTGCGCGCCTCGTCGATCAGGATCGAGTCGACTTCGTCGACGATCGCATAATTATGTCCGCGCTGAACCATCTGCGAGAACTCATATTTCATATTGTCGCGCAGATAGTCGAAGCCGAATTCGTTGTTGGTGCCGTAGGTGATGTCGCAGGCGTAGGCGGCGGCGCGATCCTCGTCCATGAGGTCATGCACCACGACCCCGACGCTCATGCCGAGAAATCTGTAGATCTGCCCCATCCATTCGGAGTCGCGCTTGGCCAGATAGTCGTTCACCGTGACGACATGGACGCCTTTGCCGGCGAGCGCGTTGAGATAGACGGCGAGCGTGGCGACGAGAGTCTTGCCTTCGCCGGTGCGCATCTCGGCGATCGCGCCTTCATGCAGCACCATGCCGCCGATGAGCTGAACGTCGAAATGGCGCTGCCCGAGGGTGCGCTTGGCCGCCTCGCGCACCGTGGCGAAAGCCGGAACGAGCAGATCGTCGAGCGACTTGCCGGCGGCGTGCTCTTCGCGGAACTGGCGGGTGCGATCCCGTAGCTCATCATCGGTCAGCGCTTCGACGTCCGCCTCCAGGGCGTTGATCGCGTTGACCTTCGGCGCGTAGGTCTTAAGCCGGCGATCATTCGCCGTGCCGAAAATCTTCTTGGCGAGTGCGCCGATCATTCTTGCGAACCTTTCTCCCGCGCAGCGTCTGCCGCCTTCTCGGCGCGCCGGGGAATGGCGGCCGGCGGAACGTCACATAATGCATGAATAACATACGCCTGCGACATCGACCCAATGGCGGCGGGGCGCCGAGACCGACGCGGCGTTTCCGCGCGAGAGATAAGAGCCGCCGGAAACCTTGTCAATGTAAGGGATTTTCTCGCGACGCCATGTGGATCAGCGCCGACCCCCATCGCCTGAGGGTAAGCCAAACGGACGTTGACGGCGGTCAGCGCCGCGCCTAGCGTCGCTTGACCAATCGTTTTTATGGTCGCGCGTTCATATTCGGAACAGAATTAAGGAGGTCCCATTGGCAAGTCCTCATTATACGTTTTTAGCCGCTCTTGGCGCCGCAATTTTTCTTGGCGGCGCGACGGCGGAGGCTCAGCGCCGAACCCCTTCCGAAGCCGGCGTGAGCCCGACGGAGCACTTCGGCGACAAGGCGCCTCCCAAGGAAGAAGCCGCGCCGCAGACCAAGAAGCCCGTCTCCGGCGAGGAGGATGCCCGGCCGGGCGTCGGCGAAGTTTCCAAAGAGCCGCAAGTTCCCACCAAGGCGCGGTCCATCCGCCGCGACCCTGCGGCCCAGCCCACGCCCAAGCCTTAATTCTTTTCAGTCGCGCCCGCGCATTTTCGCAGGGGAGGGGACCATGCGCAGATTTTTGATCTTATTGGCCACGCTCAGCATCGTCTGTGCGCCGAGCGCCGCTCAGGCCTGGTTCAAGTTCCGCAACACCACCAAGGCCACGGTGTGGGTTTCATTTCTTTGGTATTCGCCGGGCTGTTCGGACGGCGGCGACTGGACGAAAAAGGGGTGTTCGGCAAAGATCTGCAGAGCGTCAACACCTACTATTATTGGTACGCCGAGTCGAACGACGGCGCTGTGTGGAGCGGCCCTTTCAACACATGCGTGCCGCAGAGCGCCTACGAGTGGTGCATCAACACCTGTTGCTCGCCGACATGCCGGACGGTCGGCTTCCGCGAGAAATATATCGGCGGCAATAACAACTACACGATCAACCTCGTGAAATAGGGGCTCATGGAGCCTCATTGATGGGGCGTAAGGGCAACGGCATAACGCCCGTCTGCATCAGCCGCAAAAACAGCCTTATGCCCACCGGCTCATTTCCGTTCGGGTGCACGAGCACGATCGAGCCCGGGCGGGGCCTTAAGCCGAGCGCCAGCCAGGAGTCGGCGCCGAGCGCGATGAGATGCCGGCTGCGGACGTTCTCCAGCAGCGCGGCGTCGGCGACAAGACCCGGAAAGCGGAAAAAAACCGACGGCGTTTCGCCTTGGGCGATAATGAGCTTTTCCGTCTCGAAAATCTCGCGATCGACGTCCACGCCCGGCCGCAGGAAGTAATTCCGACCGTCAGGAAGGCGGCGAACATAGGGATGGCTGTAGGAGTGGTTGGCCCAGGCGATGTCGAGCGCGCCGCTGCGCGCCTTCTCGCGCAGCCAGGCGAAGTCGGCGCCGTGGCGGGCGATCCAGCCGCCGGAGACGGCGATCATCACGGGCGTGCGCGGCCCCTGCACGGCGAGTTCTTCGAAAAAGGCGCGGTCCAGCGGCTTGCGGCTCGGGCAGAGATCGCCGGTCACATAGGCGCCGCCGCCGGCGCCGTGAATGAGGCCGGCGTTGACGAGCGCCGGCGGGCGCGTCGGATCATCTGGCGGATGCAGCGCCTTGAGATAGCGCGTCTCGGCCTGCGCCGCATCGCTCGTCTCTTCGCAGCGCCAGCAGGCGGCGGGCTCGAGAGACGTTTGCAGCGACTGCGGATCGACGGTGAGGAGCAGCGGCGTCCCGTCGACGCTCATGCGCCGGATGGCCAGTCGCGTTGAGCCGCTTTCGCTCGCGCAGCTCTCGAAAACCGGCGCATAGGCGCGCACTCGCTCGCGCGTCGGCGGAACCCCGGGCGTGACCTCGACCGGAGCGCAGGCGCTGTCTTCACCGCGCGCCGTTGCGGCGCCGGCGACGCATGTCCACAATAGCAGAACGACGACCCGTCTCACGGCCCGATCATGATAAAAAAAGAAGAGATTGAGAAGCTCGCTCTGTCGATCGAAACGGCGGAATCGGCGGAGCTTGCGGCGCGTCTCGGCGCGGCGCTTGGCGAACGTTTCGGCGTGCGGGACGAAACGCCATTCTCCATTCTGGCGCGCGGGGAAGATGGCGCGCTGATCGGCGGGATCAATGGCCTCATCCATTGGCGATGGGCCTATGTGCGCCATCTCTGGGTGGCGGAGTCGCGCCGCGGCCGGGGCCTCGGCGCCCGGCTGATGGGGGAGGCGGAGCGCCTCGCGCGGGATCGTGGTTGCGTCGGCGTCTATATCGACACATTCGAGAAACGCGTCGCCGCATTCTATGAGAGTCTCGGCTTCGCGCGCGTGGGCGAAATCGCGGATTTTCCGCCGGGCCACAGCCGCATCTCCCTAAGCAAGCGGCTCGATGACTGAGATCATGAAAGCCATGGTCCTGCCGCGGCCCCACGCGCCGCTCGTCATGGAGGAGCGGCCGATCCCGTGGCCCGGCGTCGGCGAGTTGCGGCTCAAGATCGAGGCGTGCGGCGTTTGTCGCACCGATCTCCATGTCGTCGACGGCGAACTGACCCGGCCGAAGCTTCCGATCACCCCGGGCCACGAAATCGTCGGGCGCGTCGACGCGATCGGTCCGAGTGTGACCGGTTTCTCGATTGGACAGCGGGTCGGCGTTCCCTGGCTTGGCCACACCTGCGGGCATTGCCCCTACTGTATGAGCGCGCGCGAAAATCTATGCGACGATCCGCTCTTCACCGGCTACACGCGCGATGGCGGATACGCCACCCATACGATCGCCGACGCGTCCTACTGTTTCCCGCTGTCCGAGACCGGCGATCCGGCGACGCTCGCGCCATTGCTCTGCGCGGGCCTCATCGGCTGGCGCACGCTGAAGATGGCGGGTCCGGCGGAAGCGATCGGCGTCTACGGCTTCGGCGCCGCCGCCCATATCATTGCTCAGGTCGCGATCGCGGAAGGCAAGCGCGTTCATGCATTCGTTCGGCCCGGCGATCAGGCGGCGGCGGAATTCGCGCGCTCGCTCGGCGCGTCCTCGGCACAAGACTCTGACGCGCTCTCGCCGGAGCCGCTCGATGCCGCGCTGATCTTCGCGCCGGTCGGCGCGCTCATCCCGCGCGCGCTCGCCGCGACGAAGAAAGGCGGCGCGGTCGTGTGCGGCGGCATTCACATGAGCGACATTCCGAGCTTTCCCTACGCACTGCTCTGGGAGGAGCGTCGACTGCTTTCGGTCGCCAATCTCACGCGCGAAGATGCGCGCGAGTTCCTTGCGCTAGCGCCGACGATTCCGCTGAACATGCATGCGACGCGCTATCCTCTGGCGCAGGCGAATGAGGCGCTCGCCGATCTGCGCGAGGGTCGGCTGCAAGGCGCCGCGGTGCTGATTCCATAGGACAGCGCTGCATTAGACTTCGACATGTTTCCCGTCATTGCGAGGCGCGACAGCGCCGAAGCAATCCACGCTGTTGCGCGATTTCCGGATTGCTTCGCCTTCGGCTCGCAATGACGACGCATAACGCCTGCATCATTCCCGTGCGGGCAATGCGTGGCGCGACTCAAAAGCCTTTCTTATTAGGGCGGCGATGGTCGCCGTATCTTTCGACGCGTCGATCTTGATCCATTCGATTTCGCCGCTCGGCTTCTCCATCTGCGCTTCGAGCACGTCGCGCGTGGCGTCCGACACGTCGTTGACGCGCGCATCGACGCGCGCCGCGCGTTGGTCGAGATCGAGGTCGAGCCAGACGCCAAGAAACGGCGCGCGCGCAATCTCGGCCGCGGCTGTTATCGCTTCGCGATCTTGCGAGCGATCGAAGACGGCGTCGACGATCACCGGCCAGCCGCGCGCGGCCGTTCGTGCGGCGACGTCGAACATTTCGCCATAGACCTGCGCCGACACGGCGCTCGCGTAAGCTTCCTGCGGGAGACGCGCGGTCGGCGCGACTCCGAAGAGCCGTTTGCGAATGCGATCGCTGTTGATGACGCGCGCGCCGGGCGGACATACGATCACGGGCGCAAGCGCCGCGGCGACGCACGACTTACCCGATCCGCTCAGCCCCCCGATCGCGATGATGGCGCCTGTGGCCGGCGCGAGCAGCGTCATCGCGAGATCGAAGTAGAGGCGCGCACGTTCGGCGTTGTGTTGCGACGCCTCGACATGCGCGCGTATGGCGGCGCGCAGCGACATGAAGAAGGGAAGCAGCGGCAGGCCATCGGATTCGTCGCGCGCGTCGAGATAGCGGTTCAACGCCAGATTGGCGCAGCCAAACGCGCCGACCCGCCAGAGATCCATCAGCAGGAAGCTGACGTCATACAGCATGTCGATCGTCGCGATCTCGTCGTCGAACTCGAGGCAGTCGAAGAGCGTCGGCGCGCCCTCGAACAGACAGATGTTGCGCAGCGTCAGATCGCCGTGGCAGCGGCGCACCTTGCCCTGTGTCTTGCGCGCGTCGAGAAGCGCGCTTTGCGCGTCGAGGGCTCCGTTGAGACGCGCGACGAGCGCATCGATTTGCTCCGCGCTTGCTGGCGCCGCGTTGCGCAAGCTCAAAGCCGTATCGTCCAGCGTTCGGCGCATCGCCGCCGCGCCGCCCTTTTCATAGTTCGGCGCCGCCGCGTCATGGGTCTTCGCGATTAGGCGCGCCAGGGCCTCCGCCATCGCGGGCGCCAGGCGGCCGTCCTTTGCAATCTGCTCGAAGAGATCTTCGTCGGCGAAGCGCCGCATGACGACCACGGCGTCGATCATCTCGCCCGCGCCGTCGAGCGTCAGCCGACCGTCCCTCTCGCGGGTCACGCGATGCGCGCCGAGATAAAGTTCGGGCGCGAAGCTCGCGTTGAGCGTCGCTTCGCGCGCGCACATCTCCCATCGGCGGCTCGGCGTCGAAAAGTCGAGATAGGGGAAGCGCACCGCTTTCTTCAGCTTGTAGGCGTGCGTTCCGCAGAGCGCGACGACGGAAATGTGAGTCGTGACGATTCGCTCCGCGCCGCCTTCGAGCGAGGCGAGAAAGCGCACGATTTCATCTTGCGCGCCAAAATCCATGTGGAGTCTCGGAACTCGCGCCCACTGACGCCGTGCATGAGGCGAACCGTCCCCCGCGGCCAGTCAGCTTTGGTTTGATTGAGCCTATTCCATGCCGAGCGCGGAAAGATAGAGGTCGAGGATTTCCTCCTCCTCCTGCCGCTTGTGCTTATCCAAACGGCGTATCGACACGATCTTGCGCATCACCTTGGGGTCGAACCCGGTCCCCTTCGCTTCCGCGTAGACATCCTTGATGTCATCGCTGATCGCACGCTTTTCCTCCTCGAGCTTCTCGATCCGCTCGATGAAGGCGCGCAAATGTCCGCCGTCGACGGCGTTGCTGGTCATGTGCAATTCCCGAGGCTGCTCCGGGCGGGCGGGGCGCGCGCCGGCTGGGCGGGAGCCTTGCGACAAACCAGCGGCGCTCGTCAAGGCGGCACTTGAAACCGGCCTTAAGGTCGCCGATCTTTGGCGGGCCACCAGAAAGGCCGTAAATTGATGACCGAGCGGGATCCCTTTTCCAGTCGCGAGCGCCCCATGGCCCCCATCGGGCCGCGCGCCGCGCCTTACATTCCGCCACAGGCGCTCGAGGGCGTCCGCACGCGCCGCATCATCGCCGTCACCCTCGATTTGATTCTCGTCGCCAGCATGTCGGCGGCGCTGTTCGTCGCTCTCTTCATCCTCAGCGCCGGATTGTCTGCGTTCATCCTGCCGCCTCTGTTCCCGATCGTCGCCTTTTTTTACAATGGCCTGACAGTTTCGGGACGGAGAATGGCGACGCCTGGCATGGCCTTCATGGACCTGGAGATGCGCACCATGGAAGGAGACCCGGTGCCGTTTCTGCAGGCGGCCGTCCACGCCGTGCTGTTTTATGTCACCTGGCTGTTCCCGCCGCTGCTGCTCGTCTCGCTGTTTGCAGGCGACAAGCGCTGCCTGCACGACATGCTGGCGGACGTCATCGTCTTGCGGCGCTCGTCTTAAAATCCGCAACTTCGACGCCGAATCTGCCCTTGGCGCGCGCCGGGTGGGCGCTCTAGATAAATTTTGGGATTTGGGATTTTAGAGCGTGACGAAAGAGCCGCGCGACGCGCCGCAATTCTATCTGACCTCTCCGGCGCCGTGCCCCTATTTGCCGGGCCGCGAGGAGCGGAAGGTCTTTACGCATCTGATCGGGCTGCGCGCGCCGGCGCTTAACGACACGCTGACGCAATCCGGCTTCCGTCGCTCGCAGACCATCGCCTACCGCCCCGCTTGTGAGCAGTGCCGAGCCTGCGTGTCGGTGCGAGTCAAGATCGACGAATTCACGCCGTCGCACGGCATGCGTCGCGTCCGCCGGCGTAACGCCGAGCTTGTCGCCGAAACACGGCCGGCGCGGGCGACGCAGGAGCAATACGCCTTGTTTCGCCGCTACGTCAGCGCCCGCCATTCCGACGGCGGCATGGCCGACATGAGCATGATCGACTATCAGATGATGATCGAAGACAGCCACGTCGACACGCGGCTCGTCGAATATCGTCTCGCCCAAGGCAATGGCGAGATCGGCGCGCTGGTTGCCTGCTGCTTGACCGACCGGCTCTCGGACGGGCTGTCGATGGTCTATTCCTTCTATGAGCCTGAACTCGAGCACAGATCCCTCGGGGTCTTCATGATTCTGGATCATGCGGAGCGCGCCCGCGCCTTTGGTCTGCCGCATGTGTACCTTGGCTATTGGGTCGAAGGTTCGCGCAAGATGGAATATAAGTCGCGCTTCCTGCCTCAAGAGCGCCTGGGCATGAGCGGCTGGGTCCGCGTGGACTAGCCGCAGGAATGGGAGCCAAGGCTTGGCGGCGGCCGTTCGCCGCGTTCCGGCAGGCCACAAAATCGCCGGACTATTCGCGCCTTGTTAACGCCGAAGATGCACAACTCGATCGAAAGAGCCGGCGCGGTCCTCTAGGCGGCGTCGTCTTTCGGCTTGACCGCCGGAGCAAGCTCCGGCGATGCGATTGGAGCGATCTGTGCGAGAATCCGCAATTTTCCAGTTTGCCGGCGCCGCGCTCGTCCTTGCCGCGGTCGCTTTCACGCCCGCCGCAGCCGCCTGGGACCAGGACGGACAGGCTGAATGGGCGCAGCGCTACGACGCCGACGCCCGCTTGACCGTGTCGCGATCGACGACTCCTATCCTGTCCACTCATACGGTGGCCGCCACGGAAGCGGCGATCGAGCGTTTGCGCGAAATCGCGGCCAATGGCGGCTGGCCACAGGTGCCGGGCGGCCAACAGCTGCGGCTGGGGTCGAACAGTCCGGCGGTCTCGGCGTTACGCCGCCGCCTGATCGTCTCCGGCGACATTGGGGCCGAAACCGGCGCGAGCCCGGTGTTCGACTCCTATGTCGAAGCGGGCGTGCGCCGTTTTCAGGCGCGCCACGGCATCATATCGACCGGCGTCGTCAATCAGCAGACCGTTCAGGCGATGAATGTGCCGGCTGAGACCCGTCTGAAGCAGCTCGAGACCAATTTGGTGCGTCTGCGCAGTTTTTCGCACGATCTCGGCAACCGCTACGTCACCGCCAACATCCCGGCCGCTTCGGTGGAGACAGTCGAGAACGGCGAGGTCGTCACCCATCACATGGCCGGCGTCGGCAAGATCGACCGCCAGTCGCCGGTGATGCAAACCAAGGCGATCCAGGTTAATTTCAATCCGTTCTGGACCGTGCCGGCGTCGGTGATCCGCAAGGATCTGATCCCCAAGATGCAGGCGGATCCAAACTATCTCACCGCCAATCACATCCGCGTCTACAGCAAGGACAATCAGGAGTTACAGCCCGAGCAGATCAATTGGCGCTCGCTCGACGCGCTTAATTTCCGCTTCCGGCAGGACATCGGCGGCGACTTCAACTCGCTTGGCGTCGTGCGCATCGACATCGCCAACCCCTACGGCGTCTACATGCACGATACGCCCGCTAAAGGCGTTTTTGGCGACGACTTCCGCTTCGTCTCTTCGGGCTGCATCCGGCTTCAGAACGTTCGCGACTATGTCGCCTGGCTGCTGAAGGAGACGCCCGGCTGGGACCGCGACCATATTGACCAGGTCATCGCCTCAGGCGAACGCGTGGACGTCAAGATCACGCCGGCCGTGCCGGTCTACTGGGTCTATATTACGGCATGGGCGGCGCCGGACGGCGTCACCCAGTTCCGCGACGACATCTATCAGCGCGACGGGCTCGGCGTGCGGTCCGCCGGCTCCGATACGCCGGCGCCGGTGGTGCAGGCGGCGCGTCCGGTGCGCGGCGAAGGGCTGTTCCCGAGCGACGACGACAGCTATTTCGAGGAGCGTCCCCGGTAAGCGCGGCGCTTATTGCGCCGCAGCGGCGCTGCGCGAGGCGCGCCAGGTTCCGCCGCAAAGGTCGGTCGACGATGACCAAGGGCCGGAGCCCCTGCCGCCCCGCAGCGTTCCGTGGAAGCGCACGACCCGCTCGCCGTCGCCGGTGAACCGCGCCACGATTGTGCCTTCGTCGTCGACATAGCCCCAAAATGCGGCAGCCGGCCCCGGCGCTGCCGCGATTTTATTGCCGACGATGTCGAAAGACGGCGGAATGAGACTGCGACACTCTCCGACGGTCGTCGTCGCTTCGATATTCCATCTGCCGTTTGGATCGCCGACCGGGCCGGACAGGGCTTGTTCGTTGTTGCCCTTCTGGCTCCGCGGCTGCTTGGCGGACGCTCCCTGGGCCGCTAAGCAGACCGCAAGCGCCAACGCTAAAATTCTCATTTGGCCTCCGAAAGCGCGCGCCGCAGCGCGCCGTGCATGTCGCAGCCCGCGTAGATGAACTCCGTCACGCCCGCATGGCGCAGACGCTCCTCGAGTTCGCCCGGCCGGCCGGCGAGATAAAGCCCCGCGCCTGCGCCTTTTAGCGCCAGCGCCGCCGTTTCCGCCGAGTCTCCGTAGATCCTGTCGGACGAACAGAGGCAAGCGAGTTTGGCGCCAGACTCCCGGTAGGCGTCGACCAATTCGGTCGTGGATTCCGTTTCAGGTCCAAAAACCGCTTCGACGCCGCCGGCTTCAAAAAAGTTCTTCGCGAAATTCGCCCGCGCGGTGAATGCGGCGACGGGGCCGAGATTTGCGAGGAAAATCTTCGGGCGATCGCCCAACTCGGCAAGGCGGACGTCCGACTCTTCACGCAGCCGCTCGAAAGGCTCGGCGAGACGGCGCGGCGCCAGCGGAGAGCTCATTCGCGCGCCTGTTGGCGGCTCAGCCGTTTCAGCCGCAGCGTTATAAGGCGCGAGCACGTCGAGCGCGCCCTCGTGAATGTCGGGAAACTGGTTCGCGCCGATGAGCTTATCCTTGGCGCGCGCGACGTTCTTCGCCCGCAACGCGGCGGCTTCGGCGACTCCCGCCTGAAAGACTCCCGTCTCCAACGCTGTGGGAAGGCCGCCGTCGGCCTCGATCTGCTGAAAAAGTCCCCACGCCCGCGCGCACAGCGCGTCGGTCAGCGCCTCGAAGCCGCCCGCGCCGCTCGTCGGATCGTCGACGGCGTCGATATGCGATTCGTCCTGCAGCACGAGCTGGGTGTCGCGCGCCAGCCGCCGCGCGAATTCATCGGGGACGCCGAGCGCCTGGGTGAAGGGGAGGACGGAGACGGCGTCGGCGCCGCCGACCGCCGCCGAGAACGTGGCGAGCGTCCCGCGCAAAATATTGTTCCACGGGTCGCGCCGCGACATCATCCGCCACGCTGTCTCGGCGAAGACCAGCGCTGGCTTGGGAGAGAGGCCGCAGGCCTCTTCAACGCGCGCCCAAAGGCGCCGCACGGCGCGGAATTTCGCCACGCCCAGCAATTCGTCGGCGTCGGCGCAGAATCGGAACGCGATCAGTCCGCGCGCGGCGTCGAGGTCGACTCCGGCGTCCGCCAGCGCGCGTAGATAGGCGAGTCCCGAAGAAAGCGCAAAAGCCAGCTCCTGCGACTCGGTCCCGCCCGCTGAATGCACGACGCGGGCGTCGGCGACGGCGGTCGCGTAGACGAAGCCGGCGTCGGCGGCCGCCTTCACGTCCCGCGCGAAGCTTCGGGAGACTTGCGCCCACGGCTCCGCAGCGAATCCGTGCCGCGCCTGCGCGCCCAGCGGATCGAAGCCCATCGAGACGCGGGTGAGCGACGGTTCGATATGTTGGCGGTCGACGAAACGCATGAGCGCCTGCGCGGCGCCAGGCGCGCGCGGCGAAGAGTCGAGCGTCAGCGGAATGCCGTAGTCGAGGCGAACATTGGCGAGCGCCTGAGCGATGGCGTCATCGTCGTCGCCGACGAGCCCTCCGCCATAGGCGCCGATCGAGCCGGCGAAAACCAGATGCAATCCGTCGGCGCCGCCGTCGAGGTCCTGCAAAGCCAAGCGGTTCGCGGCGTCAGCGTTCGGCACGTCGACGCGCGCGAGAATCGCCCAGCGGCCGGGGTTTTTGCGCAGGACCGGGAAGGGCGAACCAGCGGCGCGAGCGTAGATGGGCTCAAGGGAAAGCCCGTCGTAGCTCTTGGAGACGAGCGTTTCGAAGGACGCGCCTTTGAGCGCCCGCTCAACAAGGGCGCGCCACTGCGCGTCGGTGGCCTGCGGAAAGACCCCGGCCAGCGCCGTCTCCTGTCCCGTCATGTTCGCTGTCGCCCTCCATTGTTTCGGGCGGCGTTTTCGCATGAAGCGCTCCGCCGGGCCACTGCAAATCGGCCGGGAGCGCGGCGGGCTTTATTTTCGAGGCCAAACGCCTTAACCAGTGCCGACTGCGCCCGAGGGCGGGAACGGGGCGCTGGAGCGAGAAGAGCCAGAGGCGGGCGGTTCTAGCCACGCGCCCGGAATTAAGGCGTCGGATCGGCGCCGCCGCGTCAATGCGTCGCGCGCGAGCGCTGGTTGTCGCCGGGCGGCGAAGAGCCTGAAACGGAGGGATTCGTGACTGATAATCCGCAGGACAAGAATCAGCTCGTCGACGAGATCATCGAAGTGATCGCGTCGGAAGGCATGGTCGACAAAAGCAAGATCACTCCCGACGCATCAATCGAAAGCCTCGACCTCAAATCCGTCGATATCGTTATGATTCTCACGGCGTTGGAGGAAAAGTTCAACGTGTACATCCCCATGGACGGGTCGCTGCAGGAAGCCAAGGACGTCAAAAGTCTGATCGAGGCCATCGCCGACCACATCCAGAAAGAGCGCGAGAAGCAGTAAATGGCATTCTCGCGAGCGCGGGCCGAGGGGCGCCGCGTCGTTATTTCTGGCATGGGCGCGGTCTGCGCCTCTGGAGTCGGCGCGCAAAAGCTTTGGGAAGCGGCGCGCGACGGCGTCGCCCAGATACGTCCGCTCAAGACGGAGCGCCCTTATGACGGGCGCATCAAGATCGCGGCGCAGGTGCCCGACTTCAATCCCGCCGATTATATCGAAGCCAACGTTCTTCCGTTCTGCGATCCCTTTACGCAGTTCTGCATCGTCGCCGCCGACGAAGCGGTGGCGCAGGCGGGGTTCGGACGCAAGGACATCGCCGGGCCGAGAACGGCCGTCATCATCGGCTCCGGCATCGGCGGCATGACGACGATCGAGGACGGCATCTACCGCTATTATGTCGAAGGCACGCGGCCCGAGATGTTGAGCGTTCCCAAGCTCATCCCGAGCGCGGCCCCTGCGACGCTCGGGATGCGCTATTCTTGCCACGGCCCGACATTCTCGATCGGCAGCGCCTGCTCCTCGGCGTCGCAGTCGATCGGACTTGGCATGCAGATGATCCGACAGGGCCTTGTGGACAAGGCCATCGTCGGCGGCGCCGAGGCCTGCGTCATCAACGCGACGATCCGCGCGTGGGAAGGCCTTCGCGTGCTGAGCCCGAATTTGTGCCGCCCCTTCTCCAAGGGCCGCAACGGCATGTCGCTTGGCGAAGGCGCGGCGGTTTTCGTTCTGGAAACGGAGGAGGCGGCGCGGGCGCGCGGCCACGCGCCCCTGTGCGAACTCGCCGGCTACGGCACGACGAGCGACGCCAAGGACCCCGTGCGGCCGGATCTTGAAGGCGCGTCGAGCGCAATCGCTTTGGCGCTCCAAGACGCGGGAATGGCTCCGCTGGAGGTTCATTACGTCAACGCGCATGGCACCGCGACCCACGCCAACGACATCACCGAAGCCGAAGCGATTCTGCGCGTGTTCGGCGATTATGGACGGGTGGTGCCGGTGTCGTCGACGAAACCTATCCACGGCCACGCGCTGGGCGCCAGCGGCGGCTTGGAGCTCGCCATCACCATACATGCGCTTCGCGAACAGATTGCGCCGCCGACGATCAATTTCCTGGAGCCGGACCCAAAGTGCCCGCTCGATGTCGTGCCGAACGCGGCGCGCAAGCACAAGATCGACGCCGCCATGTCGAACTCCTTCGCCTTCGGAGGGATCAACGCCGTGTTGATCGTGCGTCATGCCGTCTGACCCGCCGCTTGCGCTGGGACCTTTTCGGCTGCGTGTCGATCCGGCGCGCGCCGTGGCCTATGCGCGCGAGACCGGCGGCGATGGCGCCAGCGTTCCGCTCGCCTATCCAGCGATCTGGCTCGCCGAGCCTTCGCTCTTTTCAGTTGTGCGCGACCTCTGCGCGAAGCGCGACGTCGTGCCGGTGCATGAGTCGCAGAGCTTTTCCTATGACGCGCCCCTCGTCGCTGGCGAGAGCTACGACTTGAGCGTCACGATGAGCAGCGAGGAAACGCCGCCGCGTCTGACGATGGTCGGGACAGTCGCGACGCCCCAAGGTGAGACCTGCGCACGAATTGAAACCATCATGCGGCTCGTGCCGCGCGCGGGATTTGGGAGCGCGTCATGAGCGATCCCATCAAAGTCGGCGATAAACTGCCGGAGAGCGTCATTGGCCCGTTCGACGCGCCTTCGCTTGAGCGCTATGCCGAGGTCTCGGGTGACGCAAATCCATTGCATCTCGACGACGCCGTGGCGGCGGCGATCGGGCTTGCCGCGCCGCCGGTGCATGGCATGAAGCTCCTGGCCGCGTTTGAACCAATGCTGAGGGCGTGGCGCGGGGACCTCGTCATCGCTTCAATTGCCGGGAAGTTCGTGCAGCCGATCCTGCGCGGCGAGACTGTCCGGCTGTCGGGCCGCGTGCTGCGCGCGACCGAAAACGAGATTTTCGTCCGTCTGGTGGCCTATGGCGCGGCGCGGGCGCCCGGCATCGTCGGCGAAGCGACCTTGCGGCCGGGGCCAGCCACATGAATGATCGGCTGCGCCGTAGGGCAGGGCGCGTATATGGCTAAGAGCGCTGTTCGGGTTCTTATCACCGGCGCCTCGAGCGGCATTGGGCGCGCATTGGCGCTCGCCTATGCGCGCGAAGGCGCAAGCCTTGTCTTGCTTGGCCGCGACGCCGAGCGGCTCGATGCCGCCGCGCGCGCCTGTCTCGTGGACGGCGCAGAGGAGGCGGAGACTCACGTCGCCGATGTGCGGGATCGCGAAGCCATGACGCGGATCGTTCAGTCTGCACATGAACAACGCGCCATCGACATTCTCGTCGCCAACGCCGGCGTCGCGACGGGCCTTTCGCCGGGCCAGCTTCTCGAAACGCCCGAGGCCGTTCGGGCGATGCTCAAGATCAATGTCGAGGGCGTCTTCAACACCGTCGAGCCCGCAATTCTGTCGATGTGCGCCCGTAAGAGCGGCAGAATCGCTATTGTCGGCTCGATGGCCGGCGTGCGCGCGCTCCCGCATTCGCCGGCCTATTGTGCGGCGAAGGCTTGCGTTCACATGTGGGCGGACAGCCTGCGCGCCCAGCTCGCGGCCTATGGCGTGCATGTCGCGCTGATCGTGCCCGGGTATGTGAAGACGCCCATGTCGGCGCGCACCATCGTGAAGACGCCTTTTTCGGCGCGCGCCAAAGAAACGTCAGCGTCGGCGGGCGTCGAATCCTGGCAACCCGGCGCCATCTCCGACGCAGAAGCCGCCCGCATCATCAAGGACGGGCTGGAACGCCGTCGCAACGTCATCGCCTTTCCGCTTTACATGTATTGGGCGATGCGCCTCTTCTCCCTCTTGCCGGCGGCGCTCGTGGACGGCGTCATGCGCCAGTTTCCCGCCGAAGTGCCAGAGACGCCGGAACGGGAGATTTCGTGACGGCCTACATCATCCTCGCGTGGGCCGCTGGCGCCTATTGGATGATCGCCGTCGTGTTGCTTGTCGTCTCTGTCGCGGCGACTGTCGCGCAGCCCTGGCTCGCCGCGCGCCGCGCCACGCGCCGCGACCAGCCACCGGTCTCGATCGTGCTTCCCGTTAAGATGCTCGAAGACCAGTTCGACCGCACGCAAGAGTCGGCGCTGACGCAGCAGTACGGCGATTTCGACGTGACCGTCTCCGCAACCGATGTCGATGGACCGGCCGTCCGGCGCATGCGCGCCATTCTCGCGCGTCACCCGTCTGTGCCGTCGCGCATTCTGCGTTCGACAGCGAAATTCGCCGTAAGTCCGAAGGTGGACAATCTCTATGCGCCGTTCATGCAGGCGACGCACGACGTCATACTGATGAAGGACGCCAATGTGCTGCTCGAGCCCGACGCGCTGGCGCAGCACGTCAGGCAGCTGACGGACGAAGTCGGGCTCGTCTGCGCCATTCCGTATTGCGCGCGCCTCGAGAATTTCGCCGCCCAAGTCGAGGCCGCGATCATTAACGGTCCGCACGCCCGCATGCTGTTTCTCGCCTCGGCGCTTGGGCAGGGGCATGGCGTCGGCAAGATTATGTTGTTTCGACGTTCGGACTTCCTGCGCGCGGGAGGCTTTGACGCGATTTCCCATACGGTCGGCGAAGACAACGCCTTGGCCAAAGCGATGCGGCGGATCGGCAAACGGCCGGTGTTTTCTCACAGGCTGGTGCGCCAGGAACTCGGCGCGCGCCTGTTCGAAGATGTTTATCAGCGGCAATTGCGCTGGAGCGTCGTTCGCCGCAGCGATGAGCTCATCTCCTTCCTTGCCGAGCCAATATGCCAAGCGGTTCCAGCAGTTATCGCTTCGGCGCTCGCGGCGCCGCTCGTCGGGATCGCGCCAATTGTCGCCGCGTCGGCGACGCTTATGCTGTGGTTTGCGCTTGAGACATTGCTTTCCGTGGCCAAAGGATGGCAGTTATCGTGGGCCGCGCCCGCGGTGTTTGTGGTTCGCGAGGCGACGATGCTGGCGGTCTGGTTGAACGCCTGGGTCACTGACCAGGTGGTTTGGGCGAAGGACAGCGTGAATGCGCGCGCCGGGGCGAAGCCCTCGCCGGTTCCGCACGAAGAAGGATAGGCCGTTTGCTGGGGCTTTTTCAATTCCTCGTCGACTCGGTCGCGATGGTCTGCGCTTCGATCCTGATGGCGATCGGAATCGGCTATCTGATCGTCATCGGCCGCTTCTGTTACGACCAGCTGCGCGGCGTGCGCGATCCGGAGGCGCCCGCAACGCCTGACCTGGCTCTGCCGCGTGTCCTGTTGCAAATCCCCGTTTTCAACGAGCCGCTCGTCACCGAGCAGTCGTTGCGCTGCGTCGCGCTCCTCGACTGGCCCAAGGACAGGCTGCGCATCCAGCTTCTCGACGATTCGACCGACGAGACAAGCGCCCGGGCGGACGCGGTGGCGGCGGAGCTTCGCCTCGCCGGCGCAGTGATCGACCATGTGCGGCGCGCCGATCGCTCGGGCTTCAAGGCGGGCGCCTGCGCGCATGGCCTCACGCTCACCGACGAACCCTTCGTCGCAATGCTCGACGCCGACTTTCGTCCGCCGCCCAATTGGCTCAAACGAACGGTCCCGCTTTTTCTGACCGACGATCGCATCGGCTTCGTGCAGTCCCGCTGCGAGTTTCAGAATTTCGAGAAAAACTGGCTGACGCGCGCCCAAGGCCTCGTGCAGGACGGCCATTACCTCGTGGAACAGCGCTCACGCGCACATGCCGGCTGGCTCTTTCAATTCAACGGCACCGGCGGAATCTGGCGACGCGCGACGGTCGAGGACGCCGGCGGCTGGTCCGACTATTCGCTCTGCGAGGACCTCGACCTCACCGTGCGCGCGGCGCTCCAAGGATGGCATGGGCTGTTTGTCTCGGAGCCGGCGATTCCCGGTCAGGTGCCGGAGGGCATCCGCGATTTCCGCCGCCAGCAAAGGCGATGGTCGAACGGATTCGTGCAGGTCGCGCAAAAGACCGTCCTGCCGATCTGGCGTTCGCCATGGAGCCTGACGCGCCGCGTGATGGCGATCTCGCTGATCGCCCATCAGATTTTCTTCCCCACAGCCGCCATCGGACTCATCGCGTTCGTCCTTGGCGTGATCCTGCACGGATCGCTCGCGCCCTTCGCCGGGATGTTGGAGATCATCGGAATCATGACGGTCCTGGTGGCGCTCGGCATCACGCTGCCGCCCTATCTGGCGCTCAAGCGCGGGACCCTCGCCGATTATGTGAAAACGGTCGCGTCGATTCCGCCGCTGATGATCTATCTCGCCTTCGCCAACGGCGCGAAAATCCTCCAGACCCTGCGCGGGCGCAAATCGACGTTCAAGCGCACGCCCAAGCTCGACCATGAAGCTGCGACGCCCATCGACGCTGAGGTGGAGTAGGGCGAAGGCGGCGCGCTTACTCCAGCCGCGCCGGGGCCTCGAACGCGCCGGCGTCGGTGATGATCGTGAGCGTCGCGTCGGCGGTTTTGGCGGGCGCACTGCCGGAAAAAAGCTTAAGCTCGAACCCCTCTCCCGCGCGCGTGCTTTCAATGAAGAGCGGCTCAGGCGCTTCGGCGAAGACGTCCTCGGCCTTGCCGGGTCCAAGGTAGCGCAGCCGCCACGACCCGTCCGCGCCACTGCGCGCCACCGCAAAGCGCTTTTTGGCCTCGACCGCGGTGAGCTTGCTGGGCACCAGCCGTTCGGCTTCGGCGATCGCCGCCGCATGAGGCGAAGCGCCGTCGCGCGGCAGCTGCAAAGACAGATCGGCGCGCGCCGGCAGGCAGATCTTGCCGCACGATGCGTAGTCGAGCACGAGATTGAGCGTCACCGGCGCATTGGGATCGCGCGGCGTCACCTTCAACGGCAGGACAACGCGCGCATCATAGCCGGCCACGATGGTTCCGGCCTCGTCGATATGTTTCGGCGCGGGAAAGAAAGGTTCGACCTTGGCCACATTGACCGATTTCGAAAAATCGAAGGCCGGCGCGGAGCCAGCCTCGCCAGGCTGGCGCCAATAGGTGATGGTTTCCGGCGCGAGAGCGATCTCGACGGCGGCGCGGTAAGCCCCGCCCTGGAGAGGGCCGGCAGACAAGAGCCGAGCGCTTGACGCAGCGCCCTTTACGACGGAAGACGCGAAGGCTGTGTTCTCGGCGCGCGACGCCGCAGGAAAGCTCTGCGCCAGCGTGACGGCTAGGGGCGCGTAGAGAAAGAATTTTGAGCGCATCGTGATCCTTCGGCGCCCCTGGTCCCCCAGTCAAGGCAGTCAGTTACGTCATTTGCGCCGCTTGTCCTGAGGACGCGGCGGGCGTAGCATGACCCTATGAGGCCGAGCGGCAAGAAGCAAGATTTCGCGGAGAGGGTGAGCGAGCGCCGCAGCGCTCGTCCCGACGAGCGTCGCTTTCTTGACGGCCAATTGCTGATCGCGATGCCGAGCATGTTGGATCAGCGCTTCGCGCGCTCGGTGATCTATCTCTGCGCCCATTCCGAAGAAGGGGCGATGGGCATCGTCGTCAACCAGGCGGCTCGTGTGCGCAATTTTCCCGATTTGCTCGTGCAGCTGCAAGTGATCGCCCCCCAGGAGCGCATCAGCCTGCCGAGCCGCGCCGAAGACATCCAGGTGCTGTCCGGAGGGCCGGTGCAGACCGACCGTGGTTTCGTGCTGCATACGCCGGACTTCTTCCTCGACAATTCCACCTTGCCGATCGACGACGGCGTCTCGCTCACCGCGACGATCGACATTCTGCGCGCCATCGCCGCAGGGCGCGGTCCGGACCGCGCGCTGCTCGCGCTCGGCTATGCGGGTTGGGACCCGGGTCAGCTCGAAGAAGAGATTCAGCGCAATGGATGGCTGAACTGTCCGACCGATCCCGCATTGCTGTTCGATCATGACCTCGAGACGAAATATGCGCGCGCGCTGCGCTCGATCGGCGTCGATCCACAACGGCTGTCGACACACGCGGGACACGCCTGAGCACCGGACTCAGAGTTGGTCGAAGGCTGGCGCGTAGTCGACCTGTCCCTCCTTGGCCGGAAGCTCGCCGTTAAGCGCCAGCGCCATGAAATGCGGCCCCGCATATGGCGTGCCGAAGCCGGCTGCAAGCTCCGGTCGAAATCCGAAACGGCCGTAAAAGGCGCCGTCGCCCAATACAAAAATTGCGGGCCACTGGTCTTTCTGCACATGCGCCAAGCTCCAGTGCAAAAGCGTGCTCGCGACGCCTTTCTGGCGATGCCTCGCTGCGACAGCGATAGGACCGAGCCCTAGAGCCGGGAAGGGAGCCCTCATTCTCGACAGGGCGACATAGCCGATGATGTCGCCGTCGATGGCGGCGACGCCGCCAAAAACCAGGTCGCCTTCCTTGCGCAGCGCCTCGACGAGTTCGGCCTCGCCGTATCGGTCGAAAGCCGCAACAAGCAGCCCGCCTATGGCGGAATGATCCTCCGGCGTCTCCTCGCGAAGATTTGCGCTTCGGGTCATGGCGCAGGGTTGCTGTGCAGATGGTGGATGGCGTCAATACGCCGCTCGATGTCAGGCGTGATCCTGAACGCCACCGACGCGAGGTCGGTTTTGAGCTGCGCCATCGTCGTCGCGCCAATAATATTCGACGTCACGAAGGGCCGGGACGTCACGAAGGCGATGGCGAGCTGCGCCGGATCGACTCCCATATCTTGCGCGAGCGCCAGATAAGCGGCGATCGCTTTTTCGACTTCCGGCTTCTCATAACGCTGCGCGCGCTCGAACAGCGTCGTGCGCGCGCCGGGCGGACGCGCGCCGCCCTGATATTTCCCGGTGAGATATCCTTGTGCGAGCGGCGAATAGGCGAGCAAACCGACGCGCTCGCGCTCAGCGAACTCAGCGAGCCCGATCTCGAAGGTGCGGTTGATAAGGTTGTAGGCGTTTTGAATCGAGACGACGCGGGGTCCAAAGTCGAGTTCCGCAGCGCGCAGGAAGCGCGCCACGCCCCAAGGCGTTTCATTGGACAGGCCGATATGCCGAACCTTGCCGGCCTTGACGAGCCGCGTCAGCGCTTCCAGCGTCTCTTCAATCGAGATTTCGTCGCGCTTCGTCGGCCGTCGATAGACCGTTCCGCCTGCGCCCCACAGCGGTAGCGAACGATCCGGCCAATGCAATTGATAGAGATCGATGTAATCGGTCTGTAGCCGCTTCAGCGACCCCTCGATCGCAGAGTCGATATTCTTGGCGTCGAGAACCGTTCCGACGCGCCCCGGACGCAGCCAGTTGGCGTCGCCGCGGCCAGCGACCTTGGTGGCGATGATCGCCTTGTCACGGTTCTTACGTGCGGCGAGCCAACTTCCGATGATGCGCTCGGAGGAGCCTTGTGTTTCTGGCCTCGGCGGAATGGAATAGATTTCCGCCGTGTCGATGAAATTGACGCCGCAATCGAAGGCGTAATCCAATTGCGCATGGCCTTCGGCTTCGCTGTTCTGCTGTCCCCACGTCATCGAGCCGAGACAGATGGCGGAGACGGAGAGATCGCTGTCCCCGAGTTTGCGGTATTCCACGGCGCCCGTCCTTTAACGAAGCCATTCGCTCGACTGCAGCTCGAGCCGCAATTCGAAGCTTTGAAATTGGGTGAAGATTGGCAACAGCCATGCTTTGAGCGCCGCGCGAACCACGATGGACATTTCCGGCGGCGGCTCTCTCGGGAAGCGGGACAGCGACAGATTGACGTCATCGAGCGCGCGCGCGATCGGC
Source organism: Methylocystaceae bacterium (assembly GCA_009773555.1). Taxonomy (GTDB): domain Bacteria; phylum Pseudomonadota; class Alphaproteobacteria; order Rhizobiales; family Beijerinckiaceae; genus Methylocystis. The sequence goes on along the minus strand of WSXZ01000020.1, from coordinate 21,416 downwards.
GCCTCAAGGCGCGGGATCACGAATTTGCCGCTCGCGGGATAGCGCGCAAGAATCTCCAAGGAGTTGCGGCCCAGCGGCGAGGCGCCGCGATTGTGAATGACGCTCATCATGAGATCCGGCCATGTGGTCTTGAGGACGAGCGCGCTGTTCGCGGCGCTCTCCGTGACGTCCGTCTGAAAGAGCACGATCGGCTCAACGCCGCGCCGCCGCGCTTCTTCGAGAAAGCCAATTTCGGCGATGGTCGCGAACAGACGTTCATAGGAGCGATGCCAGACGTCGACGATCTTTGGCGTCTCGTCGGCGACGAGCAAGCGGTCGAAGAGCGAAATCTGCCCCTTGATCTCGCTGAGGTCGACGATGCGCGTCGCTTCCGGAAAGAACACTGCATAAAGCGGCTCCCGGAAATCCGTGTCAAAGCCTTCCACGCCGACATTGCGCGACAAATAATAATCGGTCAGCAAACGCGCCGCTGTCGTCACGCCTGTTCGCGAGTGCGGCGAGCAAACAAAGAACGCAAGAGTGCGACGCGCCATGTGGTCTTCGCGGAGACGATGCGCGCCGCCGCGACCTCTATCGCCTCTTATCGCCGACAAGATCGAGAAGGCCGACCCGTTCGAACTCGTCGGCGACGCGCGCCAGCCAGGTGCGGACGTAGCCGCGCAACACGAACGAATGCTCCGCCGGGCGGCCCTGCGCGTCCTGATTGCCGATGAATGTCGAGAAGGGCGTGCCGGATAGCTCGACCTGCTCGTAGGCGAGTTCGCTGAGCTTGGGAATCGTGATCTCGCCCGAGGTGACGACATGCTCGAAATATTTCGCGTGCGTTTGTGGATCCCATTCGAAGAAGGTCGTGTCGTTGACGTGATTCTTCACCATGAAATAATTGGCGTCCGCGACGTAGGGCGCGATTTCGGCGATCTCCTCCAGCGAAGCGATGGAGGGCCCGATCACGTGCAGCAGCACGAAGCGGAATTCGCCGCCTTTCACCGCATCGAAGAAGCCGATTTCGTCGAGCGCCCCGAGCGCCGGGCTCAACCCGCCGGCGCGCACGTCGATGACGCTGACCTTGGCCTGCGACGTGTTCAGCGTGTCGATGATCTTCATCTGGTCCGAGGGTTCGGTCAGATCGACGATCATCGTCTCGTCAGGGTGGAAGCGGTGAAGCGTTCCGCGCGGCGTCTCGGTGTCGAACGCGCGCGTATGGATGTCATTGAGCGAAAGAAAATCGAGGATGGCTCTGGCGATCGTGGTTTTGCCGACGCCGCCCTTGTCCGCGCCAACGACGATGACTGCCGGGCGCGCGGCGGCGTTCGCGGCCGCGGCCGGAGCCTCGGCCTTTCGCGGCCGGCTTTCCGGCTCCCGCTTCGCTGGCGCTTCCCTGGTGATTTTGACCGGCTTCTTAACCATGGGTGCTCCTATCGCATGTCGCGCTGGCGCCGCTGTTTATGAATGACAAGCGCTCAACAAACATGGTTTTTAGCGCTTGTCATGCTCTGTTTCAGCTAACTGCGGATGGCGCTCCAATTGTGACGCGCTTAAAACAACACATAACATATGTAATTAAATACAAGCACCACAATATGATCGTGAATTGACATTCGTGCGGTTTGGAGGTTTATGCGTTCGAAATACAGAACGTCCGTGGCTGCTCGCCGGCGCGGACCAGGTCGGCGCGTCAAGGCATGAGCAATATCGAGAATATCGTCGCGCGGCGGCCCGCCGAATCCTCGCAGCAGAGTCTGCCGACCCTGCACGTCGAGGATCGCGACGGCGTTGTCCATGAACTCGAAGCCGTCGAAGGCTGGCGGCTGATGGAGATCTTGCGCGACCATGGCGTCGGCATGGACAACACTTGTGGCGGCGCTCTTGCATGTGCTGAGTGCCACGTCGTTCTCGACGCGGAGTCCGCCCGACGCGTGCCGCCGCCGCGCGAAGAGGAAGTCGAAAAGCTCGATGAATTGCCAATGCTTTACGAAAACTCGCGTCTCTCCTGCCAGATCATCTGGTCCGATGAGATGAGCGGCCTTCGGCTAAAGCTGGCGCAGGAAACGTGATGCCCGTCTTCAAACATCCCCAGATCCTGATCGCGTCGAATTTGACGGACGGCGAAGTGGTGTTTCTCGGCTCCTCGGGCTGGGAGCGTGACCACCGCCGCGCGCGCGTCGCCCGGAAGGCCGAAGAGGCGACCGCGCTGGAAGCCTTGGGCAAGCGCGACATTTCAGCCAATCGCGTGGTCGACGTCTATCTCGCCGATGTCGAGATCGGGAGCGACGGCGCGCCGACGCCGTTACATTATCGAGAAAAGATGCGCGTGAAGGGACCGAGCGTTCGCCTTGATCTCGGCAAACAGGCGGGCGAGGGCGCGTTATGACGGCGGTCGATCTGCGTGTGGCGCAGCGGCCCAATGCGCCGATGACCACCTATCGTTACGATGAATATGACGCGGCTTTTGTCAGCGAACGCGTCGCGGAGTTTCGTGAGCAGGTCAATCGGCGACTTTCCGGCGCGCTCACGGAAGAGGAGTTCCGCCCGTTCCGGCTGATGAACGGGCTCTATCTGCAGCTCCACGCCTATATGCTGCGCGTCGCCATTCCCTATGGAACGCTGACGGCGCGGCAGATGCGTCGGCTCGCCGATATCGCCGATAAGTGGGACAAAGGCTACGGCCATTTCACGACGCGCCAGAACCTCCAATACAATTGGCCCAAGCTCGTCGATACGCCGGACATTCTGGAATCGCTGGCGGACGTCGAGATGCACGCCATCCAGACGTCGGGCAACTGCATTCGCAATGTGACGGCCGATCATTTCGCCGGCGTCGCGCCGGACGAGATCGAAGATCCGCGGCCGACCGCGGAGTTTCTCCGCCAATGGTCGAGCCTGCATTCGGAGTTCTCGTTCCTGCCGCGCAAGTTCAAGATCGCGGTGACGGGCGCCGCGCATGATCGCGCCGCGATTCTGGTGCATGACATCGGCCTGCGCATCGTCAAGAACGATACGGGCGAGATCGGCTATCAGGTCGTCGTCGGCGGCGGACTCGGCCGTTCGCCCTTTATCGGCAAGGTCGTCGGCGACTTCGTGCCGCGCGAGGATCTGCTCGCCTTTCTCGAGGCGATCCTGCGCGTCTATAACCGCTTCGGCAGGCGCGATAACAAATACAAGGCGCGAGTCAAAATTCTCGTCCACGAGAAGGGAATCGACGAAATCCGCGCCGCGGTCGAAGCCGAGTTCGCGGCGATGGACCGCTCGGCATTTGCCCACGACCCTGAGGAGTTTGAGCGCATCGCCGCCTTCTTCGCGCCGCCGCCCTATGAGTCGCTGCCGGCGACCTCCGCCTTGCTGCGCGCCGCGAAATTGGAGACGCCGGCTTTCGCGAATTTCGTCGACGTCAACGTCGGCGCGCACAAGATCCCCGGCTACGCCATCGTCACCGTCTCCTTAAAGCCCATCGGCGGCGTTCCGGGCGACGCGACGTCCGCACAGATGCGCGTGCTGGCCGACGCCAGCGAGCGCTTCGGTTTCGGCGAGTTGCGGGTCAGCCATGAGCAGAACATCATCCTGCCGCATGTGAAGCAGGACGATCTTTTCGCCCTGTGGAGCATGCTTGACGCAGCCGGTCTTGCGACGGCGAACGCCGGTCTCGTCTCCGACATCATCTCTTGCCCCGGTCTCGACTATTGCTCGCTCGCCACCGCGCGCTCGATTCCCATCGCGCAGGCGATCTCGAAGCGTTTCTCCGACATGTCCAGACAGCGGCGCATCGGCAAGCTCGGCGTCAAGATCTCAGGCTGCATCAACGCCTGCGGCCACCATCACGTGGGAGCGATCGGCATTCTCGGCCTGGAGAAGAAGGGCCAGGAATCCTATCAGATTACGCTCGGCGGCGATCCGACCTTCTCCGCGTCGATCGGCGAAATTCTGGGACCTGGCGTCACTGCCGAGCAAGTGCCCGACGTCGTCGAACATCTCGTCGACTACTATCTCGCCGAACGCGAGGAGGGCGAAGCCTTCATCGACACCTGGCGCCGCATCGGTCATGCGCGGTTCAAAGACGTCTTGCGTCGGGAGGGCGAAGATGGCGCTGATATCTGACGGCCGCTTCATCGAGGACGCATGGCGCCGACTTGCCGACGAGGAAGCGCTGCCGAAGACGGGCAAGTTCATTGTGTCATTGCCGCGACTCGAACATGCCGTGGAGGTCCTTGGGCCGACGGCCACGTTTGGCGTGATCGTTCCGAACACGACGGAACCGTCGGCGCTCATCGCGGCCTTGCCGCGGCTCGACCTCATCTCGATCGCTTTCCCGGCTTTCGCTGACGGCCGCGGCTTCTCTTTGGCGCGCCTGCTGCGGCGGGCGGAGTTTAAAGGCGAGTTGCGGGCCAGCGGGCGTCTCGTCGCTGACCAATATCCTCACGCGATCGGTTGCGGCTTTGATACGATCGAAATTCCCGACGACCTCGCCGATCGCCAGGACGAAGAACAGTGGCGCGCCGCGCTCAACGCCTATTCGATGAGCTATCAGCGCGGCTACGCCGGGCGCGGCTCGATCCTCGAAGCGCGCCGAAAGGCGGTGCGTTCATGAAGCCTTCGATCCCCGAAACGCTGGCGCCGCGACTGGCGCCGCTCGATCTCGATCATCGTTTGCTGCTCGTGCGCGAATTCATTCCCGGCCGGATCGTCTTCACCACGAGTTTTGGCGTCGAGGATCAGTTCATCGCGCATTCGATCTTCACGCAGGGTCTCGATATCGACGTCGCGACGATCGACACGGGGCGGCTCTTTCCCGAAACCTATGAACTGTGGGAGCGCACCGAAGCGCGCTATGCGCGGCGTATTCGCGCGGTTTACCCGCAGGCCGCGCCGCTCGAAGCGCTTATCGAGGAGCAGGGGATCAACGGCTTTTATAAGTCCGTGGACGCGCGCAAGTCCTGCTGTCATGTTCGCAAGGTTGAGCCGCTGTCGCGGCTGCTCGCGGGCGTTTCGGGCTGGGTGACGGGGCTTCGAGCGGATCAGTCGCAGGCGCGCGCCGAGGCGCCGCTCATCGCCTTCGATGAGACGCACAGGGTGCTCAAGCTCAATCCGCTCGCAGATTACACGCGCGACGCGGTCGTCGCCGCGGTCGAGGAGTTTTCAGTGCCGATCAACGATCTCCACGCCAAGGGGTTTCTATCGATCGGCTGCGCGCCGTGCACGCGCGCGGTGCTGCCCGGCGAGGACGAACGCGCTGGACGCTGGTGGTGGGAAGAAGACAACAAGAAGGAATGCGGCCTGCATGTCGGCGAAGATGGCGTATTGCGCCGCGGCGCGCCGCAGGAGGCGAGCCTATGACGGCGCTTGCGACACGTCCGCTCGGCCATCTCGATCGACTCGAGGCCGAGAGCATCCACATCATGCGCGAGGCCGTCGCTGAGTGCGAACGGCCGGTGATGCTCTATTCGATCGGCAAGGATTCGGCGGCGATGCTGCACGTCGCCATGAAGGCGTTTTATCCCTCCAAGCCGCCGTTTCCGCTGCTCCATGTCAATACGACATGGAAATTTCGCGAGATGATCGAGTTTCGCGATCGTCGCATGAAAGAGCTTGGCCTCGAACTCATCGAATATATCAATCCCAGAGGGGTTGAGATGAACATCAGCCCCTTCGTTCATGGCTCGAAGCTGCACACCGAGATCATGAAGACCGAGGCGCTGAAGCAGGCGCTGGACAAGTATAAGTTCGACGCCGCTTTTGGCGGGGCGCGCCGCGACGAGGAAAAATCCCGCGCCAAGGAGCGCGTGCTGTCCTTTCGCACGGCGCAGCACCGCTGGGACCCGAAGAATCAGCGCCCGGAATTCTGGCGTCTCTACAATACGCGAAAGGCGCCGGGCGAGAGCCTGCGCGTCTTTCCGATGTCGAATTGGACCGAGGCGGATATCTGGGATTACGTCGCGCGCGAGAACATCCCCGTTGTTCCGCTCTATTTCGCCAAGGAACGGCCGGTCGTGCGCCGTGGCGGCACGCTCATCATGGTCGATGACCCGCGCATGGAGCTCGCGCCCGGCGAATCCATCGAACATAAGATGGTGCGCTTTCGTACGCTCGGCTGCTATCCGTTGACCGGCGGCATCGAAAGCGACGCGGCCAGTCTCGAAGAGATCATTGCGGAGATGCGCGAAAGCCGCTCCTCGGAGCGCCAGGGGCGGCTCATCGACCACGACGGCTCCAGCTCCATGGAGCAAAAGAAGCAGGAAGGATATTTCTGACATGCACGGCGCCGTCGCTGCCGCATTGCCGTCGCGCGCGCCAGCGCGGTTGGTCGGCGAAAAGCCGCTCTTGCGGTTCATCACCTGCGGCTCGGTCGACGACGGCAAATCGACGCTGATCGGTCGTCTGCTGTACGACGCCGACCTTGCGCCCGACGACATTATCGCGGCGCTGGAAAGCGACTCGAAAAAGCATGGCACTCAGGGCGAAGAGCTGGATTTCGCCTTGCTCGTCGACGGGCTTGCGGCCGAGCGCGAACAGGGCATCACGATCGATGTCGCCTATCGCTATTTCGCGACCGACAGGCGCAAGTTCATCGTCGCCGACACGCCGGGCCACGAGCAATACACCCGCAACATGGCCGTCGGCGCCTCGACCGCGGAACTCGCCATTCTGCTTGTCGATGCGCGCAAGGGAATTCTGCCGCAAACGCGACGCCACAGCGTCATCACCTCGATGTTCGGCGTCCGCCATGTCGTCGTCGCGGTCAACAAGATGGATCTCGTCGGCTACAGCGAAGAGACGTTCCGCAAGATCGAAGCGGATTTTCATGCCTTCGCCGACCATCTTCGCTTCGCCTCCATCCATGTCGTGCCGCTTGTCGCCAAGGACGGCGATAATCTTGTCCACCACAGCGCCAATATGCCTTGGCACGATGGGCCGCCGCTGCTCTCCTATCTTGAGGGCGTCGCGGTGGAGGACGCCACGCGGATCGCGCCCTTCCGCATGCCCGTGCAATGGGTGAATCGGCCCAATCTCGACTTCCGCGGGTTCTCTGGCTTCATCAGCGGCGGCAATATTCAGCCGGGCGATATCGTGCGCGTTCTGCCTTCGGGGCGCGACACGCGCGTCGCCAGGATCGTGACCTTCGACGGCGATCTCGAGAGCGCCGTTTCCGGCCAATCGGCGACCCTCACGCTCACCGAAGAGATAGACATTTCGCGCGGAGATCTCTTGTGTTCGCCGGTCTCGCCGGCCAAGACCGGCGATCGTCTCGAAGCGAAGCTGTTGTGGCTGGTGCGTGAGCCTCTTGTCGTCGGCAAGAGCTATCTCTTAAAGCTCGGGACGAAGACTGCGCCGGCCGCCGTGACTACGGTCGATGCGCGAATCGACATCGAAACCGGGCTGCCGCAGCCGCTTCCTGAAGGGTCGACGCTCGCCTTCAACGAGATCGGCGGCGCGCGCCTGTCGCTCGAGACCGTGATCGCCTGCGATCCCTATGGCGAGAACCGCGAAACTGGCGGATTCATTCTCATCGACCGCATCACCAATGAAACGGTCGCGGTCGGCATGGTCAAAGCCGTCGCCGCATCGAACGGCCGCGTCGCGCCGCCGCTAGCGGAGCTCAGCTACGCCTCCATGGAAGGACTGCCGCTGGCGCGGGAGTCGTTTCGACCGACCACGACGCGCAGCCTGGCGAAGGCGCTCACCTGGCTCCTGCCGGCGAGCATATCGACCTTCCTGATCGTCTACGCTTTCGTTCAGAGCGCCGCACTTGCCGCCGAAATCACCGGCGTTGAAATGATCGCGATCTTCGCGCTCTATTATCTTCACGAGCGCTTCTGGTTGCGACTAAATTTTGGACTCGCGTCGGGAGAAACGCGCAGCGGCGACGGTCCGGGCTTGTGATACGAATCGCGATTGACCAGTTTGGTGGGCCCGTCATTCCCGGCAGGACGAAGGCCTGACCGGGAATCCAGAGCCAATTCAAGAATGTTGGTCTTGCTCTGGATTCCCGATCGCGCTTCGCGCGGCGGGAATGACCCCCAACTGGTTTAGACGGAAATCATACGCGCCCTCAGTGCGCTTCGTCCCAATTGGCGGCGGCGCGGGCATCGACTTTCAGCGGCACGGCAAGATGGACGGCGGGCGCAGGCGCCTGCTCCATGACGCGGCGCGCGAGTTCGATCGTCGCCTCGGCTTCATCGTTCGGCGCTTCGAAGACAAGCTCGTCATGAACTTGCAGAAGCATCTGCGCCGAGAGACCGGCGCGTGCGAGCGCGTCATCCATCCGTATCATGGCGCGTCTGATGATGTCCGCGGCCGCGCCCTGGATCGGCGCATTGATCGCCGCGCGCTCATAGAAGGCGCGATCTGACGCATTGGCCGAGGAGATGCCGGGGAAGTGATAGACTCGGCCGAAAATCGTCGAGACTTCGCCTTTCTCGCGCACCGTCTTGCGCGTTGAATCCATGTAGTCGCGAATGCCGGGAAAGCGTTCGAAATAGCGCTTGATGTAGGCGCTCGCCTCTTCGCGCGGAATGCTGAGCTGATTGGCGAGGCCGAAGGCGGAAATGCCGTAGATGATGCCGAAGTTGATCGCCTTGGCGCGGCGGCGCGTTTCGGGCGGCATGTCCTTGATGGGCACATTGAACATCTCGCTCGCCGTCATCGCGTGAATGTCGAGATTTTCGGCGAAGGCGCGTCTGAGCTGAGGAATGTCGGCGATATGGGCGAGCAGCCGCAACTCGATCTGCGAATAATCCGCCGAGATCAGCACATGGCCGGGCGCCGAGACAAAGGCCTTGCGAATTTTGCGCCCAGCCTCATTGCGCACGGGAATGTTCTGCAGATTGGGCTCGGATGAAGAGAGCCGTCCCGTCGTCGTGGCGGCGAGCGCATAGCTCGTGTGCACGCGACCGGTCTCGGCGTTGATATAGCCGGGCAGGGCGTCGGCGTAGGTGCTCTTGAGCTTGGAGAGCTGTCGCCAATCGAGAATGCGGCGCGAAAAATCATTGCCGGCGACGGCGAGGTCCTCGAGAACGCTTGCGGAAGTCGACCAGGCGCCGGTCGCCGTTTTCTTCGCGCCGGGCAACCCCATCTTGCCGAAGAGTATGTCGCCTAATTGCTTGGGCGAGCCAAGGTTGAAACTCTCGCCGGCAAGTTCGAAGATTTCGGCCTCGAGACGCGCCATGTCCTGCGCAAATTCGCCTGAGAGCCGCGACAGGGTCGCGCGCTCGACCATGACGCCCCTTCGCTCCATGCGCGCGAGCGTCGCGACCATCGGCCGCTCCAAGGTCTCGTAGACGGTAGTCATGCGCTCGGCCAAGAGTCGCGGCTTCAGCACGCGCCAAAGGCGCAGGGAAATGTCGGCCTGTTCCGCGGCGTATTCCGTCGCCGCTGTGAGCGCAGCGCGGGCAAAGCCGAGGAAATTGCGGCCCGCGCCGGTGACGGAGGCGAAGGTCAGAGCCTCATGGCCGCAATAATTGCGCGCCAGCTCTTCGAGACGATGATCGCCACGCCCCGAGTCCAGCGCGTAGGACATGAGCATGGCGTCGTCGATCGGCGCGACGTCGATTCCGTAGCGCGAAAGAACCAGCAGATCATGCTTCATGTTGTGCGCGATTTTGAGGATCGCGGCGTCCTCAAACAGCGGCTTTAATCGCGCGAGAGCCGCGTCGAACGGGATCTGCCCCTCGACCAAATTGGCGCCGGAAAAAAGATCAGCCGAGTCGCCCGAGCGATGCTGCAGCGGAATATAGCAGGCGCGTCCCGGCGCGGTCGCCAGAGAGACGCCGATGAGTTCGCAACGCATCGGGTCCTTCCGTGATCCAATCATCCAGACGCTCCGCCGAGAGCACCGTCTCATAGGTGGAGCGGTCGATCTTGACCGCCTTCGCTTCGGCGAGACGCGCGGCGACAAGGCTCGCGGGGGTGAGGGCGTCGCTTGTCGGCTTCTCTGCGCGGTTCGGCGCTTCAGAGGCGGACGGCGCGATCTCGGACACTTCGCCATCGCGCCCGCGCCAGCCGGCGGCGCCCAGAAATCGCGGATCGGGCTCGATGTCCTGCGCCTGCACCCCATACATCTCGGCGACGCGGCGGGTGATCGTGGTGAACTCCATCGCCTGCAGAAAGGCGATCAGCTTCGCCGCGTCAGGCTGATGAAGACCAAGGTCTTCCAGCGGCGTTGCGAGAGGCGCGTCGCGCACCAGTTCGCAGAGCTTCTTCGAAAGAAGGATGCGCGCGACGGCGTCCGGCTCGGTCAGCGCCTCGCGTCGCTTCGGCTGCTTGATGCCTGAGGCCTTAGCGAGCAGCGTTTCGAGATCGCCATATTCGTTGATGAGCTGAGCAGCGGTCTTGACGCCGATGCCTTTGGCACCCGGCACATTGTCAGTCGAATCGCCCGCCAGCGCCTGCACGTCGACGACCTTGTCCGGCGTCACGCCGAAATAGTCGACGACCTCGGCTTCGCCGATGAGGCGTTCTTCGCGCGCGCCTTTCGTTCCCGCCGTCCCCGAGGCGGGGTCGTACATTCTGACGCCGGGACCGACGAGCTGCATCAGATCCTTGTCGGCCGAGACGATCAGCACGTCCGCGCCCTTGGCCTGCGCCTGCGTCGCATAGGTGGCGATGAGATCGTCGGCCTCGTAGACGTCCTGTTCGATCGGGGTGAGGCCGAAAGCGCGCACGACGGCGCGCATCAGCGGGAATTGCGGAATGAGATCGTCCGGCGGCTCGGTGCGGTGCGCCTTATAGTCTGGGTAAAGGTCCTTTCGAAAAGAATGCTCGCTCTTGTCGAAAATGATGGCGAGATGCGTGGGCGTCACGCCGGCCGCGCCTTCGCGCACGAACTGCAACAGTTTCGTGCAGAACAGCCGCACGGCGCCGGTCGGCAGCCGGTCGGAGCGATAGTTATATTTCGCATCCTGTCGGATCGACTGGAAATAGGCGCGAAAGACGAAGGAGGAGCCGTCGACGAGAAAGACGTGGCTCCCGGGGCCGACGGGCTTATGCGTGAGGGTCATGCGCCTATCTTAGCGGCGCGCGCGCGCCGCGTCATGACGCAGACGCCTGAAACCGCCGTTTGACCCTCGCCGGCGCCAAGCCTAGAAGATCGCATGTCCCACAACAGTTTCGGCCATCTTTTCCGCGTCACCACCTTCGGCGAGAGCCACGGGCCGGCGCTCGGCGCGATCGTTGACGGCTGTCCGCCCAAAATCCCGCTGGATGCGAAGGACATTCAAGGCTTTCTGGACAAGCGCAAGCCAGGACAATCCCGCTTCACCACGCAGCGGCGGGAGGCGGATGAGGTAAAGATTCTCTCGGGCGTTTTTGCTGACGGCGACGGCCGCCAGGTGACGACCGGCGCGCCGGTCGCGCTCGTGATCGAAAATACCGACCAGCGCTCGAAGGACTATGGCGAGATCGCCGACAAATATCGGCCTGGCCACGCCGATTACGTCTACGACGCGAAATATGGCGTGCGGGATTATCGCGGCGGCGGGCGCTCCTCGGCGCGGGAAACCGCGGCGCGAGTCGCCGCCGGGGCTGTCGCGCGCAAGGTCATCGCCGGCGTGAGGATTCGCGGCGCGCTGGTGCAGATTGGCCCGCATAAAATTGATCGCGCGAATTTCGATTGGGCGGAGGTTGAACGCAATCCGCTGTTTTGTCCCGACGCGCGCGCGGCGGAACTATGGGCGAACTATCTCGACGACGTGCGCAAGGACGGCTCCTCCATCGGCGCGGTGATCGAGATTGTCGCCGAAGGCGTTCCGGTCGGTTGGGGCGCGCCGGTTTACGGCAAGCTCGACGCCGATCTCGCCGCGGCGATGATGTCGATCAATGCGGTGAAGGGCGTCGAGATCGGCGCAGGATTCGCCGCGGCCGAGCTGACCGGTGAAGACAACGCCGACGAGATGCGCGCCGGACCAAACGGACCGCAGTTTTTGTCCAATAACGCCGGCGGCGTGCTCGGCGGCATTTCGACTGGTCAACCAGTCGTCGTGCGCTTTGCAGTGAAGCCGACGTCGTCGATCCTGACGCCGCGCCGCACGATCGATCGCTTCGGCAAGGAGACCGACATCGTCACCAAGGGCCGTCACGATCCCTGCGTCGGCATTCGCGCCGTACCGGTGGGCGAAGCGATGATGGCTTGCGTGCTCGCCGATCATTTCCTGCGCCATCGGGGGCAGGTGGGGTGACGCTTGAAACGCGGTTGACTCGGCGAGAGGCCGGCGTCGGCTCGGCGGACTATCTGATGAGCGAGCGATTGCAGACCAGAGCGAAGCAATGGCGCATTGTTTTGTCTTGCATCAAAAATCGACGCGTCGCTTCGTCGCACAGCGGTTTTTCGTCACTTCGCTTGACCGCGCCCATGATTGAAACCTAACGTCGATGCTTGGAACCCGAGAGGCCACGGTGGATCCAGTTTTCCAGCGGACAAGTCAGCGCGCGCGCATTTTTGCGGCGCTCATCGCCTTGCTTATGCTCGCGCAGACCACGAGCGCGGGCGCCGTTGCGCTGGGAGAAGGCGTCGCTTTCGGAACGGTCTGCGCGCCGCAGGATGCGGTGAACGGCGAGCCGCCGCTTTTCCCAAATGAACGCCATCGCCACGGATTTTGTTGCGTTCTTCACAATGGCGCGCTGGACGCGCCTCCTTCCAAGCCTGTTCTTTCGACCGCTCTGATTTTTCCCACTGAGGCGCATGCGCCTCCGCTGGAGACGTCCAGTCAGGCGCCGCGCATCGAGCCACGGCGCGCGCCACAATCGCCACGAGCTCCTCCCCGACAGGGCTGACGTTTTCTCGCGCTGAAATTTCAACGCAGCCGCCATCCTTACGATGGCGATGCCCGCGAAAGCGCGTTCGCGAAATCTTTCAAATGGATTCTGTCGCCACGGCTGCGAGAGCAGAAGCGGCGACCGCCGCCCGCGCGTCAAACCGTTCGAAGGGGCTTTCATGCCCCGCATAACCAGTCTTTTGGAGATGACTTATGAGCATGACAAAAACAGAGGCTCGTTCCGCCGCCCGAAGCGCTGAACGAATTATCGACACCAGGCCCGTTCTTATTGGCGTTCCGGCCTTGATGCTGTTCGTGGCTATCCTGCGCCTCTACGAACAACTTTTCGCCTGGAGATTTGGTCTCGATTCCTTCGCCCCCGAGTTTCAGCTCTATTGGATGGGCCTGTTGCAGTTCGCGATTATGGCGTCGAGCTTTACCGCGATCGGCCTTGTCGGCTTTCTGTGGCGCACGCGCGATCGCGATCTGGCGAAGTTGGGAGCCGCCGCCGAAACGCGACGCCTCGTTTATCTCGTCCAGTGGCTGCTCGTTTTCTCGCTCGCCCTGTTTTGGGGCTTAAGCTTCTTTTCGGAGCAGACGGCTGTCTGGCACATGACCGCCGTGCGCGACACGGATTTCACGCCGAGCAATATCATCACCTTCTATATTGCATATCCGCTCTTTGCGATCATCGGTCTCGGCGCGTTCTTCTATGCGAAAACGCGTCTGCCGACTTTCGCGAAGGGATATTCTCTCGCCTTCGTGGTTCTTGTCGTTGGCGTCTTCATGACGATCCCGAATGTGGGATTCAATGAATGGGGTCACACGTTCTGGGCGATGGACGAAGGCTTTGCAGGTCCGCTGCACTGGGGCTTCGTCTTTTTCGGCTGGATGTCGCTGGCGACTTTCGGCGTCGTGTTGCTGATCCTTGGCCGTCTTCGCGAACTCCTCGGCGCGGATGCGCTAGAGCAGCTCTATCGACGTTAAGTTCGCCCGCGCATCAGCCGCATAATTGCGAGGCCGGCGCCGACTCCTTGGAGCGGCGCCGGTTGCATTCTCAGGTTCGGCGCATGTGCTGAGGCCGAAACGTCCGTGTGGCGAACATCTCGCTCACGGCAGTGCGTGTTGCATCAGAACGGCCGGAAATGAGACCTGCGAGTCGAGAGGGATATTCGCCCCTGCTACGGTTTTGAAGCCTAACGCCTTGTAAAAATTTTCGGCGGCGAACGTTGAGCAACAATGAAGTTCGCTTACGTCTCGAGCCTTTGCGTCCATGCAGCACCGATTCATAATGGAACGCGCGACGCCCAAGCGAGTCCAGCCGGGATGGGTGGCGAAATGTCTAATATGCGCTTCCCCCGGGACGATCTTTGCAGTTCCTGGACGTTCGAGCGACCAGCCACCGCACCCGATGAGTTCGCCGTGGCTGCTCTGCGCGACGTAAAAGGCGCCAGAGGCGAGGAGTGTCGGATTCGCCTTTGTCATGAAAGGCAAGGCTCGCTCGAGCAGCGCCTTTTCGTAATGCGACGCCAACAGAGTTGAGTAGCTCGCCGCCAGAAGGGCGCTCACCGCGTCCGCGTCAGAGGGAGCGGAGAGCCTTACGATATAGGTCACTGTCGCGACCATTGCGCCAAGAGCGGCGGCGCGCCGCTAAGCCGCGAGATCGGCGACGACAGCATCGAGCACCGGGAAGCCTTCCGAGCTGACGCGTAGCCTGTTGTCGCGGGTGAATTCGACCAGCCCGTCGCCGATAAGTTCGCTGATGCGCGATTGCGACAGGCGTTTGCCGGTCAGCAGGAAATAGCGTTGCGGATCGACGCCTTCGCGCAGCCGCAGCCCCATCAGCAGGAATTCGTCGCCTTCCTGCTCGGAAGAGAGCAATTCGTCCTCGATGATGCCGTGGCCTTCGGTCTCGACGCAGGTCAGCCACATCTCGGGATGCCGCTCGGTGGACTGGGCGCGCCGCCCGCGCGGCGTGACCACCCGCCCATGCGCGCCGGGGCCGACGCCGACATATTCGCCGTAGCGCCAATACACCAGATTGTGCCGGCACTCGGCGCCGGGCCGCGCATGATTGGAGACTTCGTAAGCCGGCAGGCCGGCGCGGGCGGTGACTTCCTGTGTCACGTCCCAGAGCGCGCGCTGCGTTTCGACGTCGGGCAACGCCATCTTGCCCGTGTTGACCATGCGCTCGAACATCGTGTCCGGCTCGATCGTCAGCTGATAGAGCGAGACATGCTCGGGCGAACGGGTGAGCGCCAGCTCCAGCTCTTTTCGCCAGGCGGCGGGCGTCTGGCCCGTGCGGCCGTAGATCAGATCGAAGGACGTGCGCTCGAAGACCGAATTGGCGACGTCGAGCGCCATCAGGGCTTCCGCGACGGAATGCTGCCGGCCGAGCGCGCGAAGGTCAATGTCGTTCAGCGCCTGCACGCCGAGCGAGACGCGGTTGACGCCTGCGGCTTTGAAGCCCTTGAAACGCGAGGCCTCGACGCTTGTCGGATTGGCTTCGAGCGTGATTTCGCAGTCCTTGGCGAGGGGCCAGTGGCTCGAAATCTGGGAGAGAATGGCTTGAGCGGTCGAAGGCGCCATCAACGACGGCGTGCCGCCGCCAAAGAAGATCGACCGGACTTCGCGCCCGGGCGTCAGGGCGGCGCGATGCGCAAGCTCCGCGCTAAAGGCCTCGACGAAGCGGTCCTCGTCGACGTCGCCGCGCCTCACGTGGCTATTGAAGTCGCAATAGGGGCATTTCGACAGGCAGAACGGCCAATGGACATAAACGCCAAAGCCTGGATCGAATGCGTTGCGAATCGGTGTCGCCATGGCCCTTTATCGCACGGAACGGCGGGAAGGGCACGGCGATCTGGCCCCCCCTTTTAGGAGGCTGCATGGCGTTTTGGGAGGTCTTGCGGTTCTGGCGGAGGAAGCGGTCGGTTCAACGGCCGGACCCAGCGATGCTGGCGATCGCCGAGGCGATCTCCCGCAATCTCGCGGCCCTCGGCCTCTTCGTCGATTCGCGGCCCTACGGGCGCGGGTTCTTTGAAATCAAAGCCTCGACCTCCTCGAAATTGATCACAACGCCGGACGGGACGGCGGCGTCTGGGATCGCGCTTCTGCTCGCCGGCGCGTATGAGCCGCCGTCGCTGGTTTTCGAACAGATCAACTCTTTGCAGCGCGGCTTGGGGCGGGCGATGGTGGAGGCCGTCATCGCCGGAATGAAGGAGCGGCCCGGCGCTTTTCGGCGGCTGAGGGTCAACGATCTCTCGCCGCGCTTGCAGGACGGCCGGCGATGGTGGGAGCATGTCGCCGCGGCGCATCCGGAGTTCGACTGGGTGATCACGCATGAGGAGCCGTTCGGAAGTGCGCCTAGGACGTGAGCGGCGGGGTTTCGACGCGCTGTCTTTTCTCCGCTCAAGGCTTGCCGCACGGCGCATGCCGCACGCCGACCCGGCGCCCGTGCAGACGGTGAGCGAGATCGAAAACGCGCCCGATTTCTTTAGGAAGCGGCAAACGCTCGCGGCGCTCGTGGCGGAGTTCGGCTACGACGTCAGCGAAGTGACCCTCAGCCCACGGAAAAAGACGTTCAACTATCTCGGCCAGAGCTTTACGTCGGAGGGGCAGTCTTTCCCCGACGGCCGCATCGAAATCTACTACGACCCGCAAATGAGCGACGCCCGCCTCGGCTGCTGCCTTGCGCATGAACTGCAGCATGTGCGCTATTTCGTTGTACGCGACGCCTATCGCGCAGAGCCGAGCGACGGGCGCTTGCACCGACGCTTCGCCAAATACGCGCCGGAACTACTCGCGGCGCTGCGCGGCGTTTCCAATTATTCGAACGAACATTGGGACGCCTGGAAAGGCGATGCGCCGCCGAAGCTTTTCTCTCTCGAGTTGGAGGAGGGAGAAAGCGAACCCATCAATGAGACGATCGCGGAGGTCGCCAAGGCGCTCTACAATTGGGGGCCGGACGTGCGCATCAATGCTCTGTGGAAAGAGCTGCACGACGCGATCAATGAAGAACATGCGGCGCTTCGAAGCGCGTAGAGCGCCTAGTAGCCGGAAAGCGCGCCGTCGCTGCGCACGACGCGATGGCAGGGAACCGCGAGCGACACCGGATTGGCCGCGCAGGCGCCCGCGACGGCGCGCGTCGCCTTCGGCGCGCCGATGCGTTTCGCGATCTCGGCGTAGCTTGCCGTCTCTCCTGCCGGAATGTCGCGCAGCGCAGCCCAGACGCGCTGCTGAAAGGCCGTGCCGCGCATATCGAGCGGCAGATCAAAGCGCGTTTGAGGCCGCTCAACCATGCCCACCGCCGCGGCGACATAGCGTTCGAACGACTCATCGCCGCCGATGAGGCTCGCGCGTGGAAATCGATCTTGCAGATCGCGCAGCAGCTCTTCGGGGTCGTCGCCAAGCGAAATGGCGCAAACGCCCTTCGCGCTGGCCGCGACGAGCACCGCGCCCAGAGACGACTGGCCGATGGCGAAGCGGATCGTTTCGCGTGGAGCCCCCGCGCGATAGGCGCTTGGCGTCATCCCCAATGTGTCCTTCGCCGTCGCATAGAACCGCGCGCTCGAATTATAGCCGGATTCATAGATCGCCTTTGTCACTATGCGGCTCTCTTTGAGTTCGCCGCGCAGACGCGCACGCCGATGCGCCTGAGCATAGGCTTTGGGCGTAACCCCGGCGATGCGCGAAAACAGTCGGTGGAAATGATAGGGGCTCAGTCCGATCGTGCGCGCCAGCTGCGCAAGCGTCGGCGGCGCTTCCGCCGCCTCGATCATTCTGCAGGCGCGGGCGATCTTCTCCGCGTCCCGCTCCCCCTGCGACGGCGCCTCGGGCCGACAACGACGGCAGGGACGAAAACCTGCCGCCTCCGCTTCCGCCGCCGTGGCGCAAAAGCGCACATTGGCGCGCTTCGCCGGCCGAGACGGGCAGGAGGGGCGGCAATAGACGCCAGTCGTTTCGACGCAATAGTAAAAGTCGCCGTCGCGGCGCGCATCGCGCGCGACAACCGCCGCCCAGCGCGCTTCGTCGAGGCGGAGCGAATTTGCCTGCGTCATGTCGTTCGTCTGCATGTCGCGCATCATCCAACTTTTGCGACGATCGCCGCAATGCGTTTCTTGCTGTCAAATCCAAATTGGCTGACACGTGCTTTCGGCGATCTTATGCTCTGTTTGAAGCTTGAGGAATGAAATGGCGCGAGAACGACACCCCGCCGCCGTCACGCGCCGAAAAGCCATCGCCGGCGCCGGCGCAAGCCTCGCCTTCGGCGCGCGCGCTGCAACAGCCTCGACCCTGCTCGTCACGCACCCCGCGGCGCTGGCGCATGACATGGGGCCGGCGCATGTCGAGCGGCCGGAGCGCCTTCGCGCCATTCTGCGCGCGCTTGACGACCCGCGCTTCGCCGGCCTTCTGCGCGGCGAGGCGCCTTTGGCGGCGCAGGAAGCTTTGTTGCGCGCGCATAGTTTTGAACACCTCGCGCATCTCGCGAAATCGGCGCCTTCAGAAGGATATGCGCGCATAGGTCCGGACGTCGCCATGAACGGCGCCACGCAAGAAGCGGCGCTGCGCGCAGCCGGGGGCGCGCTGGCGGCCGTCGATGCGGTGATGCGCGGCGACGCCAAGAACGCGTTCGTCGCCATGCGGCCGCCGGGACATCATGCGACGCGCGATACGCCGATGGGCTTTTGCTTTTTCAATAACGCCGCCGTGGCGGCGCTGCATGCGCGCGCGGCGCATGGCGCGTCGCGCGTCGCCATCGTCGATTTCGACGTGCACCACGGCAATGGCGTGCAGGAGATTTTCTGGAGCGATCGAAACGTGCTTTACGCGTCGACGCATCAGATGCCGCTCTATCCCGGCACGGGGGCGGTGAGCGAAACCGGCGCGCATGACACGATCGTCAACGCGCCGCTCGCAAAGGGCGACGCCGGCGCGCAGTTCCGCGAGGCGCTCACGTCGCGCATTCTGCCGCGTGTCGAGGCGTTTTCGCCCGATCTGATCATTCTCTGCGCCGGCTTCGACGCCCATCTCCACGATCCGCTCGGCGGGTTGCGTTTCGTCGCAGAGGATTTCCGAGACGTCACGCTGCGCGTGATGGAGATCGCCGCGCGTCGCTGCAAGGGACGCATCGTCTCGCTGCTTGAGGGCGGCTATCGGCCGGAAGATCTTGCGCGCAGCGCAGCGGCGCATGTCGGCGCCTTGATGGAAGCGTGAATCGGTTTGCGGTTTGTCATTCCCGGCGGACGTAGGTCCGACCGGGAATCCAGAACGACCTCCAAAATGTTCGGTATTATGGCGCAAACGCCACAAGCCCAGTAGCCCGGTTTGCATTAGAATTCCGGCATGGCTGAACCGAATATTGTTCTCACCCTGCGCCGCAAGCGGGATGAACTCGAATCGTTGATCATCTCCTATGAACAAACGCTGGCGGCAACGCGCTGCGATCTTACGCACGTCAATGCGACGCTGGCCATATTCGAAGCGAGCGGAGAAATGCATCAAGCGGCGTCCATGGGTATCCAGCGAATCTTCAGATACCGGGAGATAACGAAGTTGTGCATGGCCGCTCTGGAAAGCGCCGGCGCCCCTCTCGACACGCGGGAACTGGCCATTGCAGTGATCCGCGCCAAAGGACTCGACGAAAGAGATGCGTTGCTGCGGAAGGCTGTCGCAAGCCATGTCATCCATGCCGTGAAGGGGCAAGAAAAGCGGCGGCGCATCGCAAAGGCCGGAAAGCGGAATGGCGTTTGCGTGTGGCGGATATTATAGATCAAGAGAAATCCCTGTTTTTTCTTCAATCTGCTTTTTTGCATATCCCTTCGCTAGCGCTTTAATGAGTTCAAAAGAGAACGATCCCGCAGCGTTTGCTCCCTCTTTTGTTTTTGACCAAATTGCCGTATCTCTAACTGTATCCAGGAAATCATGTCCGCCCCATGTTAGTTCTATACCTAAATGATAGGTCACGCCGCTAGTAACTGTAGTAGAAATGCAATTAATTAAATTTGCCTCTCTCATCTTATTTAGTAGGTAATTTTTCTCATCTGATTTTCCATCTGCTGGCTCAATGAGATCATCAGACGAAAGACTTTTTGTAGATGCTTCAATCTTAAGAAGCATCTCTCTAGCTAAATCCATATCGCGCTTCACGTCAAAATCCTCGTCAGAAAAATGCTCTACCAGCATGACAAACACTTGGCACTAAAACCCTTCGATTGTCAGACGACTGATAACCTAAGTCTTGGAATATGAACACCTTTTGTCTGAAAACGTCGGCAAAATCGTATATGTTCCATATGCGCTACTCGTGATTGTGCCGCGCATCCTGTCATCGAAAGATGCGTCCTCGATATAAATACCAGGCGCAACAACAGTTACCATACTCCCAGCGGCGTCTATAAGCCTAAATGACGTGCATATAGCAACAATTGAGTATCCTTCGCGAACCCTTTCTAGATCATATTCGGCGGTTACAACGTCTGTTGATCTCTTTCCTATGAATAAATTTCTACCAATAAGCCTACCAGCTCCGTTTGTTGCCTTCAACGGGCGAAGAAAGAAAGACAATACATTCTTGTTTTCAATTAACATTCCAAATCCACTAACGGCCATCGGCGCGATGATATCATGCACATCTGGACTGCTATAGGCTTTCTTTACACAGAAATCCAAATAATCGTCGTCTCCTTTAAGGAGACCTTTTGTGATCATGAAATAGTATATCCCTACATCATTGATTAAAATATCTTTATCGCTTCCGTTAGTAAAAAAGTATTCGATCAGCGCCTTCCCGTCACGGATAGCATAAGGCTCGGAAAATTTTGTCGTTACACGAAGATCAAATTCCGTAGCGGATTCGAGTTTTGGGGCGATGGCAATATGCTTAGCGTGCGCCCGAAATGACGCCTCTATAGCGGCCGCCGCCAGCAACAAGCTCCCCGAAACAAGCCACAATTGCCAAGAAAGGAGGCCAGTCGTCATCGCTGCGACCTCCGATAATTTTGGAATTCTGTCAGAAATCTCCTTTGGAATAATTTGCGACAGCAATAAATCCCACGCACCGAGTAAGCCCCAAAGAGGAGCGATGAACTTTGCGACGAACGTCCCGCCAAGTGATCGGAGGAACTGCAATCTTGATGAGAACCACATTGCGTGCGTGACCTTTCTGCCGCGTGGATGATTCCGCAGCGTAGGCCGGGCAGCAAGCTATTAGCTGGATCCCATCGGCGCGCCGTCATCGCGCGCCCGTTGTGGCGTTTGCGCCATAATGCCGAAAATGTTTGTTGCGACTGTGGATTCCCGGTCAGGTCTTCGACCTGCCGGGAATGACATCACCCAAGCCGCGCCGCCAGCCTGCTCCACAAGGCGTTCTCCGCCTGAAAGATATAATCGAGCCGCGCGCTGGTGACGCTCTTGGCGCCTCGGGCGATCAGCCAGTCGGCGAGCGCCGCGACATTGTTCGCCGGACAGGAGAACGTCGCTGACTCGTCGTCGATGTCGCGCAATCCGGCGCCGAAGTTCGCTTCCGCTTCTTTCAGGATATGTTCGCTCAGCGTAGGCAGGCTTGCGCGCACGTCGCGGGTCGTGCGCGCTTCTTCTTCCGCGGCGATGCGCGAGAGAATGACGCGCGCCGCTTCGCGCGCCGCATTGTCCCACGGCGCCGTCAGCGAGGCGACGAGA
>WSXZ01000019.1 GCA_009773555.1 Methylocystaceae bacterium | reverse complement strand
TGATGCGTTTTGGATAATCGGCGCGCTTGGAGACAAGCGGGGAGGCGCTGATGCAGAAGTCCCATGAGACGATCGACCGACTGTTTAGAAGCCATCATCGCGATCTGATAACGCGGGCGCGCCGCGTGATCGGCTCGGGAGACGCCGAAGACCTGGTCCAGGAAGCCTATCTCAAAATGCTGGAAAGCGACCGTGGCGAACTGATTTCGAATGCGCGCGGCTATGTGTCGAAGATGACGTGCACGCTCGCGATCGACAATCTTCGGAGGCAAAGAACGCATGCCAGAGCGCTGGCCGAAGACGGCGCATGGTTCCAGTCGCCCGCTCGAGACACGCACATCACGTCGGCCCCCGACGCATTCGGCCTGGCGCGGGACGTTCAAGCGGCTCTGATGCAATTGCCGCGATGTTGTCGTCAGATATTCTTCATGAGCCGGATCCTGGGCTTCAGCCATTCCGAAATCGCGCAGGAAATCGGCGTTTCCTTGAGAACGGTCAATCGCAGCCTGGGTCGGGCGCTCGAACATTTCGATCGCGCCTTCGAGGTCGCGCCTTCGAGCGTCCCGATTGAGTCGCAGAGCGTTAAGCCGCAGGCCGCGCCAAGCGACGCCTTGGTCGAAGCTGCCGCGCCGCGCCTTCGAAATGCGCCAAACATCAAAATCTCGACGGCTCGAAAAAATTCTCGCCCCAAGCTGTCCGATTTTTGCGGCCTCGCTCGTCATACCATTCGGGTGCCGCGTTCTGCGGACCCCGTCTGGACATTCCAGACGAACTCAAAAGGGGAGGCCCCTATGACCATTCGTATCGCCAAGCGCATTACCCTCAACGTTATCGGCCGCGCCGGCGCCATGTGCGCGTCGACCTGCGCCGCCACCAACGGCTAAGGACGATTCGCTTGCGCCGTTGGCCCCCCGGCCCGCGGCGCAAGCGAGTTTCGGCGCGTCAAGACAAAGGCGACAAAGAGATGCGGCTTGGCTTCAATTTCACGCTCGGCGACACCTATGACATGGCTCAGAGGCTGATCGCGGAAGGACACATCGATTATTGCGAATTTCTTATCGACAATTTTTTCTGCGTCGATCCAGACGAATTGGCCAAGGCGTTCGATTGTCCTGTCGGCTTGCATATTATGTATTCCAAGTTTCTCGAAGCCGATCGGCCGACGCTCGTCGATTTCGCCGCTCGGCTTCGAGATTATATCGACGCGCTGAACCCGATTTACGTCTCCGACCACATTCTGCGGTTTTCTCACGAAGGGCGCGCCTTCTTTCACTTGGGCGAAATCGACTATTCAACCGAATATGAATCCGTCCGCGACAGGGTCGTCGCCTGGCAGGATATCGTCGGACACCGCATCCATTTTGAAAATTATCCCTCCATCATGGACGGGGGGAGAGAGGCGCCCGCCTTCTTCGAGCGCCTGATGAAAGAAACAGGCGCCGGCGTGCTGTTCGACGCGTCCAACGCCGTTTGCGCGCATCGCAACTGCGGGACGCCGTTCGAAGCCTGGCGTAACGTCATCGCCGAGGCCCAGCATTTCCATGTCGCGGGCTACAGGCATTCCCTGGTCGAGCCTTTCATCTCGCTGGACACTCACGCTGAGGCGCTTGCGCCGGACACGCTCGCCTTCCTAAGAGATTTCCGATCGGTCTTCGACAAGCCCGGCGCAACGATGACCTATGAGCGCGACGACCGGATCGAATTTGACGATATCGTCGCCGATCTGAAGTTGTTGCGAGACCTGTTCGGCCAACCGGAAGAAAGGCGTCATGATCTTGCTCTCTCTGCCTAGTCGGACCGATCGCGACCTTTACCCGGCGCTCATGTCGCCGGAACTGAACGCAAAATATCCTACGGACCATAAGGCCTTCGTGCGGATTGACGTGAGCCTGCGCATGTATTGGCACACGCTCTTCGACATCTGTCCCGAGCTGTTGGAGCTTTCCGGTCTCGACGGGATGTCGATCTTCCGGCCCTTCATGGCCTGGGCCGGAGAGAAGAAGCTCGCCTTTGACTGGTCTTATTACCTTTGGGTTTATGTCTGGCTGCGCCAATCGCCGTTCAAAGATCGGTTGCTCGCGGACGACAAATATCTGCGGTCGGTCATGGCGGCGTCGGCCGCCCGTTGGGCGATCCTCGATCGCGGCAGAGATTGCGGAATCGTCATCGGATGCGCGGACACGAGGAATCTTGTCATCGGCTGGAAATGCCGCAGCGTTCGTTTGGGACGTGAGATCGAGCTTATCGAACCCGAGGAGCCGCTGCCGGCGCCTCCGGATATTTTTGGCTACTTTACGCTACAGACCTTTGAACTCGACGTATTTCCGGGGTGGCAGAGCCTGGCGCGATGACAAGCGCGCCGCTGTGGCGCGGATACTGGTTCCTATTCGCCAGCACTTCCGCGGCCGCCTTTATTATGCAGATCGATCTCGCCATGGTCGCGAGACTGGGCGGCCGCGCGTCGGGGGCTTATGCGATTCTGATGCGCATCACGTTGCTCGATGTCGCCGTCACCATCGCTTGCGCCGCCGTTGCGGCGATTGCGCTCGGCCATGCGCAAAAGAATGGAGAGGCCGCCGAGGCGATCGAAAAGACTTGCGTGCTCTCCCTCGCGCTTGGCGTCGCCACAGCGATTTTCGGCTTCTTCGCCTATCCGGTCTTCCTTGACGCTCTGATGGGCGACGCCGCGGCCACTCCCTATATCGGCGCCCCGATCATTTGGCTCGTCGCCGGCGCACCTTTCCGCGTTCTTTCGAATACGCAAGGATTCTTATTGCACGCGCTTGGACGTGGCGGCTCGGTTTTCACATGGAAACTCGCGGAAATCCCAGCGAAAGCCGCGGCCAACGTCCTTTTCATGCAGACCCTCGGATTCGGTTTCGCCGGCTGTTTTATTGCGGGTTGCGTCGTTGCTGCGGCCTCTTCATTTTGGTTGTGGACTCGGCTGCACGCGCATGGCGCGCGCAAATTGCGCTTTCCAGAAATTGCATTTGCGCGCTCCTTTCTGAGCGGCGCCTTCTGGGAAGCTCTGCGGGTGCTGTCGCCGCGGGCCGCGATGCTCTTCTCGCTGACGCTCTTTTCTCTCCCCTGGCAGTACGCCACGAACGGTCAACGCCTCGACTCATACGCGGCCGCGCAAACCTTCATGTTGTTCATTCTTGGTCCGCTCATCACGCTGACGCGCTATCTCGCCATTTATCTTCCGAAACAATCCCTCGAGGATTGGACGCCGGTCCTTGCGCCGGTGATACGCGTAGGCGCGCCAATAGCGCTGACCGCCGCGATCTTGCTGCTGTTCGGCCGCGACTGGATCGGCGCGACTTTATACAAACAGTATGGGGACTGGTGGTCAGTCTTCCTCGCCGCCTTGGCGCTTTCCGTCCCGATCCGATTTGTCGGCAGCATCGTGCGAGGCTTTGCGCTCGCGCGACAATCCTTCGCAAAACTGACCTTAATAGATGCGCTCGCGCAGTGGCTTATCGCGCCGCTGTTCATTCTGGTTGGTCTCTCCGTAAACCGTCCGGAGATCGCCTATCAATCGCTGATCTGGCCTGAAGTCATCGGCGTTTTCCTGATTTGGCGCAGCCTTCAATCCGAGCCCGCAGAGCCGGTTGGCGTCCCGGGACTGTCCAAAGGACATGTGCAATGAGCGTCGAGCGAGTCCCTGTTCTCATTGTCGGCGCAGGCTATGCCGGTCTGTCCGCGGCGACGCTCCTCGCCTGGCGCGGCGTTCCTTGCATCCTCGTGGAGCGACGCGCGTCAACGTCGCGGCTGCCGAAAGCGCATGGGCTGAACCGGCGCAGCATGGAGGTTCTGCGCGTCGTCGATGGCCTGGAGGATGCGCTGTTCGCAGCAAGCCGCACCGGCGCAAACGATACAACGGTCATCATTGCGGAGACCGTTACCGGTCCGGCGATCGAAACGCTCGTCACCAAGACGTCGCTCGACGCGACGCGCGTGTCGCCGAGCAAAATATGCACTGCAGGCCAGGATCGGGTCGAACCCGTCTTGTTGCGTTTCGCCCGCGACAATGGCGCCGATATCAGATTTTCCACGGCGCTGGCGCGCTTCTCCCAGCGAGAGGACGGCGTCGAAGCGATTTTGCACGACGAGGCGTCGGGACGAGAAACCACCGTTCTTGCCGACTATATGATCGCCGCCGACGGCGCCGGCGGAACGATCCGCGACGCCGGCGGCGTGAAGATGGAAGGCCCGGGAGTGATCGCGGATGCGATGTCGGTGCTGTTCGAGGCCGATCTCGACGCAATCCTGCGGAGAGACGGGTTTGCCCTCTATTATTTTCGCAACAAGGCGTTCAGCGGCGCCTTCGTCACTTGCGACGAGCCCAATTGCGGCCAGATCAACGTAGAATATGATTCCTCCCGCGATCAGGCATCCGATTTCGACGAAGAACGATGCCGAGAACTGGTTCGACAATCTCTTGGCGTCCCTGATCTCGCGGTCAAGATTCTCGACGTTCGTCCTTGGCGGATGGCCGCTCTTCTTGCCGATCGCATGTCCTTTGGCCGGGTGTTTCTTGCCGGCGACTCCGCACATATCGTGCCGCCGGTCGGCGGCCTGGGCGGACAAACCGCAATCCAGGACGCCGCGGACCTGGCGTGGAAGCTGGCGCTTGTCGTGAAGGGCCATGCCGCTCCCACGCTGCTCGATACCTATCAGATTGAGCGCAGCCCCGTGGCGCGAATCGCGATCGCAAGAGCCTTCGCCAATTATGTTGAGCGTCTCCTGCCTGATCGTCAGGAACTGCGTATTCGGGAAGACGAATACGGCCTTCTCGAAACCGCGATCGGCTATCGGTATCGCTCCGACGGGATCATCACCGACGAGGCCGACGACGGCGCAGCGGTCGAAGACCCTCTTCGCCCGAGCGGCGCGCCGGGAACGCGCCTCGCGCATGTCTGGTTACGGCGCGGCGATGAGACGATCTCCTCTCAGGATCTGATCGGACGCGGTTTCATGCTCTTCGCCGGTCCGGACGGCGGCGACTGGATCGAGGCGGCGGAGCGTGTCGGCCTTCGTTCAGGCGCGCCGCTTGGCGTCTGCCGCCTCGGCTTCGACGTCAATGATCCCGAAGGGCTGTTTCTGCCGCGTCTCGGCGTTTCGCCTGAAGGCGCGCTGCTCGTGCGGCCCGACGGATTCATCTGCTGGCGTTCGCGAGGCCGAAGCCCCGATCCGTTCGCAACGCTCGAGGCGAGTTTTGCGCGCGTGCGCGGTTTCGATACGCGCCAATCCAGCGGCAGTCGCGAGGCTACGCTCGTGGGCGCAATCTAGCCGCAGCCGTGTCATCCTGCTCCAAAGAAAAATCTTCGAAAAGGAGAGTGGTCGAATGTCCATCCTTTCATCGGAACTCGACGCGCCTTCCCGGTCAGAACCGATCCTGGCGGTTGATCCGAAGCGGCTCGAAACGATCCAGGCTCCCTACCAGGACTTCAACCGGCTATCGCGGGCCAGCGGCGCTTTGGAGACCCTGCCCCTTCGGGCGAAGCGTCAATTCCGCTCCTATTATTTTTTCAATCCGCCCAAATGGAGGGTCTGGGCGCGTGCGCTCGGCTCCAGGGAACGCATGGCGCCGTCCTTCGCATCGATCGGCGCGGTGCGCTCCGGCACGTCTTTCCTCTCCTCTTATATTTTCCAGCATCCGCACGTCGTGCTGCCGCTGTCGAAGGAAATCTCCTTCACGGATACGATGCGCGAACTGATGGCGCATTTTCCGACGCGCGCGGCGCAACGGGCCGCGGAGCGGCGCAACGGCGGCGCGATCACCGGCTACTGCACGCCAGTGATGCCCAATCCGCTCTGGATATTTCTGGCGCAGTCGATGTTTCCGGATATGCGGATCATTTGCGTTCTGCGCGATCCGGTGGAGCGCACTTTCTCGCACTGGCGATGGGATCAGAAACGTTTCATGAGCCGCAAGATGCAGGATCCGCACTGGAAGGGCTTTCCGGATTTCGAAACTTTGATCGAAGCGGAAAAAGCGTCGATACGCGGCGGCGGCATGGAGCCGCACGCATTTTCGGGCGCGCGCGCGGGCTATTTGCGGCACAGTATTTACGCGCCCTTTCTGCGCCTCCTTTTCGAAAAATTCGGCAGAGACCGCGTTTTCATCGTCGATGCGGCGGAATTTTTTCGCGACCCGCGATCGACCGCGAAGGAGATTTACGCGTTTCTCGGCCTGCCCCAAGTCGAGCCGCTGGTGATCGAGGAGCAAAATCCGGGTCCGCCCGGAAAGCTTGACGACGGCGCTCGGGAGAATTTGGCCGCGTTTTTCCGGCCCTACAATGAAGAGCTCTACGCTCTGCTGGGTAGGGATTTCGGCTGGGGCGCCGGCCGATAAGAGGCGGCATCCCGCGGCGAACGTCGCCTTGCTCCAGGCCCGCTACTGGCCCGGCCTCGGCGTCCCGGCCCTCGGCGCCCCAACGGGTGGGCTTCACGGGAGGGCGTTCCGGCAATATATGGAGGACGCCGAATTTCCGCCGGTTCGAGGTAAGGATGAACGCCCACGCCAGAGGGCCTGCAATTGCGACGCCCGCGGTCGCCGCGCCGGCGCCGCTCGTCGACCCCTTCGGGCGGACGATCTCCTATCTGCGCGTCTCCGTCACCGATCGATGCGATTTCCGCTGCGTCTACTGCATGTCGGAACATATGCAATTCCTGCCGCGCCGCGATCTGCTGACGCTCGAGGAGCTCGACAGGCTGTGCTCCGCCTTTGTCGCGCGCGGAACCAAGAGGCTGCGCATCACCGGCGGCGAGCCGCTGGTGCGTCACGATGTGATGAAGCTGTTTCGCGCGCTGTCGCGCCACCTCGAGACGGGCGCGCTGGAGGAGCTGACGCTCACCACCAATGGCTCGCAGCTTGCCCGTTTCGCCGCGGAACTCGCCGATTGCGGCGTGCGGCGGGTCAATGTCTCGCTCGATACGCTTGACCCCAATCGTTTCAAGGCGCTGACCCGCACCGGCGCGCATGCGCAGGTTCTGGCGGGGATCGCCGCCGCGCGCGCCGCCGGCCTGAAGGTGAAGCTCAACGCGGTGGCGCTGAAAGGCGTCAATGAGGACGAGTTCACGACGCTCGTGCGCTTCGCCCACGACAGCGGAATGGACATGACCTTCATCGAAGTGATGCCGCTCGGCGAACTCGATGGGCCGGAACGCGCCGACCAATATCTGCCGATGCAGGAAGTGCGCGATCGGCTGAGCGAATCCTTCACGCTCGACGAGATCGACTATCGCACCGGCGGCCCGGCGCGCTACATGCGGGCGCGCGAAACCGGCGGGCGCATCGGCTTCATCACGCCGCTCACCCATAATTTCTGCGAAAGCTGCAATCGCGTGCGCGTCACCTGCACCGGGACGCTGTATATGTGCCTCGGCCAGGAGGACGCGGCCGACCTTCGTGCGCCGCTGCGCGAAAGCGCCGACGACGCGCTGCTGCATCAGGCGATCGAGGCCGCGATCCTGCGCAAGCCCAAGGGCCATGATTTCATCATCGATCGAACCGCGCCGGCGGCCGCCGTCTCGCGCCACATGAGCATGACGGGCGGGTAGCAAAGCGGCGGTGCCGCCGCGTATTCTCGATGGAGGGCACTGTCAAGCGCCAGTCCTATGGAAAAATTTAACACGGGCCAGAGAGCAAGACCAACTTTGGATTGTAAAGACGACGGTTATCCGAGTTGAACTCATATTTCATGTCGCAATCGAGCGCCGACAAATCCACAAGCTTGAATGCAACGGGTGAAAATCTGGATAGATTTGAGCCATTTATCGGTGTCCTAACCATTTCAAAAGAAAGCAACAGGTGACGTGCATCCATGCAGACTTTGAAAGCGTCAGACGGCGAAAGGTAAAATGACCGCATTGACGTTTCTTTCGTGTCGTCGCTGTAAATTTTACATTCGAGATAACAAGGCCGATCCTTCGCATCGTAAAATATAATATCAGGATATCCCGTCGATTTCCCTTTTCCCGCCTTCGAAAGTGGGCGTTGAACCTTATACCCGATTTCGACCAAAGCTCGCATGACATACGGTTCTATATCATTACCAACTTCATTGGGCCGGGGCCGCTGTATGGGCTGGCTTCTCAACTTCTCCGCGCAGGACTGGATTGCCTTTTCCAACTGAGCGATCAGCACACGATCATCGTCGGATTCTCGATCTATTGGAAAAATTGTCTGACTGGACAGCGCACGCACGACAACTGTAAAAGGAAGCCCCTTCAACGGCTGCAAAACGTGTGCAAGCGCAGCTTCTAATTTTTCAACGTACTCTTTATCGGTCATATACGCCTCATAATAACGACTCGATTAGTATTTGTTCCCTTGCTGTTGTTATTCACGCCCCAGCAGTTAGCTGTTTTCGTAAATTCCTGCACATTAACAAGAACACCGAGCGCCTCAAAGGGAAGTCCGCGCGCCGCCTCGAGCACAAGGCGCTCAAGCTCAATGGTGCCGTTTCTCACTTCGCCGACCTCAAAAGCGACATGACCGCCACGGCGAACAACGCGCGCCAGTTCGGAAAAGACTCTACAAATAAACGCCATCCAATTGGAGGGGTCCCGGTACATTGCGATGGGCACTTTTTTTGCCTCAAGCCCTACAAACCAGCATCGCAACCAGTTGTCGGCTGCATATTGCACGACATCGAGAAAGGGTGGCGAGGTAACTACAAGATTAACGCTTTCGCTCGGAATATCGGGGGTAGAGTCTGCGCCACCCGCGAATAACGAATGCGTTGCCTGTCTCATCGGAGGAGCCTCAGAAAGCAGAACACGAGATTTCTTTAGGATAATTGCTGGAACGTCGCGCTCTGGAGGAGTCTGACTGCGCTTCAGATTAATTTTCTTTTGTGCATCAACCGAAACGGCTTGATTGGGTGGTAGCGTATATACTGAGAAAAATCCTGATGAATGACCCGTCAATCGATTGACCGCCACCATTCGAATCCATCCGTCCACGCTATCAAGGGAACGCGAAGCCTCACGTAATTCGAACCAAGCTCGAAGAGCATGAATCTGGCGCAAAGTTTTCTCGTGGTAGAAAACGAGAAGCTTCGTATCGATGTCGTCGGCATACTCCCAGTCGATTTCCCTGAGACGCTCGGCGACTCGACGGAGAGAAGGTGGCTTGAGACGCGGCGCGGTGAGAATTGTACTAAGCGGGTTTATGTCGTTTCCGATGGCAACGCGATCCATTAGAGCTGCTTGAATAGGCGTTGTCCCTCGACCCATGAAGGGATCATAAACGGTGTCACCAGGCTCAGTGAGACGGGAGATGAAGAACTCTGGAAGTTGTGGTTTAAAGCAGGCTCGATAGCTGACTTCATGAATACGGTTGGCCTGACGCTGGCGAGCTGTCCAAAATTCATTGAAGAAGAAATTGACGCCATTTCGGCTTTCGATGATCGTTGGGTTGCCGCCGCATTCAAACGCTTGCAGCTCATCGACAATCGAAGCCGATTTTTTGGCGAAAAGGTCTCTCTGAAGAGCCAGCATGTGCATCCGATTTGCCCGAGTTCGTTCTGGGCAGTGTAGGTGAAAGCTGAGCGCTTTGACCTCGCTCGCAGTTTTGTTCACAATTTTTTGCCGTGCGCAGAAATCGGTTTCCTCGCCGAATCAGCTGATTGGCCCCGATCATGAACTCAGAATTCAATATCCACACCCTCGCCTTCCTCGGCCTTGGGGTCATGGGCTATCCCATGGCCGGCCATCTTCACCGCGCCGGCCACAAGGTGCGCGTCTATAATCGCACACCCGCCAAGGCAGAGAAATTCGTGGCCGAGTTCCCCGGCGCCGAAGGATTCTTGACTCCAGCCGAAACGGCGAATGGCGCGGAGTTCGTCTTTTCCTGCGTCGGCAATGACGACGATCTGCGCGCCGTGACGATCGGCGACGGCGGCGCCTTCGCCGGCATGTCGGCGGGCGCGATCTTCGTCGACCATACGACGGCGTCGGCGGAGGTCGCACGGGAGCTCCACGCAGCGGCGGCCGAGCGCGGGTTCGGCTTCATCGACGCGCCCATTTCCGGCGGGCAGGCCGGGGCGCAAAAGGGCGCGCTGACCGTCATGTGCGGCGGCGATCCAACCGCTTTCGCCAAAGCGGAGCCCGTGATCGCCTGCTTTGCTCGGGCCTGCCGGCTGATGGGGCCGCCCGGCGCCGGGCAGCTGACCAAGATGGTCAACCAGATCGCGATCGCCGGCCTGATCCAGAGTCTGGCGGAGGCGCTGCATTTCGCCAAGGCGGCGGGCCTCGAACCCGAGAACGTCGTCGATCTGCTCAAGAACGGCGCGGCGCAGTCGTGGCAGATGGAAAATCGCACGAAAACAATGGCGGCGAGTGAGTTCGACTTCGGCTTCGCCGTCGAATGGATGCGCAAGGACCTTGCAATCTGTCTCGGCGAGGCGCGGCGCAACGGCGCCCGGCTGCCTGTCGCGGCGCTCGTCGACCAGTTCTACGCCGAGGTGGAGAAGATGGGCGGGCGGCGCTGGGACACGTCGAGCCTCATCGCCCGGCTCGAGCGATAGGGCGGATTTAAGGCAAGTCTTAAAATTTTATGACTGCGGCGGAACCATTAGCGGGGCCGCTGCGTTTCTCCCCCGCAAAAGAGGAAGCGTCCAGGTTCGCAGCGTTCGAGTAGCGATCTGGGGAAAAATTCCCGATCACCCTGTGGGAGCCCTATTAATGGCCGTTTCGCGCGAAAGCCCTTTCGCAAGCCGCACGTCCCGGATCATCCTCGGATTCACAGTCGCCATCTGCGCGGTTGCTGCTGTCGCAGCTGCGCCCTCAGCGTCTGATCCGAAGACTCAGTCCGCCGCCACTGGCGTCCAAGCCGCCGTGAGCCTTAGTGACGTCGGCATGCGTCCGCTTGCGCGCGGACCGGCAATCCGAGTGGGGCGCGCTTACGGCGCCGAGGATGAAGATTGCACGCTCGTCATCACGCCGAAGGCTGACGAGCGGGGTCGCGTCCGTTACATGCGTAGCGTCTCCTGCGCCAATTGACGCCGAGAGTCGCGCACCCGGATTAGGCCAAGGGGCTGGCCTGAGGCGAGGATCGTTCGGAAACGAACGTCTTCGCCTTTTTCTTTTTGAGACGCTTTTTTCCTAAAATATCGTCTGCAGACGCAGGCCGAGATAGCTCGCCCGCGCCCGCAGCGGATTCCACGGATCGATGATCTGCACGTCGCCCGAGAGCCGCAACCATCGGGTCACCGCGAAATTATAGAAGGCCTCGACGCCGCCTTCGCTGCGGCGATTGATCCGACGCGCCGCCAGGCCGGAGATCAGCGGCTGGGTCAGCCCGTAATGGTAATAGCCGACGCCCCAGCGATCGTCCTCACGGCCCGTCATGAGATTGTAGCCGGCGAGACCGACGAGCATGCTCCATCTGACCGGATTGGGATTGCCGTCCGACAGGGTCGCGAGCGTGAACAGGCCCCAGCCGAGTTTGGGGTCCGTGGCGCTCTGCACGAAATATTGCTGGACGGCGTAGGAGACGAACCAGAAGCCCTTCTTCGTCAGGCCGCGCAGGCGGGCGATCGCCTGACGCCTCTCTCCGATGTCGTCGAGATCGAAACCGCGCGCATTGCTGTAGGCGAAGCGCAGCGTATGGAATCCGTTGAGGCCGCCGATCTCGACGGGGACGGTCGCCATCAGACCGGCGCCGACGCCGCGCTCGAACGGCCGCGTGATGACCCGCGCCTGCTGAGCGTTGCGCGGATCGGCGACCATGACCCTGAGGTCGAAATATTTGGTCTTGAGCGCGGCGACGCCGCCCAAGAGATAGGGCGGCGCGATAATCAGACGGTCGGCGACGCTTTCCGGCGAGCTGACGCCGATGCCGGTCGAAGGCAGCGCGAAGGCGCGGTTCATGAATGTGTCGATGCCGCCGCCGCCGACGAGCGGCGTCTGCGCGGCGAGCGTCAGCATGTTGAACTTGCCGATCGTCACCGAAAGCTCTTCGCTGAGCTCCTGCGTCAGCGTCATCGACAGCGCCGAGTGATAGCCGTCGCGCTCGATGAACGCCTGGGCGACATTGACCGGCAGCAGCGCGAGATCCTGGCGGTTCACGTTACGGCCGAAGTAATGCTCATATTGCGCGTTGAACTTGAGCCCCTTCCAGAAGCCGAGCTTTTCGCCGTCGAGGCGCAGAAACATATCCATCTTGCCGCCGTAGCGCGCCGTCCGGTCGATCGCGCCCGCGGGAATGCCCTGGAAGAACTGGGTGACCCAAACGTTGACGTCGACGCCGAGCCGGCGCAGCTGATCCTTGGGGCCGCCCGGCGTGTCGGTCAGCGATTTCTGCTTGGCCAGCGAGACGAGACTGTCTTCGGCGAGGGCCGGCGCGCCCGTCGTCGCGACAAGGGCTGCGACGCTGGCGCCGGCCGCGGCGATCAGGCTGCGCGCCCGCGCGCGGCGCCTTTTCGGGGAGGCCGGCCCGCTCCATTCCCTCCGCCGCCACATCTCTCTTCGGCCTTCCCGCCAGCCAGATCGGTGAATCACATGCGCGCGAAGCTTAGCGGCATCGCCGCGCTTGTCCATCCAAGCCAAAGCCCCTTCGAAAGAAGGGCGCAAATACCTCCCCCTTGCGGGGAGGTCGCTCGCCGAAGGCGAGCGGGTTGGGGAGCTGCTGCGCGCTTCCAGAAATCACCCCACCCGGTTCGCTTCGCGAACCACCCTCCCCATCAAGGGGAGGGAGTCGCGCCTCTTCTTGCTTCAATCGGATTGTTTTGACACTGCTGCTTCCCTCGTTGACGCCCCGAGCCCCTCTCCCTACTGTGCCGCGCTTCCCGCTCAGATTGGCCAGTCCGCATCCCATGTCCGCACCGCTCCTATTGTCGCCCGAACTCGTCGAAGCCGCGCGCGTCTCGCCCGCCTGGCCGTTCGAAGAGGCGCGAAAGCTCGTCAAACGCGTGGAAGCGAGCGGCCAGAAGAGCGTGCTGTTCGAGACCGGCTACGGCCCTTCCGGCCTGCCGCATATCGGCACCTTCGGCGAGGTCGCCCGCACCAGCATGGTGCGCCGCGCGTTCGAAGTGATGACCGAGGGCAGGATCGCGACGCGCCTCCTCGCCTTCTCCGACGACTTGGACGGGCTGCGCAAAGTCCCCGACAACATCCCCAACAAAGCGCTCGTCGCCGCCAATCTCGGCAAGCCCTTGACGCAGGTGCCCGACCCTTTCGGCACGCATTCGAGTTTCGGCGCGCATAATAATGCGCGGCTGCGCGCCTTCCTGGACGCCTTCGGTTTCGAATATGAATTCGCGTCGTCGACGGAATATTATCAGAGCGGCCGCTTCGACGCCGCCTTGAAGCATATGCTCGCGCGCTACGACGCGGTGATGAAGATCATGCTGCCGAGCTTTCGCGAGGAGCGCGCGGCGACCTATTCGCCCTTCCTGCCGATCCATCCGAAGACCGGCATCGTCATGCAGGTCGCGCTGACGGGCTATGACGCAGACGCCGGCACGATCTCCTGGACCGATCCCGATACGGGCGAGGCCTTCACCACCCCCGTCACCGGCGGCCATTGCAAGCTGCAGTGGAAGCCCGACTGGGCGATGCGCTGGTATGCGCTTAACGTCGATTACGAGATGGCCGGCAAGGACCTCATCGATTCGGTGAAGCTCTCGGGCGCGATCGTGCGGGCGCTCGGCGGACGTGCGCCGGAAGGCTTCAACTACGAACTGTTTCTCGACGAAAAGGGCCAGAAGATTTCGAAGTCAAAGGGCAATGGCCTGACGATCGAGGAAAGCCCACGGCGGCGAAGCGGCTCTATTTCGACGTGATCCCGCGCGCGGTCGACGACTATCTGAATTTTCTCGACGCCTATCCGCGCCAGGACTGGAAGAACCGACTCGGCAATCCGGTCTGGCACATCCACGCCGGAGATCCGCCGCAGGCCGAGATTCTGGCGCATGAGGGCGACGCCAAGGGCGTGAGCGTCTCCTTCTCGATGCTGCTCAATCTCGCCGCCGTCGCCAACGCCGAAGACCCTGCCGTGCTTTGGGGCTTTCTGCGCCGTTATGCGCGATCGGCGACGCCCGAAAATCATCCGCGGCTCGACAAGCTCGTGGGCTACGCCGTCGCCTATTTCCGCGATTTCGTGAAGCCGGCGAAGACCTATCGCGCCGCCGATGAGGTCGAGCGCGAGGTGCTGCTAAAAATCGACGAAACTCTGGGCGGCATGGACGGCGCCAGCGCCGAAGAGATTCAGTCGGCGCTTTACGATGTCGCCCGCGCCGCGCCGCGCTACCAGGATTTTGCCGCCAAGGGCGCGACGCCCGAGCGCCCAGGCGTCTCCAACGACTTCTTCAACATGCTCTATGAAGTGCTGCTCGGCGAGAAGAAGGGCCCGCGCTTTGGCTCCTTCATCGCGCTCTATGGCGTCGCCGAGACGCGCAAGCTGATCGAGGATGCGCTCAGCGGCGCCTTTGTGGCGCGCGAAACCGCCTGATGCGCGCAGCCGACGCCGACATTCTCATCGTGCCGGGCTGGAGCGACTCCGGCCCCGAACATTGGCAGACGCGCTGGCAGGCGAAACTGTCGACAGCCAGGCGCGTCACTCAGCGCGACTTCGAGAAGCCGATCCGCGCCGAATGGGAAGAGGCGATCGCGCAAGAGGTTCTCGCGAGCGCGCGGCCTGCGGTGATCGTGGCGCATTCGCTCGGCGTCATCGCCGCGCTGCATGCGGCGCAGCGCGTCGGCGACAAGATCGCCGGCGCCTTTCTTGTCGCGCCGCCCTCGGAGGCGGTGATCCGCGAATTGCCGTCGGTCGATTCCGCCTTTCTGCCGATACCGCGCGCGAAGCTCCCGTTCCCGGCGGCGCTGGTCGGCAGCAGCGACGACCCTTACGCCGATCTGCTCTTTGCGCGCCAACTCGCGCAGGATATCGGCGCGCGCTTCATCGACGCCGGCGCCGCCGGCCACATCAATGTCGACAGCGGCCACGGGCCATGGCCGGAAGGGTCGCTCGCCTTCGCCAATTTCATGGCGAAACTCTAAGCGCGTCATCGGTCAGGGCTTCGAATCCAGGTTAATTTCAGCTCACTCTCAGCCGTCATGCCCGGCCTTGTGCCGGGCATCCACGCCGGTCAACCGCGAAACGCATCGCGCGGAGACGGTAGGTTCGGCTCATGTCCTCACATTTGCCTCGCGTCATCGCGTGGATGGCCGCGACAAGCGCGGCCATGACGCGGCGAGATGACCCCTCGTTAACCTGGGTTCGAAGCCCTGCGTCATCAGTTCGGAGTATTGACACGCTACTGGCGATCGTCGACCCTAATGCAATGCGCTGTTCCCAGGCGTTTTTGCATCGGCGTTGACGCGATTTTGTAACGGCCGTTCATTGAGAAGTTTGCAAGATGAGCATCACCAAGGCATTCCGCTCCGCTGCGCTTACACTCGCCATTCTGTTCGCAAGCGCGCCGGCTTCGATGGCGTTGGAACGCGTCGAACAGCCCTCCTCCATTCCCGGAGCCGGCCCCTGGGACGAAAAGGCCTGGAACGACTTTTACCGTACGAGCCAAGGCTCCCGCCTCATCCCCTGGGACTGGATCAAAGCGCTCAAGCAGGCTGACGGCCAACCCTTTCTTGCGGATGGACTGGCCCGCTACGGCTATCTGGCCAACCCCGCGAGTCCGACGCCGGGGCTGCCGGTCGGCTTCGTCGTCGCCGATGGCGTGTTGGGGCCCAGCTGCGCCGCATGCCATACGCGGCAGATCGACGTCGAGGGCAAGGCCTATCGCATCGACGGCGGACCGGCGCTCGCCGACATGGGCGCGCTTTGGGCCGATCTCGATACCGCAGCCGGGAAGGTTCTCGCGGACACGGCGTCCTTCTCCGAATTCGCCAAGACCGTTCTCGGAAGCGGCTACGACCCGCAAAAAGAGACCAAGCTGCGCGCCGAAGTCGATCTCTGGTATGCGCGCCACCACGCCATCACCGAGGCGGGCCTGCCCAAAGACAGGCCCTGGGGCGCCGGACGCATCGACGCCGTCGGCATGATCCTCAATCGCGTCACCGGCCTCGATATCGGACCCGGCCCGACGCATGTCATTTTGGGAAATATGCGGAAGGCGGACGCGCCGGTGCGCCCGCCGTTCCTTTGGAACGCGCCGCGGCAGGATCATACGCAGTGGCCGGGCTTCGCGGATAATGGCGACCGCATTCTGGCCATGGCCAGAAATGTCGGACAGGTCTACGGCGTCTTCGGCGAATTCTTCCCGGAGAAGGACGCCAGCCATCTGCTGGGCTTCAATTACGTGAAAGCCAATTCGGTCGACTTCAAAGGGCTGATCGAATTGGAGCGGCTCGTCGAGCGCATCGGTCCGCCGAAATGGCCGTGGCCGACCGACAGGACGCTCGTGGCGCAGGGCAAGCTCATCTACGAGCGTCCCTACGAAGAGGGCGGTTGCGCCGATTGCCACGGGATCGACAAAGGACAGCCGCGTCTGCTCAATCCGGACACCTGGTGCACGCCCGTTCAGGACGTCGGCACCGACGCGCGCGAATATCAATATTTCGCGCCGGAGTGGAAGGTCGACACCGGCGCGCTGACGGGCGCCTTCATTCCTTTCGTGTCCGAGCCGCTCGGCAGAACCGACGCGCCCGTCTCTGTGCTGGCGACCGCCGCGCGCGGCGCAATCCTGCAGCACTTCATTCCTGTCACGGTGAATTCGGTCGAGCGTCAAAGGGCCGACGTGGCGCTCGCGCTTCTGCGGCCCTTGGTCGAAGAACTAAAGGGCGTCTACAAGATGCCGGGCACGCCGGGCGCAGGACGATGGGCTTGCCGCCGCGCGCCCGAGACGCCGGGCAAACTCAAATTTGAATCACGCGTCCTCGAAGGCATATGGGCGGCGGCGCCCTATCTGCACAACGCCTCGGTTCCGTCGCTCGCCGAGCTGTTGAAGCCGCCACAGGACCGCGCCGTGGATTTCAAAGTCGGCCCGGCCTATGACATTTCCGCTGTCGGCCTGGCCATTGAGCAGCCGAAATCGACCTTCCTGATGAAAACGGATTGCAACAGAGGCTCAGGCGTCAGCCATTGCGGCCACGACTTCGGAACGGCGTTGAGCGAGACGGACAAGCGCGCGCTGCTCGAATATCTGAAGACGCTGTGATCGGGGCGGCTCGGGACGCAATGTCCCGAGACGCTTCCGATCGTCGCGCTCGGCGCGACCGCGATCCGCGGCGCGCTCGGCCGCTCGGAGGCGGTGTCGCGTCTGCGCGGAGACATCATCGACCTTGGGGACGGCGCGCAATTCCTGGCGACCGTTCACCCTTCCTCTCTGCTACGCTTGAAGGATGAATCGGATAAGCGCGATGCGTGGCGAGGCTTCCTCGCCGATCTTCGCAAGATCGCTCGCTGGATCGAAAAGGACGCGCGCGCTTGGGACTAGGAGCGTGGCGCTGGTCGCGTCGCTGGCGCTCGTCGGCGCGGCGCATGCCGAACTGCTGACATTCGAGACGCGGCCGGACGGCGCGAACGAGGCGGTTCA
This sequence comes from Methylocystaceae bacterium, assembly GCA_009773555.1. Lineage (GTDB taxonomy): Bacteria > Pseudomonadota > Alphaproteobacteria > Rhizobiales > Beijerinckiaceae > Methylocystis. The sequence goes on along the minus strand of WSXZ01000019.1, from coordinate 36,847 downwards.
CGCGACGGTGAAGCTCGACGGAACGTCTTACGACATTGCCGGAACGCTCGCGAAGCCGGCGAAGCCGCCAAGCGGCGCAAAGGCGCTGCTGATCGAGACGCAGCCGAGCGACGACGTGAAACCGCTGGCGCTCGAGCGGGGACTCGCCGTGCTGACGCTCGATGTCGGCAAGCTCTCCGACAAAGCTCGAGCGCCGGCCTTGCGCGATGTCGTCGGCCATATTCGCGGCGCGCTCAAGATGAAGCGCCTGCTCGGACGCGCGCAGGGCTCGGACGCCGATGCGATGTCGGGCGCCTCGTCCGCGTTCGACGGATTGTTGCTCCATGACGCGACTCGCGAGCCCACCGCCCCGACGCGCTTTATCGCGACCTGGGGCGCCGACGCCTATTGGCGCGAGAAACCGCGCGTCGAATTCGCGAACGCCGCGCCGCCGAACGGTCGGCGCTTCTACCTTGCCGGAATCGCCTCTTCGACCGCGGCGACGAATTGCGTCGCGCCGATTAACGCACGCCCCTCGGCCCCCGCGCTGCGCGCGCTGTTCGCCGCGCTCGACGAGTGGACGGCCAAGGGCGTCGCGCCGCCTGCTTCACGCGCGCCGCTCGACGCCGATTTGGCGCCGGCGCAGGATTTGAAATGGCCGAAAATTCCCGGCTTGCCGGCGCCACCTGAGGGCGCGCGCCGCGCTCCCAGGATCGACGCGGACGGCAATGAGATCGCCGGCCTGCGCCTGCCCGACGTGGCGCTCCCTGTCGCGACCTTCACAGGCTTCAACGCGCAAAAGGATAAGAAAGGCCCGCCCTGCGCCGCAGGAACGGCGATCCCCTTCGCCGCGACGAAGTCGGATCGCGAAAAGAACCTCGATCCGCGTCCCGCGCTGGTCGAGCGCTACGGATCGCGCGCCTATTTCGTCGCGACGATGCGGGTTATCGCCGACAAGCTCGTCAAGGAGCGGCTGCTGCTGCAGCAGGACGCCGACGCCTATGTCGCCGCGGCGCGTTCGGCGCCCTTCTAGCGATTGAGGATAAAAATCCCGGCGTTGAGATAGGTCGCGAAGGCCACCCAGAAGGCGGTTGGCGCAAGCGAGTATCCCGCGACGCGGTCAAGCCGCCAGAACAGGACGATCGTGGCGACGAGGAGCGCTTCCATCGGCAGAATGACGACGAGTCCGAGCAAGGGATTTCGCGCCGCGAAGAAGGCGAACGACCAGGCTGTATTCAAAACAAGCTGTACAAAAAACACGATGATCGCGGCGCGCCGGCCTGGCGTGCCCGGCTCGAGCCGTAGAACGCGATAAAAGGCGTAGCCCATCAGAATGTAGAGAGCCGTCCAAGCCGGGCCGAACACCCAGTTCGGCGGATTCAGCGGCGGCTTGGCCAGCGTATCGTACCAGGGGATGTTCGGCGTCGTCGCGAAGCTGCCGAGCACCGCGGCGGCGAGCACTGGCGCCGCGGCGGCGACTCCGGCGACGAGCCGCGAAGGCCGCCGATCCGAAAGAGACGTTGAACTGCTCATTGCGCCTCCTCACGCTGCGTCCCGGATATCGGGCGCAGCGCGGCGGCTTCAAGGCTGCTGCTGGAGGGGGAAAAAGACCGGCGTCGCGCCGACGCGAACGCTGTTCTGAGATGCGAACATGTCGTCCTTCATCCAATTGGGCAGGTCGTCTTCGCGGTGTCGGCTGATGAGAGTCTTGTCGCTCTCGCCGAGATAGATGCGAATGCCGCCCCAGACCGCCTTGTAATCATTCTCGCCCACGCGGCTTTCGATGAAGCCGGTGATCGCCGAATGGCCGAGATTCCAGATGAGCGCCTCGCCGCTGAGCGCAGCCGCATGCCGCCCGCCGACGTAACGATGGCCGACCGAGATTTTGACGTTGTAGGTCGGATAGACGCTGATATCGAACATGTCGAAGAAGCGGCCGCGCCGCGGCTGCCATTGATAGGCGAGATATCCCGGTCCATAGCCCAGCGGCGTGAAGAAATGGCCCGAGCTCTCCTCATAGCCGGCGATGCTGGAGAGCGAGAACGGCCCATAGTAATAGGCGCTTTCAGCGCCGACGCGGAAACGCGTGTCGTCGAGACGCTTGTCGTGAGCGATCGCGCCATAGCCGCCGAGAAGACCCACGCTCGGATCGCGCCAGAAGGCGTGTCCGGCGCCGCCGCTCACGAAGAAGCCGCGATGCGCCGCCGCGATCGCGTCGACCTGAAATCCAAAACGGTCGCCGACGGGGGCGATGATCGACCCCATTCCGCCGGCCGAGGCGTTGTTCAAGCGCGCGAAGCCCAGCCATTCAGAGCCGCCGCCAAACCCTTCGAGCTTGCCGTTGACGCCGTCGACGGCGCGCTTGGGTCCGGGGTTTTCCGAGAGCGGAGCCTTCCACCAGGTCGGCCCCTCGGCGCGCGCTGAAGACGCAGCGAGGGCGACCGCCAGAACGGCGAGAAGCTGACGCTTGTATGACATTGCTATCGAAGTCCCGTGGGTGATCGTGGCGAGCTGTCGACCCTAAAGGGCTTCAGCCTCGCTGGCTGTGACATTGCGGCAACAGCCCTCCAAAATAGGACCACCAGACGCATCGAATTCACAGCTGTGTTAAATTAATATTGCGGATCAAGCTTTTGACCGGCCGCGCCCAGATGTTCGCTCAAATTCTCGCGCGTCGTCGGATCGACAATGGCGAAGGGCGCGGCGACCGCCGCCCCGGCCACGCCGCCGACCGCCGAAACCGCCCCCGCGGTCGCGATTCCAAGGTGATCGCCGATGCCCGCGTGTCCCTCCCTCAGCGGTTGATCCTGCGCCAGCCTGGCGCCGATCGAGCGCACGACCTGGGGAGAGGACGCGAACTTGCTATGCTCCAACGGATCGCTGGTGGCGATGCCCGTCAGATCGACGACCTTCACCCGATCCCGGTCGAGGACCTCCTGATAGGGGGACGCCTTCGGATCGACGGCGCCCAGACGCGTATTGCCCCAGAAGCGGCGGGATGCCGCGAGCGCGTCGTCGTCGCGCGAGGCGAACAGCGTAAAGATCGAAGGTCGAACGCCGCCGATCTCGGCGATCTGACGCCGGAAGACGTCGAAATCGACGTCCGGCGAGGCGAGCATGACGTTCTGGATTTTCGATCCGATCTGACCGTTGCGGATCGCCATCTGGCGCAGCGCTTCCAGCGTCACCCAATTGCCCATCGAATGCGCGAGGATCGAGATCTCGCCGACGTCCCGGTCACGCTGCAGCGCCTGCAGCACAAGTTCCAGCGCGTCGCGCGAATAGCTGGCGCTCTCATGATCATAGCCATATTGCAGCAGCCGGCCGCGCGACGGCCAGGTGAACAGCACCGGCGTGACGTCGGCGCGCGAGTCGTGGACGATCTGCGCGAAGCGGTAGACCGCCTCCTCGAAACGCGTGTTGAAGCCGTGCACGAAGAGCAGCACTTGCCGCCTGGGCGTCTTGCGGATGCGGGCGTTGAAGTCCGCGAGCGCCGCCTCCCTGCTCAACACCTCGGCGCGAACGGTGGCGAATTGGACGGCCGGGTTGGGCGTCGGCCCATCCGGCCACTGCACTTCCCCGACCACGCGGGAGGCGTCTGGCGGGATCGAGACGGCGATATCGGCGAAATGCACGCCGTGTCCGCGTTCGCCCGAAAACATGACGCCGGGCTCGGAGTCATTCGGCTGCCGGGTGGTGACGACCAGAAGATCGACGACGCTGGTTCCGGGCGCGACCTGATGCGACGCGACAAGGGTGCCGTGCGGCCTGCTCGAACAACCGCTGAACGCAAGCGCCAGAAGCGCCGCCAAGATAATCCGCCCGCGCCCCATACGCCGCCTGTACTCAAGTGTTCATGCGCGGCGTCGCCGCTCAGGCGAAGCCAAACACGCTGCGTCCCTCATTATTGCGGCTCAAATGCGACGGTTTGCCCGCGCTGTGCGCAGTCGCACTGATTTCTTGGGAGGAATGCGCCATTATGGTCACGCTCGCTTGAGAGGCGAGCGTCGGAGGCGGGGCTGGGACGAATCGCCTCCGACTGCGCAGGGGAAAGCTCAAAACTTTCCCCTGCCTTTCAGCCGCGGGTCAGCGCCTTTTCAATATCCTTGAGCGGATGGCGGGTCAGGTCCTTGGCGAGTTCGCCAACAACCTTGCTTTGCGCCTTGACGGACAATTCCTTGCGGATCTCGCCGAGCGCTTTTGGCGGCGCGATGATGGCGATCGCATTCAATTCGCCCGACTCCGCCGCCTGATTGATGCGGTCCGCCATGGCGCGGGCGAAGCGCTCCTCCTCCAGCTCATGCCAGTCGGTATTTTGCATGGCGCTTCGGCCCGGCGAGAAAGAGGCGAAGCTGCGGCCGGGACGATCCGTTCCCTGCTCATGCGTCGGCGGATTGTCGTCGACGCGCGTCTCGACGACGCGAAGGTCGAGGAGTTCGGCGTCGCCGTGATTTTGAAAAAACAGCGCCCTGCGGCCGTCGCCGACCAGGACCCAGGCGCCATTGCCGACGGAAAATTCGCTCATGATGCTCCCTCGCCTTCCAACGTCGTTCTCATCACTCTGGACGTCAGGCGAGGCCGCTCGGCTGCGGCGCGCGCAGCCGCGTCATGCGGGCGTCGTATCCTCGCGGGAGTTGGGTCACAGGCCCGACAGCCATTACGCGCCCTTTGCCAAGAGATCGTAGAGAGCACTCTAACGCAAGGATAGCGCGCGGCCGGGCGCGTTCAATGCGCGCTTGGCGGCGTCACGCCGCGAGCTTTTCTGCCTTGGCAGGCGCCGGCTTCATGTCCTGCAGCGCGGCGCCGAGCGCCCTGCCGCCGGCCGCTGCGGCCCTCGCCTGCAGGAGTGCGGCTTTGCGCTTGTTCGCGCGCTCATTCACCGCCCAGACCAGCCAGCAGACGCCGGCGATGCTGATGAGCGCCGTATAGGGTTCGCCAATGGCGAAAGACTTGAGGAAGGACAAGTCGGGGGCGCATTCCTTCGCGTATTCACACGCGTCCGACCAGTCCTGAAACCATTGTTTGACCGATTCCATCGTGACCTCCTCGCCGCGCGGACAATTCGACGGGCGCACGCCCCGCCGGTCGAATCGTGTAGCGCAGCCATGTGGCGAACATTGTGCGCTGCAGCATATTGCGCGTCAACTGGCCGGGTTCGGTCAAAATGGCGCACCGCTTTGATTTAGTTCGAAAAGCCCGCAGCGCCGGTCTCGTCGCGAACGTCCGTGCGTTCCTCTCCAGGTGATGCGCGCGCGCATCACGGCCATGGGAGCAAAATACGCGCCATTGTCGCAAGCCGAAAACCCGGCGATTCAGGGGGCGCGCGTGGTATTTTTCTGACAAAAGCGCACGTCAACCAAGGACAGGAATGATGCGAACGCTACGCGTCAAATCGATGTTGCTAATCGCGATTGTCTTGGCGCTCTCAGGCTGCGGCGTGAACTATCATGTCAATCCGGGCCCACGCTCCTGGCCCGCCGCGCCGAACGCGCCCAATAAGTAACATCGCGCATCACACGGGGAAGATCATGGCCACGGTTCGACTGCTCGCCGACGAAGACCTCACGCCCGAAGCGCGCGCCGTCTTCGCCGACATTCGCGCGACGCGTAAAAGCGATGTCGTCAATAATTTCTGGCGGGCGCTCGCGCATGATCCGGCGACGCTGAAACGCACCTGGGAAAGCGTGAAGCAGGTGATGGGCCCGGGCGTGTTGGAGCCGAAGGTCAAGGAGATGATCTACATCGCCGTCTCGATCGCCCACGCCTGTCCCTATTGCATCCATTCGCACACGGCCAACGCCCGCGCGAAGGGCATGAGCGAAGAGGAATATCGCGAACTGCTGGCGATCGTCGGCATGGCGTCGGAGACGAACCGTCTCGTAACGGCGCTCGGCGTGCCGATCGATGAGGCTTATGAGGTGGGGTGAGGTGGGGTTGGAGACAGCCCCGCTCGCCTGGACGCACCCTCCGCGTCATGCCCGCACTTGTCGCGGGCATCCACGCGGCGCCGCTGCAGCAGTCTTGCAGCATTCGCGAATCGTCCCGGCGTGGATGGCCGGGACAAGCCCGGCCATGACGCGCTGAAACTCTTGCCGCGGCGCTCTCTCGTCCGCACCATGCGCCTATGCGGGGCGGCTGGGTTTACATCATGACCAATCGGCCAAACGGGACGCTCTATCTCGGCGTCACCAACGATCTCGCGCGTCGCGCCTTCGAGCACCGCGAGGGCAGCAGCCGCGGGTTCACACAACTCTATGGCCTCAAGCGCCTCGTCTGGTACGAACCGCATGACGATATCCGCACGGCGATCCAGCGCGAGAAAACGATGAAGCATTGGCCGCGCACATGGAAGGTCCGGCTCATTCTCGAGATGAACCCGGATTGGCGTGACTTATACGCGGACCTTGCGAACTGATCCGGACAGCGTTGAGGCGCACTCTTTCCGCGTCATGCCCGCGCTTGTCGCGGGCATCCACGCGTCGCCGCCACGCAAGTCTCGCCGCATTTGCGAATCTTCACGGCGTGGATGGCCGGGACAAGCCCGGCCATGACGGCGCGAGGCGATTCAATTACCTCACGAGGATCGTCGGCGCTTTTCATCACACCAACCGGCTCTGCGCCTTCGCCGCCGCAATGAAACTCGCGAACAACGGATGCGGCTCGAAGGGGCGCGACTTCAATTCGGGGTGATATTGAACGCCGATGAACCAGGGGTGGCCCGGGATTTCCACCGTCTCGGGCAACAGCCCGTCGTCCTCTAAGCGCTCGCGATAGGCGAAATTCACCTCATAGCGATGGCGGTGGCGCTCGGAGATTTCCGTCGCGCCGTAAATGCCGGCGATGCGCGAATCCGGCTTCAACAGCGCCGGAAAAGCGCCAAGACGCATGGTGCCGCCGAGCCCCTCGCCGACGCCGCGCTTTTCGAGTTCGTTGCCCTTGAGCCATTCGGTCATCAGGCCGACGACCGGCTCGGCGCAGGGGCCGAACTCGGTCGAATTCGCCTTGTCGATTCCGGCGAGCGCGCGGGCGGCCTCGATCACCGCCATCTGCATGCCAAAGCAAATGCCGAAATACGGCACGCCGCGCTCGCGCGCGAAACGCGCCGCGAGAATCTTGCCCTCGGCGCCGCGCTGGCCAAAGCCGCCGGGAACAAGAATGCCGTGCACATGTTCAAGATGCGCGGCCGGATCGGCGCTTTCAAAAATCTCCGATTCAATCCAGTCGAGATTGACCTTCACGCGGTTGGCGAGGCCGCCATGGGCCAGCGCCTCGATGAGGCTCTTATAGGCGTCCTTCATCTCGGTATATTTGCCCACCACCGCGATGGTGACTTCGCCCTCGGGATTATTGATGCGCTGCGTCACCGCGTTCCAGCGGCTCATGTCGGGTTTGGGCGCGGGCTCGATGCCGAAGGCGGCGAGCACCTGCGCGTCCAACCCCGCCGAGTGATAGGCGCGCGGCACGTCATAGATGTTGGCGGCGTCGCGCGCCTCGATCACCGCCTGTTCGCGCACATTGCAGAAGAGTCCGAGCTTGCGGCGCTCCTCGCGCGGAATCTCGCGGTCGGTGCGGCAGAGCAGAATGTCGGGCTGAATGCCGATCGAGCGCAGCTCCTTCACCGAATGCTGCGTCGGCTTGGTCTTCAACTCGCCGGCGCTCGGGATGTAAGGCAGCAGCGTCAAATGGATATAGATGCAGTGATGCGGCGGCAGATCGTTCTTGAGCTGGCGGATCGCCTCGAAGAACGGCAAGCCTTCGATGTCGCCGACCGTGCCGCCGATCTCGATCAGCGCGAAATCGACGTTCTCATTGCCATCGACGACGAACTCCTTGATGGCGTTGGTCACATGCGGAATGACCTGGATCGTCGCGCCGAGATAATCGCCGCGCCGCTCCTTGCTGATGATGTCCTGGTAGATGCGGCCGGTTGTGACATTATCCTGCTTCGAGGCCGGGCGGCCGGTGAAGCGCTCATAATGTCCAAGGTCGAGATCGGTCTCCGCGCCGTCGTCGGTGACGAAGACCTCGCCGTGCTGATAGGGCGACATCGTGCCCGGATCGACGTTGAGATAGGGGTCGAGCTTGCGCAGCCGGACCGTATAGCCGCGCGCCTGCAACAGCGCGCCGAGCACCGCCGACGCCAAGCCCTTGCCAAGTGAGGAGACCACACCGCCGGTGATGAAGATGTACCGCGCCATGGGGCCTAACGCCTAACGCCTTTCCAGCGATTGTGATAGCGGATTCTATCGGGCCGGGGGCGTCGCCCCCAGCCAAGATCATCGGATGGCGGATTTGACCCCGATTACTGGGTCGGCGCTTTCCAGATCGTCGAAGGCGCGGGTTTGGTTTCCGGCGCGGCGGGCTTCGGGGCTTCCGCGGCCGGGGCCTGCGGAGCCGTCGTCGCCGGGGCCTCCGTCTTCGGCGATTCCCACTTCAAGCCGTCGCTCTTCGAGGCGTCGGGCTTCGGCGCTTCGGCGGCGGGCGCAACCGCTTCAGGCTTCGGAGCTTCCGCCTTGGGAGCTTCGGCGGGCGGCGCGACGGGCTTGGGGGCTTCCGCGGCCGGGGCCTCCGTCTTCGGCGCTTCCCACTTCAAGCCGTCGCTCTTCGAGGCGTCGGGCTTCGAGGCTTCAGGCTTGGGCGCTTCGGCGGCGGGCGGCGTTGCGGGCGCAGCCGCTTCAGGCTTAACCGCTTCAGGCTTGGGGACATCCGCCTTGGGAGCTTCGGCAGGCGGCGCGACGGGCTTCGGCGCTTCAGCGGCCGGGGCCTGCGGAGCGGGCTCCTGCGACGGACGCAGCGCCGGCGCTTCGGCGGCGGGCGGAGTCGTCGCTGGCGGCGCGGCGGCCGGCGGCGCCTCTACGGGCGCGCTCTGCTGGCGCTTCTGCTGGGCGCGCTGGAGCTGCTCGAAAATGCTGTCCTTGCCGGGTTCGGGCGCCTTCTCAGGCGCGCCCTGCTCCCCCTTGCCTTCGGTCTTGGGAAGCTCCTTGATCTGGATCGATCCAGGATCAAGCGCCTTGGTCCAGTCGTCGCCGCCCTCGCTGCGCCGCTCCCAGGCCGGCAGCACGGTCAGCGCGATGCTGGTGATAAAGAAGATCGTCGCGAGGATGCCCGTGGCGCGGGTCAGCGCATTGGCCTGACCGCGGCCGGTGAACACGCCGCTGCCGCCGCCCATGCCAAGCGCGCCGCCTTCCGACTTTTGATAAAGCACGAGAATGACGAGCGCCGTCACCACCATCAGGTGGATCGCGATAATGACCTGCTGCATGTGCACCCTTCCAGCCGCGCCTGAGCCAAGCTCGGCGCGCAATCGTTGGGCGCCTTCTACACCAAGCGCCGCGCGTACGGAAGGGGATATGACCGTGCGATCAGCCGCCTAAACGAAGAATCGCGAGCCTGGCGGCCCGCGATCAATGAGAGCCTTCGACGCCGCTCAATAAAAATTGCCGTCCTGGCCCTTCCACTTCGAGCCTTCTTCGTCGAATCGCGTCTCGTCGCTGAAGTCGATGACCCTGCCCGGCTCGATATATTGCTTGTCCTTGATCATCTGGTTCTGGATCGTCGTCGAATAATAGCTCGTGTTATCGGAGCAGCCGGGCTTCGCGCCGCCCTCCGGCTTGCACTCGAGATTGGCGCCCTTCGGGAAGCGCACTTTCGCGGTGTAGTAGAACTCATAGCCGGCGTGACCGGCCCCTTCGACGTCGAGCGGCCAGAAGCGCGTGACCTTGAAGTCCTCGATCACGACGTCCTTGTCGAATTTCTTCTTGATGAGATTTTCAAAGACCTGCTTCGCGTGCTCGGGCTTGGGCTCGCAATTGACGAGGCAGAAAGCCTTGGCGGGCGCCGCGCCGGCGAGGGCGCCGAACAGGCTAAGCGCCATGATATGCACGATGGTTTTGTAGCTCTTCATCTCAAGCGTCTCCCAACTGCGCAGAGCCTGCGCATCGCTTCCCGCGGACGTCGCTCATTGATTGACGCGTCTCGCGCGAAGCCCCCTTGCGTTTGACATTTTTCAAGCTGCACGGCTTAACGCGCTGCGGCAAGGGCGGCGCGGCAGGCGAATTGTCGCACGACAAAATGAAATTTCGTGCGGTTGCGTCGCCTTGTCGCGCGCTCTATTCACGACGCGAGTTTCAAAGCCGACGACGAGGTATTCATGGCCGCTTACAAGCTTCTGCTCCTGCCGGGCGATGGCATCGGACCGGAAATTTCCGCCGAGGCCGAGAAGGTTCTCGCCGTTCTGAACGAAGCGGGCGTCGCCAGCTTCGAGGTCGAGCGAGGACTCGTCGGCGGCGCCGCCTATGACGCGCATAAGCAAGCGATCAGCGAAGCCGACATGAAGCGCGCGCATGAGGCCGACGCCGTGCTGCTCGCCGCCGTCGGCGGGCCGAAATGGGACGGCGTGCCTTATGAGGTGCGGCCTGAAGCCGGCCTCCTGCGCCTGCGCAAGGATCTGGGGCTATTCGCCAATCTGCGTCCGGCGATCTGCTATCCGGCGCTGGCCGACGCTTCTTCCTTGAAGCGCGACATCGTCGACGGCCTCGACATCATGATCGTGCGCGAATTGACCGGCGGCGTCTATTTCGGCGAGCCGAAGGAGATCACCGATCTCGGCAACGGCCAGAAACGCGCCGTCGATACGCAGGTCTACGAGACCTATGAGATCGAACGCATCGGCCGGGTCGCTTTCGAGCTGGCGCGCAAGCGCGGCAACAAGGTGACCTCTTCCGAGAAGTCGAATGTGATGAAGTCCGGCTATCTGTGGCGCGAGGTCATCACGGCGCTGCATAAGCGCGAATATCCCGACGTGACGCTCGAACATATGCTCGCCGACGCGTTGGCGATGCAGCTCGTGCGCTGGCCCAAGCAGTTCGACGTCGTCGTCACCGACAATCTCTTCGGCGACATGCTGTCGGATGAGGCCGCGATGCTCACCGGCTCGCTCGGCATGTTGCCGTCGGCCTCGCTCGGCGCAGCCGATGAAAAGGGCAAGCGCCATGCGATGTACGAGCCCTGCCACGGCTCGGCGCCCGACATCGCCGGCAAGGGGATCGCCAATCCGATCGCCATGATCGGTTCGCTCGGCATGGCCCTGCGCTACAGCTTCGATCTGCCGAAGGCGGCCGACGCGATCGACGCGGCGATCGCCAATGTGCTGGCGAAGGGGCTGCGCACGGCGGACATCAAGGGCGACGCGCCCTCGACCGTCTCAACCAAGGAGATGGGCGACGCGATTGTGGCGGAGCTGAAGAAAACATTGTGATGAGAAAATCGAATGCCGCCAACACAGCCGCCACCACCTCTAAAAAGTGTCATGTTTTTCACGGCGTTTTTTCTGTGGGGCAGCTCTCTCGTTCACGCCGCCGAATGCCCCATTGGAACGGCACTGAGGATAGAATATACAAAAATAGTTGAAATCCCCCGCGGGGACCTTTACGACAAAAATGGCCGTATTGTGGAAGGACGGCCAATGATTGCTTTCAACATGTTCTCTTCTCACGATCTACGCTAGAAGCAATAAATACATTCTCAAAAAAATATTCACTTTGTAGAACGCAAATTACATTAAATAATACTGTTATCGGCATGGATACATTCAGTCCATTTTCGGGACTAGATGACATAATTTCTAATGGTTATGCAACTTTCTTTGTCCGCTCTCGTGCCGGAGAGGAGAATATTTTGTTTTCATCCCTTTTAGCACACGAAGCGGAAATTTTCGTAGTCGTTAGCGGGAGGTGATGGGATTCCTGTGGCAGGTTTGCTGCGGATCGAGATGCTGTCTTTAAGAACTCGGCGATTTACTTCCCGTGCACCATGCCGAGGAATTCCTCGCGGGTGCGCGGATCGTCGCGGATGACGCCGAGCAGGCGGCTCGTCGTCAGCAGCGAGCCTGTCGTGTTGACCCCGCGCAGCGTCATGCAGCTGTGCTCCGCCTCGATGACGACGCCGACGCCCTGCGGCTCCAGAATGTCCTGGATCGCCTCGGCGATCTCGGCGGTGAGCTTTTCCTGGATTTGCAGCCGGCGCGCGAAGCCATGCACGACGCGGGCGAGCTTTGAGATGCCGACCACGCGGTTGCTTGGCAGATAGCCGACATGCGCGCGACCCGTCACCGGCAGCATATGATGCTCGCAGAAGCTGACGACGCGAATGTCCTTGAGGACGACGAGTTCGTCATAGCCGCCAACCTCGTCGAAGGTGCGCTTGAGATAATCGCGCGGATCGACGTCATAGCCGGCGAAAAGCTCGCGGTAGGAACGCGCCACCCGCTCCGGCGTGTCGATCAGCCCCTCGCGATGCGGATCGTCTCCCGCCCATTCGATGAGAACCCGCACGGCCGCTTCTGCATCAGCTTGGGTGGGTTTGGCCATGCCTACAACTCTCCAGGATCGTCGAGACGGATCGCGCCGCCCGGTCGCTGGATAAAGTCACAGGCTATGGCGTTTGGCAAAGGCCACTGCCGCTCGATTCGCCAAAAGAAACGCCGACGCGGAGCGCGTCGGCGTTTCGAATGGAGCCGTTCTCAGGTCAGCGTACGAGGCCGCCGATGGCCGATCCAACCGAGTTCACCGAGCGCTTGACGAAGCCGAAAGGCCCGTCGCTCGCGGGCGGTGGGGGAGGAGGCGCCGCCATCGGCGCCGGCTCGGGCGTCGCGACGGCGACCGGCGCCTCGGCGGCCGGCTTGGGTCGGCTGGCGACCGGCTTTGTCGGCTTCTTCTGCTTCACGACCTTTGCGCGCGGCGCGGGCTTTGGCGCTTCCATCGTCTCGGCCGCGGCGGTCGGCGCGGCGGGCGCAGCCGCTTGCGGCGGCGTCAGCGCCGCGGCTTTCGGCGGGACGGCTTTCGGCGGAACGGCCGCCTGCGGCGACGTCGGCGCAGGGGCCGCCGGCGCCGACGCCGTCACGGGCATTGGCGCCGTCATGGGCGTTGGCGCCGTCGCCGCCGTGGGCAGCGGCGCGAGTTGCGGCGCAGCGGCGGCGCCGCTGGGAACAGGAATGGTTGCGCCCAGCGGCGCAGCCGCCGGATTCAGCGGCGTCATCGCGGCGCCTGCCGACGGCGCCGGCTCCGATTGGAGGTCCGCGCCAGACGCGGGTTCGGCGGTGGGCGGCGCAGGCTCGGCCGGCGCCTGGGCGCTTTCCTCAAGCGCAGGCGTCTTCTCTGCCCCTACATCGGTCGGTGCGGCGCTGCCCAGAACGGGTTCAGCGGCTTCCGGAGCGGCCAAAGGCGGCGCCGTGGCCAGCGCCGGATCCTCGCTCGGCTGGACCGCGCCCCACGGACCCAAGACAAAGGTCAAGGCCGCCAGTCCGGCGATAACGACCGCCGCCGCCGCGAAGAACAAGGCCCGGCGGCCGCCTTCGCGTTCCTCCTCCGGCTCGTCGTAGAATTCTTCCTCCGTCGCATGGACCGCGCTCCAAGCTTCCTCTGCGCGCGGCGCTTGAGGAGAAGGACCGGGATTGATCGCTGCATTCGTTGGCGGGCGCTCAAAGCCCTGAGCCGGCGCAGCCGTTGGCTCGGGGGCGTGGCCGAGGTCGCGGCGCAGCAACTCTTTAAACTCGGCAAATTCAGCCATCAGCTCCTTATCGTCGCCGATATCCATCATGCCTGAACCCTTTCATTGGCGCGCGCCAAGGACTCCGCGATGAGTCGCGCGCGGTCGCACCATCCGCGTCCAGACAAACGTTAAAATGTGGCTGTACTGCGCCAGGTTGCTTTGAGGAGATTAAACCTCGTTAATTTCAGTCTCTTGGATGTGAGTGGACGGCTCAGCTTGCAGTTGCGCCGGGCCGGCTTCAGCGTAAACGCGCACGCTTGCTGGAAGATATCCAAATTAACGAAATTGACCTTTGCGCCGCGCGATTCCTAAAGTTTTCGCAACGCGCGACGAACGCGCTTCTCTTTTCCAACGGGCTGCTCAAGTGACCCTTTCCTGTCTACGCAAGGCGCGCCAAGCCGCGCTTTGCGCCGTCTTCGCCGTGCTCGGCTCCCCGCTCTCCGCGCAGCCTGCGCCACCTCGCGCCGGCGCGGCGGACGAACGCGGCCTGACGACGCTCGAACTTCTCGGCAAGCGCGTGTTCGAAGATGCGAGCCTGTCGCGTCCGGCGGGCGTCTCCTGCGCCTCCTGCCATGACGCCGCGACGGCCTTTCAGGGCAACAATGGTTCGAGCGTCCCTGCCGTGGCGCGGGGCTCGCTGCCGACGTCTCTTGGCAAGCGCAACACGCCGTCGATCATGTATGCGTCCTTCGCGCCGCCCTTCGAATTCATCGACGATAAGGATGAAGAAACCGGGAAGATCGAAAAAATTCCGGCTGGCGGACAGTTCTTCGACGGGCGCGCGCGCGATCTCCTCGCCCAGGTCGAAGGTCCGATGCTCGATCCGCTCGAAATGAACGCGCCATCAAAACGCTTCGTCGTCGAGACGGTGCGTGATGGCGCGTACGCCGACCTTGCCCGCCAGGTCTATAGCGACAATGTCTTCGCCGATCCGGACGCCGCCTTCGTGAAGCTCGCGCAAGCCGTCGTCGCCTTCGAGGCGAGCGCGCGCTTTCATCCCTTCGCCTCCAAATTCGACGATTATCTGCGCGGGCAAGCGCAGTTGACGGCGCTGGAGAAGAAAGGCTTCGAACTCTTCAAGGACCCAAAGAAAGGCAATTGTCTCGCCTGCCACGCCGGCAAGGAAGATTCGCGCAATCCGCAGGACTGGCTCTTCACCGACTTCACCTATGACGCGCTCGGCGGCCCACGAAATAAAGCGATTCCGAGCGCGGCGAAGGCTGATTCAGCTCCCGATCTCGGCCTGTGCGCGCGAGCAGGACTCGCTGACGTCGCTCCCGCGGGCTTCAAGGTCGAGAGCGTCTGCGGCGCCTTCAAAGTGCCGACCTTGCGCAACATCGCCGTCACCGGCCCCTATCTGCACAATGGCGTCTTCGACAGACTGCGCGACGTCGTCGCCTTTTATGCGACGCGCGACACCGATCCCGGCCGCTGGTATCCCAAAGACCGGCGCGGCAAAGCGGAAAAATACGACGACCTGCCCGCCTCCGCGCATGACAACGTCAACGTCGACGAGGTTCCCTACGATCGCAAGCCCGGGGAAAAGCCGCGGCTGTCCGAAAAGGACATCGACGCCATCGTCGCCTTTCTCGAAACCTTGACCGATCGGAACAAGCCATAGCGCGCCTTTATGAGCATTTGCGCTTTGGCGAAACTCGACCACGCGCCGCGCTAGGCGGTAGGGACAACAGCGGTCCACGCAAGGCCGTAGCGCGCGAGCGTCGCGGCAAGCGGCGCCGGGGGACGCGCGCCGCTCGTGAAGATGATGCTACGGGAGACTGGCTGGCGTCCCGGCGCATCCGCGCCGAAGCGCTCGCCAAGCAATTGATCCGCGCGCCGCGCGATCGCCGGCGCGGGGTCGATCCACTCGACCGGCCAGGGCGCAAGACGTTTGAACTCGTCGACCAGCAGCGGATAATGCGTGCAGGCGAGAACGATGGCGTCCGTGCGCCTGCCGCCTTTTTCCTTGAAGCAGGGAGCAATCTCCGCGCCGATGTCGGCGTCTCTCACGCCTTCCCCATGCATGTAGCTTTCAGCGAGACCCGCCAAACGTTTCGAGCCGACGAGCGTCACCGAGCAATGTGCGGCGAATTGCGCGATGAGGTTTTGCGTATAGTCGCGCGCCACCGTGCCCTGCGTGCCGAGCACCGAAATCATCTTTGACCGTGTGCGCTCCGCCGCCGGCTTGATCGCCGGCACCGTGCCGACGAAAGGCAAGGCGGGCCAATGCACGCGCAAATAGGGCAGAACGATCGTCGAAGCGGTGTTGCAGGCGATGACCACGATGTCCGGCGCGTGCTCGGCGATCAGCCTCTCCATCAGTTCCATCACGCGTTCGACGAGTTCCGGCTCCTTCCACGACCCATAAGGAAAGCCGGCGTCATCCGCGCAATACACATAATCCCCGTGCGGGCGCAGCTTGACGGTCTCGGCGAAGACCGTGAGGCCGCCAAGGCCTGAGTCGAAGATGAGGAGTTTGGGCGGACGGGTCATGTGCGGCGAATCTCGAAGCCAATAGGACAAGCTTCCAGTGACAAGATCAACTGCCGGTCGGTCGAGGACAATATTTGACGAGTTGTTCTAACCCGTCGAGATTAGGCATCATGCGAGATGTAAAACACCCTCAGGCCCGCGCTGGCGGCACTTCTGAAGAAAACACGAGGCAGGCGCGTCGCATCACAGGCCGAGCGGCGGAACCTGGCGTGAGACAGGCGGAGATCAATCGCGCGATCGATGATCTCATGCGCTTTCGCGAAACCACGCGAAAGGCGCCGCTGGCCGAGGTTTTGGGCGCGCGCCATCAAAACCCTAAATAGCGGCTGGCTTCGCCGTCGAATGCGCCGGTCCTCGCTGGATCGGCTTGCCGACGAATGCCCACCGCGTCGTCCAGCTGCGTCGCGCTTGTCGAATAGGCTCAGAACGGCAGATTAAACACCCGCGCCGGCGCGAGCGCGCCCTGGATGATTTCGCCGAAAGCGACCGGCACGCCGCCGCAAGCGGCGTAGACAATGCCCTCATGCGGCGCGTCGCGTCCCCGCAAAATCACCGAGCCGCCGCGCCGCAGCCGCGCCGCCATGTCGCGGTCGACAACGACGCAAGGCAGTTCGGCCAATCCGGCCTCGACCGACAGCAGCGCCTCTGCGGCCATGTTCTGATTTTCGATCTCGTCGAGCGTATAAGCGTCGTCCTCGACGAAAGGCCCGACGCGGGTGCGTCTCAGCGCCGTGACATGGCCGAAACAGCCCAGAACCCGACCGAGATCGCGGGCGATCGCGCGCACATAGGCGCCCTTGCCGCATTCCATGACGAAGGTCGCGTCGTCGCCAGACGCGTCGATCAGCGTCAGCGAGCGGATCTTGACCACGCGCGGCTTCAAATCGACCAGCTCGCCCTCGCGGGCGATGTCATAGGCGCGCTCGCCGGCGATTTTGATCGCCGAGAACTGCGGCGGCGTCTGCAAAATCTCGCCGACGAACTGCGGCAGCAGAACTTCGATCGCGGCGCGCTCCGGCCGCACAGCGCTTTCCCGCACGGCGCGGCCGTCGGCGTCGTCAGTGTCGGTCTCGACGCCCCAACGCACGGTGAAGCGATAGGCCTTCTCGCCGTCCTGAACGAAGGGCACGGTCTTGGTCGCTTCCCCAAAGGCGACGGGAAGTATGCCGGACGCGAGCGGATCGAGCGTGCCCGCATGGCCGGCCTTTTGGGCGTTATAGATGCGCTTGAGGCGCGACACCGCCTGCGTGGACGTCAGGCCGACAGGCTTATCCAGCGCCAACCAGCCGTCCACGACGACTCGGTCCGATCTTTTTTTGCTCATTCCTCAACGCCATCCTCTTTGGCGTCGTCGCCATCGGCGAGATCGCGCTTCACACGGTCGGAACTGAGCAGCGCGTCGATGCGCGACACATTGTCGAATGTGTCGTCGATGCGAAAGCGGATTTCGGGCGCGAACTTCAAATTCACCTCTTGCACAATCTCCCCGCGCAAAAATCGCTTGTGGCGATCCAGCGCGGCGAGCACCTCAGGCTCATCCTTGCCGCCAAGCGGAACGACGTAAATCGTCGCGAGCTTGAGATCGGGACTCATCTTCACTCGCGACACGGTCACGACATGCTGTTCGAGCACCGGATCGCTGATTTCGCCCCGCGTGAGCAGCCGGGCGGCGGCGTGACGAACGAGTTCGCCGACGCGCAACATACGCTGCGACGGCGCCCCGGCCTGTGAGTGATGAGCTCTGGACATTTTGGACCCGGTAATTGCTGTCGTCTCACGCCCGCGCCTGTGGCGGACATCCGCGCATGAAGCGTAATGAATGAAGGTAGCGCGGCTCAGCGCGACGAGGATGGCCGGGACACGCCCGGCCATGACGTTTCGCGGCGGCGCAGCGCCGCTTACAGCGATCGCTTGATTTCCTCGACGCGATAGCACTCGATGACGTCGCCGGCGCGCATGTCCTGGTAGTTCTCGAAGGCCATGCCGCATTCCTGTCCAGCGGCGACTTCCTTGACCTCGTCCTTGAAGCGCTTGAGCGTCGAGAGCTTGCCCTCATGCACGACGACATTGTCGCGGATGAGCCGCACATTGGCGCCGCGCTCGACATTGCCATCCGTCACGCGGCAGCCAGCCACCTTGCCGACCTTCGAAATATCGAAGACCTCGAGGATCGCTGCATTGCCGAGCAGGGTTTCGCGCAGCGTCGGCGCCAGCAGGCCGGACATCGCGCCCTTCACGTCATCCACGAGATTGTAGATGATGTTGTAGTAGCGAATCTCGATGCCCGCGCGTTCGGCCGCGTCGCGCGCCTCTTTGTGCGCGCGCACGTTGAAGCCGATGACCGCGGCGTTGGAGGCTTCGGCGAGCGAAATATCGGATTCCGAGATGCCGCCGACGCCGGCATGCACGATGCGCGCTCCGACCTCTTCGGTTCCGAGTTTTTCGAGCGCCGCGGCGATGGCTTCGACCGAGCCCTGCACGTCGCCCTTGATGACGAGGGGGAATTCCTTGCGGCCTGCCGTCTTGAGCTGGCTCATCATATCGGAAAGCGAACCGCGCGCCGAACCGCCGCGCGCGGCGATCTTGTCGCGCTTCATCCGCTCGCGATATTCGGCGATCTCCCTGGCGCGGGCTTCCGACTCGACGACAGCCACGCGGTCGCCGGCTTCCGGCGTGCCGCTGAAGCCCAGAATCTCGACAGGGAAACTCGGGCCGGCTTCGGGACGCGCGGCGCCCTTATCGTCGAGCAGCGCGCGCACGCGGCCCCATTGGGTTCCCGCGACGACAATGTCGCCGACGCGAAGCGTGCCGCGCTGAACCAGCATGGTCGCCACAGGCCCTCGGCCCCGGTCGAGCCGCGCCTCGATGACCGTGCCTTCGGCGGCGCGATCGGCGTTGGCCTTGAGGTCAAGCACCTCGGACTGAAGCGCGATCAGCTCGAGCAGCTTGTCGAGATTGGTCTGCTGCTTCGCCGAGACTTCGACTTCGAGCGTTTCGCCGCCCATGGATTCGACCTGCACTTCATACTGCAGCAGTTCCGTGCGCACCCGTTCGGGCTTGGCGTCCGGCTTGTCGATCTTGTTGATGGCGACGATCAGCGGGACATGCGCGGCGCGGGCGTGATTGATCGCCTCGATCGTCTGCGGCATGACGCCGTCGTCAGCCGCGACCACCAGCACCACGATGTCCGTCACCTTGGCGCCGCGGGCGCGCATCGCCGTAAAGGCCGCATGGCCGGGCGTGTCGATGAAGGTGATGGCGTGACCGTTCGGGGCCGTCACCTGATAGGCGCCGATATGCTGGGTAATGCCGCCGGCTTCGCCGGAGACGACATTGGCCTGGCGAATGGCGTCGAGCAATGACGTCTTGCCGTGGTCGACGTGGCCCATGATCGTGACGACAGGCGGACGCGCCGTGAGATCGCCGTCAATGTCGGGCGTGTCGAACAGGCCTTCCTCGACGTCGGATTCGGCGACGCGCTTGACCGTGTGGCCCATCTCTTCCGCGACGAGCTGCGCCGTGTCAGCGTCGACGACGTCGTTGATCTTGTGCATCTCGCCCTGCTTCATCAGCAGGCGGATGACGTCGACCGCGCGCTCCGACATGCGGTTCGCGAGTTCCTGAATGGTGATCGTCTCGGGAAGGATCACCTCACGCAGAACTTTTTCCTTCTGCTCCACCTGGCCGCGGAACAACCGCTGCTGACGGCGCTTGAAGGAGGCGACGGAGCGCGTGCGCTCTTCGTCGGTTCCGGCCGTGGCGGTGGAAACCGTCAGCCGGCCGCGATCTTTCATCGCGCCGCCGCGAGAGGGGGTCGGGCGCGGCGGAGCGGGCGGCGTGAAGCCGCCGATGGTGCGCACGGGCGGTCGCCGCACCGCGGTTTCGCCCTCGGTGCGGATGGGCGCGCGGGCGCCGGCCGAACCAGGCGCGGCGGCCCCGACGGGACTGCGCGGCGCCGTAACGCCGGCGGCGTCGCCGGGCAGCCGGCGACGCGCTTCTTCCTCGGACTTGCGTTTCGATTCGGCTTCGCGCGCGAGACGCTCTTCTTCCTCGCGCTTGCGCGCGTCGGCGGCGGCGCGCTCGGCGTGCTCGCGCTCCTCGCGTTCGTTACGCGCCTTGGCGTCAATTTCCGCGCGGCGGCGATCGTCCTCTTCGCGCGATTTCGCATCGACGAGCGCGCGGGCGCGCGCCTCGCGCTCCTCATCGGTCAACGCGCGCAGCACGACGCCCGAGCCGGAGCGCGGCGCAGGCGCCGAACGCTGGGCCTCGGATTTCGGCGCGGCCTTCGGCGGCGGCGCCGGCGGCTCCGCAATCGGGGCCGTCGCGCCGGCCGGCTTCGCCGGTTCGACGTGTCCGGGCGCGCGGCGCTTCACCTTCTCGACCACGACCACTTTCGAGCGGCCATGGGAGAAGCTCTGACGGACCATGCCGTGCTCGACCGGTCGCTGCTTTAAGTGCAACGTCTTCGACGGCGCGACGGTCAGAGTTTTGTCGCCGCTGTTCTCGCCTTCGCTCATCCAGTTCCCAATCCTGGGTCGCTACGACCCGTTAACTTCAGTCTGCGCAGCCGTTCGGCTTCGCCTCGTTTTCGTCGCCCGCCGCCGTCGCGCCGTCGATGCATACGCCCCGATAGGCGGCGAGTCGACGGCATCGCCCGATGAAAGCCGTCGTCGGACCGCTCCCGGCGAGGGCAGCATGTATCACATTTGTGCGGCCCAACGCCAAATCCAATTGCACCGACGAAAATAAGCCGATGACGGGGGTCGTCGACCCGGCGCGCCGGGCCGCTTGGGCAAGCTTGCGCTTGCCGTCTTCGCCGCCGTCGCGGGCTTCGATCAGCGCGCGGACAGAACCTTGCGCGAGGGCGTCGGCGACCTTGCCGAAGCCCGCCACAACGGCGCCCGCCTTATTGGCCAGCGACAGCATCTGCAGACAATCAGCTTCGAGCAATCGGTCAACGTCCTCGGCCAATTGCGGCGCGGCGTCGATCTGTGTCTTCAGCGCGCGCGCAAACAGACGCTTTTGCGCCGCCTGCGCAACGACGTCGGCGCGCGCGGTCACCCAGACGCCGCGGCCCGGAAGCCGCGCCTTGATGTCGGGCGCCAGCGCGCCGTCCGGCCCGCGCACAAAGCGGATCATCGCCTCGGGCGCGCCGCTCTGGCGCGTCACGATGCAGGTCCTCTCCGAAACGTGCGGCTCGCGCGTCATGCCCTCGATCAATCCGCTATTCGCCTTCCGCCTGAGCTTCAGCCTCGACCTCGGCCGGCGCCACCGGCTCCTCGATCCAGCCCACGCGCACCCGCGCGAACATGATCATCGCTTCAGCCTCTTCACGCGACAGGTCAATGCCCTCGAAATAGCCCTCGTGCTTGACCGTCTCGCCATCCTTCTTCTCGCTCCAGCCGACGAGATCGTCCGGCACGCAGCCGGCGAAATCCTCCATCGTCTTCACGTCGTTTTCGCCGAGCTTCACCATCATCGCGGTCGTCAGGCCCTCGATCTCGCGCAGGTCGTCGGCGACGCCCAGCGCCTTGCGGCGCTCTTCGTTCTCCGCCTCGATGCGCTCCAGATAGTTCTTGGCGCGGTTCTGAATTTCGGCGGCGGTATCCTCGTCGAAGCCTTCGATCGTCGCGAGTTCAGGAAGTTCGACATAGGCGAGCTCCTCGACCGAACGGAAGCCCTCGGACGCCAGCAGCCGCCCGACGACCTCGTCGACGTCGATGGCGTTCATGAACGACTTCGTGCGCTCGACGAATTCCCTCTGCCGGCGCTCCGACTCTTCGGCCTCAGTGAGAATATCGATGTCCCAGCCGGTCAGCTGTGAGGCGAGACGCACATTCTGGCCGCGTCGGCCGATCGCGAGCGACAGCTGATCGTCCGGCACCACGACCTCGATGCGTGAACTGTCCTCGTCGAGGACGACCTTGACCACTTCCGCGGGCTGCAACGCATTGACGATGAAGGTCGCGGCGTCCGCGGACCAGGGAATGATGTCGATGCGCTCGCCCTGCAGCTCGCCGACGACCGCCTGAACGCGGGAGCCGCGCATGCCGACGCAGGCGCCGACAGGATCGATCGAGGAATCGCGCGACACCACGGCGATCTTGGCGCGCGAACCCGGATCGCGGGCGACCGACTTCACCTCGATCACGCCGTCATAGATCTCCGGCACTTCCTGCTTGAACAGCTTCGCCATGAATTGCGGATGGGTGCGCGAGAGGAAGATCTGCGGGCCCCGCTGCTCGCGGCGCACATCATAGACATAGGCGCGGGCTCGATCGCCCGGGCGGAACATTTCGCGCGGGATCATCTCGTCGCGGCGGATAATGGCTTCGCCGCGGCCAAGGTCGATGACGACATTGCCGTATTCGACGCGCTTGACCACGCCGTTGACGATTTCGCCGATACGATCCTTGTATTCTTCATACTGGCGGTCGCGCTCGGCCTCGCGCACTTTCTGCACGATAATCTGCTTTGCAGACTGCGCGGCGATGCGGCCGAAGTCGAAGGGCGGCAGCGTCTCCGAGATCCAGTCGCCGGACTGCGCCGCCGGATTGCGCTTGCGCGCTTCGGCGAGCGAAATCTGCGTCGAATCGTTTTCGACCTCGTCGACGACGAGCAGCAGCCGCGAGAAGCGAACTTCGCCCGTCTTGGAATTGATCTCGGCGCGCACTTCGGTTTCCTGGCCGTAGCGCGAGCGCGCCGCCTTCTGCAACGCGTCCTCCATCGACGCGATGACGATCGAACGGTCGATCGATTTTTCGCGCGCGACGGCTTCGGCGATCTGCAAAATCTCAAGTCGGTTGGCGCTGACGGCCATTGTTAGTCTCCCCTCGAACGGCCGGGGGGCTTTGGTTTGCCGCCGGCCTTCTTGAACTGGGTTTGCACGCCGGCCGGAGCCAGCGGTTTTTGCTTCTGTTGCGAGGGGCCGCGAAAGCGTCCCGGTCCGCGGCGCGGACGCTCCTCCGCGTCCGCCTCCTCCTGCTTCTCTTCCGTCTGTTGGAGCTTTCCGGTCCGCAGCGACTCGCGAATGAGCGACTCGGTCAGCACCAGCCGGCCTTCGTCAAGATCGGCGAGCGGCAGCGTCACGGCTTTTTCTTCATCCGAGCGCGCGTCGGTGCGCTCCAGCGCCAGCGTCGCGCCTTGTCCCTCGCCTTCGACGCCGCGAATGACGCCACGAAAACGCTTGCGTCCGCTCGCCACGGGATGAGTGAGTTCGATCTTCACCTCATGACCGATGGCGCGGTGAAAATCCGACAGACGCACCAGCGGGCGATCGACGCCCGGAGAAGAAATCTCCAGGCGATATTCAGTGGCGATGAGATCGGCGACGTCGAGTTCGGGCGACAGCGCCTGGCTCGCCGCCTCGCAATCATCAACGGTCATCGTTCCGTCCGGACGCTCCGCCATGATCTGCAGAATCGGTCCGTTCTGCTGCAAGAGCCGCACGCGCACAAGTCGGTAGCCCAACTGCGCCAGCACCGGCTCTACAAGATGCGCGACGCGCGCGACGACGCCGGTCTCACTGGTGAGACGCGGTTCGTCAAAGGTCGTGCTGGCGGCGGCGTTTTGCGTCAAGCGCTGTCCTTGAAGCTCTCGAACGGAGTAAAGCAAAAAGAGCGGGTCCCCGGAGGGCCCCACTCTCAATCGGCGATCATCCGAGAATGATCCTTATGAGATGAAGATCGGCCCTATATGGCAGGGGAAGGGCGAAAAATCAAGAAATCTTGAAACTGTCGCTTAGCCGATCGTCGCCAACCAAGCGAGGTCGGCGTCCGAGCCGCCATGTCAATTCTCCCGTTCCGGCCCATGAATTCGTTCTTTACTGCTATTTGACGAGGAACCCGCAAACAAACGCAGTAAACGCGAGACCCTGCCCTGCCGCATCCAATGGCAGGCGTCGCGTCCCGTCTCGGCTCGACCAATCGCCGCACGCAGATGCTAAGAGCCCGCGCATTGCGGCCTCTGAATTCACATCCAATTTTGCGAGAATCGCTCGAAAGCGCGCGTGTTGACCTCACGGCGATGCGCCCATAGTTTCCCGCCGGGTTCTGACGTAATTCTTTTGTTCCGGTCGTTCGGGCGCGGCCGCCAAATGCGACATTGTGGAGACTATTATCGAAGCGCGTTCGTTTTCCGACGCTGGAATCGTCGCCGACTCCTATAGTTTGCGCGTTTGCGCCACAGGGGGGCGCTGAATTGCCGCCGTCAGACGCTGCGAGCGACCCCATTTCCTTGGAGCCCGCGCGCGACGTTCGGCGCGAGCAAGACGGCTTCCTTGCGCTGTCGCAGGAGCCTTGGCTGCGCTTTTGCGGCTTGAAGGGATTTCCGCCTGGGAGATTCGTCGAACTTCGCTATACGGCGAGCGTCTATGACGCGCCGGTGCGGCCGATCCTGCGATTTTGGATTGGCGAGGAATTCAAAGAGCACATTCTGCCATCGCCTTGCGAAGGCGTTGGGCTTTGGATCGGGCGCGTTCCGCGCGAGACGACCGAGGTCTGGATCAGCCCGACCAATCGTTCCGGGGCCTTCAGCTTCCGCATATTGGGCGCGCGGCCGCTGGGCCGCATCGAGGCGCTGCGCCAAGCGTCGGCGGCGCCCAAGCGTCTGTTCTTCGCTTTGTCGGCCGATATGGTCGGACTGACGCAGGAAGCGGAGCTCAACTGGCGCTGGGCGCTCGGCGCCGCGCCGATGTCGACGTACCCGTCCTGGCGCGCCGCGCGAACGCGCGAGAGCGACCCCGACTTCGACCGGGCTCGGAGCGAATGGGCAAAGGCGCCGAAAGTGGTCGCGCTGGTCGACGCCCGCGGCGCGTCGCCGCGCGACATTGAAACGACGTGGGAAAGCGTCGCGGCGCAAACCTATCCGCACTGCGCCGTTTTCACAAAGACCGACGGGGCGCAATTCGACGGTCGCGATCTCGTGCTGCCGCTCGTCGCCGGAGATCGTCTGGCGCCCCACGCCTGCGCCTGCTTTGTCGAACATTTCGCCCGCCATCCGCAGCACGCCATCGCCTATGCGGATGAAACCGTCGGCGAAGGCGACGCCTTGCGCCCGATCTACAAACCCGGCTGGAGCCCGACGCTTCATCGTTTTGAAAATTATGTCGGCCGCGCGGCCTGCGTTCGCGCAAGCCTTCTCGCCGCGGAGTCCGACTGGATCGAAGCCGGCGCCGACGAACTGATCGACCGGCTGCTGTCACGCGCGGGACACGACGTCGTCGGCGCGCTGCGCCGGCCCTTGTTTCGCCTTGCGCGCGCGGCGAGCGGGCGACGAACGACGATTGACGCTGTGTTCCGCGGCCCCCCGCCTGCGGTGACCGTCATCATTCCGACGCGCGACCGCATCGATCTGCTCGCGCCCTGTCTCGACAGCCTGCTGCGCAAGAGTCTCTATCCACAATTCGACGTCATCGTGGTCGACAATGACAGCGTCGAGCCGCGCACACAGGCGTTGCTGCAGGCGCTGCAAGCGAAGGATTCGCGGCTCAAGGTCCTGAACAAGTCAGGCGCCTTCAATTTCTCCGCCCTGTGCAACGCCGGCGCGGGCGCGGGGCGCGGCGACTACCTAATTTTCCTCAACAATGACACCGAGGTGGTGACGCCGGACTGGATCGAACGGCTGCTCTTTTTTGCATCGGCGCCGGATGTCGGCGCCGTGGGCGCGAAGCTCCTTTATCCCGGCGGCCGCGTTCAGCACGTCGGTGTCCTGCTCGGCATGGGCGGCGTCGCAGGCCATTTCGGCGCCGGCGTGACAGAAGACGATCGCGGCTGGATGAGCCGAAATGTCTTGCCGCACGACGTCTCGGCGGTGACCGGCGCCTGCATGATGATCGAACGAGACAAATTCGACGCCGTCGGAGGCTTCGATGAGATCAATCTTCCCGTCGAGTTGAACGACGTCGACTTATGCCTGCGACTGGCGGCGCGAGGCTGGCGCACGATCTGCCACACGCAGACGATTCTTATCCATCGTCAGTCGGCGAGCCGCGGCGGCGGCGCGCTGCGTCTGCAACGCGTCTACGAGACCGAGCGCCGCGCGTTTTACGAACGCTGGCGCGCCGTCATTCGCGACGATCCGCATTTCCATCCGGGGCTGTCTCTTTACTCTAATAGCGAAGCTTTACCGTGATGTTGTTCGCTTGCGCCGGGGCCCCGACCCGCTTAATTTGCGGCGCGGGAAAACTGTCTGCTCCGCCCGAATGATAGGGCCGCCAGGGACCGACGCCGCGTCAACGCGCTCAGGCGATTCAGCCTCAGTTAACATGCGTAGCGCATGAACAGGTCAGCGACTTGAGGGTAGATGAGCACGCATAGGGCTCCGAGACCGCCTAAACTGTCAGAAGTGATCGCCACTGCTCAGAACGTGGCGCGTTTCTCGTCGACCAAGGCGGTGGAGATTCTGGCGCCGCTGACGACAAAGGACGCCGCAAGCCGCCTGCCGACGCTGATTCGCGAAAGCTTCGAGGGCATGGCGGAGAAACTGGCGACCGCCAGGGCGGACGCGGGCGGCGGGCTGCTCGGACGCAGCTTTATCTTCGCCGTCGTTCTGCCGACTTTCCTGTTCTGGCTTTACGCCTGCTTCTGGCAGTCGGAGCGCTACGTCGCCGAGACGCGGCTGACCGTGCGCGCCCAACATGAAAAAAAATCGGGGACCGACGCGGCGTCGATGATCACCAAGCTGACGGGCGGGGGCGCCAATACGTCCTCGCAGGACGCCTTCATGGTGCTCAATTACGTGAAAAGCCGCGCCATCGTCGCCGACCTCGGCGGCCGCGACTACATGGAGAAAAAGTTTGCGGGCTCCGGCATCGACTATTTTTCGCGGCTCGGCAGAAACGCCAACGCCGAAGAAATCTGGAAATATTGGCTGAGTCATATTTCGGCCAGCGTCGACACCCTTTCCGGCATTTTGACCGTGCGCACCGACGCATTCCAGCCCAAGGACGCGCTCGACGTCGCGCGCGATATCGTCAGGCTCAGCGAGGAACTCGTCAACAAGATCACCGTGCGCAATCGCACCGACGCATTGAGCCGTGCCGAACTCGAAGTCACGCTGTCCCGTCAGATGCTCGCCGACGCGCGCGAGAAGACGCTTCAGTTCCGCAACAAGAACGTCATCATCGACCCGAGTTCGCGCGCGACAAGCATTGGCGAACTGTTGGGCAAGCTCATGATGGAGCGTATGGACATCGTCAACGCGCTTTCGACATTTTCTTCGTCGCTCTCCAGCGATGCGCCCAGCCAACGGCTGCAACGCACGCGTCTTGCCGCGATCGACCAGCAGATCGCGGACCTCAAGAAGAAGCTTACGGACCCGCAGGGCGCCGACGCCGTTTCCTCGCAGATCGCGTCCTATGAGCGCCTGAAGCTCGACGAGCAATTCGCTGAAAGGCTCTATTCGATCGCGCAGACCTCCTACCATCACGCGCGGCAGGAACTTGCAAAACAGCAGCTCTATCTCCTGACGATCGTCGAGCCGACGTTGCCGGAATCTGCGAGTTACCCGAAAGCCACGGCGAACACCATTCTGCTGTTTTGCGCGCTGCTCGTCGCCTGGGCGGCGATTTCGCTGATCGTCGCGAGCATCGACGATCACATGGTTTGAGTGTCCCGCGCGACGACGTCGGCGTCATCGGAGAGCGCGGAGACAACCGATTCCTCGGCGAAGGAATAGAGCGCCAAATCGGCTTCAAGAAGGTCCGCGACGAGGCTGATGCGCGACAGCCGATCGGCCAGCGCGCTGATCGAAGGATGCACCACCGGTTCATAGTCGCCGGTGAGGTCGTGACCGAGGATGCCGGCGAGCAGCGCGCTGAAATCACGAAACCGGCTGCGCACGCCAACGAGCTCCATCGACGCCAGGTTTTCGAGCGCGGCCGGAACGTGACGGCGCTCCGGCGTCTCGCCCGGGATGCAGCCGAACATTCGCGTCATCGGGCTTATGAGCGCCTCACGCTCCTCATCGGTGACATTCCGGAATTTCGCGAGGATGCCTTTCGGATCTTCGAGCGGCAGGTCGCGAACAAAATCGGTCAACGCCGTCAGCCCGGTGAAGAGCAGCGGCAGCATATGCGTCGAATCGGACTTCTGGATCAGGCTGAGGATCACCAATCGCTGCGCCAGCTCCTCGAAGGGGTCGCTCAACAGCGCCGCTGTGGTGAATTTCGCATTGGAAAGAAAATGCGCGTAGCGCGGGAAGCTCGAGCGCCCCGACATGAAGATTGATTTGTTGAAACTGTTGTTAATGAGCACGAGCATGGTCTCGAAGGCGTAGCGCTCGGTCGACGGGTAGGTGAGCGTGAACAGATTTCTCGACCGTCCGCCCAATTTCTCGATGGGGCGAATCGAACCGTCGAACAGAAAAAATTTGCGCTCGAGATGCCGTTCCTTCTTGAATCGCCGGTAGATCAGAATTCCGGTGTCGGCTTCGAGCAGTTCGATATCCTCGACGCCCGGCAGGCCCTGGATCATCTTGTCGTCGATCAGAAAGCCAACGAGACCGGTGGCGTGAACGCCGAGGTCGCGCACGTCCGGACGCTGAACGGTCGCCGAGATTTCAATGTCTTCTTCTCCCGGTCTGCGGACCAGGATCTTCGGAACGGCGGAAGGATTATCCGGCGCGAGCCAGCCACCAATGGCGGCGCCGTCGTCGGCGTCAATATTGAAAAACACGATCGCTCCATCTCAACGGATAAGCGCCGCCGATCCGCGTTTCGGCCCCGCCGCCTCGCCCGCTATTTGGCCATATGATCGCGGACAAGGAAGGCCACGGCGACGAGCGCCAGCCAGCCGATCGTCGCCGGCGCGACAATAATGCCCCATTCGATCCAACGCCGGGGATAGAGAGATTTTTCCGCAAGCGTCGGGCGAAGGAAGGAGACGAGATAGGCGCGCTGCGTTTCGAGATCGACTCGGGCGTTTTCAAACATCGAGGCGGCGAGCGCGTATCTTTGCCGGGCGAGATCAAGCTCGATCTGATGCATGGAAAGCACGCCCGCACGCTGCGCCAGAGAGCCCTCCCCCCTCTCGCCGCCGCCGGCGATTTGCGTCGAATATTCGTCAATCTGGCTCTTGAGGCTCTGAACCCGCGCGGTGAGCAGGCGCGCTTGAGGCGAGTCCGACGTCGCCGAGTCGTTGTGCAGCGCGAGATCTTCCTGCGTCGCCGCGAGTTCAAGCCGAAGCGTGGTGATGAGCTTGTTGATCGCCTCCGCCGCCGCGGGCGCATCAAGCACGCCCTCGGTATTGCGCGCGTCGCGCATGGAGCCAGTCGCATTCTTCAACTGTTCTTCGGCGCGCGTCAGTTCCGTGCGCGCCTGCGCCAGCGCATCGCGCCTGGAGCGCGTTGACAGTTCATTAACCAGCCGTTCCGAAAGGTCGGTGACGTTCTGTGCGATGGCGAGCGAATCGCGTGGCGTGAAGGCGCGCACATTGATGGAAATGATGCCGGACATCATGTCGAGGCTCGCGTCGATCCGCCGTTTCCAGTATTTTTCCAGCTCCTCAACCGAATCTTCCGGATCGAAACTCGAAAAATAGTCGACTCCGGAACGCGCGAACATGGCGCGCAAGCCGACCTTTCGGTCGAGCGCTTCGACCATCGAGCGGCTCCGGATGAAATTGACGAGAACCTGCGCGTCCTGCATCTGCTGAGAGGCCTGCGAACCCATGGCGCCTCCGCTCAAGAGATCGAGACTCGACGCTTCGCCGGCGCGCAGCGCGAATTTGGTTTCGGTCACATATTGTTTGCTGGCGATCAGACCCCAATAGATCGAGGCGATGAGGAACGGGGCAACGACGAAGGCGGCGAAGCTGGCGAGGACGCCGAGGCGGAACGCGCGGTCGCCTCGCCGCGCCTGGAAGCCGCCGCCCCCGGCGATGACGCTCGTCGGCGCGCGGGATTTGTTCGCGGCCCTGCGCAGCGCGCGCGAGATCGACTTCGCCTTGAAGCTAGCGTCCTGCGGGCTCAGCGGCCCCCGCTCGGGCTCGGCGAGCGCGACCGTGATCTCCGGCTGCTGGGCGTGAACGGCTTCAGGCATTGAGCTTCTTATAAAGTTCGATCGCGTCGTCGACACTGTTGAAGACGTGCATTCGCCCGCCCGCCAGCACCATGCCGCGATCGCAATATTGCTGAATGGTCGTCATGGCGTGCGACACCATGATAACGTCCGCCGTTCGCCGGCGCTTGGAGAACTCCTCTTGGCACCGCGCAGCGAAGCGCGCGTCGCCGACGGCGGTGACCTCGTCGATGAGATAGCAGTCGAATTCGATCGAGAGCGAAAGGCCAAAGGCGAGACGCGCCATCATGCCGGACGAATAGGTGCGAATCGGAGCGTCGATATAGGCGCCAATCTCGGCGAAGTCCTCGACAAAGTCGATAACCTTGCGCGCGTCCTGTCCGTACACGCGCGCGACGAACTTCACGTTTTCGCGTCCGCTGAGCATCGGGTGCAGCCCGCCCGAAAACCCCAGCGGCCAGGAGACGCGCGAGGAGCGCACGACCCGGCCGCCGTTGGGCAGCTCGGTGCCTGCGAGGAGGCGCATCAGAGTCGATTTTCCGGCCCCATTGACGCCGAGAATGCCGTAGCTGCGGCCAGCGGCGAAGTCGAGGCTGACATGATCGAGCACGACCTTTCTGTGGCCGTGCGAGCGATAATATTTAAAGACATTGTCAAGCTTGATCATGATTCCCGAGCGGCGGGACGGTCGTATTCCGTCACATTCCCCCGGCGCAGCCCCTAGCGCGCCGCGGGCCTTGGTTACGCCGAATTTCTGGCTAAGTCATGGCGAGACAAACGTTTTTCATTTAAGCCAGAGACGGTTGAATTTTCGTAAATTTCCACCGCCCCAATTGCCCAAGCTCGACTGGAAGGCGCCCGCATGACGGAAAAGAAATCCGAAACCAGGCTGCAATGGGCGCGCCGCCATCTGCGCAACGGCTACATTATCTTGGCGACACGCGGCGCCGTGGCGCTTTACGGCGCGGCGATGCGCGAACTGGCGAAGCTGATCGATTCGCCGGTCGGCGTGTTTCTCGCGCCGCGCGATCTTTTGCGGGACGGTCCACGCTTCCTGCGCGAACAGGGGCTGCGCGCCGCCTGCGGCGCCGTATTGC
Source organism: Methylocystaceae bacterium (assembly GCA_009773555.1). Classification (GTDB taxonomy): domain Bacteria; phylum Pseudomonadota; class Alphaproteobacteria; order Rhizobiales; family Beijerinckiaceae; genus Methylocystis. The sequence goes on along the minus strand of WSXZ01000019.1, from coordinate 5,713 downwards.
GCCAGATCGCCGCGCAATATGATCCGCCGCTTGGCCGGCGACGCAATCCGATCAACGACCCGCTGCGTCAGGCGGCGATCAGTTATTACTACACTTATGAGTTGACCAAGCCGGATGGGGTCGTTCCCTCCCGCCGTCCGGTCAATGAAATGGACTTCGCGCTCGAGACGCCTTTCGCCTATGACGCGGGCCCGAAACGCGCGCATTCGATCGTCGCCGTCGTCCACGCCTTCTATCCGGACGTGCTGCCGCTTGTCCTCGAAAAGCTGCATAACGTTCCCGGCGCGCTGGATCTTTGCGTCTCGACGGACACCGAGGAAAAGCAGCGGGCGGTCGACGAGGTTGCGCCGACTGGCGCAAGGGCAAGGTTTTGACGCGTATCTGCCCGAATCGCGGGCGCGACATCGCCGCCAAATTCTTCGGGTTTCGCGACGTCTACGCCAATTACGAACTGTTCATCCACGTTCATACCAAGCGCTCGCCCCACGGCGGTGAAGCGCTGGCGCGCTGGCGCGACTATCTCATCGACAACCTCCTCGGGTCCGAGCGCATCGTGCGCTCGATTCTTTCGCTGTTCGACGATCCGCGGCTCGGCGTCGTATTTCCGCAGCATCTTTTCGAACTGCGCGGCATTTTGAACTGGGGCTACGACTACGATCTCGCGCGCAATCTGTTGAAGCGGATGAACATCGAGATCGACAAGAACCTCACGCTCGAATTTCCCTCCGGCTCCATGTTCTGGGGCAGGACCGCTGCGATCCGCCCGCTGCTCGACATCGACATCGGTTTCGCCGACTTCCCGCCTGAGAGCGGACAGGTTGACGGCACCCTGGCGCACGCCATCGAACGTTCTCTGCTGATGATTGCTGAGTCGCGCGGCTTCGAATGGCTCAAAGTCGCGCAGCGCGATCTCTATCCGATGGGCCATACGCTGCTGCCCGTGCGCAGCGTCGACGACCTCGCGGAGCATCGGCTTAAGGTCTTCCAACCCGCGCTCGCATGCGTCGACTCCAATTTTCATCCCTATGCAACACCGATCGCCGAAACGCGGCCTCTGCTCTCCTATCCGTCGCGCAACGATCGGCCGCGCCTGACGCTGCTGACCCCGACGGTTAATCCGCAGCAGACCTTTGGCGGGATCGCCACCGCGATGAAGCTCTTCTCGGCGTTGCTCGCCGAACTCGGCGATGAGTTCGATGCGCGCATCGTAGTGACCGACGCAGATATCGAACCCCAAGCCTATGCGACGCTGTCCGGCTATACGCCGGTTCCCTATGCGGCCAGTCTCGATACTGAAAGAGCTGCGCTCGTCGACGCCAATGAACGGGAAGGCGGCAGGCTGAACGTGCGCGACAACGACATTTTTTTCGCGACCGCTTGGTGGACCGCGGAATTCGCACTGGCCATGGAGTGCGAGCGGGCCCGCTATTTCGGCGGCGGGCGTCCGTTCATTTACCTCATTCAGGACGACGAGCCGAACTTCTATGGCCGCGGCGCTAAGTCCAGTCTTGCCGAAGCGACCTATCATCACGGCGATCAGACGATCGCGATCGTCAACTCCGAAGAGCTATTCTCAGTCATGACCGAGAAATATCGGTTCCGTGACGCCTATTATGTTCCCTACGAGCTCAACGAACGCATTGGCGAGCGGCTTACAGACGTCGCGCGGGAGCCGACGATGCTTGTTTACGGTCGGGAAACCGTCGCGCGCAACGCCTTCGAGCTGATTTGCGCGGCGCTTGTCATCTGGCAGCAGCGCGATCCGATTCGGGCGAGCCGCTGGAACATTGTTTTTCTCGGCGAAGATTTTCCAGACTCGCTTCTCTATCCGGTGCAGAACGCCACCGTCGGCGGGAAGGCCCGGCTCGATGACTACGCCGACCATCTCAGTCGCGCACTTGTCGGCGTTTCGCTGATGATCTCTCCCCACCCGAGCTACCCGCCGCTCGAAATGGCGGAAGCCGGGCTCGCGACAATCACCAACGCTTTCGCGGGGAAGGATCTGCGTCGCCGTTTCGACAACATCGTTTCGCCCGCGCGGCTCGATCCCGCATCGCTTGCGGATCTGATCGAGGACACTGTCGCGAGAATGGAGCCTTTCGTCGGCGCCATCGTTCCGCGTCGGCGTCACTCAGCGCCGCCGGCCGATGCGATGCGTCGCTTCGATCCCAAAACCCTCGCCGCTGAACTGCGCCGCGCCGCGGCTTCGCCGCTCTATGCGACCGGCGAAACCTCCCGCTCCATTTCCGCGAGCACCTGCGAGATATATTGACCATAACCGCTTTTGGAGAGTTTTGACGAGGCGGCGCGCGCCTGCGCGGCGTCGATCCACCCGGCGCGGAAGGCGATCTCTTCGAGGCAGGCGACGCGCTGTCCCTGCCGCTGCTCGATGGCGCGCACATATTCGCTGGCTTCGATCAGCGCCTCGGGCGTGCCGGTGTCGAGCCAGGCGAATCCGCGGCCGAGTCGGGCGACCTGCAGTTCGCCAAGCTCCAGATAGATGCGGTTGAGATCGGTGATCTCCAATTCGCCGCGCGGCGAAGGCTTCAGTTGCGACGCGAATTCCGGCGCGCGTTCATCGTAGAAATAAAGGCCTGTCACCGCCCAATTGGATCGCGGCCGCGTCGGTTTTTCCTCGATCGAGATTGCGCGACCGGCTGAATCGAATTCGACGACGCCGTAACGCTCCGGATCGCGCACATGATAGGCGAATACCGCGGCCGAGTTGCGCGAAGACTCGCTCAACACTTCCGGCAGGCCATGGCCGTAGAAGATATTGTCGCCAAGGATGAGCACCGAGGGTTCGCCATCGACGAATTCGGCGCCGATGAGATAGGCCTGCGCCAGCCCCTCCGGCCGCGGCTGCACGGCGTAGGACAGCGACAGGCCCCATTGCGCGCCGCTCCCGAGCAGCCGCTTGAAGGAAAGCAGATCCTCCGGCGTGGTGATGATCAAGATCTCACGCACGCCGGCGAGCATCAGCGTGCTGAGTGGGTAATAGATCATCGGCTTGTCGTAGACGGGGAGCAATTGCTTCGACGTGACGAGCGTCATCGGATGCAGCCTGGTGCCGCTTCCTCCGGCGAGAATGATGCCGCGCATGAGAATCCTATTCAGTTTGGAATTAATCGGGCGACGCAGGCGTTCACGGAATCTCGCCATTTCGGCAGCGCGACGCCGTAGCTGGCTTCGAGCTTGGCGTTGTCGAGCCTTGAATTCGCCGGGCGCCGGGCTGGCGTCGGATAGTCTGCCGTCGCGATGCGCTTGACGCGCACGGGCCGGCGGCCTTTCGTCTCCGCCGCGGAAAAGATCGCGTCCGCCATGTCCGCCCAGCTGGCTTCGCCCCGCCCGGTCATGTGGAAAACGCCGCGCAGGCGCGCATCGGAATCGTCGACCAGCCTTTCGGCGATGGCGAGCAGCGCGTCGGCGATATCGAGCGCGCTCGTTGGATTGCCGATCTGGTCGGCGACGACGCCGATTTCGTCGCGCGTCTCGCCAAGACGCAGCATCGTCTTGACGAAATTCGCTCCAAAAGGGCTGTAAACCCAGGCGGTGCGCAAAATGACCGAATTTTCGCAGCGCGCCGCAATCTGCCTTTCGCCTTCGAGCTTCGAGCGCCCATAGGCGCCGGTCGGGCCGGGTTCGTCGTCTTCGCGATAGGGACGATTAAGCGCGCCGTCGAAGACATAGTCGGTCGAAAGATGCAGCAGCGGCACCTTCAATTCGGCGGCGGTTTCGGCGACAAAGCCTGCGCCCGCGCCATTGACGCGCATGGCGACGTCGGGCTCGCTCTCCGCCTTGTCGACCTGGGTATAGGCGGCGGCGTTGATGATGGCGTCGCAGCGCACGCTGCGTAGCGACGCGAGAATCATGTCGCGAGAAGAGAGATCGAAGCTGGGGCGGCCGAGCGCGAGCATTTCGACGCCTCTCGGCGCGCGCTCGATGAGCGAGCTGACGACCTGGCCGGTGAGCCCCGTGACGGCGATGCGTTTCATCCTGCCCACTCTACGCGAAAACCTCCGTCAGATCGCGCAGCCGCGGCCATTTGCGATCCTTGTCCGACAGCACGACGCTTTCGGCGGCGGCCGGCCACGCGATCCCGATGTCAGGGTCGTCCCAGGCGACGCCGCAATCATGCTGCGGCGAATAGAAATTCGTCACCTTGTAGATGACTTCCGTATCGGGCTCGAGCGTGACGAAACCATGCGCGAAACCGATGGGAATGAACAGCTGACGCCAGTTCTCTTTCGAAAGCTCGACGACGACGTGACGCCCGAACGTCGGCGAAGACCGCCGTAGATCGACGGCGACGTCGAGAATGCGGCCGCTGATCACGCGAACGAGCTTGTCCTGCGCGAAGGGCGCGGTCTGGAAATGCAAGCCGCGCACCGTGCCGACGTCGCGGGACAATGAGTGATTGTCCTGGACAAAGTCGAAATTCAATCCGGCGTTCGCCCAGGTCTTTTCATTATGCGTTTCGCAAAAGAAGCCGCGCTCGTCGCCAAATTTTCTAGGCGTAACGAGCTTCAGCCCCGGAAGCTCGAGATCTTCAAACAAACAGCCCCCCTGTCGCGCGTCAGGCGACGGCGTCTTCATCTTGCTCGGCAAGCACGCCGAGCCGCTCGCCCCGATATGTGCCCGAGCGGATCGCTTGCCACCAAGCTGAATTATCGAGATACCATCGCACTGTTTTTCGAAGACCGGTTTCAAATCGCTCGGCCGGCCGCCATCCGAGTTCGCGCTCGATCTTGGAGGCGTCGATGGCGTAGCGCAGATCATGTCCCGGCCGATCGGCGACGAAAGCGATCAGATCGCGATGCGATCCGGCGCGCCGCGGACGGAATTCGTCCATCAGTTCGCAGATCGCTTCGACCACGTCGATATTGCGCCATTCATTGCGTCCGCCGACGTTATAGGAATCGCCGACTTCGCCTTCCCGCGCCACGCGCATCAGCGCCGAGGCGTGATCCTCGACATAAAGCCAATCGCGCACATTCTCGCCGCGGCCGTAGACCGGCAGCGGCTTCTCCTCGATCGCGTTGATGATGGTGAGCGGAATGAGCTTTTCCGGGAAATGATAGGGTCCGTAATTATTGGAGCAATTGGTGATGATCGTCGGAAGACCATATGTGTGGCGCCAGGCGCGCACAAGATGATCCGACCCCGCCTTCGACGCCGAATAGGGCGACGTCGGCGCATAGGGCGTGTCTTCGCAGAAGAGGCCTTCCGCGCCAAGGGCGCCGAAAACCTCATCGGTGGAGATATGCAGGAAACGGAAGGCGCCCGCGCGGGCGCGATCGAGCTGGCGCCAATAGTCGAGCGCCGCCCGCAGCATGACAAATGTGCCGACGACATTGGTTTCGATGAAGGCCGCCGGCCCATCGATCGAGCGATCGACATGGCTTTCGGCGGCAAGATGCATGACGACGTCGGGCCGAAAATCCTCGAAGGCGCGCGCGACTGCCGCGCCGTCGCAAATATCGGCTTTAAGAAAGGAAAAACGGGGACTGTCGGCGATGGGACGCAGCGAGGCGAGATTGCCCGCATAGGTGAGCTTGTCGAGAACGAGAATTTGATCGACGCTCTTGCCGATGACGGCGCGCGCAACGGCCGAGCCGATGAACCCCGCGCCCCCGGTGATTAATAATTTCATCAAAGCCTCGCTTTTAGCTATCGCTCCGCCTTAAAATCGCGCCTTCACGCCCCCGCAGGG
>WSXZ01000138.1 GCA_009773555.1 Methylocystaceae bacterium | reverse complement strand
GATGTTCCTGCTGTTTCCGCCGATCCATGCCGTGGCCTATGTGCTCACGGTTCGGGACAATCGTTTTGTCGATGTGATCCTGACGCGCTTCGGCAAGTGCCCGATTACCCGCAATCACCGATTTTGGGGCGGCGACTCCTATCAGCCATAAGGTGGCGACGTGGCGAAACTCGCAAAGCACATTCTGCGGTCTCTAACGTTCGGCGCGATCGAGGCGAAAGAGGCCGCGATTGCGAAACATATTCCCTATCTGCGCCACATAGAGGAACAGATCGTCAAAACCAAAGACGGTCATTTCCTGCACGCAACACACTCCTGCGCGCGATGAACGATAGCCGCTACGCCGTCTATTGCCATACGATACGCCGGGAGGTCGTCCCCGAAATCGGCGGCGCTTTCGACAACTGGTTCTGCCGGGAGCTGGATCGCCGCTATATGGCGGGACAGGCGAAAAAGCGCATGTTTGTCAATGATCTCTATGTGACGATCATTCGGCGCGGCTTCGTCGGCAAGGTCGGTATGGCGGAGAGGGCCGCGACTCTCTTCCGCAAGGGCTTCGGCGTCGACACAAAGGAAATCGAGCGCGAGGCGATCCGCGAACTGAAAGACACGACGGCGAACTATTGCAAGGAGATGGCGAGCTATGCTCCCTGCGCCCTCGGCTGCGTCATGCGCAACGACGTCGTCTGCTCCGAAATCGCCGAGTTCCTGACGATGCTCATCAATGGCGGCGCGCCGCTGAGCCTCGCGCTGCCGCGTATGCCGCTCGACGCCTATCTCCCGACAAAACGTGTCACCTTCGGAAAAAAGGCGTTGGAGCTGCGCGGCGCCTCATCGGCCAATACGCGGTTCGGGGCCATGCTCTCGGTTCGCGAATATCCCGCCTATACGGGGGCGGGGATGCTCGACGGGCTGCTGCGCATTCCCCATGAACTGATCGTATCGCAGTCCTTCGCCCTCGAAGACCGCGCGCCGGTCATGACGCATCTTGCGAAGGTCGAGCGCCAGATCAAAGCCTCCGACGAAGCGGGAACGGAAGTCGAAGCGGCGATCACAATCGCCCGCAATGAGCTGGTCACCGGCGCGACGGTGCTCGGCTACCATCATCTGACGGTCTGCGCGCTCGGCCGCACGATTCGCGAGATGGAATCTTGCGTGCAGGCGGCGACGCAGGAGCTGCAGAATTTCGGAACGATCGTCGTTCGCGAAGACATGAACGCGGAGCCGTGCTTCTGGGCGCAGCTGCCGGGAAATTTCGGCTACATCGCGCGCCGCTCGCTGATTTCTTCGCGCAATTTCGTCGGCTTTGCGTCGCTTCACAATTTCGCGGTCGGTCAGAAGGACCGGAATCGTTGGGGACCGGCAATCTCGGTCCTGGAGACGACGAGCCAGACGCCCTATTGGTTCAACTTCCATCGACGGCAGGTTGGCAATTTTACCGTCGTCGGCCCGACCGGCTCCGGCAAGACCGTCGGGCTCGGCTTTCTGCTCGCGCAAGCGATGCGTGTCACGCCGCGCCCGCGCGTCGCCTTCTTCGACAAGGATCGCGGCGCCGATCCGCTGATCCGGGCGATGGGCGGCTCCTATGAGGTGCTGGCGCCGGGCGTGCCAACCGGCTTCAACCCGCTGCAACTGGTGGGGTCTGCCGAAGACCGCGCCTTTCTCCACGACTTGCTGAGCTTCATGGTCCGGCCACGCGATGGCTCGGACCTGTCGGCGCAGCAAATCAGGATTATCGAATGCGCGGTCGACCAGATTTTCTCGATTCCCGCGCGCGAGCGCCGGTTTTCCGACGTTGCGCAATTGCTGCGTGGCGCCGAACGAATGGGGCAGGACGATCTCGCGTCGCGCTTCGACGTCTGGACCAAGGCGCGCGGCTGGCTGTTCAATAATGACGTCGATCGCTGGTCGGCCACAAACGGCGTCTTCGGCTTCGACATGACGAAAGTGCTCGAAGACGACGATATTCGCACCGCAGCGCTCGGCTACATTTTCCACCGCATTGAAGCGATGATGGATGGCGCACCCATGATGCTGTTCATCGATGAGGGATGGAAAATCCTGACCGACGACAAGTTTGCGTCCTTTCTCAACGACAAGCTGAAAACCATCCGTAAGGCCAACGGCATTGTCGGATTCGGAACGCAGTCGGCGAAAGACATTATCCAGTCGCCCATGGGGCACACGCTGCTCGAACAAACGCCGACGAATATCTTCTTCCCGAATGCGAAGGCGGATCACGCGAGCTATGTCGAAGGCTTCAAGCTGTCGGAACGCGAATTCGAATGGGTTCTCAACACCCACCCCGACTCCCATCAGTTTTTGATCAAGCATGACCAGGACTCGGTCATCGCGCGTCTCGATCTTTCGGACATGCCCGATTTTGTGAAAGTGCTCTCGGGCAATGTCGAGACGGTCGCCGAATGCGAGGAATTGCGCGCGCGGGTCGGGAATTATCCGCGCATCTGGGTGCCCATCTTCTGCGATTGGACCGAAGCCCGAAAGGAGGTCGCCGATGCGGCTTAGCCTTGGCGTCGCCGTGGCCGGCTTCTTGTGGGCCGCCACGGCGGGAGCGGTCGTGCCTGTGATCGATCCGCCACGCGAGGGGACGGAAAAGAGCATCGCGGACTGCATGAAGAAGGCGCGGGTCTATAAGGACCAGACGCTCGAGCCGTCTAAGGGGATCACAAAGAGCCACAAT
>WSXZ01000018.1 GCA_009773555.1 Methylocystaceae bacterium | reverse complement strand
CGACATCATGTCGCGCCTATTTTCGCCCTATGACCTCAATCCGAAGGGCGTCAATCCGCTGCGGGAGATTCTCGCCGAAACCGTCGATTTCGAGCGGCTCGCGCGCGCGCGGATAAAGCTTTTCGTCACCGCGACAAGCGTCTCGAGCGGCCGCGGCCGCGTGTTCACAAACGCGGACGTGACGCCGGACGCGCTTCTTGCTTCGGCGTGCCTGCCAACCATGTTTCAGGCCGTCGAGATTGACGGGGAAGCCTATTGGGACGGCGGCTATTCCGGCAATCCAACCATCACGCCGCTGGTTCGCGAATGTGAATCGATGGACACAATCCTTGTCCAGATCAATCCTATCGAACGCAAGGGCACGCCGCCTTGCTGCGCCGCGCCGCCAATCCCGGCGACAGAGAGGGCTCACGCTGGGCTGGCATGCGCATGCATCGGATCTCGACACAGATGATGACGGAGCTCAGCGCGTCTTCGAAACTGATCGCCGAATGGGATTTTCTTTGCATGCTGCGCGACGAAGGTCGCCGGTCGGCGCAAGATTTCCTTGATCGGCATGAGCGCGACGTCGGAGTCTGTTCGACTCTCGATCTTGACGCGCTATTGGAGCGGGTCTGACGCGATGCGCTTTGCTGGCGTCAGGGTTCAAGCGCTTTGGCGCCTCGTGCGCCCGAGGCGTCGGCGCGCCGCAAGGGAGAAGGCTACGGCGATCCATGTCGACGCTACGCTGGATCAGGCGATCCGCGACATGCGGCAATCAGAAAAGTTCTTGTGCTGATATTAAAAAGGGGCCCGATCGGGCCCCTTTGTTTGTCCGTTTCGCCCGAAAGGCTTGGTTGGTTCCGACCGATGATCGAAATCAGCCGGCCGCTAACTCCCAGGCCAATGCATTTTCTATCGCCATTGGACACATCGGCGTCGCGCGACTCCGTGCCGCGGATTCCATGTCCGGGTCCATTTAATGCATTTGCGTCCGGCAGGAGCGTGGAGCGTCGTCTTCTGTATGAAGGAAGAGGCCGACGCGCCAACGACGTTGAGATCTGCCGTCGTGGACAAAACCGCCGCGCCCGAGGGGCTTGACGCAAATAAAACCGAAGCACAAATAACCGCAAACAAATGCGTTTTCAGGTCCCGGCGCATTGAGGAAACTCCCCCTTCTTTAAGCAAACTGCTTACCCTTCAAGATTTTCAATTCTTGTCGATACCACGGGAAAGTCAAGCTTCCTGCATGCAAACGCACTCTCTCGATCCTCAGCATCGCTCTCGCGAACGGAGCGGCAAGACGAACGACGCATGTCTTTTCAGGTAATTGGCGCACGTAAAGCTCGATGAGGGTGCGGTTCGCAGCGCCGCACGCGTCGTTCATGTGGCGATTAGACGCGCATTCTCGTCGAGCGCTCTTTGAGGATCAAGCAAGCCGTCGTGTCATTATAAAAAATGCGGACGGCGGCGGAGCGCCGTTGCGGCTCTAAAAACGCTGTCGCCTTCACGCTCCGGCTACGAAATAATCATTCATCTTTTCACCAGTCAGAACCGCCGCAGCTATCACATGAACGCACCTCAGATCAGAAGTCGCTACTGGGTCCCACTTCAAGCGAGCCACCAGGCTGGAGCCTGGGAGGCGCTTGACGCCGCTTATGGCGATTTCGGGCGCGCCTACCATAGTTGGCGCCATATCAGCGACCTCTTGCAAGCATTCGAAGAACTTGCCGCGCTCGCAGCGCGGCCCGAGCTAATCGCGACAGCTATTTTCTGGCACGACGTCGTCTATCGAACGCGCGGCGCAGGCGAATCCCGACGGGCGGATTTTTTGAACGTTCAAGACAGCGCTGATCTGTTTCAAAGCTATACGCTTATGAATTCAGCTGACGTCGAGGCTGTCCGCGAAATGATTATGGCGACGACCAATCACCTTGAAGCCAATGCCAGCAAAGAACGTTATGTGGGGTTCTCGCGAGATCTGGACCTGTTCGTCGATCTGGACCTCAGTCCGCTTGCCCTGCCGTGGGAGCAGTTCGCTGCAAATTTTCAAGACATACGCTTTGAATTCAGTTGGATTCCCAAGGAGGTTTTTAACGCGGGGCAGGCGGCCTTTCTCAGGAATCTTCTGTCGCATGAGGACAAGCTATTCCGGCGACCGGAGACCATAAAAATGTGGCGGGCGGCGGCGTTGATCAACATCAGGCATTGCCTGAACAATCTCTCAATAGGCGATGTCGGTATAGGCGATGTCGGTGCGCCGCAATGTCCGTGACATGATTCATGCTTTGACGATTGCTCTTGCGGAACCAGCCTTTCAGGTCTGCGAGCGAGCGCCTCGGGGCTGATACCATAAAGACATGTCGAAGTGCAGCGGCTTGACGACGATCATGATTCTGATCAGGATTGCGGATGTCAAAACAAAAAATTGGGAGGGTGAAATGGAAACTGTCGCGCCGCTCATTCATCTTAGCGCTATTTTCTGCAGCCGCTGTGATCCCCGCGGCGACGCTCGCGTCCTCCGATGCGGAGGCGCTGGAGTCAAACGAGCGGCAATTTACGACCTTCCATCACCAGCCGCGTGTGTCACGGCCCCGAAGTTCAACGAGAGGGTCACGCCGTCATAGGCGCGTCGCCCGCGTGCGACGCACTGGTCCCACGCAGACAGCTCCTGAGGTTAAACAATAGATATTGGCTCATTGACGCGCGTCGCTTCGAATGGAGAGCGGCGCGCGCGACTCTTATCGATTTTCGGCGAAGACGCTGTACGCGATGGACAGAACGACCGTCGCGGGCACCGCCAGCACGACGCCCATCGTCCCGAAGAGCGAGGCGAAGGCAAGCATGCAGAAAAGCAGCACAACCGGCGGCACCATAAGTGAACGGCTCTGTAGATAGGGCGTGATCAGATAGCCTTCGATGAAACTCGCGGATCCGATCGCAAGCGCCGCAAGGGCCGCGTTGTCCAGTCCGTGCGGCAACGCGACCAGCACCCCGACAATCATCGCGATGATCGAGCCGAAATAGGGAACGAACGCTAGTGCGCCGCTGATTGTCGCGAGCGCCAGCGGCGCTGGAACCCCGAAGGCCCAGAGAGCCGCCCCTGCGAAGAGCGCGTTCATGACGACGACATAGAGTTGGATGAAAAGCCACTGCCGTAAGACGGCGCCTGACCGGTCCAAAAACAGCGCCATGTCGGTGCGCCGCGACGCAGGCGTCAAGGCGAGTACGCCAGCGGCGTACCTCCCGGGATCGGCCGCAAGGTATGCGGCGCCTATGATCGTGAAAATTCCATAGCCGAGGCCACTGCCGACAGAACCGAGGAGCGCGCCGAAGTGTTGGGCGACCGGGGTCGTCATTTTGGAAAAGTCGACGTGCACCACGAATTTTTCAACGAAACGACCCCACGGGTGCTCTTCTACTAAGCGCTCCAGCAGGGCGATCGCAGCGGGAATGTCGAGAGCAACCTCGTCATATTGACGCACGAGTTGACCGCCGAACAGCATCAACGCCACAACGATGGAAGCGAGCGCGCCGAGCGCGACCAATCCAAGCGACATGCCTCGCGACAGACCGAGAAGCGATGAAACTCGCCCGGCGACGCCATGCCAAGCGAGCGCCATGAGAATCGTCGCGAAAACCGCGGGGAGAAGGTCCGTCAGCTGCCAAAGGACGAGTGCGACCGCCATGGTCGTCGCCGCGACCATAGCCACGATGGCTGTTCGAGAGGCGAAGTCGTTCTGATCGATGCTTTTAGTTAGAAAATTGATCTTCATCTCGGACCCGCTCTGCTAGGACCAGGATATTAAGCGACCGCGCGCGTTAGAGAAAGAGTTATACTCTTGGTCACGGGCTACGCCTCGAACCGGTTGTGCGAATTTGAAAACCTTAGAGCAATTTTTGATGATCGGAAGGTGACGCAGTCAAGTGCGCGCAAACAGTTGCTTGCTCCTGAGGAGGTGTCCTTGGCGACTCTGTCCTTGGCGCGGCGCCGCCTAATGGTTTCCCGCAGGATCATCTGCGGCTCACGCACCAATATTGAGCGGCGTTTCAGCAGCGCCTCGATCATAGGGCGGGAGTTACCACTGTGCGCGAGCGCGCCAGCAAGCCTTCGCCGATTGAGAGGACCAAATCTAAGTTTTTTCGGCCTTTTTGCCTCACATCGGCCGCAGCTACAGGCCGTTGCCTGGAGGTGGTTAATCCACCTAGTTGGCGGTCGTGGCGAAACGTAGAGATTTTGCAAAGATGCTGGGCGCAGCCACGTCAGCGCGTATCGTCCAGGGCCGCTTTCACCCATTTTCAATTATTTCAGCCCGACGCCAATAACTGGCGCAGGATCGGCATGCCAAATGACTATACTTTTTTAAGTGGTTAAGTGGTGGGCGCACAGGGGCTCGAACCTTGGACCCGCTGATTGAGGGTCTCACCCACGGGCTATTCTGCGCTAACCGTTCTTACGCCCGACACGGCGCAGCCTGAGCCTGAACGTTATGTAGTCTGGGACAGCACGTTGAAAGGCTTGGGGCTTAGTCAGTCTTTCCTCGCGGTAAAGCCAGTATATGCGGTTCTTACCCGACTTCTCGCCGTCCCGCCGCCTGCAATGGGCCGGACTCTAATCGCTTCTATGGAATTTCTCACGGGGAAGGTCGATGTCAGCAAGGATGACGCTGAATATAAGCTACCAAACTCGGGATAAGTTCCCTATTAAGACAAGACATATTCCCGTGTTGTGCTTATACAACACGCTGATATTAAATGATTTAATCGATTGATCGGCGCCATTCGCCAGCATAAAAACATCTAGGCTGAACTCGGAACCGCATTTCTGCGAACTCGGAGCCGAATCTTACGCGCGCTTGTTGCCGGGAACGCTCGGTAGACTGCCAAGGAAATGTTGAAATGGGGAATAAGCGTAGAATTCCGTTTGCGTCTATCTCGCTTCTGGCTTTGACAATCGCTGTCCCTGCCTTTGGCCAGCAAACGCTGCCCGTCATCGATGTCGGCGCCAGAGGCGCGGTCAATGGACGCGCTAGGTCGAGTTCGGGGGCCGCCACTCGGGCGCGCATCAGCGCCAGTCAACAGGGCTCGGGTACCGCCACAACCCCGCTGCCGACCTTCACGAACGCGACATTCAGGAGCGGCCCAACGGGCGTCGACAATTATCTCGCCACAGGAACCTTCACGGCCACGCGGACCAGCACGAAGCTGCTGGATATTCCGCAGGCGGTGAGCATCGTTACGAAAAAGCAGATGGAGGACCGCGCTGTCCTGAGCCTTGGTCAGGCGCTGCAGTATACGCCGGGGGTCGTCGTGTCGCAGGGCGAAGGCAGCCGCGACCAGGTTCTTATTCGCGGTCAAAACACGACGGCCGACTTTTACGTCGATGGGATGAGAGACGACGCAGAATATTTCCGCGATATTTACAATATTGATAGCGTCGAAGTGCTGAAGGGGCCAAGCGCCCTTATCTTTGGCCGAGGCGGCGGCGGCGGCATCATCAACCGTGTGACCAAGAAGGCGGACTTCAATACGATTCGTAATTTCTGGGTTTATACGGGCAGCTTTGCCCAGAAGCGCTTAACGGCCGATGTCGGCCAGGCGATCAACAATGATCTGGCCTTCCGTCTCAACGGGATGTACGAGCACTCGTACGGCTTCAGAGACCATTTCAAGCTGGAGCGATATGGCATCAATCCTGCGTTCACTTGGCGGCCGCTCGAGAGGACATTCGTCACCGCGAGCTATGAGCATTTTTCAGATCGCCGCACGGCTGATCGTGGCATCCCATCCATTGGCGGGATCGTCGTTGGAGACTATGTCCTTCAGCCTGGTCAGCCGTGGTTCGGGGGGAGCCGCAGTGACCTGTTCGGGATGCCTTCGAATATCGTGCATAACAGGTTCGACGCCGTGCGCGTCGTCGAAGATCACACTACGGATTTCGGCCTGAACATCCATAATCAGACGGCTTTTGTCAGCTATGGCAGACAAACCGAAATGGCTTTTCCGGACGACGACGGCGCCGTCAACGCCAACCTTCAAGTGCCATTGCGCGGATACAGAAACGACAAGCCAAGAGTGAACATCTTCAACAGGACGGATCTGACGTACGGCTTCGAAATGACGCCCGATATCAGACACACCGTGCTTGTCGGCGCTGAATTCGGCTATCAGAAGAGCTTCGATTGGCGCAATCGGGGATTGTGGAACGATCCGGTGCCGAGGAGGGCGAATCGCGTCTTGTGGACGACGGTCTTCAATCCGACGGTCTATAATCAGATGTTTTTCACTCAGATGCAGCGTCGACGGCGTACGGACCTCGATGTCGCCTCCGGCTATATTCAGGATCAGATCGCCATCACGCCATACATCGATGTGCTGGCGGGCGTTCGCTTCGACAGCTTCAGTTTGAGGTTTCAGAGCAATCTGAACGAGGATGGAGTTTATACGACCGGCCCGGATGCGACACGCCTTGGGCGGGTTGACAACGTCTGGTCGCCCCGTTTCGGACTGGTCGTAAAGCCGTGGGATGGCCTGTCGCTTTATGGAGCCTATTCGCGTTCCTTCCTGCCGGCGGCGGGCGATCAATTCACCAATCTCGATGGCGAACTGGTGCGCGGGGCCGTCGATCCTCAGACGCTAGCGCCTCAGAGCTTCAAAAATATCGAAGCCGGCTTCAAGGCTCAGGTGATGCCGCGGCTTCTGTTCACCGGCGCGATCTATCAGCTCGATCGCAACAACCAGATCATCGAGTATCAGGAAGACTTCAATCTCGTTACGAGCACTCGCACGAGTGGCGGGGAGATCGCTCTCATCGGCAATCCGACGGATGAATGGTCCGTTACTCTGGGTTACGGCCATCAGCGCTCCAACATCACGCGTGCGGACAGGGATTTCGCGGTAGGGAAAGTGACGCCGTCCGTTCCGCTGAACACCTTTTCGTTCTGGAACAAATACGACATGTCGTCGCTTTTCGATGCTTCTCCGGGAACGATCGGCGTCGGCGGAGGCGTCATTCACAATTCGAGCTTCTTCCCCTCGCCCGACAATGCCGTCTTGATCCCCGGATATACGAGAGTTGACGGAGCTGTGTACGTGCAGCTATCCGAAAACATCTCTGGCCAGCTGAACATCGAGAATATCGGCGGTATCCGATATTACCCGACAGCTCACAGAAACAGCCTCATTTCCCCCGGCGCACCCCGTTCGGCCTTGTTCACGCTGCATGCACGATTCTGACGAAGGTGGTCTGCCCCCTGAAAAGTGATCCTCCGTGAAGTATGGCTTTGAGCCTATGAGGAGGATTTGAGATGGGCAGGAAGCGGCACAAAACCGAGGAGATTGTCGCGAAGCTTCGTCAGGTCGACGTGCTGACGACGCAAGGGCAGTCGGTTGCGGAAGCCATTCGATCGATAGGCGTTATGGAAGTGACGTATTACCGCTGGCGCCAGGAATATGGCGGGCTGAGTCAAGCGGCTGAAGGATCTCGAGCAGGAGAACGCCCGGCTTCGCAAGGCGGTGTCTGATCTGACGCTTGAGAAGCTGATCCTGAAGGAGGCTGCGTCGGGAAACTTTTAAGCCCCGCCCGCCGTCGCGCCTGCGTTGAGCGCGCAAGGGAGGCGTTCGGCGTGTCCGAACGCTTCGCCTGCCGCGTGCTCGGCCAACATCGTTCGACGCAACGTAAGATCGCCAGGACGCCAGATGACGAAGCGGCTCTGACCGCCGACATCATCGCGTTCGCCCTCCAATATGGGCGATATGGCTATCGGCGCATCGCGGCGCTGCTGCACGACGCCGTCTGGGCGGTGAACCTCAAGCGCGTCGAGCGGATCTGGCGGCGGGAGGGGCTGAAGGTCCCAGCAAAGCAGCCCAAGCGAAAGCGACTGTGGCTGAACGACGGATCATGCATTCGGTTACGGCCGGCACATCCGAACCATGTTTGGTCCTACGACGTCGTCGAAGACCGAACACATGACGGACGCAAATATCGTATGTTGAACATCATCGATGAGTTTACGCGTGAATGCCTGGCCATTCGGATCAATCGCAAGCTTAACTCGACGGACGTCATCTACCTGCTGCCCGATCTGTTCATTCGGCGCGGCGTTCCTGGCCATGTGCGATCAGACAATGGCCCCGAGTTCATCGCCAAGGCCGTGCAGGATTGGATTTGGGCAGTCCATGGGAGAATGGCTATTGCGAGAGCTTCAACTCGAAGCTTCGTGACGAACTGCTAAACGGCGAGATCTTCTACTCGCTCAAGGAAGCGCGGGAAAGCTGGCGGCGTCATTACAATGAAGTGCGGCCACATTCGTCGTTGGGGTATCGGCCGCCAGCCCCGGCGGTTCTGTTCCCCGAGCGCCCGGCTGCGCTACCTCAACCAGCTGCGCCGGGCGCGTTGCCGCTGGTCCAAACGCCGCTATTAAACTAACATTGCTCCTGGATCACCCAACGGGGGACGGCCATGGCGAAATCGCCGTCGGCGCCATGCAGGCGACGCTCGACATCGAATATGGACTAACCTCGGTCGCCTTCGAATGGGTCGGATTCGGCGAAATGGACGAAGTTTCCGGTGAAGGCGACGCAGAACTGATCGACGATGACTCCATCAAGATCGAATTCGCTTATGACAACGGCGACGAGCCTGTCCTCACAGCTCGCCGCTGACCTCTTCGACAGCCCTGCTCGCTAGACTAGAGAAGAGAGGCTCACGCAGCGAGAGCTGCACTGCTCATGCGACAATTGACAACTAGCTCCGACTCATGGCCGCTATCGCGGCCAGTCACCATAAGATGTCTTAGCTCTCTCTTGAGGATGCATTCTGCGTACGGGCACTTCTCGATTGAAGCCAGGGCAGTAGAGATTCCTGCTCGAATAAGGGTCGCTCCGTTAGGATCATTCACCTGAATAAAGGCTCCCTCCGAGCTGGCCACACGAAGAGCTAGGGCTTCGACGGAAGGCCAAATGGCTTGGTCTTCCGGCAGCGACACGATTTCAGCCGCCGATTTCACATGTCCCAGTTCCACAATCTCAAGACTGTAATCACGCATTAGGAAGCCCTATTCCCTCGGGCGCCTGCAAACCTGCTGAGGGCGTCGGGGGCTAAAAAGCATTTAAATATGACGAAGGAGCTTCAGCGGTGCTCTACTCAACGTAACGGGCGCGCGCGGCGCGGCGATCGACGCAAGGAGCGCCGCGGCGACCACTGCGCAAGATCGGGAACCTTGCCGGGCTCGAGACGTCGTTTAACTCCGTGAAGGTGAAATCGGCCTCGCTCGGTGAAAAGGCGCAGCAGCTTGACGCCGTTTTGTCGCCTATCTCGAACTAAAAAACCAATTTCAAGATGCGGGTGCTGCGTTGGAGTTGGCGAGCGGATCTCGAGTTGCGACAGAAAGTGCGATTCGCGGAAGACCAAGCGCGGCGCGGAAGCGCTGAAGCGTGCGGACCGTGTAAGGCTCCATATCGTCTACGGAGCCCGCTATGTATTCGACAACGTCTATCGCATCCTGGCGTCGGCGTTCGGGTAAGAGATTGGGCAGCGTCTCTATGGCGCGATCAGGTTCGAACTCGGCGATAATCGATTGCTCTCGGATGAGCGCGGCGCGCCGCTCCGCTCCAAGGGAGGCGAAAGGCTCGTCGTTGGTTAGAACGTGCGCCGATCGTTGGAGCCGATCGCGGCGGACGGAGCCACGCGCCTCGGCAAGAAGAATCAGCATCCGGATGACGGCTTCCTCGAAGCCCCCGCGATCAATGCCCACTAGAATGGCTTGCACCTCGGGCAGCCACCGAAGATCCTTCGGATCCTTGCGCGTCCGCTCGAAAGCATGGGGAGCGCCGATCCAAGTCATCAAGGGTGAGCCGTAGATTGAAAGAAAGATCGCTTCATAGGCCGCGTCGCGGAAGTCGCGCATAACATCTATGGTCTGCAACACGCTCGAGGCCCACCACCTCTCAAGTGCAAGGAACGGATGGCTCGGATCCAAAGGTTCGCGATTCTTCGAAATGCGCGCTGCAATTTCACAGACCGGCTGCATTAGGGGATTTTGATCGGAGAAAATGAGGCGCTGAGCCCGGGCGGGATGCGTCGACTTGATCATTTTAGCGGTAAGCGGCGTCACCATCGTTTGCACGAACGGACGCAAGACGAGATCATAAAGCTCGACGCTCAATTCGGATAGGCGCGCAACCGCAGCAAAGCCGACTTCGTCGGAACGGTCTTCGTCGTCAAACGCGAGCACATCGCTAATCGTGCGCTCCTCGAAGCTCACGAGGAAGCGCGCATCCAATCCTTCGCCAATCTGCTCGTCGATCTTCATTTCATAGAGCCCGGGGGACAGCGCCTCGATGGTTTTCATCGTCGAGGCGACTTCCGAGTGCTCCTTCTTTGCGATCGTGGAGGAGACGAAAATGCCAAGATGCCCCGTGGTCTCGTGCACCATGTAGATGATGCGCTGGCCGCGAATCTTAATCTCATGCTCGTCCGCATAGGTGTCGACGATCCAGTTGAGCGCCTGCTGGGGAGGAGTGATGTTGTCGCCCCGGCTGGTGAAGACAATGATCGGCGATCGGATCGCCTTGACGTCGAGCTGGCGCCCTCGCTCGATTCGCGCCTCTCCGCGCGAGAGACGATTCCCAATGAAAAGCTGTTCGACGATCCACCGGATTTCGGGCTCGTTCATGAAATGCAATCCGCCCCACCAGCGCTCGAACTCCAGGAAGGCGGCGCGATCGCGGTCGATATTTGCAAAGAGGTCGTAATATTTGCTGAAATAGTTGCGGCCAGGATTGAGCATTTCGAAATTGGTGACAAGATGCGCGCCGTCGAATTCTCCATATCCCAAGTCTGCGAGAACTAAGGTAGGCAAGGTTCCTCCAAAAAGCCCGCCAAGGTAGCGCATCGGGTTCTCGCCGATCCTGCCCGACCAGAAGGCCAGCGGCGCGCCATTGATGACCAATGGTCCGGTGATGTCCGGATTTGCGGCCGCAAGGATCATCGTCGCCCAGCCGCCCTGACAATTGCCGACGATAATCGGCTTGGGAGCTTCAGGGTGGCGCCGACGTATTTCGCTCACAAACGCCGCCTCGGCTCGCATGACGTCAGCGAGCGTTTGGTTCGGCTCGGGATGGGGACGAAACACCAGAAAATAAACCGGATGGCCATCGCGGAGGGCGACGCCGACCTGGCTATCAGACTTGAAGCCGCCGATTCCGGCGCCGTGGCCGGCCCGCGGGTCAATGATCAGATAGGGGCGCTTCCAGTTCAAGCTTTCGACGCCCTTGGGAGGAATGATCCTCAAGAGGAGGTAATTCACCGGCCGCGGCAAATTGCGGCCATCTACGACCACCTCGTTGTCATAGATGAGAGCAGGGGGCATGCCGGCGGCTTCGTGAGCGATGTCGTTGTTTCCCCTCTCGCGAAGCGTGTCTAAGGTCAGCGCAGCCCGTCGCCAGGCGTCGCAGGCGTAATCATATGCGGCGCGATAAAGATCGCCCGCCTCTTGCGCCCTGTTCAATTCGGACCGTATCGCCTCGGCGTCTGTCCAGAACTGCTCTAGGCGCCGACCGTGATCGCTCGCCATCTTCTCCATTCGCCGCGCATAGCCGGTCATGACGCGCTGCTGCGCTGTCGCAGCGACTTTCTGATCTTCGACTGAGCGTTTTGGAGCGTTCTGAAGACTGAAAAGCGGCGTCATCGCCCGAGTTCTCCTGTAAGCGGACGAAGGCGAGCGCATCTGTCGGGAGGCGGTTCGGCGTGGCTCCTTAGAGAGCCGTTCCGAGATTCGGGCGCTCGACGACAGGTGCAAGTCGCGTGCTTGATCCTAGCCCTGATGACAAGCGACTGCGCCCCTTCACGGGAGGACAACCTTCCGACGGGAAGGCGTCAGATCCCGTGTCAGAAGTCATTGTTGCGGCGTCAAGTGACAAAGCGGTGACTCCCTCGCTCTCCGCGCAGAGCGCCGCGTCATTCAGAGCGCGGTTTCATCAAGTTGTCATCTGACGGCCTCAAGCGACCCGGACAATAGACGCGCGAAGCGACTCCTTTACGCGTCGTCACGTCGTTGCCGCGGGTCTACGAACGACGGCTGGCGCGAATTTGCATTCGAAGAAACGATGATGTCCTCAGATGCGCGTCAAAACGGCGGCTCCGCTCCCTTCCTAATTTGCGGGCTTGGCGATGTCGGCCGGCAATGCGCCCGTCTTCTCCGGCAATTTGATGTGAAGGTCATCGGCGTGGACAGCGCCGCTTCGCTCTCGGACGACCCCGACTTGGTTGCGCTGCTTGAAAGACGGATCGTCGGGGACTGTTGTCGAGCCGAAACGCTGGAGCGGGCAGGCATCGCCGACTGCCGCGCCGCGCTCATGGTCACGGGAGATGAGCGGGCCAACATCATGGCTGCATTTGCGGCCCGGTCGCTCAATCCCAACGTGCGCCTCATCATCCGGTCGGCGCAGGGCGCGCTTGGCTCCCTTCTTCAACAAAATATAGGGAATCTATTCGCGTTCGAACCGACGCAGTTTTTGGCAAACGCTTTCGCCCTCGCTTCTCCTCAGGGGCTCTTTGAGGTGGCGGGGGAAAAGATGCGGCTGACGCGGATACAAATTAGGAGAGACGATAGATGGAAAGGCCGATTTCTTTACGAGCTGAGCACTTCATCCCGGCGGATTCTCAGTCATGCCAGGCAAGCGGAAGAAGCGGCGCCGATATTTGCTTCCTGGATCCCGGATGATGTGCTCCGCGAAGGCGACACATTGGTCTATGTAGAGGACATATCTGCAGTCTCCCAAGCCCCATGGCGTGGTCGCAGCAAGACCGCCCAGCATCCGGTGTCCACGCGGTTTGCGGACTTCTTTGCCAACTTGAGGCGGCTTCCGTTTAGCGCAGGCGTTCCCCGGGCGGCGCTGGCGTCGGCTGCCATCGTCGCCTTGCTCATCTTCGCCGGCACAGTCTTTTATCGTATCGAAAACCCGGGAATTGGCTGGTTCGATGCGTTCAACGTTTCGGTCGTCTTGGCGTTCGGCGGCTTTGACAACGTGTTTGGCGCTCTACGTGTGCCCTTTCCGATTTCTTCACGGCTATACCTCTTCTCCGTGCTCGCGACAATCTCGAGCGCCGTGTTCCTGGGCATTCTGATCGCTACTTTGACGGAGCGGACTCTAAGCGCGCGACTTCAGATAGCGCGACGGCGGCCTCGCGTGCCTGACGCGGGGCATACGGTGATTGTCGGCATGAGCGCCACGGGACGACGTGTTGCGGCCATCCTTAAGGACTGGATGCATCCAGTGGTGGGACTCTCTGAGCAACCAATCGGCGAAGAGGTGCTGCCGGACGTCCCGATACTTGTTGGCTCGTTCCGCGACACCATGCAGCAGGCGAATGTTGCAACAGCCGAGAGCGTCATTGTCGTTACTGACGACGAAATCGCCAATCTGGAGGCCAGTCTTATCGTCAGGTCCCTCAATCCCAACTGCGTCCTGATCTTTCGGGCCTTCGACCACCGACTTGCACAAGACGTCGCTTCTCTGATTCCCGCTTCCGTGGGGATCGGGGATTATGCGATCGCCGCAGAAGCAATCACCGCCGCCGCTTTCGGAGAAAACATTCACTGCGCCTTTCATCTCGAGGGGCGCTCAGTCTTCGTCACGGAATATGCCATCGCAGCCGGCGACACGCTGATAGATCGTCTTTTAGCGGAAGTCGCCTACGGTTATGAGATCGTGCCGATCCTCCATCGGCGAGGAGAGCAAGTTCGTCTTATTCCAAGCGACGATATCCGTTTGGAGGCAAATGATCGCCTGGTGGCTCTCGCGACGATGGGCGGCTTAAAGCGCGTCGAAAATGGCGATCCAATCGCCGCCATGTGTTATCTGCAAGTCGACCGTTCGCACGTCGTCGACGTTGTCTTCGACGCCGCCAATACGATCGCACGAATATCTGGCTGCGATTTCCGCTTGGCGCGAGACATCATGAACCGCCTTCCTTCAAAATTAGCTGTCCCACTCTACCGACAACAGGGTCTGCGACTGGTGCGAGAATTGAAGACCCTCGGCGTCCTGTCACGATTACAGGCGAGTTAGATTCGTAATTGTCTCAATCACTTCACCGAAAGTCTTGGTTCAGCGACGCATCTTAGAATCCACATTTTGCTTAACTGTCACATTGCCTTTGCGAATTTGTCGGGAGGCGCGAATATCGATGATCGGTCAGCCGCTGCATTGACGGAGGCGGGCGGCGGAGGAAGATTATGCTCCAAGGCAAGACAGCGGTTGTGACCGGCTCCACGAGCGGCATCGGATTGGCGATTGTGCGCGCCTATGCCGAGAAAGGCGCGAACGTCGTCCTCAACGGCTTCGGCAAGGCCGACGAAATCGAATACAAGCGCAAGGGCATCGAGGAGGAGTTCGCCGTCAAGGCGCTCTACTCGCCGGCGGACATGTCTGCGCCGGCGCAGATTGCGCAGATGATCGCCGAGGCTGAACGCGCCTTTGGTTCGGTCGACGTTCTTGTCAACAACGCCGGGATCCAGCACGTCGAGCCGATCGAGCATTTTCCGATTCAGAAGTGGGACGCGATCATCGCCATCAACCTGTCGTCGGCGTTTCATGCGATCCGCGCCGCTGCGCCTGGAATGAAAACCCGCCAGTGGGGGCGGATCATAAACACCGCTTCCGCTCATGCGACCATAGCGTCCCCTTTCAAATCCGCTTATGTCGCCGCGAAGCATGGCGTCGCCGGCTTGACCAAAACCGCCGCTCTCGAATTTGCTCGCGACCATATCACCGTCAACGCCATCGCGCCGGGCTATGTCTGGACGCCGCTCGTCGAGCATCAAATTCCAGAGACAATGGCAGCGCGGAACATGACTCGCGAACAAGTTATCCACGACGTTCTTCTTGAAGCTCAGCCGACCAAGGATTTTGTCACGTCGGAACAGGTCGCCGCACTCGCCGTCTTTCTTGCTTCCGAGGACGCTCAGTCAATCACGGGAGCAATTCTGGCCATGGACGGCGGCTGGACAGCGCATTAGAAGGCCGGCGCGGTCGACAAAGCGAAAGCAAGCGAAGGCGACTGTCGAATTCGCAGCCGATATTCTTCTTCGCAGCAGTCTGTTGCTCACAGGCTGATGCGCACGGCCACAATCGCCTGCCAGTTGCGAAAGAGTTGAGGGCCATTGAGATTTTGGTAAATCGGCACGCCAGCCTCGATGGCGAACGTCGCCCTCTCCAATCCGAAAAGGCTCCCGGCGATCGTCGCGCCGCCATAAAGCTCGACGCGCTGCCCGCCATAGAAGAACGGGTTGGCCGACTGCGATTTGCCGTCGATTTTCGGATCAAAACCGCGAATAGGGCCTCGGGTCGTGCCGGTCGCGCGGAGCGTCGTCGTCAATTCCGGGATCCAGGAATATCCGATCCAGCCGTGGAAGTCGTGTAGGTCGCCGTAACGGTAGCCCTCGGGATTTGGCGCCAAGGGCCAGCGTCCGCGATACGCGATTCCCCAGGAGTAGGGTCCGATCACGCCGCCATAGGTGAAGCCGGGAAGAAAATCATAGGTGCCCGTGCCTGGCTGCATCGAATAGAAGGCGCGCACTGTCCCATAGGCGCCGTCGCTGAGGAGTAGCCTGAACTGGGATTCATTGCTTCCTGTCGGAAAGGTCAATCCAAGGGATATGAGAAGCCGATGAACGTCATCGCGATAGATGCGCAACACCGCGGCGGCTTCCATATCCGTTACGCCCGCGACCGTGGCGTAGCTCTGACCGAGAAAACGCGTTCCGCTTGGCGCGGCGTAGGTCAGCGCGGCGACTCTTTTTTCTACCGCCCCTGCCGCGAGGACAATCCCGAGGTTTTCCGCCACGCCGTAACTAAGGGAGATGGACTGGATGGTCGCGAAGACGCTTGAAGGGACAAGCCGGACGGGTTTCCTGGGGTCGAAAAACCATGGCGTGGTCGTAACGATGTATTCCGGCGACACGACTCTGGTGCCGATCCTTGAATTCGCGAGTCCCGTGAAGACGCCGGAGAACGCGACTGAAAATTTTCCGACCGCGCCGACGTCCGCGCCGAATACGCCCAACGGAGCGGGAGGTGCTTTCTGATGGAGTGGTTTAGGCGAGACGTCCGGCACGCCGCCGCTGCCGCCCGCCTCTTGCGCAAGAACGGTCGCGCTGAACAGCAACCCCAGGACAGACAGAAATTTTCCGGGAAAGCCCATCTTCTCACTCAACCGGTACTGTACGGCTGTCGGATCAGTGCAGTGTGCGCTGATTTTGCAGCGCGTTTTGCATAAGGCGCTTGTTAAACGTCCTAATGACTTGGCCTGCGAGAAGCTTGGCGAGAATCGCTTTTTCCCGCGTTGTTGCAGCACTGTCACGGACACATGCTGCTTTAGGCAGACCGCCTCAGCAGGGGCTCAGATTGCCGAGTGGTAGAGTGACTTCGACAACTGCAGCCAAACGGTCAGGGGCCGCACGCCCTCGGCCGGCAGCTCGCGCCCTCGACGCGACAACGTTGACGGCATCGAATGATCCAGGGCGTTTTGTCAATCGCGAATTGTCCTGGCTTGCCTTTAACCGACGCGTTCTCGAAGAGGCGTCCAACGAATCTCACCCGCTGCTCGAGCGGCTGAGGTTTTTGGCGATCTCGGCGAGCAATCTCGACGAATTTTTCATGGTCCGAGTGTCGGGCGTCATCGAGCAAATTGAGCGCGGCCAGACGCCGGGAATGGATGGTTTGACGCCGTCCGAGCTGCTCGCCCGCATTTTCGAGTCGACCGATAAAATGAGCCGCGACCAGGAAGCGACCTGGCGATTGTTGCGCGAGCAACTCGAAGGCGTCGGCGTCAGTCTGCTGGAGCGCGCCGATTGGACGAGCGCGGATCTTGACCGGCTCGACGCTCACTTCAATCGCCACATTTTTCCCGCGGTGACGCCCATCGCGATCGACCCCTCGCACCCCTTTCCCTTCATTCCCAATCTGGAATTGTCCCTAGCTGCGCAACTGGTTCGGGAGAACGATGGGCGCGACCTCACGGGTCTCGTTCGCATTCCGGGAAAGCTGACGCGCTTCGTGCGCCTCGACGACGGTCCGAATGACGCGCTGCGTTTCGCGCGCATTGAGGACGTCATCGCACAATTTCTCGACCGGCTGTTTCCCGGTTGCGTGACCGCCGCGCTCGGCCTGTTCCGAGTCGTTCGCGATCTCGACATCGAATTCGCGGAGGAAGCGGAGGATCTCATCCGCGAATTCGAGGCGGCCATCAAAGAACGCCGGCGAGGCTGCGTCATCCGTCTTGAAGTCAATTCCTCCATGCCCTTGGCGCTGCGCGATTTTGTCGCGTCGCAGGTCGATGTTTCGGCAAGGGGGATGATCGTTCAGAGCGAAAAACTAGGTTTGAGCAGTCTTTCGCAGATCGTCGGCGTCGACCGACCGGAGCTGAAGTTTCCAGCTTTTTCGCCGCGCCATCCCGAACGCGTCAGCGAATTCGACGGAGACTGTTTCGCAGCGATCCGCGCGAAGGATATCGTCGTTCATCATCCTTACGAGTCCTTCGACGTCGTCGTGACTTTCCTGCAGCAGGCGGCGCGCGACCCCAGGGTCGTGTCGATCAAGCAGACGCTCTATCGGACTTCGTCGGACAGCCCGATCGTTCATGCGCTCATCGAGGCGGCCGAGAACGGCAAATCGGTGACCGCGCTCGTCGAGCTCAAAGCGCGGTTTGACGAAGAAGCCAATATTCGCTGGGCGCGCACCTTGGAGCGAGCCGGCGTTCAGGTGGTCTTCGGTTTCCCCGAACTAAAGACTCACGCCAAGCTCTGCATGGTCGTTCGCGAAGAAGAGCATGGCGCCGTCGCGACTTATTGCCACGTCGGCACGGGCAATTATCATCCGATCACCGCGCGCATTTATACAGATCTGTCGACCTTTACCGCCGACGCGGCAGTCGGGCGCGATGTCGCGCGCATCTTCCACTACATCACCGGCTCGGGCGTTCTGGCCCCTCTGGAGCGGATGTTCGTGACGCCGGTCACGGCGAAGCAGCGGCTGCTTGAGCACATAGGAATCGAGGCGGAGCATGCGGCCGCGGGTCGACCTGCCGGAATCTGGGCGAAGTGCAACTCGCTCGCCGATCCGGAGATCATCGACGCGCTTTATCGAGCCAGCGCCGCCGGGGTCGAAATCGACCTCGTTGTGCGGGGCATCTGCTGTCTGCGGCCCGGCGTGAAGGGGCTATCTGAAAACATTCGCGTGAAATCGATCGTTGGACGCTTTCTCGAACATTCACGCATTTACGCTTTCGCCGACGGTCACGGTCTGCCGCACAACAAGGCGGCGGTCTATATCTCCTCGGCTGACCTGATGCCGCGCAATCTCGATCGGCGCGTTGAAACGCTGTTCCCGATCACGAACGAGACGCTGCACGAACAAATTCTGGAACAGGTGCTGCTCGCCAATCTGCTCGACAATGTTCAGAGTTGGCAAATTCTCGACGACGGTTCGAGCCGGCGCATAACGCCGCTGGAAGGCGAAAAGCGCTTCAGCGCGCAAGATTATTTCCTGGACAATCCGAGTCTTTCCGGCCGCGGCGGGGCGTTGCGCGCTTCGGCCCCGCGGCGCTTGACGAAGAACGAGGAGTCGGTCGAAGACGCCGCGGAATAGCAAGCCTATCGCGTTCAAAATTCGCGCCAGCGATCTGAGCAGTTAAATTTCGTCTCTTGGGCAAAGTTCATGGCCGCGTCATTTACGCGGCTTAACCTCGAACCGTATCGACGAGGATCGTTGAAAAGATCAATAGCCGCGATCCAGCAGAGCCCGCGAGATCAAGAACGCGGTGCAGCGCCGTCGCGACACATTCACTCTCATGCGAGGCGCCATTATGAACGATGTCGCTCTACTCACTGACCCGCTGCCCAAGGTTTGGAATCCCGAAAGCCGCATCGGCGACATGTTGCGCGGCAAACGGGGTCTTGTCGTCGGCGTCGCGAACGAGAATAGCATCGCCTTTGGATGCGCGTCTAAGCTGCGCGCCTTTGGCGCCGAACTGGCGGTGACTTACGCAAACGAGAAGTCCGAACGCTATGTTCGTCCACTCGCCGAACAAATTCAGGCGAGCTTGATCATGCCTCTCAATGTCGAGCATCCCGGGGAGCTTAAGGCCGCTTTCGACCAGATTCGCACTGAATGGGGACGGCTGGACTTTGTTATTCACTCCATCGCCTTTGCGCCGCGCGACGATCTTCATGGACGGGTGATCGACTGTTCGCTCCAAGGCTTTCAGCAAGCGATGCAAATCTCCTGCTATTCATTCATCGAAATGGCGCGTCTCGCCGAGCCGCTGATGACGGAAGGCGGGGCGATACTGACCATGAGCTATTATGGCGCCGACAAGGTCGTCAATCACTACAACATCATGGGTCCCGTCAAAGCCGCGCTGCAGGCGACGGTGCGGTATTTGGCCGCCGAGCTCGGCGACAAGGACATCCGCGTCTACGCGGTTTCGCCCGGTCCGCTGAAGACGCGCGCCGCCAGCGGCATCGCGCAGTTCGACGAACTCGTCGACGCGGCGGTCGCGCGCAGCCCGGCGCATCGACTCGTCGACATCGCCGAAGTTGGACGCGTCGTCGCCTTCCTCGTTGGAGGCGGCGCGTCCGGAATGACTGGCGACACGATCTATGTGGACGCCGGCCTGCACAACGTTGCCTGAGGAACACATAATGCAAGACGGGATTTCGGCTGAAAGGGCGGCGGCGATGATCCCTGACGGCGCCAGCGTCATGTTCGGCGGCTTCTTGGGCGTCGGCTCTCCGGATCGTGTGATCGACGCTTTAGTGGCGCGCGGCGCGCGCGGGCTGACTTTGATCTGCAACGACACCGCGTCGCCGGGAGTAGGCGTCGGCAAGCTCATCGAGGCCGGATGCGTCGCCCACGTGAAGGCGTCGCACATCGGGACCAACCCGACTACGCAGAAAAAGATGATCTCTGGCGAAATTGAAGTCGAGCTCGTTCCGCAGGGAACCCTCGCTGAGCGAATTCGCGCCGGCGGCAGCGGGCTTGGCGGCGTGTTGACGCGAACAGGCGTCGGAACCGTCGTTTCAGAAGGCAAGCAGGTGTGGGAAATCGACGGCGAGAGCTTTCTGCTCGAGATGCCGTTGCGCGCCGATTTCGCGCTGCTGCGCGCGCACGAGGCCGATCATTTCGGCAATCTTACCTACCGGCTGACGGCGGCGAATTTCAATCCGGTGATGGCCTTCGCCGCTGACTGCGTCATTGCCGAGCCCGAAGAGATCGTTCCGGTCGGCGTGATCCCGCCGGACGCCGTGCGCACGCCTGGCGTGCTCGTGCATCATCTCGTGAGGAGGCCGCAGTGATGGAGGCTAAAGAGGTCATTGCGCGTCGGGTCGCTCTGGAATTGCGTGACCGCACCCTGGTCAATCTGGGCATCGGCCTGCCCACGCTCGTTGCGTGCTACGTGCCTGCGGGAATCTCGGTGGCGTTTCAGAGCGAAAACGGCATCATCGGCTTTGGCGAGCCGCCGCCGGATGGTCTGGAAGATCCTTACCTCACAGACGCCGGCGGCGGATACATTTCGGCTCTGCCCGGAGCCGCCGCATTTGACAGCGCGACCAGCTTTGCGCTGATCCGGGGCGGACATCTCGACATGACCGTTCTCGGCGGCCTGCAAGTCGATTCAAGCGGCCGTCTCGCCAATTGGATGGTGCCAGGCAAGATCGTCCCGGGCATGGGAGGCGCGATGGATCTCGTCGCCGGCGCGAAGCGCGTCATCGTCGCCATGCAACACACGGCCAAGGGGCATCCGAAAATCGTCGAGGCTCTAACGCTTCCGCCCACGGCGGCGCGGCGCGTCAGCCTCATCGTCACCGAACTGGCGGTGATCGAGCCTACGGACGAGGGGCTGGTGTTGCGCGAGCGGGCGCCCGGCGTAAGCGTGGACACAATCGTCGCAAGCACCGGAGCCAAGCTGTTGCTCGACGGCGGCCGACAATGCCGATCGTTTCGCCTGCGCGCGTGGCCGCCTGAGGCGCACGCGTCCGCCCCGTGTCGACACCGCTGCCATCGCTGCCGAGCGATCCTTTTGGAGAGAGCCTGCCATGTTGAACGTCTCGCCTAGAAATTTGGCTTCCTTCGAAATGGATGACAAATCGGGCGTTGCTCAAAAAGGAGCTCTCCTCAACGGCGACCTATCGAAGTTGGCGGAGCTGGCTCAATCTCTCGTCGAACTGAGCGGCAATCATTTCGAGAAGATCGCGTCGAGCTTTGGCGCCGACTTGCGTGCGCACCTCAGCGACTGGCAGATCATAAGCCGCGAACTATCGCAGTCTGGAGATCAGCCTGGGAAGTTCACGGAATATGTGACCGACGCCGGCCAACGCTGGATCTTGTTTCTCGACATCATGCGCGAAGTCGGGAATTTCGCCGTTGAGCAGATGGAGGGCGGCGAGCGGCTCGTCCTGGTTTACGACTTTAACGTCGTGATCGACGGCCGCACGCTCGAGCGCCCGACGAATTACTTGCTTGTGCAAATCCAGCCGCCCGAAGGCGTCCAGACCGACCCGACGTTGCGGCCCTATATGATCATCGATCCGCGTGCGGGCCATGGAGCCGGGATCGGAGGCTTCAAGTCCGACAGTCAAGTCGGCGTCGCTCTTGCGCATGGCCATCCTGTCTATTTCGTGATCTTCCTTCCCAAGCCTCAGCCCGGTCAGACCTTGGCCGATGTTTGCATGGCTGAAGGCGCTTTCGTGCGCGAAATCGCCAAACGTCATCCCGTCGCGCCTCGGCCGGTGATCATCGGCAATTGCCAGGGCGGCTGGGCGGCAATGCTGCTTGCCGCGTCCAATCCCGATCTGACTGGCCCAGTTGTGGCGTCCGGCGCGCCTCTTAGTTACTGGGCGGGCGTGCGGGGAAAGAATCCGCTCCGCTATTCAGGAGGCCTTGCGTTCGGCGCGCTGCCGGCTGTGATCACGTCGGACATTGGCAATGGCGTTTTCGATGGCGCGCATCTGGTCCTCAACTTCGAGTTGATGAACCCGCACAACACCTGGTGGTCAAAATATTACGACGTGTTCGCAAAAGCGGACACCGAAGGGCCGCGCTTCAAGGGGTTCGAGCGGTGGTGGTCGACCTTCTATTTCATGAACGAGGCCGAGATCCGCTGGATCGTCGAAAATCTGTTTATCGGCAACAAGCTTCAAGGCAGTCAGGCGTTCCTGGGCGGGCGCGCCCCAGTAGACTTAAGAAAAATCAAAGCTCCCATCATTGTGTTCGCCAGCCAAGGCGACGACATCACGCCGCCGCAGCAGGCCTTGAACTGGATTCCGGTGGTCTATGGCGACGAGCGTGAGATACGGGCGCGCGGCCAGCGGATTGTCTACATGGTCCACGAGGACGTCGGCCATCTGGGCATTTTTGTCTCGGCCAAAGTCGCACAAAAACAGCACGACAGAATCGTCACGACGTTGGAGATGATCGAATCCCTGGCGCCCGGCCTTTATGAGATGCGCATCGAGAAAAAGATAGGTGAAGGCACGAGCGCCTACTACGTCATGTCCTGCGAAGAAAGGGGCGTCGCCGATATCCGCGCGCTGGATGATGGCGCTGGCGACGAGAAGTCTTTTGCGTTGGTCGCGCGTTTGTCGGAATTCTGGGTCAATGCATACGAGTTCGGAGCGCGTCCCTACGTCAAGGCGCTGGCTTCGCCAGCCCTCGCGGACGCATTGGTATGGTCGCATCCGCTCCGCGCGCGCCGTTACCTGCTATCGGACAAGAATCCGGCGGTGGCGCCGATCGGGACTTTCGCCGAGACGGTGCGCAAAGAGCGCAAGCCCGCGGATCCGTCCAACCCCTTCCTGAAGAGCGAGGCGTTGGCCGCCGGCTTGGTCGAGCAAACATTGAAGTTCTGGAGCGACGTCGGCGCCGCCGCCAAGGAACTGATGTTTATCAGCCTCTACGCAAACCCGTTCCTGATGCGTATGAATGAGGGATACACGCCCGAGACGGACGCCAAGCTCGGCGAAACGCTGCGCGAATTGCCAGAGGTGGAGGCTGCGCTCGCGAAAATCGAGCAGGGTGGCTTCGCCGAGGCGGTCGTCCGCATGCTAATCCTGATGGCCCGCTCGCGCGGCGCGGTGCGCCAAAGCAGGCTTGAGCGATCCAACCTCATCCTCCGATCGACGGAGCCGTTCAAGAGCCTCGGGGACGAACTCCGCTCAGCCATAATTCATGAGCAGACGCTCATCATCGACTTCGAGCCCGAGGCCGCGATTGCGGTGTTGCCCAAGATGTTGCCGACATTGGACGAACGCCTGCGCGCGATCGCGCTCGTTGAAGAAATCGCCGGCGATCCATTGGAGATGGCCGAAGCAACGGCAAGGCTACTCGCTGTTCTGCGCGAGACGCTGCAAACTCAAGCGCTTGTCGAACCGCGAGAGAAGTCCCTGCAAGCTTGAAACAAGAGTTAGAGATATGCGCTCGAACAAGCTCTTCAATGAATTGGCGGTGGGGCAGGAAGCGTCGATCGCCCGAGTCGTCGCGCCAGAGGACTTCATCGTGTTTGCCCACGCCAGCGGCAACCTCAATCCCGCCCACCTTCCGGACGAGAAAAATGATCGAGGTTCGGAAGCGGTGGCTCCCGCAATGTGGGTCGGTTCGCTTTTTTCCGCAGTACTCGGCAATTTGCTGCCGGGCGCCGGAACGAGCTATCTGTCGCAGACGCTGCGGTTCAACGCCAGGGCCCATATCGGCGACTCGCTCCTCGTCTCGGTGCGAGTCGAGGAATTGCTGCCGCCCTTGACCGTCATGCTGCGCACCCAGGTCCATCGTGGTTCCGAACTCATTGTCGACGGTATGGCCGAGGTGTTCGCTCCGACCATCCGGCAGACAATCGATGAAGAGGCGCTCCCTGGACTGACGCTGCAGCGCCATGTCCATATGGATCGGCTGCTTGCCGCCTGCGCTTCGCTGGCGGCGCTGCCGACCGCCGTCGTCGCTCCGGAGGAGGAAAATGCGTTGCTCGGCGCGCTGGCCGGCGCCCGCGAAAAACTGATCGTGCCAATCCTCATCGGCGACGAGAAGAAAATTCGCAGCGTCGCCGCGTCTTGCGGCGCGGATCTTACGGGCATCGCCATCGAGAACGCCTGCAGTCATGACGCTGCTGCGGCGCGCGCCGTCGAACTCGTGCATCAAGGCGCGGTGGCTGCAGTGATGAAAGGGCATCTTCACACCGACGAGCTGCTGAAACATGTGGTGAAATCGCAGGGCGGCCTGCGCGTCGGCCGCCGCATCAGCCACGTCTTCATCATGGATGCGCCGACGCTGAAACAGCTTGTGCTGGTGACCGACGCAGCGGTGAATATCGCTCCGACGCTCGAAGAAAAGGTCGACATCATTCAGAATGCGATCGATCTTGGCATCGCCTTGGGGATCGAACGCCCCAAGGTCGGCGTTCTCTCCGCGGTCGAGACGGTCAATCCGAAAATACAGTCGACTCTTGATGCGGCGGCCTTGTCGAAAATGGCTGAGCGCAATCAAATCCGGGGCGGCGACGTCGACGGGCCGTTGGCGATGGACAACGCCCTCAGCCTCACCGCCGCTCGCAACAAGGGCATCCATTCGCTGGTTGCTGGAAGAGCGGATATTCTCGTCGTTCCCAACCTCGAATCGGGCAACATATTGGCGAAAGAGCTGACCTACGCGGCTCAGGCTGAAGGCGCCGGCCTGATCATCGGCGCGAAGGTTCCGATCCTATTGACGAGTCGCGCGGATGACGAACAATCCCGTTTGTTCTCCTGCGCCGTTGCGGCCCTATACGCCCATTGGCTGTCGACCGGGCAAAGCGCAGTCGAGACGGAAGAAGCCCTGCGGGAAGCCGCACAGTGAGACGCCATGTCGTCACCTTGAACGCCGGCTCCTCGTCGATCAAATTCGCATTGTATGTGGCTGAGGACGGCGAGGCGTCGCCGCTCGCCCTGGGCCTCGCGGAGATGACGGGAGAAGAGCGGCGGATAAGAGTGCGAGATAACTCCGGGGCAACGCTTTACGACGACGTCTGGTCGCAAACAGATGGCGCGGCTTTCCATGAGGAAGCTTTGAGGCGAATCCTCTCCTGGCAGGACGAAGCATTTCCCAGCGCGAACATAGACGCGGTGGGCCACCGTGTCGTTCATGGCGGCGTCCACTACGACGCGCCGGTGATCATTACCGGCGAGGTGATCGATCGGCTCGAGAAGCTCGTCCCGCTTGCTCCCCTGCATGAGCCCCACAACATCGCCGGGATCAAAGCAGCGCGTGAGGCTTGGCCCGAATCTATTCAAGTGGCGTGTTTCGATACGGCGTTTCACCGCAGTCACCCCTTCGTCAATGACGTTTTCGCGCTACCGCGGCAATATTATGCTGAAGGGGTTCGACGCTACGGCTTTCATGGATTGTCTTACGAGTATGTGTCGACAAGGCTCAGGGAGGTCTCGCCCTCTCACGCCAAAGGACGGGTCGTGGTCGCACATCTGGGGAACGGTGCGTCGATGTGCGCGATCCAGAACGGCCGATCGGTGGCGAGTTCGATGGGGTTCACGGCGCTTGACGGGCTCCCCATGGGCACGCGTTGCGGCCAACTCGACCCCGGCGTCGTTCTTTATTTGATGCAGGAGAAAAAGCTGGGAGCCGAGGAGATATCGAACCTCCTCTACAAGGAGTCGGGTCTGAAAGGCCTATCCGGCATCTCTCACGACATGCGTGAACTCGAAGCTTCGGGCGCCGCCGAAGCGCGCGAAGCGATAGATTATTTTGTGTTTCGCATTCGGCGCGAACTCGGCGGGCTGGCGGCTGTTCTGCAGGGAATTGACGCTATCGTTTTTTGCGGCGGCATCGGTGAAAACGCGTGGCGGGTGCGGGAGCGGGTGCTCGAAGGCATGGAGTGGCTCGGCGTCGAACTCGATCGCCCTGCAAACGAGCGGCAGAGAGAAGTCATTTCATCCGCGAAGTCTCCGGTACGGGTGTTTGTCATTCCGACCAATGAGGAACAAATCATCGCGCGTCATGCACTTCAGCTGGCGGATGCAAGAGCGGACGCGCTGGCCTGATTGGTCAGCGCCTTCGGAGCTCCGCAGGTCGGCTGATTTCAATGCCGCGTCTCGCCGCTCGAGCGCGGAACCTTCCCTGGCGCGAGCGCGGAGGACGGCGTCGCCGTCTCCGCGAGGGCGTCGTCGGTCTCGAGCGTCTTGATCTGCTCGGCGCGATGCGCGCTCAGCCCATATTGCAGATTGATCCCCGCGAGCGATGCCGGCCGCTGACGAAGATAGGTCGCCGGCGCGCCGACGAGACTGGCGAGTTGGCCGAAGCTCCAATGCGTCGGCGCGATTGGCGCATCGCAACCTGTCAGCAAGAGCGCAAGCTCTTCTGAATCGTCGCCTCTAGCTTCGACGCGGATCGCAGCGCTATCAACCGTCCGCGTTCGGCTATGCTCGGTCCGGCCGTGTACGGCCGCGAACAGCTCCGACAGCGACAGATACCGTTCATCCGCGGGCCGCGAAAACCCACTCGGAGGATACGCGTTCATTCCGCGCGCCGCGGCTCGCATCCACCCTGTAGCCGCCGTCCGCGTGCGGCGTCCAGAAATTCCACCTGGCTCATGGTTCGTCTCCAGCACGGGCGCCGGGAAATTCTCTCCCGGTCCTCAACCCGTCATGGAAATCGGTCCAAGCTCTCACTCTCGTGCCTCGCGGGCTCGCCTGTTGAGGTATGCGGCGCCGACGGGAGGGGAACTTCCCCAAAAAAATAAGCGCAATCGTTTGGTCACCATATGGTCACCAAGCCGAACTGCGAGCCAGTTGTGAAGGCTCTATATCTTTGATTTTATTGGTGGGCGCACAAGGGCTCGAACCTTGGACCCGCTGATTAAGAGTCAGCTGCTCTACCAACTGAGCTATGCGCCCGTCCGGCGAGCGCCGCGAGCGCGACGCTGTTTCGAACGAAGGGTGCGAATATCAAACCCGCTCGCCGCTGTCCAGCGTTACGCGCGGTCGCCCGCGGTTTCGCCCGACATTTTCCTGCGTGGAATTAGGGCGAGCGCGCCGCCGGCCATCCGTGGATCAACCGTGCTTTTGTCACCAGATCAGCCCACGGGCCCGTGTGGGCGTTCCCCGCGGCGGGCGTGGGCGCGGCCTGTTTGCGCGCGCAAACGGCCTTGGCCGCCTCGCTCTTCGGCCCTTGCGCGTAAAAATAAATGACGTTCATCTTGAGCTGCGAGGCCAGCTGGTCGACAACCGTGCCCCTTTTCAGCACATTAAAGCCCCAATGCGCGTCGCGCGTCGCGCCCGGCTTGAAGCCATAGCCGTAGTCGCCCTCGCCCTTGATCAGATCGAAGCGGATATAGCAGAGCTCCCCCTGAGGGGCAGGCTGCGCCACCATCTCGCGGGTGACGATCACGTCCTGATTGTTGTAGCGGACGGCGTAATCGACCGGCGCGTGCCAGATGTCGACCTTCTCGAAATGCTCCAGAAGCTCGGATTCGTCCGGGTCCGCCGCCTGCGCCGCGGCTGCAGCGAAAAAACAGGCGCTCGCCGCGAGCGTGGCGGCGCACAGGCGTTTCAATAAAAACTGCATTTTCATGTGTCGGCCTTTCGCCAAGCGGCTCGCACGCGCTCCCCTCGAGCTTCGCAGGTAAGGAGCGCCGCGACGGCCCGCAATCCCTGCGACATTCGCCCGCGCCAGGAAACCGCTGGGCGCGCTGTTGAGTCGCGGAGACTCCGCGCCTCCTTGTAAGGCTCTGCTTACGACAAGCGCCAAGAAGTCTTCCCACCGCCGCAAAAGCGCGGTAGCTGTTTCCCAGAAGCAAAGAACGAGTTTGATTATGTCGCGAAGAAAAATCGCTTTGATTGGCGCCGGCAATATCGGCGGAACGCTTGCCCATCTCGCCGGCCTCAAGGAACTCGGCGACATCGTTCTTTTCGACATCGTCGACGGCGTGCCGCAGGGCAAGGCGCTCGACATCGCCCAGTCGTCTCCCGTCGCGGGTTTCGACGCCAAACTCACCGGCGGCTCCGACTATTCGGCGATCGAGGGGGCGGACGTCGTCATCGTTACGGCGGGCGTGCCGCGCCAGCCGGGCATGAGCCGCGACGATCTTCTGTCGGTCAATCTCGGCGTCATCGCCAAGGTCGGCGCGGGCATCAAGCGCTACGCGCCGAACGCCTTTGTCATCTGCATCACCAATCCGCTCGACGTCATGGTGTGGGCGCTGCAGAAGGCGTCCGGCCTGCCGACGCAGCGCATCGTCGGCATGGCGGGCATGCTGGATTCTTCGCGCTTTCGCTATTTCCTGGCCGAAGAGCTCAATGTTTCGGTCGAAGACGTGAGCGCCTTCGTTCTGGGCGGCCATGGCGACGACATGGTGCCGTCGGTGCGCTATTCGACGGTGGCCGGCGTGCCTTTGCCGGATCTCGTGGCCATGGGATGGACCACGCAGGCGCGCATCGACGCGATCGTCGAGCGCACGCGCAAGGGCGGCGGCGAGATCGTGGGGCTTCTCAAGACCGGCTCCGCATATTATGCGCCGGCGACCGCGGCGATCGCCATGGCCGAGAGCTACCTCAAGGATAAGCGGCGGGTGATGCCCTGCGCGGCCTATCTCACCGGCCAGTATGGCGTGAACGGACTCTATGTGGGCGTTCCCGTGGTCATCGGCGCGAATGGCGTCGAGAGGGTGATGGAGATAAAGCTCGACGCCGCCGAGCGGGCGATGTTTGAAAAATCCGTCGCCTCGGTTCGGACGCTGCTGGACGCCGCCAAGGCGCTCGACCCGGCTTTCGCCTGACGCTTCTCTGACCGCGCCCGCCGATCCGGGCGGCAACTTGCTTGCGGCGCAAGCTGGGACGGTGGCTTCTCTGCCCCTGGCGCTTGGGCGCGACCGTAGGAACATTCTTTGCAAGTTGAGGGTTAGACTGTCTGAAGACTGATTCTCCCTGAGAGGTTCAGGCTTGCTCCAGTGGACGCGAAGCCATGTTCGACCCTGACGCTTTTGGCTTTATTAAAATACTCGCCATCGCCGGCACGCTTTACTTTGCAGCGCGGGCGGCAATCCTTATCGGTGCCGCGGCGATAAACGCCGTTGCTCTTTTACCCTGAGTTTTTAACGAAGCCTGATCTATACGTTTGCTGCGACAGCGTGGGCTCGTCCAGCGCGATTTCCAAAAAGCTTTGAGAAAAACTGCTCCCCTGCGCCCGTCTCACCGCGCGCGGGTCTCCCCATCCTGTCCGGCTGAGACATCCTGTTTCAAGTGACTGCGTCCGCGGGAGCGGGCGGCCGCTCGAAGGCCGGTCGATGAGCCCAGGAGTGGGGTTGCGCCGCGAGCAGTTGCGTCATTGGGGACCGCGTTCGCATTTTTTTCCGCTGTGGCGGCGTCGGACTGCTCAGCGCCCTGCGGCGGCTCAGGCGCATAGGCGAGCGACTCCTGCCTGGCCGCCGCTCTCGACTTTCTCGTCTCATTCTTGGGCGAGTCGACCAGCCGCGCGATGGCGCTCGTCGCCTTCGCATGGGGAATCCCCGGCCGCGTGGGGGGCAGGGGCGCAGACGCGAGTTTTGAACGGCGTGGCGGCGCATCAGCTGCGGACATTGCGCCCGAACGGCGTTCAGCGCCGTCGGCGTCCTGAAAATTGACCGCGCTTTTCAGTTCGGCAGACCTGTCATGCACCGTCCGCCCATCTGCGCGGGCGACGAGCGAGGCCGGACGCTGCGGCGGCAGCGGCGCTCGAACTGTTGGAAGCTCCGGGGCGGGCGGCTCTTGCTCCGGCGCTTCTGCGCCCGGCGCTGATAGGGTCGTCTCGCCACGCGGCAAATCGGCCTCGGCCCGCGAAAGCTCTTTCGCGCCGTAGCGAGAAGCGTCCGTCGTGGCGGCAGCCCCGCCTTGCTCTTCCATTTCGCCGCTTGTCCCGCGAGCGGGCCGAGGCGCGAGCGAAGCCCACTGCTTGCGGGTGTTCGGCGCGGGAGCCGTGATCTCCGCGTCGTCTTCTTCGCCGCCCCCGCCGCCGCCAAACAGCATGGCGAAGAAGCCGCCCAACGTGCGGCGAGGCGCAACGACATAAGCGCCGTCGCCGCGCGCCTCGATCTCGGCGCGGGCCTCTTCATAGCGCGCGAGCGGCTGGCCGTTGGTCGGCAAATGCACCGTTTTGCCGTCGGGGAAGAGCCGCACGAGGTCGTCGTAGTTCATGCGCGGCCAGGCCCGCACATTGCCGACGTCGAGATGGACGAAAGGCGTGCCAGCCGTCGGATAATAGCCGACGCCGCCGCGCTGCATGCGCATGCCGATTTCGCGAATTTGCGACATCGGCATTCCAGGCATGGTGGTGTCCATCGCCTTGCCCAGCATGTGCTGCGAATATTTGGCGACGGCGCGCGACCGGGCGCGCAGCATGGCGTTCGTCTCAGGAGAGCGATAGGCGGAGACGACATGCACGACCTGATCGCCGGCGCCCGTCGCCAGTCGCGCAGGAACCAGTTCAACTGCTGAAGGACTTGGGCGTCATATTGCCCGTTGACGAGATACGTCGCCGAAATCGATTCATGCGTATGAGCGTGGTAAAGATGAATGGTTCTTGTGTCGCCATTGGCGACTGCGGTCTCGGTCATCTTTGGCGCGAGCGTCGCCAGACAAAAGACCACAAGGCCTAGAACTGTCGAAAGCGGAGAGGAATTCAGGCGCGCGCTGGAGCGAGGCGTCGTCAATAGCTGCTTCCCGTCTCGCTTGAAGCGCGCCTGTGAACCGACGTCGCCCGTGAAACTAACAAGCCTTCTGGCCGTTCGGCCGGAAGGCCCCTTCGCGCCGGTGGCGCGAGGCGCGGCGAAAATCCGATGCCGAACACGCAGTTAGACGGCTTTGCCCCTCGGCGTCGTTACCGGCCCTGATTCCCCACCAATTCAGAGGCTAGGGCAACATCGTGGCGAAAAATTGCTCGAGCTTCGCCGCACGGTTCACGCAGCAATATCTTGAATGTTTCGAGAGCCGCCCGTAGAGCTTTGCCCGTCACCGGCTTCTGCAGGAGAGGCGTTCACTTCGAATGCGAACGTCGCCGCTCAGTTCGAGGCCACTGTGCGCACGAGCCGCGGTCCCAGGATCGGCTGCGCGCCGCTGATGAGTTGCAGATAGGCGGGAGACATCGGCGCCCGATCCTGGGCCGCGAGGGCCTCGGACGCCGGCCGGCGCGGCGGCAGCGGCGCGGGCTCGGGAAGCGCATTCGCCTCTTCGCCGCCGCGCGCCAACCCCGTCAGCTGTTGCCGGTCGGCGACGGCGACATGGATCGGATCGGTCCGGCCGCCTGTGCTCGCAAGGGCGGTGGCGACCGCGGACTGCACTTTCTGCGCGATGTCGCCGAAGGCGGCGAGGCTCGCGCCGGACTGCCCATCGGGCCGTGCGCTGGCGACGCTGGTCGAAGGCGCGCGCTGCTTGCGGCTGGCGATCATGGTCGGGCCGCCCTCGCAATTGCGCATGCCAAGGGCGATCAGCTCCGTCCCGGACAACACGCGATATTCTCGGGTCAGATAGCCAAGCCGCGCCTGCACGGTGGCCGGGTAGGAGGCGAACAGTCGGGATGAGACGCCGACGTCGACCTCCCGGTTGATGGCGTTATAGGCTTGATGAAATTTGACCTTTGCGTCCGGATAGACGCAGACGTTGGGCAGGCTCAGCGCCAGCGTGCACGCCGAGCGGCATTCATGCAGCCTGACCTCGCGATTCTCGCGGCGATATCGCTCGGTGAGCGCTTCATAATCGCTGACCAGACCGCCGACGTCCTTGTAGACGACAACCGGCGCCGGCATGGGGGGCGGCGACAAATAGCCCAAGACGCACCTCTACTCTACGCATTGCGGCTTCGCTTCAGCGAACATTCACCATGTCGCGGTGAACATCGCCTTAAAGGCGGGACATCAGCCTCGGATGCCGACGCGAAGCCCTGGCGCGGGCCTTTCTTGCAGAACATTGCGGCGAAAATGGAATAGAGCCGCCGGGCGTCCGCCTGTCTTTAAGGACATTTCCCCCGTCGGCTCGACAATGGCCGTTGATTCCACAAGACGGCGGAAGTTCTGCTTGTGCAGATGTCGGCCAGCGATGGCTTCTACTGTCCGCTGCAGCTCAGTCAGCGTGAACTCGGACGCCATCAACTCGAAGATCACCGGCCGATATTTCATCTTGGCGCGCAGCCTGCCCATGGCTGTGGCGAGAATGCGGCGATGGTCATGGCGCATCGGGGTCCCGAGCGGCGTCAGCGGCGCCCGTTTCTCCGCCGATTCGCGGCCATCGCGGAGCGCCTCCTCGAGAAGCCCGGCCTCGTACAGAAGCTCGTAGCGCTCAAGGACGTTCTCCTCATTAAACGCGCGTCCCTTGCCGCCGAAGAGAAGATTGACCCGCACCCGGCGCGAGACGCCCGAGGAGGAGACCGCGTCCGGCGCCTCGGCCACCCAGTCCGTCAATCCCGGCGCGATCGTTTCCTCGAGCACCACCGGCGGACCTTTGCGCCAATCCTCCCAGGGAAAGAAATCATGCCAGCTCCGCCAGGCGCTTGCGCGCCGATCGGCGTCGTCGCGGATGCGCGTCAACGCCAAATAGCCGACCGAGACGACGTGCGGATCGCGGTCGCCGGCGCGGGCGTGGCGTCCGCGATCGCCGAAGGTATAGAGTTGCTCGACATAGCCCAGCGGCGCGCCGGTCTGCTCGGCGACCCATTCACGCAGGCCGATCTCAAAGGTGCGATGGCGGATCGGGTCGAAAGGTCCGGAGGGAAGGGCGGCGATGCTGGCCGGCCCGTCCGCGCGCGTCGTCAGGATCAAGGGCTCGTCGTCTCGAACGGCGACGATTGCGGCGGTCAGGCCGATTTCGACGGGCGGGGAAAGCGGCGCGAGCTCTTCCGCGGCTCGGCTAGGCGTCGGCGAATTCCAGGGCGAAGGGCGCTCCCTCATAGCAGTCCGTCCCGCGTCCGATCGCGGCGATCGCGGCGGACATTCGCCCGTTCCGCTCGAGCCTTTCGTCGGCGAGCGCGACCATCCGTCTGTTCGGGGTCGCGGTCGGCGAGACGCGGCGCAGTTCGCGCGCGATCTCCATTTCGCTGCGATGCGGCGCTAAAGCACAGGCCGCGACAAAAGCCGCCGCGGGCGATCGGCTCACCCCAGCGTAGCAGTGTATGACGAGCGGCGCGGAGCGGTCCCATTCCTCAAGGAAAGCAAGCAGCCGATTGATATGTTCCTCGCCCGGGAGGACGTGCCCTCCCCGCGGCGCATCGATATCGGAGACAGCGATGCGCAAATGGCGCTCGCGGGAGATTTCGCAAGGCCGAACAAGCGACGCCCCGGCGGTAAGAATGGTGACAAGCGAGCGTGCGCCGCTTTCGCGCACCGTGTCGACCACCTTAGTCAGGGAACAGACGTACAGGCGCCCATTCGGCATTTCTCTCCCCGACGTTCTTCTTCAACTTTCGTCGACCGCCCGAAACCGAGCGAGAAAACGCGCCTGCGTCTCCTCAATGGGAGCCGGGGCGAGTTCGTCTATGAAGGGCTGCGGCGGGATCGCCGGGCGGCCGAAGATGCGCTCGGCTTCGCCCCGTGTAAAGCCCGCAAGCTGCACGGCCTCAAAAAAAGCGGCGGCGCGATCGGCCTCTTTGCACAGGCGCCGCAGTGCGGAGGTGGGCGTCGGCGGCAAAGAGAAGCGCAGGAGAATTGCGCCCAATATGCGGTCCTCGACGCTTTTGTATGCGTCGCCGATCGCCGCCTTGAACGGGGAGATCATATCGCCGATCACATATTCCGGCGCGTCATGCAGCAACATGTAAAGCCGCTCCGTTCGGCCCATCGCGGGGTCGAGCGCGCTCGCGATCTTTTCCACAAGCATGCTGTGTTGCGCGACCGAGAAAATATGCGCGCCGATTGTCTGACCGTTCCAGCGCGCGACGCGCGCGAGCCCATGCGCGATATCTTCGATCTCCACGTCGAGCGGCGAAGGGTCGAGCAGATCGAGCCGGCGTCCGGATAACATACGTTGCCAGGCGCGGGGCGCTTCGCCGGGCGTCGGCCGCCCGCGATTTTTCGCTGGGGGGGAGCGCATCGCGTTAGCCGCCCTCGCCCCCTGCGTGGCGATGGCAGCCCGTCAGATGATCGTCCACCATGCCGACCGCCTGCATGAAGGCGTAGACGATCGTCGGTCCGCAGAATTTGAAGCCGCGCGCCTTGAGACCTTTAGAGAGGCGTTCGGAAAGCGGGGTTTGCGTCGGCACGTCGCTCATGCGCGTCCACTGATTGACGATCGGCCGCCCGTCCACGAAATCCCACAGATAAGCCGAAAAGCCGGTCGTCGCCTCAATCTCCAGCCACGCCTGCGCCGAGAGCACGGCGCCTTCGATTTTTGCGCGGTTGCGCACGATTGCATCATTGCCCATCAGCGCCGCGACGCGCTTCTGATCAAATCTCGCGATCTTTGCCGGATCGAATCCGTCGAAGGCGGCGCGAAACGCCTCACGCTTGCGCAGAATGGTGATCCACGAGAGGCCAGCCTGAAAGCCGTCGAGCGTCAGCTTTTCAAAGAGCGCCCGGCCGTCCCGCTCGGGCCTCCCCCACTCGTTGTCGTGATAGTCGAGGTAAAGCGGATCGACGCCGGGCCACGGACAGCGTTTCAGCCCGTCGAGATGGGACACGACCGCGAGTTCGCGCCAACTTGCCGGCTGTTCCCGAACGCTTGCCAAGACTCACCTTTAAAAAGCCGACGAAAAAACGCCGCGTGCTCGGGCTTTATCGCGCGTTCGGATTGCGTTCACAACCAAGTTGGGACTATCGTCGGCCCCGGCGGGCGCAGATGGCGCGCGTCCTGCTTCTATTGCGCCGTCGCAGTTGTTGCGGCTCAGTTCGCGCCGTCCATCAATGGAGATTTATATGGGGATCCGTATCGCTGTTTCTTACGCTGCGGCCGGCGGCGCTCTGGCCGTCGCCGTCGCCCTCGCCGCGAGCTCGGGGGACGCGTATGCGCAGGCCAATGTATTGAAGGAATGCGGATCGCAATACCAGGCGGCTAAGGCCGCCAACGAACTCGGCGGTCAGAGCTGGCAGGAATTTTTGAAAGCCTGTCGCGGGCGGCTCGCCGAGCAGACCAAGCCTGCCGAGGCGAAGCCCGAGACGCCGCCGCCGGCCGCCGCAGAGTCGAAGCCTACGCCGCCGCCGGTGACCGAAACCAAGCCCGTCGAGCCGACTCCTCCGCCCGCCGCGACCGAAGCGACCCCGAGCCCCAAACCCGCGACGGACCCGAAAACCGCGACGCGCGAGCGCCAGAAGAAATGCAGCGAGGAATGGAAGGCGAAAAAAGCTGAGCTCAAAAAGGCCGGTTCAAAAATGACCTGGCCAAAATATTGGAGCGAATGCAACAAGAGGCTGAAGGCCGCAGGCGAATAAC
This sequence comes from Methylocystaceae bacterium, assembly GCA_009773555.1. Classification (GTDB taxonomy): domain Bacteria; phylum Pseudomonadota; class Alphaproteobacteria; order Rhizobiales; family Beijerinckiaceae; genus Methylocystis. Next base: position 59,800 of record WSXZ01000018.1, on the reverse strand, counting down.
GCTCTTCGCGCTTTTTGTCGTCGCCCGGCGGCTCTCCGCCGGGCGTTTTTCTTGCGCTCTTGCTCGGCGAAAGGCGTCGTGGCAGAGGGAATGAAGCTGATCGCTGAACGAGGGCGGGCGTTTGGATAAAACCGAGTTGCGAAAACTGCAGGCGTTCCTGCGCCGTTCGCTCGGCAATGAGGGCGTTCGCGTCACAGCGGATCCGAAGAATCCGGACGACGCCGCCGTGCATCTTGGCGAGCGAAGGATCGCTTCGATCTCGGTCGACGACGAAGACGGCGATCGTTCTTTCGCCTTCGAGATGAAAATTCCCGTCGGACGCGAAGTGCTGCAGTCCTATTTGCGCAAGCTCTTCGAAAACGATCGCTTGTCGATTGTGGCGCGCGGGCGGAAAATGGATTCCGTCGAACTCAACGCCGACGGCGAATTTCTTGGCGTCATCTCCGCTGACGATCCGAAGCTGTCGAGCTTCACGCTGCAAGTCGCCATTCTCGATTTCGATCTCGAAGAAGAGTGACGCGCCGCCCGAATCGCGGCGGCCCGTTCGATCGCTGATCGGTCCGGGGCCTTGCTTAGGGCCGGACCCACGCAGTTCAAAACCCCGGCAATCGAAGCTCTGCGTGCAAACCGCCGCTGGGGCTGTCGTTGAGCTGCAGCGAGCCGCCATAGGCGGCGGCGAGATCGACGACAATCGACAGGCCGAGACCTGATCCGGGCTTGGTTTCGTCGAGACGCCGCCCACGCTGCGTCGCCGCCGCGCGCAAATGCGAAGCAAGTCCCGGCCCGTCGTCGTCGATAGTGACGCGCAGCGTCGGCCGCGACGCGCCTTCGACGCAGACATCGATTGTCACCCGGCTCTTCGCCCATTTGCCGGCGTTGTCGAGGAGATTGCCGATCATTTCTTCGAGGTCCTGGCGCTCGCCAAGAAAGCGCAGACGCGGATCGGCGCCGCCGGAAAAGATCACGCCCTTGTCGCCATAGATTTTACTAAAGGCGCGCAGCAAGGCCTCGATCGACGGCGCAATCTGCGTCGCGGCGCCGAGCGCGCCGCCGCGCGCCGCCGCGCGCGCCCGGTCGAGATAGAAGGAGATCTGATCGCGCATGATCTGCGCCTGTTCTTGAACTTTCCCGGCGAGTTGCCCTGGCGCGGAATCGGCTTCATTGACGATGACGGAGAGCGGCGTTTTCAGCGCATGGGCGAGATTGCCGACCTGCGTGCGCGCGCGTTCGAGAATGTCGCGATTGGCGCTGATCAGCAGATTGAGCTCTTCGGCGAGCGGCGCGACTTCGCTCGGGTAGGCGTCGATGATGCGCTCCCGTTCGCCGCCGCGGATTGATGCGAGTTCGCGCTGCAATTGCCTCAAAGGCCGCAAGCCGAAGCGGACCTGGAAGGCGGCGCCGATGGCGAGCGCAATCGCGAGCGCCGCGAAAGCGACGATCAGCGCGAATCGAAAGCGGGCGATTTGCTCTTCCATCTCTTCGCCGCTGCCTGCGACCTGCACGAGATAGATGCCGACGTCACCGACGTCTATGACGCGCTCGACGATGCGCAGCCTGCGCCCGTCCGGGCCAGGCCCGTAGCCGCGACGAAAGCCGCCGACCTCCGCTGCGACGCCAAGCTCTGAGAGCTTGGGCAGCGTGTTGGCGAAGAGCGAGCGCGACGCCTTGATGTCATGAGACTTGTCGTCGAGACGCGTGATCTGCCAGTACCACCCCGAGCCCGGCAATTCGAACTGCGGGTCGCCGAGCTGGCCAGGGCCGGTGCGTCCCTCCTGTCCCGACTCGGACACGTCCGCGACGATGGCGCGCAGGTAAACGTCGAGGCGACGTTCGAAAACCTCTTCCGCTTCGCTTCGGTAGTAGGCGGTAAGAAGAATGCTGGCGACGATCAGCACGACCGAACTCATCGCCGCCGCAGTCAGGAACAGACGCGCGGCGATGGAGCGAATGGAGACGAAGGAAAGGGGCATGCGCCTAGCGCTTATAGCCGGCGTCCTTTGCCGGCGCGGCCGCCATGTAGCCCAGCCCGCGCACGGTCTGGATCAGATCGACGCCAAGCTTTTTGCGCAACCTGCCGACGAAGACTTCGATCGTGTTCGAGTCGCGATCGAAATCCTGATCGTATAAATGCTCGATGATTTCGCTGCGGGCTACGACGCGTCCGCTGTGATGCATCAGATAGGCGAGCAGCCGGTATTCGTGCGACGTGAGCTTCACGGGCGCGCCGTCCACGACGACGCGGCCGGCCTTGGTGTCGAGTCGCACCGCGCCGCAGACGATTTCATTCGTCGCGTGGCCCGTCGCGCGGCGCAGCAGCGCGCGGATGCGCGCCAGCACCTCCTCCATGTGGAATGGTTTTGCAACATAATCATCGGCGCCGGCGTCGAAGCCTTGCACCTTGTCGCTCCAGCGGTCGCGCGCGGTGAGGATCAGCACCGGCATGTCGCGTCCCGCCGCGCGCCATTCTTCGAGAATGGTCACGCCGTCCTTCTTCGGCAGACCGATGTCGAGGACGACGGCGTCGTAGGGTTCCGTTTCGCCGAGATGGCAACCTTCCTCGCCATCGTAGGCGCGGTCCACCGCATAGCCCGACTGCTCGAGCGCACGAACGATCTGGCGGTTCAAATCCTTGTCGTCTTCAACGACCAGCAGCCGCAATGCGTCCTCCTGCGTGCGAGATTCAATTGTCTGTAGCGTCAACGCCTATAGAGCTAGAATGAGGCCGACCGCTGAACGCATCGACAAGAATCTTGACGATGTGGCCGTCCCGGCGCAGCAGGCTGATCTCATAGATAAGTCCTTCGCCCAATTGGCACAGCCGCGCGCCAAGCGGTTCGGCCTGCAGCCGCAGGGCGATATCCCGCATGCACCGGAAAGGATCGGCGAGCTTCTGCGCTTCCATTTTGCTGCGCGCCTGCGCCATGGTGAAACATTGCAGCCGCGCGGGAGCGTCTTCGGCGCGGCTGGAGTTGGCGCGCGCGAAAGCCGCCGTCGCCGCGAGAGCGGCGACGGTGAGCGCCCGTCTCCAACAAGCTCCGGCGGCCCGCATGCGCCTCTCCCCGGCGCATAGTCGGCCGAATGCCCTGAATGCGCAATGAATAGTCAAAACATGCGGCCGCGCGCCTCAGCTCCCCGAGGCGCGGCAGGCGTCCCGCATTTTCTTGTAGTCGACGATCATGGCGGCGAGAGGCGCGTTTTGGGGCAAGGCGCGCAACTGCTTCGCCGCAATCTTCTGCTCTTCGAGCGAATAGGCGACGAGCGGCGGACAGCCGCCGCCCGTCGACTGGCATGCCGCAAGAGCGAGGCTAAAAGCGACCATGATCGAGATCTTGCGAGACATCTTCAACGCTCCTGCGCTCAACCATGATTTCGGCCTGGCGCTTGGCGGCGCGCATATCGGATTCGGCGCGCCGCGCTTTCTCGTTGGCGGCGCCGCCGGCGACAAGTCGCGCCAACGCTGCGCGCCCAAGCGCATAGGCGACGACGCCGGCGACCGCGACGAGACCCAGCGCGATGAGCTTGGGCATGTCAGGCTGTTCCCGGCGGCGTCGAGGTGATGCTGCGCATGATCGCCATCAACGCCGCCGAACCAATGGCGATGGCGCCGGCCTTCGGATCGTTGAGGAAGGCGATCCAGTCGGTCGAGGCGAGCGCGCCAAACAGCGCGACGAGACCAGCGGCGACATAGGTGCGATAGCCTTGCATTGGGAACTCCTTTTTTTTAGTGCCGGAAGCCGCCGGCGCGGTTTCACTTGCGGCCGAGGACTCGCGAGACGAATGATTCCATGGCGAAGGCAGGACCCGGATCGCGCTTGCGCGTCGGCGCAATGTCGTCATGGCCGGCGATGTCGTTGATGCCGTAGGTTTCACAGAGCGCCTTGGCGATGTCGGCGGCGACCGAGATCTGAAGGGCGGGATAGATCATCCAGGGCTTTTCGCCGCCCTTGTCGAGCTTGTGCGCGAGCATCGCCACCTGGCTCGCCGGCACATTTTTTCCGTAGGCGTCGGCGAATCTGCCATTGGCGAGCTTCGTCAACGGCCCGGCGTTCGTGAGCTCAATGCCGATCGAAAAGCCGTTGCAGTTGGCGCGCCGCTTCCAGAGGCTTTTGCCTGCGTGCCATGCGACGCGATTGAACGGCGCGAGCTGCGTCACCGTGCCGTCGAGATCGATGACGAGATGCGCGGAGGCTTTCGCATTTGGATTGCACAGCCAGGAAATCGCGCCTTTCGCCGACTGGGCGGCGGTGTAATGCATGATCAGCAGCGAGGGCTTCAAAACGCCGCCGACATTGGGCGTCGGTTTTTGAGCGACGGGCTTGCCGTCGCAATGCAGGACGTGATTCTTCACGGCGAAGGCCATGAGCCGACTCCTTCATTTTGGTCGAATGGATTGTGAAAAGCGCTTTTAGAAAGCGCGCGAGGTTTGGGCCGATGTGCAGCGCTTCGTCGCTCAAGATGAGCGGGAAGAACCAATGCGGCTCCCTTCGTCAGCGTTCAGACGCGCCAGCGCGGCGCGGGCTGTTCGCTTCGATCAGAAAAATTCAAAGATGAAGGCGTAGCCGTCTCCGCCACTGCCGCCAGCGCCGGAATTTGCGCCGTTCTGAACCGAGCCGCCGCCTCCGCCGCCTCCGCCAGCAAGACCGCCGGCGCCGCCTGCGCCAGGTCCGGTGAGGCTGGACGCGCCGCCGCCCCCGCCGCCGCCGGCTTGTTCAAACGGGCCGGCGCTTGCGACCCAGGAGCCGCCTACGCCGCCATTCACGGCGCCCGCGGCTATCCCCGCCGCGCCGATGACGGGCAATCCGGCGACATAAACGGCGCCGCCCGCCCCGCCGTTCGCGACGGCGTTGGCTGCGGTGATCCCGCCGCCGGCTCCGCCGCCGGAGGGGCCGTTGTAAAGGCATGAGCCTCCGGTGGCCGCCGTCGAGCCGGCGGCGTTGCATCCGCCGCCGCCGCCGCCGCCGAAAAAGTGCGACCCGGCGGCGCCGACCGCGCCCGAGCCGCCCGAGCCCACGCCAAAAGAGCCAACGCCGCCAGTTCCGCCGGAACCTGAGAGGCCTGACGAGGCTTGACTGCCCGCGCCGCCGCCACCCGAGGCGCCGCCGATCTGTCCGCCCGCGCCGCCGCCGCCGGCGCCTGCGTGGAGCAGCGTTCCAAACGTGGTGACGCCGCCGGCGGCGCCGGCGTTTCCGTTCGTGGAGTTCGTCGTCTGCGCCGCGCCGCCGGTTCCGCCCGCGCCGATCGCGACCGCTTTCGAGGCGCCGATCTGGGCCGCGGTGAATCGTGCGCGCGCCAGCCCGCCGCCGCCGCCGCCAGCGCCGCCGGAAGCCGCGGCGCCAGAGGCCGTTCGCGCCCCGGAGCCGCCGCCGCCGCCGGCGCCAAAGAGCAGCACTTCGGCAAAACGCAGCCCGGGCGTCGGCGTATAGGAGCCGCTCGACGCGAAGACGCGGACCTTCGTCGGCCCGCCGCTTGGAAAGGCGACGGCGCCCGTCGTGCGGTCGACGACGATCGACTCATTCCATGCCGAACCGTCGGGCGAGACTTTGACGTGGAAATTGTCGTCGCCGGTCAATCCTGTTTCGGCGCGCGCGGAATAGTTGGATTGATAAAGCTGCGAGACGGTGTTCGCCGCGCTCTCCTTGTTGAGCGCGAAGCGTAGATCGCCGGAGCCGCCTTCGCCGACGCTTTTCGCGGTGAAGAGCGTCGCATTGAGTTTGGCGAGCAGCGGATTGGCGCCGTCGGCGGTCGCGCCGATCCCGAGCAGCGCAAGATTTTGCAGCTGGCGCAGAGACAGGCCGCAGTCGATCCATCCCGCGCCGTCATAGAGCAGCAGAAGCGATTCGGCTTCGACATAGGCGCGCCAGCCGGCTTGCGGCGAAAGGAAGGTCCAGCCGCCCGCGAGGAATGTCGCGATCTGATCACTCTTGCCGGCGAAGGCGCCTGTCGCGCCGGCGCCGATGAGCACACGGTCGCCTTCGGCCGGCGTCGCGGGCGGCGACGTCACGTCTCGCGCAGAGACCGCAAGCTGCGTCACCGCGTCGATCAGCGCCAGAGCTTCATTATGCGTGACGTGCTTTTGCGCTTGCGCCGCCTCGATGAAAGGCAACGCAAGATGCGTGGTTTGCGTCATCGTTTTTCCTATTGGATGGAAAGCATCGTCGTCAGCGGGAAACCGCGTCCGACCGTCGCGCTCATCTGATAAAGCGACAGCGTCAGTTCGCTTTGCGGCGCGCCGAAATCGGCGAGTTCGTCGGCGGCGGGATAAAGCATCGACGCTGCGGCGGCGGTGAGCGTTCGCGTTCCGCTCGCCGGCAGCGAGATATCGGCTTCGTAGGATTCGCTCGCCTCGCCGAGCGGAATGTCGAGCGCTTCCCAGGCGTCGGAGTCGATGCGCCCGCGCCGCAGGAAATCGATGACCACGCCGGCCGGCGTGCGCCGCGCGCGCGCCTTGGTCGGCGCGTAGGGGCGCAGCGCCTTGTTTGTCGCGGCGACCGTCGGTTGAACAAAGATAGGCTCCGCATAGTCGCGATCCGCCGGTCCGATGCGATAGGTCGTCGGCGCGCCAATCTCGGCGACCTTGCGCGCAAGCGGCGCGATCGCGTCATTGAGCAGCACGACGGTTGCGCCGGCCGGCGCATCGCGCTTGGCGAGATGTTCTTCGCCGCCGAGGCCGCGAATGAGCCGCGACAGTCGATATGTCTTTTCGCCAATCAGTTCGGCATGCGCGAAAGCGAAGATCTCCCAGTCGCCGTCGACGCAAATCGCCATCGCCGAACGTCCGGCGAGCGCGGCGAGGTCGCCGACCGATGAAAGCTGCCCGGCGCCGATTCTGACAGCGAGGCTGCTTCCATTGTCGAAACGTCCGACGGGACCGGCGGGGAGGACGTCGAGCGTCTCGCCGATCGTCGCGCGCTTGTCGATGATGGCGATCTGTTCATAGCCGCCCTGAAACGTCATCTTCCAAATCGCGAGCGGACCGGGCCAGGGATCGGCGAAGGCGGCGACATAGGAGAGCGCTTCTCCGTCACGCCAGAGCGCAAGGTCGAGAATTTCGACTCTCGGCGGTCCGACCATCTTTGGCGAGACGACATTCGTGCGTCCGAGCAGCGGCGCGGCCGTGTCATAGACGGAAGCGTCCGCCGCGCGCGCGCTTACCTGTCGCGCGGCGCCGTCCGTGATGCGTTGGATTTGAAACAGCCGGCCGCCGCCGGCTGCGCCGAGCCGCACCAGATCGCCGGGCTGCAAGGCGAGAAGGCCAGGCCGTAGCGAAAATTCGGCGGTTTCGCGTCCGATCCACAAGTCCTGAAGCCAGCTCTCCGCAAGCGACTGCGCATTGGCGCGATGCGTCATCACCGCGGCTTGCGCTTCACTCTGGCGCGCCGAGCGGCCCTCGAGTCTGCGGGATAAGACTCGCGCCATCTGAAAGTCGTTCTCGGAATCGGAGAAGGAGAGCGCGATCTCCTGCGGCAGTTCGCTTTCCTGCGCCCGCGCCAGCGTCACGAGCGAGGCGGTTTTTCCGGCGACGAGATCGTCTTCGTCAATTTCGCACACCGGCTTTCCGCGCCGATCGACGAAGCGCAAGGCGCCGCCGCTTGCCACGGCGTCGAAGCCGAAGAGCGCGGCAAGAGGATCGATCGCCTCGCGCGGCGACATCGGCCGCTCCAGCACATAGCCGTCAAGAAAGCCGGCGACGTTTGGCCGCTGTGTGACAATTTCAGGCGCGGAGACGGCGCCGGCGAGCGCCGGCAGGAGGCGGTCGAGCGGCGCGCCTTCGAGTCGTCCGTTCAACCAATGGCCCGTCTCCCAATTGGCGGCGTCGCTCCACGCGTCGACCTGCGTCGGAAAGGCCGGAAAGGGACGCGCATCCCAACACCATAGGTGCAGGCGCGCCGGATCGACCATCGGCCCGGCGTAGACGCTGGACGTCGGGTTGCGCGCGGCGCCTCCCGGAGCATCCGGATCGAAATGCGCGATCATCGCCTCGATGAATCGCGCCTGCATGAGATCGTCGCGGCCGTTGCGCGAAAAATAGGGCAGACCGCCATCGCTCGAGCGCGGGTCCGGAAAAACATTCGGCGCATTGGCGCCGCGGTCGACCGCGGGACATCCCGTCTCGACGATCCAGATCGGCTTCGACTGCGGGACCCATTCCGTCGGCGCCCCCAGCTCAGCGCCGCCGACGCGCTCGTAATGCGGCTGCGACCACCACGACAGAAAATCTTTCTGGCGGAAGATCCAAGGCTTGCCGAGTCCGTCGCTGATCGGCGTGCGTTCTTGCGCGAGGCGCGCGTTTGCGTCGGCGTAATGCCAATCATAGGCCTCGCCCGAGGCGACGCGAGACCTGAGATAGTCGAGATCATAAATGCTCGCCGCTTCCTGCGCGTCGAGATGGGCGTCGCCGTCGCGCCAGTCGGAGAGCGGCCAATAGACGTCGACGCCGACGAAATCGACGGCGCTTGACGCCCACAGCGGATCGAGCGGAAAGCGCGCTTCGCCGCTTGCAGGAACATGCGCGCCATATTCGGTCCAGTCGGCGGCGTAAGAGATTTTTGTTGGCGCGCCGAGGATCGCTTTCGCTTCCGCGGCGAGCGTCATCAGCGCCGCGACGGCGGGATATGCGCCCGGCGCCGAGCGCACGCGCGTCAGGCCGATCAGCTCGGAGCCGATGAGGAAGGCCTCGACGCCGCCGGCCGCGACGCAAAGATTGGCGTAATGCAGAATGAACGGGCGATAGCGCGTAAAGAAGGCGTCGACTTGCGCCGCCGCCGTCGCGGTCGCGTCTGGCGAACCGGGCCGACCAGGCGCAGGATCGCAGGTGATGCGTCCACGCCAGGGGAACGCCGGCTGTTCGACGGCGCCTGTGTAAGGATTGGGCAGCGCATTGCCCGGCGGCACGTCCATCATCACGAAGGGATAGAAAGTCACCGCGAGGCCGCGCGCCTTGAGGTCGGCGATAGCGGCGACGACCGAAGCGTCGCTCGGCGTTCCGCCATAGGCCGCGCGTCCCTCGATTTGCGATACGAGCCGCGCGGTGGAGCGCGTGAGCCCGGCGACCGACCAGTCCGGCGGCCAGAAGCCACCGACAATGAAGTTGAACTGACCGATGGTCTTGAATGTGGCGTCGACGCGCGGCGCGATCGTGCAGTGCTGGGCGCGAAGGTCGTCGCCGAACCAGGCGACGACAAGCGCGACGCTTTCGAGATTGGGGCAAAGCGCCTGCAAAGCGTCGAGCGACGCGGTCCAATCCGTCGCTGCGGTGAGCTGATGGCGAATTTCCGCCGCCGTGGCGCCGGGCGAATGGAAATTGAGCTTGAGGGCAGGGTGATAGCCGGCCTCCGTCGCGCCGGGAATGAGGTCGACAGCCCGGATCATCGCGCCGAGTCCTTCAACCGGCTTCACCACTTCGAAGGTGAATTGCGGAATGCGATTGCCGAAGGCCGCGAGCGCCAGATCCTCGAAAACAATATAGGCGAGGCTGCGATAGGCTGGCGCGTTCTCCGCCCCTTCCTTGGCGACGATCAGCGGATCGGGCTCCTGCTCCTCGTTCCCGGAATAAACGCGGATCGGCAGCGTCGTCATGTCGAGCTCTGACCCGTCAGCCCAGATGCGTCGCACGAAAGCGACAGGCCCTTCGCACAGCGCAATCGCAAAATTCGCCGAATAGGAATAGGTAAAATGGATGCTCTGAGAACTACCGCCGCCGCCTTTGCCCTGATGCTGCGTCTGTTCGAAAGAGACGTTGACGCATTCGAGAAAGCGCGTCGCCCAGATCATCTGTCCGCCGATCCGCGCTCGGCCATAGATTCGCGGCACGCCGGCGCCTTCCGTTGAGGTGATCCCGTCCATCGATTTCAGCCGCGGGCCGATCGAATAGCGCGGCGATGCATGCGGTTGCAGCGCCGCGTCGACGAAGGAGCCGCCAAAGCCGCCGAGCACGCGGCCGATAGAGGAACCGACAGGTCCGCCGATCGCGCCGCCGGCGACAGAGCCGATTGTCTGCAGAACAAGAGTGGCCATGAGCGTCTCGAAGAGCCTCGCAATGTCAATCCAGACAGGCCGAAGGCCTGATCGGGAATCCAGAGCAGCTTCAGGAATGTCGGGTTTTGTGCTGGATCCCCGATCGCGCGCTAAGCGCGCGTCGGGAATGACAGACGCGCAGCGTCTTCAATCCGCAACGCCCGGAAAGGCGAAGGCGGCGACAAGCGTCTTGCGCCAGTGCGGGCCGATCGGGACCTCCGCGACGCAGGCGCCGGCATGGGCGTGAATCATATGCGTCGTCGATATTGCGATGCCGAGATGTTTCGCCGGGAGATGTTCGCGAAAGCGAAACAGCAGAACGTCGCCTTCACGAAAATCGCTTAACGTCGCCACTCTGAAATGCCGATGGGCGGCGTCAAGCAATGTCTCGGCCCTCAAGGCTTCGGTCCAATCCGGCGTATATGCGGGCGTCGTCTCCGGCTCTTTACCGACGACGTCACGCCAGACGCCGCGCACGAGCCCCAGACAGTCGCAGCCGACATGGATGAGCGAAGCCTGATGCACGTAAGGCGTGCCACGCCAGCGCCGCGCCGCCGCGACAATGTCGGCGCGGGTCATCGAAAGAAACTCCCGCCGTCCATCGCCGGCGCCAGCGTGCTCGGATAAGCGATGACTCGATCATTGCCTGGCATATGCGGGAAGCCGCGGAAGTTGACGATATTGTCGAACTTCACGCGACAGGATGTGGGCGACTTATCGCAGCCGGCTGTCATGAGAATGGCGTCTCCGGCGAGGATCGCGCCGCCCAGCGGCGTCCATAGCGTGACGCTCGCGCACAGATTTTCCTGCCGATGCGATTTGATCGTGAAACGAGCGTTCTCATTCGCGCCGCTCGTAAAGGTCAGCGCGCCGCCAGCAAAGAAGCCGCCGTCAAAAGTGTCCGAAAGATCGATGTCGATTGCGCCCCCGACGAAGGCGGCGACGACGCCAGTGGCGTGAAAGCCAGGCGTCATGAGATTAAAGCCGCAGCGCGCGTCGCCGAGATCCGCCGAGCAACTGCGTTGAAAGGCGCGGCCCTGCTGCGAATCGAAAAAGTGCGCGCTTGAGCGCAGCTCCGCGGCGAAAGCAATGTCGCCGCGGCGTATTTCGCCGATCGTCGCGATATCCAGCAAAGCGCGATCACTAACGTTCGTCCAATCGACGAGCCATGTCTCAACCGAGGCGCCGTCATAGAGGCCGTTCAGCAGATCCGCCTCTGTAAGGCTCTCGTCGCTTAACGCGCCGGCGGCTTCGCCCGTTCCGGGCGCAAAGCCGACGCTCGATTCGAGTTGCGATGCGGAGAGACCGGTGTTGGCGCGGAAGACGACGTCGTTGAAAGTCAGATCGCGATCATGATCGGTGAAGCCCATCACGGTCGCGTCGCGGCGCGACACGCGCCAGCAATGGCAGAAGGTCGTGGCGCGCTGATCGAGCTTCGCCTGCATCGAAGGAGAAAGCGAAAGCATGAATGGATTCCACTTTTGTATGATCTTTCAGCGTCATTGTGAGCCGAAGGCGAAGCAATCCAGAGCACGGTCCGCGATCTGTGGATTGCTTCGTCGGCTTCGCCTCCTCGCAATGACGGAGCTACGGAACGATTTCGACGATCGGAATATGCGGAATCGCCCCGGCCTCGAAGGCGTGCATGTCGATTTCGAGGAAATCCGTATCGAAGCGCACAGGCACGTCGAAGAGAAAGCCAGCCGTGACGACCGCTCCCCCCGAGGGAATGGCGCCCGGCGCGAAGGTCACGATTCCTGTCGTGACGTCGACGCTCACATCCGGAGTCAACTTCTCGACCCCATCCGCCGCGACGCGCACTGTTCCAGCGACGGGCTTTACGATGTCGCGCGCATAAGCGGAAAAGGCGCCACCGTAAATCTTCACAAGCTGAAATGCGGCGCGCGCGCCATCTCCCATTCCTATTGTTTGATCCGTTGGGCTCGGAGTCGCGCCAGGCGCGCAGGAGGCGCAATCGGCGCGATCACGCCATCGAAAGCCATAAAGCCGGCCGCGTCGCTCTTCGAAGAATTCGATGATCTGCGAAAGTTGCGTGAGACTCTTGACGCCGTAGCCAGCCTCATAGCGGCGGCGCGAATGCGCCCAGCGGGCGTTGCGCGCCTCGCGATTGGAGCCGAGCGTCACGATCTCTGTGCGCCGCTCCGGTCCGCCGCGCCCGCCCAGCGAGACATCGAGCGGAAAACGGATCTCGTGAAAATCACTCATGCCGGCGGCGCCCGTTTAGAGGTTGCGCTGGCCGCGCGCGACAGCCCGCGCCAGGGCGCCCGTGATTTGCGCCTCCGAACGGCGGAAGCTCTCGATATCCTGCGCAGCGATGTTGACGGTGACCGACACCGGACGCGCACCGGCGGCTTGCGCGACGACGCCGAGCCGGCCATCCGCGCCGCGCGCCAGCGGCATGATCGCCTCGGCGCCGCGCTCGCCCATCAGCCCCATCGCGCCGCCGCTCGCAAAATAGGTTGGACTTGCGACGACTCCGCCCTGCGCGAAAGGCGCAATGGTCCCGGCGCCGCCGAAGGCGCCAGAGAACATGCCGCTCAATCCGCTCACCAGTCCTTCGGCGAGCGCTTTGGTTCCCGTGCGCAAGGCCATGCGCGTCAGCGATTGCGCAATCGTCGAGAGCACGTCGTTGAAGTTGCGGCCGCTTGCCGCCGCCGAGCCGAAACCCAATTGAAGCGTCTTCGTGACATTTCCCGCTGAAACATTGATCTGATCGAGCAGAAGTTTCGTCGCTTGCAGGTTGGCTGTCGCGAAACGCTCATTCGCGCCCGGCGCGTTGAACGGGTCGGGGAAGGAATCAAAATCTGTCGTCATGTCGATCCTTGAAAATCGGGAAAGCGGCGCATTAATTCTTCAATCACGGCGCGCGAGGGCGCGCCCGGCGCGACGCCATAGACGCCCTCGACCGCGCGAAAAAGTTCGCGCGGCGTCATCGACCAGAAATCGCGCGACGGGAGCCGCAGGACGCCGAGCCCGAAGGCCATGGCGCGCGCAAATGGAAAGGGCGTGCGATGGGAGGCGTCGCGCGCCGCTTCCGCCGTTTGCCTCAAGCGTCCTGCGGCGTCGGAGGGTTTGCGTTCGTGCCGTGCTCCGGCGCTTCGCCGAAGGTCGCGGCGAGGAGTTCGGCCGCGATGCGCACATAGCCCGCAAGACCCTCCGAAACTTTCATTTTGGCGACGTCTTCGTCGGCTATGTCGTTGCCCGCTCCGCGCAGACCGCAGCCGATGATGCGCAGTATGTCGCGTGCGGAAAGCCGTCGTTCCTCAAAGCGGCTCGCGAGCGCGACAAGGTCGCTGGCGCCAAAGCCGCCTTCCAGTTCGGCGAGCGCGCCGAGCGTCAGGCAGAGCGTGTAGTTCTTGCCGTCGATCGTCGCGTCAATTTCGCCGCGCTTGCTGTTCGCCATCGTGTCCTCACATGAAATGCGCTGGTCCATCTGGAATTGTCATTCTCGGCGGGCGGAAGGTCTGACCGAGAATCCAGAGTCGCAACACGCATGTTGGATTTAGCCCCTGGGGTCTGAATTGCGCTTCGCACGCCGGGAATGACAGTTGAGCCGTTCAAACCTCACAACGCCGCGAAGGCGAGCGCGCCCGCCGACTCGAGCGAAATGTCGAAGGTCACTTCGGCGGCATGTTCGCCGCGGTAATCGAGATTGGCGATCTGGAACAGGCCCGAGAGTACGCCAAAATCCGGAATGACGATCTGCCATTCGCGCAGCAGCCCGTCGAAGAAGGTCTGCCGCAGGAGCGCATCCGACGACTGGTCCTTGAACACGCCTGTCCCGGAGACGCTTGCGCGCCTCAGTCCTCCGCCGTCGAGCAATTCGCGCCAGCGGCCGCCCGACTCGGCGTCGGTCACGTCGACCGTGTCGGCGTTCAGCGCGAGGCGTCGCGTGCGCAAGCCAGCCACCGTGACGAAGCTCGCGCCGTCATGAATTTTCAAGAGCAGATCCTTGCCTTTCTGGGCGGCCATCATTGAGCTCCGTTAAAGATATTCGGTCGTGGCGCGAAAGCGCAGATTGACCCGCGCGAAGCGGCCGTTCTGATCGCGACGCGTCTCCATGGAGAGGAAGCGCAAGTCGATCAGCCGATGGTCCTGCAGATTGAGCGGAGACTCATCGATGAGATCGGCGATGCGCTGGGCAAGTTCGAGCGCCTCGCTCAGTCCGCGCGTCGTCGACGTAACGCCAATCGTGAACAGCTGCTCCGCGCCCGGCGAGAGATCGGCGGACCAGTCGCGCAGCTGCGCTTCGCCAAAAAGCGCATAGGGCGGTTCGGTTCCGTGCGGGGCCTCGTCGTAAAGCTTTTGGCCGAACGCGGCGGCGAAGCCTGCATCCGCGAGAAGATAGGCGCGGATCGCCTTGCGCAGCGCGATGACGGGTGAAGCGCTCATAGCGAGTCCTCTAAGTGATCTCTTCGCACGCGCAGATTAAAAATCGCCGACGCTCATCGGGATCTATAACAGATTGGATGCGAAGCTTGCGACCGCGATAGACGAAGCGCATGTCCTTTGAGACATCGTCACGCCAGCGGATCGTCACGACGAGAGTTGCGGCCTGCTCGGCGCGTTGCTCGACAAAATCCTCGTGCACGCCGGAAGGCGCGATGCGCGCCCAAAGGGTCGCGACGGGCGTAAAGCTGCGCGAAAAACCGCCGACGCCATCGGGCGCATCGACCGACGCCTCGAGCGTCACCCGGTGGCGCAAGGCGCCGATCCGAGGAAAGACGCTCACAGCAGCCGCTCCCGGCGAAATGGGGCCGCAAGTTGCGCGACCGTCTTCGGCAAAGCTTCGTCGCCGCCATCGCCGCGATGTTCGCGCCAATGCGCGACGAGCGTCAAAATTGCCTGGCGCAGGGGCTGCGGCAGGTCACTCGCGAGGGAGCCATAGCCGACGATGAGGTCGATCTCAATTCCGTCGATCGCGCGACCGGGCGCCGGCGGCGTCGATGTAAAGTTGATGCGCCCGCCCTCGGTAGAGTTTGGCGCGCGATAGGTCGCAGCGTTGAGCGTCTGCAGCGCGTCGTTGGCGTCGAACACGCGGATCGCCGTCACCGAGTGAAATGGCGCGAAGGGAATGCGGAGCGTTGCGCTCGAGCCAACCGAAGTGGGCCAGCAGTCGAAAACCATGCGCCAGCTTTGCGTGAGGAAGAAGCGCCGGGTGTAGGCCTCGAGCGTCATGCGCGCGGCGACGATCAGCGCCTGGATCAATTCATCTTCTTGCGAGCCGTCTTCGCGCAACCATGATTTTGCGTCGGCGAGCGAGACGGGCTCGATCGCCGGCGCGCCGATGAGCATCGGTCGCATCGCAGTTCCTGTGATGTTGAGAGAGTAGGCCGCGATGTGTATCGCGGCCGTTGATTCGACGCCGCGAGTTACGACGCGGCGAATTTCAACAGCTTGATCGCCTCGAAGTTCTGCACGCCGCCGCCGACCCGCTTCGTCGTGTAGAAAAGGACGTAGGGCTTGGCGGAGTAGGGATCGCGCAGCACGCGAATGCCGACGCGGTCCACCACCACATAGCCGCGCTCGAAATCGCCGAAGGCGATGGAGAGAGAATTCGCGGCGGGGTCCGGCATGTCTTCCGCTTCAACGACGGGGAAATTCATCAGCGAAGCGCCGGCGTCGGCGGTCGCCGGCGGCGCCCAGATGTAGTCGCCCGTCGTCGTCTTGAACTGTCGCACCAGCGACTGCGCGCGCCGCCCCATGACGAATTTGCCGTTCTGGCGAAAGCCGGCGCGCAGCGCATAGACGAGATTGACGAGCGCGTCGGAAGGATCGCTCGCCGCGAAAGCGCCGGCGGCGCCCGTCGCCACATAGCCGACATTGCCCCAGGTCCAGCTTGAATCGGCGACGCTCGTATAGGAGAGAAAGCCCTTCGGCTTATTGACCCCGTCGCCAGTGACAAAGGCCGCGCCTTCCTGTTCGGCGAAGGCGGTTTGCACCTCTTCGGCGATCCATTGCTCGATGTCGACGACGGCGTCGTCGAGCAGCGCCTGTGTCGCCGCCGGCATGGCGTAAAGCTCCATCGCCGGGAAGGTCATGTCGGCGAGCTGCTGATTGTTGGTCTGCGGGCGCGGATCGGCTTCCGCCACCCATCCGGCGGCGGGACCTGTCGTTGAAAAGGCGCGGCGCAGCGACGCGCCGGAGATTTCGCGCACGCTGGAGATCGCGCGGATCGGCGAGAACTTCGCGAGTCTGCGCAGAACGTCCCGCTCGGTTGGAAGCGGCACGAGATAGCCGCCGTCAGCGCCCGAGCCGCGCGACAGCGCCTTGGCTTCGAGAGCTTTGAGGCCGCTGGCTTCGCCGGAGCGCATGTAGTGATTGAAGGCGCTTTTGTGCTCGCGCCCGCTGTGGTCGTCGACGATCTTGCCGCCAATGCGCGGCCGCGACATTTCCAGCGCCAGGCGATCGAGCCGGCTCTTCGTGTCGTCAAGCGCGTGGTCGATGCGCGTGAGCTTCTCTTCGGTCACGACGTCGGCGCCGAAGCGGTTTTCGAGCTGCGTCAAACGCTCGTCGTTCGTCTCTTTAAAGGCGCTGAAGGCGCGATTGAGATCGGCGAGAATATCGTCGCCGGCGGATTTCGTTTCAACTGCTGACATGTATAGAGCCTCGTGTTTGAGCGCGGCGCGCGGAAAAGCGCCCCGCGGCTGGTGTCGCCGGGAAGTCCGCGCGCTTGGGAAAGACCGTCTGGAGAGCTGATTTGCGCCCGACGGCAAGGCGGGAATCGATACGATTGTTCTCTTCTGCGTCGGTCAGCAGCGCGCGGCGGCGCGCCGCAGCGCATGCGCGAAGTCAAGCGCGGCGCGCTGCGCCCTCAGGCGCGAGAGCTTCGCGCCAAGCGCCTCCATGCGTGACGCGTCACTGCGACTTTGCTTCACCGCGCCAATGCGCGCCTGCGGCAGCATCGGAAAGGTGACGATGGAAATCTCCCACAGATCGATTTCATGCAGGCGGCGCACGCCGCTCGATTTTTCGGTCGTGGCGCGCCGCGTGCGAAAGCCGATGGAGAGGCCGTCGATCGCGCCTTTGCGCATCAGCGACAGCGCCTCGCGCGCCCGCGCAACCGAAAGATCGAGGCGGCCTTCGACTTTGAGGCCGCGCGCATCTTCGACGATCGAGGTCCAAAGCCCGATCGGCTCGGCCGCGTTATGCTGCCACAGCATTTTCACGCCCGGCGCGCCGCGCTTGATGAGCGAGCGCGCGAAGGCGCCGGTCATCACCATGTCGCCGCCTGAATCAACCACGCCGAAGAGACTGGCGTAACCCGAGAAGGCGCCGGCCTCATTCGACCGCAACAGCGGCAGTTCGGCGCGCTTGATTTCCGGCGCGCCCGCACTCGGCGTCGTTTTTTGTAGCGCCGTCATCAGCTTTTCTCCGCCTGAGCATTAATTGGCGTATGGTTCGCCGCGCGGGCGTCGGCGCGCAATTGCGCCAGCAATTCGACGAAGGTCTTGAAGACGGCGGAAGGATCGTCCCGCATGCGCGCATGGCGCGCGCGCGGACGCTTGAAGAAATGCGGCAGCCAATTGTTCTGACTCATGGATCGCTCCTGCAGCGTCGGTTGAAGCGCGCGAGTTCGCGCACAAAGGCGTCGAGGCGGCGCGTCGCCTCGCCGAGTTCCCGCAAAGCGAAATGAGCTTGCGCGGTGGCGGCGCAGGCCCACAGAAACAGCGCAAGATGCGCGAGATCGCCGCGTTCCAAGATGGCGTTCAGAATGTCGGACATGGGCGGTTTCGTATTTCCGGCCGGCGGCGCGTTTGTCAGTCATTCCCGACGCGAAGCCCGACCACAGCCAGGCCTGAAAGCTCTTCTGCACGCGCGCGACGAGCGGCAGCACGGTCTGGCGCCAGAGGCGCGATTGGCCTCGGCGTAATTGCTGAAGGTGTTGTCGCCGGGCAGGCCCAACAGCAGCGGCGGCACGCCGAAGGCGAGCGCGATCTCGCGCGCCGCGCCGGCAATCACCTATCTAGAGAGGTGGGACCACGTCGTAGTTGTTGTCGCGTACAAGGATATTCTCCTTGCCGAACGCCTCATAAAAGATCGCGGGGATGAGTTCGAGCAGTTCCGAGCGTTCTTTGTTCCATTCGATCAGGAAGGTACATTTTGGATCGAAACCGTATTCGGCGTCGTCTTCAATATTAGGAGGCCTCGCTTCTTCGACTTCCGAAAGCCAGAAGTAGCGGAGAATGTCTCGATATTTTTCACGAGCTTGGGAGAGCAGCTCCTTGGTCTGGTCGAGCGGCAAGGCGCTATCGAAAAAAAAGCAGGTGGACATTACCGGCCTCCAAAGAGGTAGTGGAGTTTACCCTTTTGGTCGATGACCCAAGAGGTCTGCGCACACCGTTTACGATGTCGCCGCGAGCTCCTCACGCATCAGTCCGATCACTTCCTCGAAAGCAGGGGTGAAAATCTCCTTGCGCTCGCGCATCCAGGTCAGCCCAGGATCGAGTTGATCGCGCTGGAAGTCGGCGTAATAGGCCTCCATCGCACGCAACAATTCAATCCGTTCCTCGCGCGGGTAGTCGCTGAATTCAAGAAAGTCCAGACCTTTTCCGTCGGGAAACTCGTGTTTGTCGGGCCAGCCGTCGTGAAGGAAGCCAAGCACTTTTGGCCACAAGACTTTGGCGAAGCGCGGCGCCTTGTTGCGATCGAGATAGAGTTCGTAGGCTCCTCCCAATATGGCTTCGAACTGCCCTCGGGAAATTGGCAGCCATTCCTTGTCGATAGCGTCGAAAGTAACGAGAGACGACATATTTTCACCTCAGAACTCTAATGCGCGCCTGTGTTTCAACGGGCAGTCCCCAAATGTAGCTCAATACTCTTGCAGCATTCTTGCCGCCCAGGCCTGAAAGATCAACGACGTATCGGTCAACCGCACGATTGCTCAGCTTCCTATTGAGGCGGTTCGTAAACTCTTCGTAATTGAAAAACTGATCTGATGCATCGCTTCCTACCGCATCCCATGTTTGACCAAACTCGTTCTGGAAATCTGCGCCAGAGGCGCTTGACCTCTTAAAGGGCCTGCCAGTCTCTTTCTCCAACCGCAATATTGTCGCGACCTCTGGCCAGCGGGGCTGACGGGGCGATGCGGGATCTCGCGCCAGACTATCGATCCGATCCTGTTCCGGGCCTGTAACGCCAGATGGATAAAATTCTTCGATCACCGATTCTCGTGTCCGCAGCCGACGAAATGAATCGCGCGGCGGCATGTTGTCGCCGAACTTTGCGCGCAGAAGCTCGGCGTAGCGCGCGTCCGCCTCGCTGAAATCGCTTTCATTGCGTTCGATGCGATGTTCGATGTTCTCCGGATCGATGAGAGTTTGCGGCGGTCGCCAGTCGGGATCGAGTTCTTGCACGCGCGTCATCGCTCGTGCGGCGCGCTCCGCCGTGATTGTCTCTCTTGCGAACTGCGCCGGCGTGGCGCCGGCACCGCCCCCGACGCGCCGACTTTGCACGCGCGTGATGGGGTTGTCCGCGTCGCTCGCGACATTCGGATTGGCGTTCAGCGCCGTCCGGACTCGGTCCTCCACATCCCGCCGCCGCGTGCGATCATCTCGCCCGCCGCTAGAGCCGCCTCCCGAATCTCCGCCGCCCCCGCCGCTCGTCCATTGCCCGCCGCCGGAACTTCCCGCCGGGACGCGCGGCTGATCCGGGCTATAGCGGCGCTCCAACGCAAGATCGCGTTTGGCGAAGAGCGCCTCCTTCGGCGCCGGGCCATAGCCCAGCGCCTCGCGCTGTTCGTCGAGCGTCAGGAAAGCGGCCTTGCCGACGCGCTCCCATTCGCTTGCGCGCTCGCTCGCCAAGGCTTCGAGCCGATCGGCGTTATAGTCGAGGCGAAAGGAACCGAAGCCCGGCTGCAGCCAGGCCTGAAAGCTCTTCTGCACGCGCGCGACGAGCGGCAGAACGGTCTGGCGCCAGAAGGCGCGATTGGCCTCGGCGTAATTGCTGAACGTGTTGTCGCCGGGCAGGCCCAGCAGGAGCGGCGGCACGCCGAAGGCGAGCGCGATCTCGCGCGCCGCGCCTGCTTTCGACTCAGTAAAATCCATATCTTTTGGCGAAAGCGACAGCGCCTTCCAGTCGAGCCCGCCTTCGACGGAGAAATTTTCCTCCAGCTCTTCTTTCAGCCTCGAGAACTGCTCGTCGGTGAGATGCGCGCCTTCCGGCCCCGCATAGACGAGGGCGCCCGAAGGGCGCGCCGAATTGTCGAGCAGCGCCTTGTTCCAGAAACTCGCGGCGTTATGCGTGTCGAGCGCCACTTGCGCGGCGGCGAGCGGCGCTTTTAAGAAGGATGGTTATTCCGTGCTCGTTAGCTTCTCCTCGATAGCGCGACGAACCTGTTTGAACACGTGAACGATCCCGGTATCTGCAGAGGCGTCCTCCGCGTCTCCGAAAAACGCTGTCAATGGCTTCATCCTGTTCCAGGTTTCTGTCAGAACCTCCGCCGGATCGTTGGAACCGAGAAGTTCGTCAAGATAGTCGCGTAAAGTGATTAGCTCCGATCGATCGTATGGAGCTAAGGCGTCGGCGATGACATTTTGCAGCAACCCGTCAATATCGCTCCAAGGCTTCTTAGAGGCGTGCTTGTAATAGAATCCAAGGTCAATCGAGAGACATATGGATTCGAATATTTGCGGAAAATTTTTGGCCACGAGCCGCTCCCTAATCCGAGAATGGAAACGCAGTTACGATCGAAAAGCCTCTCGGGGATTTGATGTTTCTCAGGATTATGACTGCGACTCCGAAGGTATCCCTGATGGTAATGGGCGCACTCGGATCCCATGGTTTGTCTGTATAGGCTTCAATCCCGGTCTCGGACCGGAAAATTGATTGGATCCTCGCCTTTCCGATTTGCCCTTTGATCACCGCTTCAACTATTGATCGATTCTGGGAGAGTGTTGAGTTTACCAATTTGTTGGCGGCCTCCAAAGACGTAAATGACCCGGCTCTTGTATCCGCTTGGCCCAGGTATCTGTTTCCTTGCAAGCTGTTGCGAACCCGATTGCGCAGATAATCTTCAGTTTTTCCAACGTGCTCGCTGTATCCGTGACCTTCATGATCTCCGCCTTGTTCTTCGGCTAGATCGACTTCGAAGGAACGGTGCCGAACGCTTGAGATCGCCGAATCGGCGTCACTCGCGACATTCGGATTCGCGTTCATCGCGGTCCGGACTCGGTCCTCCGCGTCCCGCCGCCGCGCGCGATCATCTCGCGCGCCGCTAGATCCGACTCCAGAATCTCCGCCGCCCCCGTCGCCTGTCCATTGCCCGCCGCCGGAACTTCCCGCCGGCACGCGCGGCTGATCCGGGCTATAGCGGCGCTCCAGCGTGGCATCGCGTTTGGCGACGAGCGCTTCTTTGGGCGCCGGGCCGTAGCCCAATGCTTCGCGCTGTTCGTCGAGCGTGAGGAAGGCGGCCTTGCCGACGCGCTCCCATTCGGCGGCGCGCTCGCTCGCCAATGCTTCCAGACGATCGGCGTTATAGTCGAGGCGAAAGCGGAGAAATTTTCCTCCAGCTCTTCTTTCAGCCTCGAGAACTGCTCGTCGGTGAGATGCGCGCCTTCCGGCCCCGCATAGACGAGGGCGCCCGAAGGGCCCTATCTGCGAGAGGAAAAGCTGAGCGATTTATCGCAACGAGTCGCAGGCTACGAAAGTATCGTCCCGGCCTGTTCGGCGGAACATCCTCTTCGATCAGTTTAAGTAGATAAATCAGGCACTCGGTACAGCTTCCCTCATCTCCCCAAAAAGGCAGCACCTCAGCCTTGCTCTTTAGCCAGATTTCTCTCAGCTGCGTTTCGTCATATCTGCCGTCTGTCAGCTCTTTCATATAATCCTTGAGAGCCTGTCGCTCTGCCGGCGAGTATGAGAAGAGGGCCAAGTGCACCAGTTCTTCAAGATTTTTGTACGCTGTGTCGATGTCTTGGTGAAAAAACAGTGTCAGCCCTTGAAAAACTTCGGGAAGCTTCATGGGTGCGGCCTCAGTCTCGATTTATGGGGAAAGCGGTGAAGATCCGAAAACCTCGCGGCGATGCTCCATCATGTCTGATGAGAATGCGTACTCCAAAAGTTTCACGAATGGTGGTCGAGGAATTAAACTTCGGCGCGAAAGCTTCCTTTCCCGTGGGCGTATCAAACCAAGCCTCCAGAATTGCAGCTTCCCTACCCCCTTTTACGACCTCTTCAACAAGAGCCGCGTTTTGAGAAAGCGCCGAGTTCACCAATCTATTTGCCGCACTCAGCGAGTGAAACGATCCTATGCGCGGTTTCCAAAATCCTATAGGGCCGACGCTGGTTCGTGTTCTTGCGCTACGTTGTTTAAGATTTTCGTCGCTCTTCCCTACGTGATCGCGGATCGTGTGGCCATCATGAAGACCGCGCTCTTCTTCAGTATAGTCGAGGCGAAAAGGTCCGAAGCCCGGCCGCAGCCAGGCCTGAAAGCTCTTCTGCACGCGTGCGACGAGCGGCAGAATGGTTTGGCGCCAGAAGGCGCGATTGGCCTCGGCGTAATTGCTGAACGTGTTGTCGCCGGGCAGGCCCGGCAGCAGCGGCGGGACGCCGAAGGCGAGCGGTTCCTGCCGTCCTTCCCTATCGAAGCTATGTTTCTGGCGGAACGTCCTTCTCGACCAATTCACGCAAGTATTTTAGAAACTCTGTGCAGTTCCCCTCGTCATCCCATAGAGGCACTACCTCAGCCCTGCTCTTCAGCCAGATTTCTCTCAGCTGCATTTCGTCATATCTGCCGTCGGTCAGCTCTTTCATGTAATCCTTGAGAGCTTGACGCTCTTGCGGCGTGAAGTCTCGTAGAGCTTCGTCAACCAATGCCTCGGGGGACTTATAAGCAATGTCGATATCCTGATGGAAAAAAGAAGTGAATCTTCGAAAGGGCGCTGGTAGAGTCATGCTATGCCTCACGTAGTCTCAGTCGTCGTTAATCGGGAAAGCAGTGAAAACCTTAAATCCCCTTTTGGACCCTGCTACGTGGGTGATTAGGACTCGGACGCCAAACGTATCGCGGATGATGGCGTTGGAATTGAATTTGGGCGCGTATGCTTCCTTACCGGTAGGCGTCAAGAACCAAGCTTCCAGTGTCGCGGCGCTCACTCGTCCGGAAGCCACTTCCTCTACGAGTGCAGGACTCCGTGAAAGCGTAGAATTTACCAATTTGTTCGCCGCGATCACGGAAGGAAATGTTCCTATCCGTCGTTTCCAAAATCCTAAGGGGCCGACGCGGGTTCGTGTTCTTGCGCTGCGCTCTTTCAGATTTTCGTCGCTTTTGCCTACGTGATCGCGGATCGTGTGGCCATCATGAGGACCGTGCTCTTCTTCAGCAAGTTCGACATCGTATCGTCTGTTCTGTACCTGATGAACCTGAGATTCAATTCCGCGGTTGAGTTCATGATCTCGATTGAAGGCGACATTCTCTCCACCCGCAACGCGCCGGCTTTGCACGCGCGTGAGGGGGTTGTCCGCATCGCTCGCGACATTTGGATTCGTGTTCTGCGCAGTCTGGACGCGGCCCCCCACATCTCGCGCGCCGCTAAACCCGCCTCCCGAATCTCCGCCGCCACCGCCGCTCGTCCATTGCCCGCCGCCGGAATTTCCCGCCGGGACGCGCGGCTGTTCCGGGCTATAGCGGCGCTCCAGACCGACATCGCGTTTGGCGACGAGCGCCTCTTTCGGCGCCGGGCCATAGCCCAATGCCTCGCGCTGCTCGTCGAGCGTGAGGAAAGCGGAAGCCCGGCCGCAGCCAGGCCTGAAAACTCTTCTGCACGCGCGCGACGAGCGGCAGAACGGTCTGGCGCCAGAAGGCGCGATTGGCCTCGGCGTAATTGCTGAAGGTGTTGTCGCCGGGCAGGCCCAACAGCAGCGGCGGCACGCCGAAGGCGAGCGCAATCTCGCGCGCGGCGCCCGCCTTCGACTCGGCAAAATCCATGTCCTTGGGCGAAAGCGACAGCGCCTTCCAGTCGAGCCCGCCTTCGAGCAGCAGCGGCCTTCCGGCGTTGGTCGCGCCGGAGAAATTCTCTTCCAGCTCTTCCTTCAGCCGAGAGAATTGCTCGTCGCTCAGATGCGCGCCTTCCGGCCCCGCATAGACGAGGGCGCCTGAAGGGCGCGCCGAATTGTCGAGCAGCGCCTTGTTCCAGAAACTCGCGGCGTTATGCGTGTCGAGCGCCACTTGCGCGGCGGCGAGCGGCGGAAAGCCGTAATAATCATCGAGCGGATTGAAGAATTTGATATGCAGGATCGGTTCGATCCCTTCGCCGCGCATCTCGTAGCGCGCCTCCTGTCCCAGCGCGCGATAGATGAAGGCGGCGGGCCAGCCGTTGCGTCCCGCCTCGATGCTCATGCGGTCGGGCCGCAGCGCGTAAAGTTCGCGCAGCTCCTCGTCGATGACGACGGATTCGACATAGGCGTTGCCGTAAAGCAGCAGATTGGCGCAGATCGCCTCGATGAAGGAGGCGCTGGTGTCGAGCGGATTGGGCCGCTCGATGAGAGAGATCAGCGGATGGTCGACCGCCTCGTCGCGACCTTCATAGATAAGCCAGGGCACTGAGGCGGCGGCTTCCGCCACCATGCGCACGCAGCGATGGCAGACGGCGTTGCGCTCATAGCCTTCGCGCGTCAGCACCGTCGAATTGCGCGCGCTCCAATGCGGCTGTCCGAGCGCATGCATGGCGAGGAGCTTCGCCGCGCGCGAATATTTGGTTTCGCGCGGCGCGACCGCGCCGATGAGTCGCGAGAAGAGAGAGGGCATCGATGATCCCTTGAGAGAAGCGTAAAGAGGCGCCACACCCTCCCGAACTGAAGTCGGCTGTTGCCGACTTCAGCGTTAATGGCGCAAACCGGGAAGACCCGGTTTGCGTCGGGGAGGGTCGAACCGCGAAGCGGTTCGGGGTGGGGTGGACAAAGGAAACGATAAGGAACCCACCCCACCCCGCGACTTCGTCGTGACCCTCCCCGTCGAGGGGAGGGTGGGGATGCGCCCTTTCACACCCGCCGCATGCGCGGCTCGGGCGCTTTCGGCGTCAGCGCCAAAGCCGTGATCGCCCAGACCAGAGCGTCGAGTCGATCGGGACTGCGCCCCGACGAAAGCCCGTCGGCGCCGAAATCGCACATCTCGTCTTCGAGCGCCGGAAAGGCGCCGACATGTTTGACGCGGCCCTGTTCATAAAGCTGCGCGACCGGCGCGGCGCGCAAATATTTGCCGCGCGTCGCCCGCGCCATCGTCACCGGCGCCGACGGATCGGCTTCGTTCAGCACGGCGCGCACCATCTCGCCGCCCTGATTGACTTCGGCGACAAGCGTGTCGGCCGAAAGTCTGTGATAGAGCGCGATCGCCGCGCGCGCCCATTGCGCCGGCCGCGCCGCCGACAAAGTCGCGTCGGCGAGCACGTAGAGCATGCCTGCCTGTTCAATCCCTGCCGCCACGATCCCGCAATTGTCGGCGCGCTTGCCCGAACTCGCCGGCGGATCGACGGCGACGACGATGCGCTTGAGCGGCGGCGCCTCATGGACGCGGGCGCGCTCCAGCATGTCGCGCGTCCATAGCGCGTCCTTGCGCTCGTCGAGAATTTCGCCGTCGAGCTCCTGGCGGCCCAATCGCGTGCCGGCATATTGCGCGACGACGCTTTCGAGAAACGACGGCGCCAGATTGGCGGCGTTCTCGCGCGTCAAGGCGCGGGTCACGACGCTCGTCGGATGCGCGATCAGCTCTTTTACGCGGCCAGTCGCCGAGACGCAGGCCGAATTGCAGCATGTCCCATGTCTCCCTGGCGTAGCGCCATTTGGCGAGTTCGTCGCACCAGGCGGCGTGAAACTGCGGGCCGCGCAGGCTTTCCGGATCTTCCGCCGAAAACGCCTGCGCCACGGCGCCCGAGTCCCAGACGAGCCGCTTTCGCGTCGTCTCCCAGCGCGGCCGCTCGCGCGGCCCATGCACGGCGAGAAGACCGGAGACGCCCTCGACCATCACTTCGCGAACATCAGCCGCCGTCTCGCCGACAAGCGCGATGCGCCCGAGCGGGCGGAGCGAAAATTGCGCGCGTCCGAGCGCCAGCGCTTTGACCCATTCGGCGCCGGCGCGAGTCTTGCCCGCGCCGCGTCCGCCAAGGATCAGCCATGTGCGCCACGGCGCGCCGCTCGCGGCCAAATGCGGCGGCCATTGATCGCGGCGCGCGATGAATTCCCACTCGTCGAGAAGCCGCGCCAGTTCTCTCGCGCTCAGACCGTCGAGCGTCTCACTCAGTCGGCCCTGCGCCGCGCAGGCGCTCAAGTCGTCGAGCAAGCTCCGCGCGGAGTTCGGCCAATTCGCGGGGCGGCGCGTCGCCGCCTCCTTCGCTCGCGTCTCCGACGGATTGGTCGCTGTCATCGTCTGCGTCGTTCTTCTTGTCCTCGCTCTCGCGCCGCATGCGCTTTAACTCGCCGAGCGTTTTGACGAGGCTTGCGAGCGTGCGGGCGCTCGTCTCGATGGTTTTGGGCGCATGTTTGGCGAGCGCCACTTCGGCGCGGGCGAATTCCTGTTCGACGGCGTCTTCGAGCCGCGCGATGAGTCGCCCCGCGTCGCGCGGTTTCTTCGCCGGCGGCGTTTCGTCCGTCGCTTTTCTGCGGGGTGCGCAGGCGGAGGCGCGCAGCGGCCAGCCGTGAATTTCGCGAAAGCGGCGGAACCGCCCGACGCTCATGCCGAGCAGTTCGAGAATTTCGCCGATGGGCGTGACGCCCGAGTCGTAGAGAAGCTTCGCCTGCGCGATCTTTTCATCGCACGGCGGCGCGGATTTGGCTCGCATCTGCGAGTCTCCGGGAAGGGGTATTGGTTGAATGAGTTTGATTAACTCAAGAGACTGGGGTGTCATTCCCGACAGGCCGCAGGCCTGATCGGGAATCGAGAGTCACAACAAGCGTGTTCGATGTCGCCCCTGGATTTCCCATCGCGCTGCGCGCGTCGGGAGGGACAAGCCGGGAGTCTGAGGAATCAGTTTTCAGCAACGCTCCAAAAAATCCCCTCGGCCCAAGACGCAAGCGTCTCGAACGCGAGGGGACCAGTGGGGCGCGGGGGAACGGGAGGAGAGGACGCCGCGCCGGTAAAACTCGTTCGCGCCGCTCAAGCGCAATTTTGGAGCATGGCGCTTTTCTATAGGACCATCGTCCGGCTGTCAAAGAATAAATACCTACATACAGAAAAATCTCAGACGCTCGTCACCACCGCGCCTTCTTCGGCCAGCGCTTCGGCCACAGCCGGATAAAATCCGGCAGATCGTCGGTCTCGATGTCGTCTTCGCCGGCCTCGATCCGGCCGCGCGCCGACACGCCGGCGCGAGAGACGCTTTCAGGATCGCCGGAGATCAGCGGATGCCAGGGCGGCAGCGGCTTGCCCTGATGGCGCAGCACATAGGCGCAGGTCGGCGGCAGCCAGGGAATGCCCACTAGCTTTTCCAGCGTGAGCCGCACACAATCCGGCACGTAGCGCCGTCGCCGTGGATAGTCGCCGCAGCGGCAGCTCTGCTGGTCCAGCAGTTTGCAGGCGACGCTCGTGTGGTGAATCGCGCCCGTGTCCTCGTCTTCGAGCTTCACCAGACAGCAGCGGCCGCAGCCGTCGCAGAGCTGCTCCCACTCGGCGCGGGTTAAGGCCGAAAGCGGCTTTTCCCAGAACGGAGTCTCGGTCGGCGCGGCCTCGACCGGGAGGGCGCGCCGCGCGCGCTCGACGCTTTTGGACCCTGTCCTGTTCTCCGGATTCGCGCGGTTCCAGCCGCTTGCAGCGTGATCTGGGGCATTTTCGCCTTTTTTTAACGCCATCCTTCTCTTTCGGCTTGCGCTTTGCGCGACAGAAACCATAACGCAGTGTGGGTCGCGCGGACTGTCGTCAAGATGGTTTAAAAAGTGTTAATGTCCACAAAGCGCGGGTAAGTTTTATCGGCGCGGGGAGCATTTGAGCTGTGTTGGAGCGTTTCCAGGCTTCTGCTTTCGCCAAGCGCTTGCGGCGCATCCTGCTCGCGATCGATGCGCGCATCGATTCCGCCATGTTCCAGAGCGGGCGGCGCGCCCGCGAGATCTATGAGGATTATTCGACCTTCATGGAGCGGTTCCATGTCTCCGGCCTTGCCCGGGTCGGCGTGGAGCTCTCCTGCGAGGCGCTGACGCTCGGCCTGGGCGCCGGCATCGTCGCCATGGCGCTCGCGTCGTCGGCCTTCCAGATGACCAGCGACGGGAATTGGCTCAAGCAGACCGATCTCGCGGTCACCTTCCTCGATCGCTACGGCGCGGAAGTCGGCCAGCGCGGCATCAAGCATGACGACGCCGTGCCGCTCGACCAATTTCCAGATTATCTTATCAAGGCGGTGCTGGCGACGGAAGACCGCCGCTTCTACGAACATTTCGGCATCGACGTGATCGGCACGCTGCGGGCGCTCACCGTCAACGCCCGGTCATCGGGCGTGGTGCAGGGCGGCTCCTCCATCAGCCAGCAGCTCGCCAAGAATCTTTTCCTTTCGAATGAGCGCACCATCACCCGCAAGATCAATGAGGCCTTTCTGGCGTTGTGGCTCGAGCACCATCTGACCAAGCGCGAAATCCTCAAGCTCTATCTCGATCGCGTCTATATGGGCGGCGGCGCTTTCGGCATTCAGGCGGCGGCCGAATTCTATTTCGGCAAGTCGGTCAAAGACGTCACGCTCTCCGAGGCGGCGATGCTCGCCGGCCTCTTCAAGGCGCCAACGAAATATGCGCCGCACGTCAATCTGCCGGCGGCGCGCGCGCGCGCCAATGACGTTTTGAACAATCTTGTCGACTCCGGCTTCATGACCGAAAGCCAGATCATCGCGGCGCAGCGCAGTCCGGCGACGCCGATCGACCGCGCCCGCGAGACGAGCCCCGACTGGTATCTCGATTACGCCTACAGCGAAATCCGCAAATTCGCGCAGGACGGCAAGCTCGGCGACAATCGCGTGCTCAGCGTGCGCACCACGCTCGATTCCAACGTCCAGAAGCGCGCCGAAGACGTCATCGAAACCAATTTGCGCGAGCAGGGCCGCAGTTTCCATGTCAAGCAGAGCGCCGCGGTTGTCATGGAGCCGGACGGCGCCGTGCGCGCCATCGTCGGCGGACGGGATTATGGCGCAAGCCAGTTCAATCGCGCGACCGACGCCGCGCGCCAGCCGGGCTCCTCCTTCAAGCCCTACGTCTATCTCACGGCGCTGATGACCGGCCGTTTCAAGCCGACGACCATCGTCACTGACCGGCCGACCTGCATCGGCAATTACTGCGTCCATAATTACAGCGGCGGCTATGCCGGCTCCATGCCGCTCGCCATGGCGCTGGCGAAATCCTTGAACACGGTCGCCATTCAACTGTCGCAGGCGATCGGCAAGGGCGATTCGCGCATCGGCCGCGCCAAGATCATTGAAACGTGCAGGCGGCTCGGCATCACCACGCCGCTCGAGGACACGCCTTCGCTTCCGGTCGGACAGAGCGACGTGATCCTGCTCGAACATTCGGCGGGCTACGGGGCCTTCGTCAACGGCGGCAAAAAGGTCACGCCTTACGCCGCCGTCGAGATCCGCAATCGCCAGGGCGATCTGCTCTATCGCCACGATCGCGACGCGCCGCCGCAAGCGCAGGCGGTGCCGCTCGACAAGGTCGTCGAACTCGCCGGCATGATGAAGAAGGTCGTCGAGGAAGGCACCGGCAAGCGCGCGCAGCTCGGCGAGGGCATCGACGTGATCGGCAAGACCGGCACCACAAATGGCTATAAGGACGCCTGGTTCTGCGGCTATTCCGGAACGATGGGCGGCTGCGTCTGGTACGGCAATGACGACAACGCCCCGATGAACAACATGACCGGCGGCACGCTGCCGGCAGGCACCTGGCACGACATCATGGCCTATGCGCATCAGGGCGCGATCCTGAAGCCCATTGTCGGCTTGAAGCCGGATCCCAAGGGCGCGACCGCCGCGGTGAACGCCAATGTCGTCAAGCCGCTCGAACTTGGCGCGCCGCAGCGTCCCGCGACCCTGTCCAAGGGCGCGATGCAGGCGCTGGAATCGCTTCAAACGAAGATCAAAGCGGTCGGCGGCGACAAGCAGAGCGCGCTTGAAGCGCCTGAACCCGCCGCATCCGACGCTGTGCGGCGCGAGGCGCAGCGCGCCAGCGACGCCGCCGTCGGCGTCATCCGTTAGCGGCGGGAGCGCACCCTTGGACCTCAAGCCTTACGCAAATTATCTGCGCGCCGGCTCCGCGATGATCGCCGGGGTCGGCATCGGCCTGTTTGCGACCGTTCTGTCGCTCAACGCCGGCTATGGCTTCAATTCTTTGCGCGCCGGGCCGTGGACCGCCTGGCCGCATATCGGCGGCGCCGACATCGACCCCTATGCGCGGGCCGTTATCTCGCGTTCTGGAGAAGCGCCGCTCGGCCGCGATCAAGGACTGGCCTTCATCGCCCGCGCCGACTCCAATGGCGCGCCGCTCAGCGCCGAATGCGAATATCGGATTATCGATCCTTTGCCGGCCGCACGCTTCTGGACGATCGCGCTGGCGAGCCCCGACGGCCGGCTGCTCGCCAATCCCGCCGAGCGCTATGGCTATTCCTCGGTCGACGTTCTGCGCAAGGAGGGCGGCGCCTTTGAGATCGACGTCGCGCGCGAGGCGCGGCCCGGCAATTGGCTGTCGCCGGGCGAGGCGAAGGGCTTCGTCGTCATGCTGCGGCTCTATGATACGCCGCTCGACATCGAGTCGGCTCCAGATCCAAATTCCTTTCCAAAAATTGTGAAACTCGGATGCGCCTGAACATTCCCGATCGCTATCTCGACCTTTTGCCGTGGCTGTTCGCGACGCTGCTCGTCGCGGGGGTCGTGCATATCGTTTCGGTGCTGCTGATGCCGACCTTGGCGCCGAACGACGCGCTCGCGCGACTCGCGTCCTATGTGAAGAACGCCGCGCCGGCGGAAGGCCTGGTGATGCTGCCGCAGATGGCGCCCGGCGCCGAGACGCTGCCATTCGAGGATCCGGCCTTCGCCGAGGCGGTCTGCGTCTATGATCTCGCCAAGGGGCCGCTGCGGGTCAAGACGAGCGTCGACGGCGAGGATTTTCTCGGTCTTTCATTTCACGCCAACGCCGGCCGCATCTATCATTCGATGACCGATCGCTCGGCGATCAAAGGCAAGATCGACATTGTCGTCGGCGACGCGCGCCAGATCGACGCGTTGACGAGCGCCGATGAGGGCGACGCCCCGCCGCCGCAGGAAGTGCGGCTCACGGCGCCGGCGAAGCGCGGCTTCATTCTGATCCGCTCTTTGGCGAAGCGCGCCTCCGATCAGGAGCGCGCGCGTGGCCGCCTGAGCGCGATCAGCTGCCAGCGCTTCGACCTGCCGCAAGGGTAGCGCGGTTTCCCGCCAAAGCGGTTTATTGGCGAACGGCTTTCGGTCGCCAACCCTAAAGACGCGCCGTCAGGCGGGCATCCGCTTGTCGTATTCCATCTGCAGGCGGCTCCAGCCTTCCCAGAATGGCGCCGGCTGCTTGCCTGTCGCTCGGGCGACCAGGATATCGAGGTGCATGTGCCAGCCGGCTCCGACCTTCAACAGGGTTGCGCGGTCGGGCAGACGTCGATGGATCACGGTCAGCAGCACATGATCTCCCCTTGGCTCGAGCTCGAAAGAAACGTCGCCGCTGCCTTGCCATGCGAAGGCAAGCTTGCGGGGCGGATCGACCTCGGTGATGCGGCTTTGCATCCGATGCTCGTCGCCAAAGCCGGTCGGCCGCTGACCAGGCGGATCGGTCAGTTCGTCGTTGCGCCAGACGAATTCGAAGGGCGCGCCGACCTTCATCTCCATCGGCCCCGCCGCCAGCCATTTGCGGCGCAGTTCGCTCTCCGTGAGATAGGCCCAGACGCGCTCTATGGGGCCGGGGAGAAGGCGCTCGATCGTCAAGGTGGCGGGCTCGGTAAGCGCGCCGTAGGCATTTGGCGTTGCGATATCAGTCATGAGTCGTCTCCTTTGCAGGCGTCGGAACGGCGTGTGTCCTCCGTCAGGAGGAGCCCTTCGAGCGCATCCAGACGGTCTGTCCAAAAGCGCGCGTAGAAATTCAGCCACGCGTGGGCGCCGGCGAGCGGACCAGGAGCGAGGCGGCAGATATGGGCGCGGCCGCGCACTTCGCGCCGGATCAGCCCTGCAGTCTCAAGCGCCTTGACGTGCTTCGAGGCGGCTGCGAGCGACATCGCAAAAGGTTCCGCAAGCTGGCCGACGGTTCGTTCGCTCTTTGCGAGTTCGCGAAGCATGCGCCGGCGCGTGGCGTCGCCGAGCGCGTGAAAGACGGCATCAAGTTGGGGCGTTTCTAATTCAACCATATGGTTGAATATATCGGCTCATCCGCGAATGTCAACCAATTGGTTGAATGATTTTTTATCGGCGCTTTTTCAATTGCTTTGGTCGTTTTTCGATGATGGCGGGCGCCATATTGCGAGGGGCGCGGCGACGAAGCACTTCAGAGCGACGGCGCAAGTCTGGATTGCTTCGCCTGCGGCGCGCAACGACGACTCACATTATCGTGTCAATTCTCGACAAGCCGAAGGCCTGAGCGGGAACGGGCGGCCTAAGATTTCAGGGGAAGGGCGGCGCATGACGCAGGCGGCTGAAGTAGCGGCGGAAAATCAGCGCATGCGCGGACGAAAGCCGAAGGCGCCTCAATATTACAAATTCAACGCGGCGCTCAATGTGCGGCCGCCTTTCTTCGAGCTTGCGAATGAAGCGCGCTTGCAGGCATGCGGTTCGCTCCTTGCTGAGCCTGGCTGGCCGGACGGCTATGCGCGGCTGCCGCGTCACCCTGGCGACTTCCGGACTATCGCGAGCCGCCACTGCTTGTGTTTGACAAGAAGTTCGGCCGGCCGGCGCGGGACGTCGAAAACTTCGGCGGACTGTGGTTTGTCACATCCGCGATGAAAGCCTTTCTGGAGCGGGTCGATCCGGGCGCATGCGAATTCCGCAAATGCGACACTGTTTGGTCCTCGGGCGAAGCGGGACCGGAATATTGGCTGTGTTCGGTCACCCGGCTGCTTTTCGGATGGGACGTGATCGATTTGGAAAAATCCAAGAAGATGACGGTCGTCGTCGAGCCGGACGGCTTTCCTTCATATCCGGTGACGGGCGGTTATCCCTTTATCCATCTCAAGGCCGAGGCGGTCGGTTCAGCTCACCTCTTTCGCATCGTCGGCCTCGGCCAAGCGATCTTTTGCGACCAGACTCTCAAGGACGCTTACAAAGAGGCAGGCATAAAGGGCGGCGATTTTCTAAAGATCGGCGTCGATCATTGGTAAGTGAACACGTCTATTTCGATTGCGCTACGATCCCATGAGGATTTCTGCCCAATGCTTGGCGACGAAAAATATATATGGATTATTCCCGCAGGCTGTGCGGTCGTGATCATGGCGTCCAGCGGATTTGCGTATTACTTGCGCCTCAAAAGTTGGAAAAGAATGGATGCGATCGTAGTCGATTGTCAAGGTTCTTTAAAGGGAGACAATAATATTGTATATAAATGTTTGATAGAGGTGAAGGCTGCCGGCCAGACTGAAATAGTTAGCGTTACTAGCGGGTTAACTGAAAGAAAAAAAGGCGAGCACGTCACGGTGATGGTTAACCCGCGCAATAGTCGAGATTTGGATATGGTGGACACCAAACAAAAGCTTGTTGGTCCTTTCATTGGGTCAGCTATTTTTATGTGGACGATCATTATGTTGCTGGTGCCATAAATTCCCGTATATTCGGGAGGAAGCATGTTTAAATTCTTATTGAGCGTCGTATGGGGCGTGGCAAAAATAATATTGATAACGGTGGTCGCGTTCGTGCTTCTGTTTGTTATTCACGCGGAGGTTGCCCATTTCTTGAGATATTCTGTCTTCGCGTGCGCCGATAAGAATTTTACTTTGACTGACTCTGAGGCTATATCTCATATTAAGAAACAAATAGAAATAGAATCTTCAGATGATTATTCATACAGAGACTCCTCTATATCTTCTGACTACAATAAAATATCTCGTAATGTGGGGACTGATCGTGATTTTGGAGACTACGGCTGGGGCGTTTCGAGAAAAGCTGCGACATATCCATTTCAAGCTGATTGGATAAGCGTGGAGTTTGTTGGCAGCAATTCTTCTTACGTTCAATGCGACATGCTGGCGTGTGGGCCGATACTACGTTGTGAAGCGCATTGATAAGGGCTGAACCATTTCGCCGGAGCAAACGATGAGCGACATCGTTCGGACGGGCGGGCTTCACATGTTGACCAGTTTATTCGCGGGGAGTCGCATCCGCTCCGCTGCGTTCACATCCCTACTTTCCGGCGTTTCCATTTATCGGTTTGCGTCGTGGCTTGTCGGCCCCCTCGCAATCGTCGCCGCGTTTTTTTGGGTGGCGAACCAGATCGGCGGCAATGTCTTCGCGGTGAAAACCAAGAAGACCGACTGCATCCCCAACGAACGCTTCGTCAATGATCCGGACGGGCGTCGTTTTCTCGAACTGCGCTGGCTGATGGACCCGCCGGGCTGGCGCGTCCGCCTGCGCGCGCCCGCCGAATATGTGATATGGGCCGATGTCGGATGCGAGTCCGCGACAATGCCCGGCTATCCAGATCCGAACTATCGGGACGTCTATGTGCATGGGTTCAGCATCGGAGTCGATCTGCCGGATTTCACGGTCCTGCATCCGACCGATCGACACATCCGACGTCGAGGGCTCGACAGGACAAAGATGATTGTGAGGCTGGATTCCGAAGTAAAAGTGCAGGGTGGGGAGGCTGAAAAAGTCCGAGTGATTCAAGAAATGTTCTATGACACAAAGCGGATTTCGCTTGATCCGGAGTATGTGCTTTTGAAGTCCAGTCATCTGACGGTTGGTCCGAAGCCGGACAAGTTCAATTTGAAGCGCGTCGGCGTCATTGGAGATATGAGCCGCTACAAGACCGAGGTCGGTGGGGGTGAGGCCGTCGATTTCTATTATGTCGACAGAAAACCGATCGATCTATGGTTCGAGTGTCAGGCGGAAGAAATCAAGGATCACACGGAAGATTCGGGATGGGATCGTCGCCCAGAATGCCAGATGTTTTTCCGCTACGCGCGCCTGGACGCTGTGATTAAAGCAGACTTTCCGCGAATATTCATGCCGATGTGGCCGCAGATCAAGCTGAAGCTGGAGCGGCTGTTGGACACGTTCGAAATTGGCGAACTGAATGACGGACAATTGTGATGACGACGCTCAAGCGTGTGCACATCGTTATGCTCGACGGCTGAGAGCCGGGCCGATCAAACGCAATAACCCATTTCATTGGGGCGCCGGTTCTTGCGTGAATGCATGCGATGGCTCGTTTGCGGAGTCCGGCGACGAGCCTCGAGCGTGCTCCGCCCTATAAAGAGATTGATGATGATAGACAATTGCGATGAATCCCCGATCGCCCCAAAAGGTCGTCGCACGCGCGAAGAACGGAATTTGGGCCATTTTATTTTGACCGTCACATTACTCGGCCTTGTTCTCCCACTTTATATCTCGCCTGGTATAGACGTATGCTTTTCAAATCTGAGATGGCTTTCATCTCTCAAGCGTGTTCAAGATTTAATCAGTTTGAACATGGTGACCGCTACAGAAGCGTGCTCCTTAGATTGGCTTATACTTGTTTATTATTTTATGTGGATATCGGGTATGATTTTTTTTATGTATCTCGCGCGAGATGCGTTACGGCGCCGCGTTGCCGCCACAAGCGTAACGCCGCGAAAACTATTAACTTGGGGCTTGCTATTCACCCTATTTTTTGTAGGTTTTAATGGCATTGTTATTAGCACATTAAGTAAGCCCGCGCTGCCAATTTACGCGCAGATCAACTATATGCATGAATTGAAAGGGTTTCTACTGGCAAAAATTCTGATTTTTTTAAGTATCGGACTTGTCGCCGTTGCTATCAACCTCTTTGGCAACTTTCTTATTTTGACCAGAAGCGCTCGCGAAACCGACTAGCGCGATCGGGCGCCAGCGTTTCGATCTGCCGCAGGACATGCGCCTCACCGCGCGCGCATTCTGTGGAAAAATACGACGCTTGCGGCTGCGCGCATGGCGGAAGAGCGCAGCAGCAGATTGAACGCGGCGTCGCTTTGAAAATTGTCATAGCTCCAGCGCAGAGTCCGCTTCAGCCGAAAACGTGGATAGGAATCGGGCAGCCATTGCGCTGGATCAGCCTTGCGTCCGTTGAGAAAATCCGCGATGGCGACGCCGGCGGCGCGTCCGTGACGCAACGCCGTATGGATGCCGCCGGCGGTGACCGGCGAAACCATGCCGGCGGCGTCGCCGACAAGCAGCGCGCGCGGGGCCGCCAGCGGCGAAACCAGACCGCCGCAAGGAATGAGCCCAGCCCGCACATTCGTCGGCGCGCAGTCACGAAAATCGGCGACGGGCGCGAGTTTTTTCAAAAATGCCGTCATCGCGGTCTTCGCTTCTGCGATCCCGCCTGCGCCATTCCTTCGCGCGAGACCGACTTGCGTCACGCCGACGCCGGCGATGATCCAGCCGATATAGCCCGGCGCCAGGCGCTTATCGATGAAGCAGTGCAGACGGTCGCTCGCGTCGAAATTGACGCCTGCATACTCATGTTCCATGCCGAAGATAAAATGGCGATTCGCGCCGAGCGAGAGCATCTTCGCGACATGCGACTTCGGGCCGTCGGCGCCGACGAGATAGCAGGCTTCCGCGCCGTCCGGCAGCGTATAGCCATTCGCGTGCGCCGTCGCTCTGGTGAACGGCGCGCCATATTGAATGCGCACGCCGGCCGCTTCGCAACGGCGCGCGAGCAAGCGCATCAGCTCCGGCGTGTCGGTGGCAAGAAAGTAATAACCCGGCGCGGAAAGATCGATGCAGCGCATGTCGGGCGCATAGAGCCGCACGCCCTCGACGCGCCGCGTGATGTGTTTGGGCAGCGGCCCGAGCCAATCGATCTCGTCCACCGCCTCGCGTACGAGAATGCCCGTCGTATGCGGCTTTTCGCCGGGTTCGGATTTGCGTTCGATGATGGTTGTGGCGACGCCGCGTTCCGCGAGCGCATGAGCGCAGGCCAGTCCAGAAAAACTGGCGCCGACAATGACGACCGGAGCGGGCAAGTTTAGTTGCTGTCGCTGGGCAGACCCGGGATCGGCAGAATTTCGATTCCCTCTTCGAGCAGCGCCTTCGCTTCTTCGAATGTGGCGCGGCCGCGAATGGCGCGACGCTCCGTCTCGCCATCCTCCATGGCGCGCGCCTCCTCAGGGAAGCGGTCGCCGACGTCTTCGGTATGCGCGACCACCGTGTCGTGCAGCTCGCGCAGCTTCACGCGCAGATCATGCGCCGCGTCGTCGCGCGGCTTGGCGATATGGGGCGCCATGACGTCGCGCGTAATCTTCGTCGAGTCGCAGAAGGGGCAGGCGATCTGTCCTTCGGCCGCCTGTTTTTCAAATCCTGCGCTGTCGCGAAACCAGCTGTCGAAGCTGTGCCCGGCGTCGCAGATGAGGGAGTAACGGATCATGGCGTCGCTCCGCTGGCGAGAAGCGCGTCGAGCTTGCCCTCGCCTTCGAGCGCGTGTAGCTCGTCGCAGCCGCCGATGTGCTTGTCGTCGATGAAGATCTGCGGAACGGTCGAGCGGCCATTGGCGCGCTGGGTCATGCGGCGGCGTCCGAGCGGGTCCCACGCCACCGAGATTTCTTCAAAGGCGGCCCCCTTTTGCGTCAGCAGCCGCTTCGCGGCGAGGCAATAGGGGCAGGTCGGCGTGGTGTAGATTTCGATGCGGGGGGCCATGGCGCGCTTATACGCCTGCGCCTAGGCGCTTGTCACGGCCCGCGCGAAGACGAGGAGATCGACGCCCGCCGCGCCCGCCTTGAGCAAAGCGCGCGTCGCGGCGTTGGCCGTCGCCCCGGTGGTCAGCACGTCGTCGACGAGCACGACATTGCGGCCGTGGATGGCGTCCGCCCGCTCCGGGTCGACGCGAAAGGCGCCGGAGAGATTGGCGGCCCGCTGCGCCCGCGTCAGCCCCACCTGCGGCGCCGTCGGCTTGACGCGCTGCAGCGCCATGGTCTCCACCGGCACGGCGCTGTCGCGCGCGATCGACTGCGCCAGGGCCGCCGACTGGTTGAACCGCCGCGCCAAAATCCGTAGCCGGTGCAATGGGATGGGCACGATCACGTCGGCGTCGGCGAGGAGTTCGGCGCCCGCGCGCGCCATCCAGCGGCCCATCGGCTCGGCGAGCTCCAGCCGGTCGTAATATTTCAGCCGGTGCGCCAAAGCGCGGGCCTTGTCGCTGTCGTAGCGGGCGACGGCTCTGGCGCGGCCGAAGGCCGGCGGGTTGGCGGCGGCCTCGAGCGAGATCAGCCCCGGCTGCGCCAGGTCGCGCTCGAACGGCGTGCCGAGCCGCTCGCAATAGGGACGCTCGATGAAGGCGATGTCGCGCCAGCACTCGGGGCAGATCGCGCCATGGGCGGCGACCGCCCTTCGGCAGACGAGGCAGGAGGGCGGATAGATGAGATCGAGAAGCGCGTTCCCTGCCCGCGCCAGGGGTCGAAGCAGACCCTCCTTCACGAGCCGCGTCATGGCCGAAATCCACTCAAACGAATCTGTGTGCGCGCTTCGCTAAAATTCAGGGCTTGAGCGCAGGCGGAAGCCTATCGCATCGTAAGGCCCAGGAAAAGAATCATCGGTCGAGTCGGACCGCCGGCCCGCCGCCGTACTGGGCCACGCGGAGCCTTTAGGAGATTGACGCCCCATGAGCGAATTCCACACGATCTTCGTCATCTCCTGCATCGCCGTGCTCGCGCCCCTGCTCAACAGAATTCCGGCTTTTGCGCGCGCGCCGATCGTCGCCGTCGAACTGTTGCTCGGCATGCTTGTCGGCCCAAGCGGCGTGGGACTGCTGACGGCGGATAGCGCGGTCACCTTTCTCATGGAGTTTGGCCTCGTCTATTTGTTTTTTCAGGCGGGCTTCGAGTTCAATCAGAAGGAAATAACCGGAAAGCCGCTTCGACTGGGGTTTTTCGCATGGCTCGTTTCATTGAGCCTCTCGGTCGTTATTTCCGGACTGCTTTATCTTGTTGGACTCGTGGAGGCGCCGCTTCTCGTCGCGCTGATCTTGCCGACCACGGCGTTCGGCATATTGATCCCCGTTTTGCGGCAGTCGGGGAACCTCGATAATGACTTCGGACGCTACGTCCTTGGCGTGGCGGCTGTCAGCGAACTTGGACCGCTCATTCTCGCCTCGATCGTTCTGGCGCAGCACAATCATCATCTCCACCAGACGCTGTTAAGCGCGCTTTTCATCGTGCTCGGACTGGCCGCGATCTTTTTTCTCAAGACCGCGCGTTCGGACCGGCTCGCCGAAAGCATTGTGTATTGGCTTGGCGACGGCGAGCTTCTGCCTATTCGAATCGCGCTCGTCGTCTTGCTTGGCTTCGTCTCATTCGCCGACAGGCTGGGGATGGAGCTTGTGGTCGGCTCCTATATGGCGGGCATGGCCGTCGCGGTGCTGGTGCGGGGCACCAAGGCCGAAATCCTCAAGGATCGTTTGACCGCCATCGGCTCCGGCTTTTTGATTCCGCTGTTTTTTATCGAGAGC
Source organism: Methylocystaceae bacterium (assembly GCA_009773555.1). Classification (GTDB taxonomy): domain Bacteria; phylum Pseudomonadota; class Alphaproteobacteria; order Rhizobiales; family Beijerinckiaceae; genus Methylocystis. Next base: position 20,182 of record WSXZ01000018.1, on the reverse strand, counting down.
GGCGCGTCATTTGACTTTGTGGCGGTCGTCAGGAGCCCGGCGACCGTCGCGCTCTTCGCGTTTTTCTGTGTCGCCTTCCTGCTCATTCGTCTCGCGCCGCTGAATCTTTTTCGCGGGACGCTGCCCGAGCGGGACATTCCGGCGTTGGGGCTGTTGTCGTCGACCACCCTGCCGCTTGTCGTCGCGCTGACCTATCTCGGCGTCGGGAGGGGACAGATGGCGCCAGCGACGGCATCCGCGCTTGTGGGCGCCGCGATGGTGACCTGGCCTTCTGGCTGCGTGGAACGCGTCAGCCATCGCGCCTTGAGCGCAGCATATCGTCGATCGCTCACGCCGTCGCCGATTGGTTCTCTTCGCAAGCGGCCGGCGTATTCGCCAAACTGCCGCCGCGATGGATCGAGACTCTCCAGGACGCCGAGCGTCGCGTCTCCGATCTGTTCAAACGCCCTTAGAGCGCTTCACTTTTTCGGAACCTGATCTAGCCGAACAGGCCGCCCGGCCTCGGCGCAAGCGGATTGTCGGTGAGCGCCTGCGCGTCCGGACGGTCGGGCGCGGGGTGATTGACGAGCGCGCCGTAGAGTCCCCGGACGAAGCCTTCGTCGAGATCCTTGACGATGAAGACGATGCGCGTGCGTCTGTCCGCGTCCGGCCAAGCGTCGAGCCGATGCGGCGGGTGAAAGACATGCTGCACGCCATGGATCGCCACCGGGCGCGACGGATCGTCGGCCAGCGCGACGATTCCCTTTACGCGCAACATCCGCGGCCCGTGGGTGTGGCGCAGAAGGTCGATGAAAATGTCGAAGGAGGCTGGCGTCAGCGGCGTCTCGGAGGAAAAGCAGAAGGCGCGGATATGCGCGTCATGCCGGTTCACGTCCTGACGATGGCCATGCGTTTCGTGCTCATGATCATGGTGATGCTCATGGTCATGGTCCGCGTGATCATGGTCCGTGTGATCATGCGCCTGCGCTGTTTCCACCGCTTCGGCGTTGAGCCATTCCTTCACGCGCGGCGTCTTGGTCTCGGGATCGTAGAGGCCGCAGTTGAGAAGCGCCTCGGGCGTCGCTTCGCCCTTGGCGGCGTCAAGCTGTAGGGCCCCCGGGTTGAGGCGCGCCAGCCGCGCCTTCAGCGCATCCACACGCTCGGCGCCTTGCGGCAGATCCGTCTTGGCGATGACGAGCCGGTCCGCGACCGCGGCTTGTTTGACGGCTTCCTCATGCGCGTCGAGCGTCGCTTCGCCGTTCACCGCGTCAATGAGCGTGACGACGCCGTCGAGCCGATAGCGCATCATCAGATAGGGATGAGACATGATCGTGTGCAGGATCGGCGCCGGATCGGCGAGGCCCGTCGTTTCCAGCACGACGCGCTTGAACGGCTTGATCCGGCCGTTGTCGAGCCGCTTCAGCAGATCTTCGAGCGTGTTCACCAGATCGCCGCGGATCGAGCAGCACACGCAGCCCGAACTCATCATCACCATGTCGCCGTCGATCTTCTCGATGAAGAGATGATCGAGGCCGATCTCGCCGAATTCATTGATGAGGACGAGCGTCTCGGCGAGCGCCGGCGAGGCGAGCAGTCGGTTGAGCAGCGTGGTCTTGCCGGCGCCCAGGAAGCCGGTGATGACGGTCAGCGGAATTAGCGGCGGCGCCGCGCGCGTCGCGCGACTCGCGGCGGCCTTGGTCAGATCGTTCATTCAGCGGAACTCGCGCCGGAGCAGGAGAAATTTCCTGCTCGCGGAAGGCGCGCATCTTCGCCGAAAACGCCGCGCGTTTCCAGAACGAACGATCTTTGGGTTCTCAGCTCTTGCCGGGTTCGGCGGCGGAGTGCGCCTTCGAGGCCGCCGGCTTTTGCGCTGCGGCCGCTTTCGGCTTCGTCGCGCTTCTTGCCGCCTTGGGCTTCGCGGCTGGTTCGTCGGCGACGATGTCGTCGACCTTTGCGGCGTCCGCCTTCGCCGCCTTGGCGGCGCGCGCCGCTTTCACGGCCTTGGCGTGTTTGGCGCGACGCAGCGATACCGCGTCGGGCGCGGGCTTGCTGATCGGCGAGGCGCTGGCGTCGCCGGCGTCAGGCTGCGCCGCATAGGCGGCAAGATCGGGCTGCTCGCCGACCGGCGCTCCGGGCGCGCGCGCCCGCGCCACCGGCCCCGCATAGCCCGGCGCGCGGCCGACATAGACCGATACAGGCTCAAAACGCGGGCGCGGCAGGTGCGCGATCTCCTTGGCGTTCATCTGCTGCTGCGGAGCGCCGCCGAGCGTGTCGAGCAGCGGAACGCCTGAGCCGACCGGGACCGAGGCGTCCTCGATCTCCGCCATGAATTCAGCCGCCGCCGGGCCGCGATGGTGGCACACGGACTCGCGCAAGTCGGGCGCCGCCGTTGGGCCGGAGCTGGGCAGGGACGCCAAAGAGGCGACGGCCGCGCCGCTCTGGAAGCCGCGGTCGAGCAGCGCCGCCGTCTTCGCCGTGCGCAGAATCGGATTGGGCGCGCCGAGGACGACGGCGATCAAACGCCGGCCACCGCGCGTGGCGGAGGCGACAAGATTAAATCCGGCCGAACACGTGAACCCCGTCTTCATGCCGTCGGCGCCGGCGTAGCGGCCAAGAAGATGGTTATGCGTGGGGATGATCTGCTTGCCGAGCTGCATCGCGCCGATGTTGAACAAATTGGCGTGCTCGGGAAACTGCAGGTAAAGCGCGCGGCCGAGAATGGCGAGGTCGCGGGCCGACGTGACCTGCCGCGTATCGGGCAAGCCGTTGGGATTGACCCATATCGACTGCGTCATGCCGAGGGCGGCGGAGTGGCGGTTCATCTCGTCGGCGAAGGCCTCGACCGAGCCGGACACGCCTTCGGCGATGGCGACGGCGATGTCATTGGCGGACTTCACCATCAGCATGACGAGCGCATTGTGCAGGGTGACTTCCGAGCCGGGTCTGAAGCCCATCTTGGAAGGCGCCATGCTGCATGCGCGCGGCGACATCATCACCGGCGTTTCGAGCGAGATGCGCCCCTGGCGCACCGCGTCGAGCGCGACATAGGCCGTCATCAGCTTCGTCACTGAGGCGGGATACCAGGAGGTGGTCGCCTGCTCATGCGAGAGCACGGCGCCCGACGCGACATCGACGACGATCGACGGGGTCGCGCGGCTGGGCGCGGCGGCGCCAAACACGATCAACAATGCGCTGGCCGCCGCAACCAAAGTGGACTTCGAGAAGATCATCCGCCTAGCCCCATTACCCGGCGCTGAACGCGCGGGATCGCTTGAAAACGACCACTTATATAATAGCGCCTGAGGCGCTTAGCCGGAATAGGCGTGGAATCGGGCGATTCGGGGGCGGTTGGTTATAAGCTGTTAACCATCTCCTCAGAGTAAACGCGCGCCGCCGTCACGGCTGAAGCGGGTGATTTCGACGCGCGAGTTCTGGCCCGACAAGATGATATCTCATCAGGAACTTCAGCGCACGGGTCCAAGACTGGTCGGTTTCTCCGCGAAGATCCGTCTGCGAGATATGCGCCAGTTCTCCCGTGCGCGCGTCGCGAATGCGCAGTTCGAGATATTGCTCCATCACGCTGACTTTGCGAAAGAAGCAGACGAAGGACAGGTCTGCGCCGAGCGTGCGCGCGACGTCGGCGTCGCAGCCGTTGCACTTTCGCAGCCAATGGTCCTTGACCCTCGGATCCGTCGCCGCGCTTCCGTCGACGATTTCGAACAGACCGGATTGAGCCAGGAGTTCGCGCGCCAGCGCCGTCATTCGTTGGAGGCGCGCGGTTTCTTCCGGGCTTTCCCCGGCGATCGGACCCCCGGCGGTGAAGTCGTCGAGTTCGATGTCGAAGACCGCGAGTTTGAGCGGCGGTGAAGATTGCGCGCGCGCGCCGGTCGCGACGGCTCCGGTCGCGATGGTGACGAACGCCGATAACAAGATGTGTGTGAGCGTCTTCTTGACCATCGCCAGGCTCCGCTGTTCTCATTGAAGGCGTAGCTGAGCGAAGCGGTGGAAGCTTCGGCGTCGCCGACGCGTCGCCGACGAGTCCCGCGCCGATGGCGAGCCAGACGAGATGGGCGTCGGTGCGCGCGCCGATCTTGGATTTGATCTGATAATGGTAGTTCTGAATGGTTTTCGGACTGAGATTTAAGATGCCGGCGATGTCCTCGGTCGTTCGGCCCGACGCCACGAGCCGCAAGATCTCCGTCTCTCTGGGGCCAAGCTCGTCGACGAGCGCGCGGCCCTCGCCCAATCGCTCCGCGGCGATCTCTCGCGCGACGTCGTCGCTGAGCGCGCGGCCGCCTTTGGCGACGATCGCCACGGCGCGGAGCAGCTCCGCGGCGTCGCTGCTTTTGGTGACATAGCCGGACGCGCCGGCCTCGAAGGCTTTCAGCGCAAAGGCCGCGCCGCTGTGCATGGTGAAGATCAGAATGCGCGCGCCCTTGTCCCACTGCTTGATGTGGCGGACCGCTTCGACGCCGCTCGCGCCGGGAAGAGAAAGATCCATGATGACGATGTCAGGCGAAACCTTCCGATAGGCCTGATAGGCCTCCGCGGCGTTGGCGGCTTCGGCGACGATTCTGTAATCCGGCTGGCGCTCCAGGAGCCGCCGATATCCCTCGCGAACGATCGGGTGGTCGTCGACGAGAAGAATTGCGGTCATGCGGGCGCCAGACCTTTCATCTGACCGTTGTCGAAGGCGATAAGCGGAATGCGCGCGACGACGCGCACGCCTTTTGTGGCGTCGCTGATCGACAGACTTCCGCCAAAAGCCGCGATGCGCTCGCGAATTCCGAGAATGCCGTGGCCGGAGGCTGCGGCGAGGCGGGAGGCGTCGCCGCCGCCGTCATCCTCGACCGTCAGCGCGACGAGCCCGTCGCCCCCCGCCGCGCGCTCGACGCGCAGATAGACATTTTTCGAGTCGCCGTGCCGCATGGCGTTGGTCAGGCACTCTTGCGCGATCCGATAGAGGCTCGTCGAAATCGTCTGAGGCAGGTCGGCGAGGTCGCCCGTGAGCCGCAGGTGGATGAGCGCCTTTCGTTCCGCTTTGGCGTTCCAGCTCGCCGCGAGCTGAACGAGACAGGCTTCGAGCCCAAGTTCATCGAGGTCTTGCGAGCGCAGCCGGGCAAGCGCGTCGCGCAGGGTCGTCATCATCCGCTTGGCGACGCGCGCGATCGAACGGGCATCCTCGGCGACGCCGGGATCAATCCGGGCCGCCGCCGTCTCGATCGAGCCGGCGAAGGCGAGGGTCGCCGTCAGGCACTGGCCGAATTCATCGTGAAGGTCGCGGGCGAGCGCGCGGCGCTCCTCCTCCTGGACTTCGAACAGCCGCTTCGTAAGCGCGGCGCGTTCCGCCGTCGTCCGCGCCAGCCGCTCGGCCAGGTCGTTGACCGCGCGCGCGATCAGGCCGAACTCCCCTTTCGTGATGGAGTTTAGCCGGGTCGCGTAATTCCCTTGCTCCAGCTGGCGCAGCCCGCGGACGATGGCCCGGGTCGGCGCCAGAGCATGGACGATGGCGACGGCCGCCAAGAGGCACATGCAGATCGCCATCGAGGCCGCAACGCCGACGATGATCGAGATCTGCCGCCAGGCCTGTCGGATGGCCGCGCCGGCGTCCGCCCTGACAAGGATTGCGCCGGTTTCCGGTTGCCGCACGGTCAGGGGCCGAACGATCGGCGCATGTGCGCCGAATATGCGCTCATAGGCCGCCGCAAACCATGTCGGCGCGGCGGAGCCGACGCCCTCGAGCTGGCTGCAAAGGGTCCGCGGCTCTTCGTCGCCCGGCGCATAGCTGATGCAGACGCCCGGCGAAACGAGCTTCAAGGTCGAAAGCGACTCCCAGTCGGGAACGGGCAAAATCTTGTCGCGCCGCATGCTGCCCCGCCAGAGGATGGCCTGCCAGTAGAGATTTTCGAGGTGGTGCGCCACGCGCTCGGCGGACGTCGCCGCTTCCGTTTCGATTGCGCGGTGTGCGTCGACCATCACCCAGCCCGCGGTCAGCGTAAGGCAGATGAGCGTGATGCCGACAAGCTGCAAGACGAGCCGAACGATCAACCGCATTGGCGTATTCCTCGACGAAAAACCCGTCGCTCAGTAGAGCAGGAATCGAAACGAGGTCCAACGCGCATCATGCGCTTAGGCCCGGATCGGGCAAATTGCCTAATGGCGCGCGAGCGATTTGGATTCGTTTCGAAATTTCGGCGCGGCCTGGGCGGATATGCTAATGTGCCGGCTGTGCGGGTTGACGAAAGCGCCAGTGACGCCCTGGCCGCTGTGTCTTGGCGCCCGATTGTGGACCAGGTCGTGATCGACAAGCTTGAATTCCTGATCGCCGTCGCAAAAGAGAAGAGCTTTTCGCGTGCGGCGGAGGTTTGCGGCGTCACCCAGCCCACGCTCTCGGCCGGCGTCAAGCAGCTCGAAGATTCGCTCGGCGTGTTGCTCGTCAACCGTTCTTCGCGCTTCCACGGGCTGACCGCCGAGGGCGAGCGGGTGCTCGACTGGGCGAAGCGCATCGTCGGCGACGCGCGCGCCATGCGCCAGGAAGTTCGCGCGCTCAAGGAAGGTCTTACCGGTCAGCTCAAGATCGCGGTCATCCCGACGGCGCTTGGCATCGTGTCGGCGCTGACGACGCCCTATCGCGAGAAGCATCCGGGCGTGCGCTTTTCCGTGATTTCCGCGTCCTCGAGCGAGGTGCTGACCATGCTCGACAATCTTGAGATCGACGCCGGCATCACTTATCTCGACAATGAGCCGCTTGGCCGGGTGCGCACGGTGCCGCTCTGCTCCGAACGCTACCGGCTGCTGACCTTCGCCGGCAATCCGCTCGGGAGCCGCGACCGTGTGACATGGGCTGACGTCGGGCGCATCGATCTCTGTCTGCTCACGCCGGACATGCAGAATCGTCGCATCGTCGAGCAGCTCATTCGCAAGGGCGGGTCCGAGCCCGCGCCCATCCTCGAGTCGAACGATGTCATCTTGCTGTTCGACCATGTGCGATCCGGCCGCTGGGCGACGGTGTTGCCGGAGAAGCTCGCCAAGACCCTAAACGTGGCGGCGCCGTTGCGCTCGATTCCCATCGTTGAACCGGAGGCTGTGCATGAAATCGGCCTTGTGGCGCCGCAGCGCGAACCGGTGATCCCGCTGGTCGCCGCCTTGGTCTCGGAGGCCAAAAAGCTGGCGGAAAGCCACACGCTCGATGCTTGATAGGATCGCCCTATCGCACAACGGATGGTCGCTATTGATCGCGCCTTGGATTTCCGGCACTGTTCTCGGAATTAGTCTAAATAGGACGACCGCATATGCGCAACGTCCAGGCTGAAAGGGAAGAAATGTCTGGCGCTGCTCAGTATAGCGACGAGCGCGCGCGGGAGATCATCGCCGCCCATATGGGTCTTGAGGGACCCGCGATGCCAATTCTGCACGCGCTTCAAAAAGAATTCGGCTATGTGCCCGACGCCGCCGTCAAGGAGATGGCCGAGGCGCTCAATATTTCGCGCGCCGAAATGCATGGCGTCGTCACCTTTTATCACGACTTTCACCGCGCCCCGCACGGGCGCCACACGCTCAAGATCTGCCGGGCCGAATCCTGCCAGTCGATGGGCGCGGAGCGACAGGCGCGGGCGTTTCTCGACAAGTTGAAGCTCGACTGGGGCGGAACGACGCCGGACGGCGCCCTCTCGGTCGAGGCGGTGTATTGTTTGGGACTGTGCGCCCACAGCCCTTCAGCGCTTTACGACGGCGAGCCGATCGGCCGCGTCGACGCTGAAATACTTGACGAAATCGCCGCGGAGGCGCGCGGCTGATGGTGAAGCTTTACATCCCGCTGGACATGGCCGCCGTCGCGATGGGCGCCGACAGACTGGCCGCCGCCGTCGCGCAAGAGGCCGCAGCCCGCGGCGAAACAATCGAGATCGTGAGAAACGGCTCGCGTGGAATGCTCTGGCTCGAGCCCCTGATCGAGGTGGAGACCCCCGCGGGCCGTGTCGGTTATGGACCGGCCAAGGTCAAGGACGTCGCGTCGTTGTTTGACGCGGGGTTCCTGGCCGGCGGCGCGCATCTGCTGAACATCGGGATCGTCGACGAACATCCCTGGATGAAGAAGCAGAACCGCGTCACCTTCGTTCGTTGCGGCGTCATCGATCCGCTGTCGGTCGTCGAATACGAGGCGCATGACGGCTTCAAGGGCCTCAAGCGCGCCTTCGAGATCGGGCCCGTGGCCGTCGTCGAAGAGGTCACCAAGTCGGGCCTGCGCGGCCGCGGCGGCGCGGGCTTTCCGACGGGCATCAAATGGAAGACGGTGGCGGACTGTCCGCCGGGCCAAAAATATGTGGTCGTCAACGCCGACGAGGGCGATTCCGGCACTTTCGCCGACCGCATGATCATGGAGGGCGATCCGCTCTCGCTGATCGAAGGCATGCTCATTTGCGGATACGCCGTCGGCGCCTCCAAGGGCTATATCTATCTGCGTTCCGAATATCCCATCGTCGCCAAGGTCTTTCAGGCGGCGATCGAGAAGGCGCTTGAGGCAGGCTGGCTCGGCAAGAACATCAAGGGCTCGGGTTTCGACTTCGACGTCGAACTGCGCATCGGGGCCGGGGCCTATGTTTGCGGCGAGGAGACCTCGCTGCTTGAATCTCTCGAGGGCAAGCGCGGCATCGTGCGCGCCAAGCCGCCGCTGCCGGCCCATGTCGGGCTCTTCGGCAAGCCGACGGTCATTAACAATGTACTGTCCATGGCCACGATCCCGATGATCATGGAGAAGGGCGCGAAGCATTACGCCGATCTCGGCGTCGGCCGCTCACGCGGCACTATGCCGCTGCAGATCGCCGGCAACGTCAAATATGGCGGTCTCTTTGAGACGGACTTCGGGATTCCGCTCGGTGTGGTCGTCAACGAGATCGGCGGCGGCACCCGCTCTGGTCGTCCGGTTCGGGCGGTTCAGGTCGGCGGCCCGCTCGGCGCCTATGTGCCCGTGTCGCTTTTCGACCTTCCGATCGACTATGAAGCCTTTGCCGCCAAGGACAGTCTCATCGGCCATGGCGGCCTCGTCGTTTTCGACGACACCGTCGACATGGCCTGGATGGCGCGCTTCGGCATGGAGTTCTGCGCCATCGAAAGTTGCGGTAAATGCACGCCTTGCCGGCTCGGATCGACGCGCGGCGTCGAGACGATCGACAAAATTCGCAACGGCATGGACGTCGATGCGAATATCGAGCTCCTGAAGGATCTCTGCCACACGATGAAGTTTGGCTCGCTCTGTGCATTGGGCGGCTTTGCGCCGTATCCGGTCGAGAGCGCGCTTCGCCATTTTCCCGAGGACTTCCGCAGGCCGGCCCTTGAAGCCGCTGAGTGAGGTAGCCGCCATGACGCTTATCAAAGAAATCGATTACGGCACGCCCGAATCCCTGTCCGTAAAATCGGTCACGCTGACCATTGACGGGAAGAGCGTCACCGTGCCCGAGGGCACGTCGATCATGCGCGCGGCGATGGAGGTTGGCACCGAGATCCCGAAGCTCTGCGCCACCGACAGCATCAAAGCGTTCGGCTCCTGCCGCCTCTGCGTCATCGAGGTCGAGGGCCGTAACGGCACGCCTGCCTCCTGCACGACGCCGGTTGCGCCGGGCATCTCCGTCAAGACGCAGACCCCGCGCCTCGCCGCGATCCGCCGCGGCGTGATGGAGCTTTATATTTCCGACCATCCGCTCGATTGTCTGACCTGCGCAGCCAATGGCGACTGCGAACTTCAGGACATGGCGGGCGCCGTGGGCCTGCGCGACGTCCGCTATGGCTATGACGGCGCCAATCACGTCTTCGCCCGCAACAATGGCGAAGTGAATTTCGACTGGAAGCCGAAGGACGAATCGAACCCCTACTTCACCTTCGACTCGTCTAAATGCATCGTCTGTAACCGCTGCGTGCGCGCCTGCGAGGAAGTGCAGGGCACCTTCGCGTTGACGATATCGGGCCGCGGTTTCGAATCGCGCGTTTCCGCCGGCATGGACGAAGCTTTCATGGAGTCGGAATGCGTGTCCTGCGGCGCCTGCGTTCAGGCCTGCCCGACCGCGACGTTGATCGAGAAGTCTGTGGTCGCCGTCGGTCAGCCGGAGCATTCCGAGGTCACCACCTGCGCCTATTGCGGCGTCGGTTGCACCTTCAAGGCGGAGATGCGCGGCGAGGAAGTCGTCCGTATGATTCCCTGGAAGGACGGCAAGGCCAACCATGGCCATAGCTGCGTCAAGGGCCGCTTCGCCTACGGCTACGCCCATCACGGCGATCGAATTCTCGATCCGATGATCCGCGAGTCGATCGACCAGCCCTGGCGCGTCGTCTCGTGGGACGAAGCGGTCGGCTTTGCGGCCGACCGGCTGAAAGCGGCGCAAGAGAAATACGGAAAGAACGCCGTCGGCGTGATCACCTCGTCGCGCTGCACGAATGAGGAGAGCTACCTCGTTCAGAAGCTCGCGCGACAAGGTTTCCTCAACAACAACACCGACACCTGCGCGCGCGTCTGCCATTCGCCGACGGGTTACGGACTGGCGCAGGCCTTCGGCACTTCCGCCGGCACGCAGGATTTCGACTCGGTCGACGACGCCGACGTCATTTTGGTCATCGGCGCCAATCCGACCGACGCGCATCCGGTGTTCGGTTCGCGCATGAAGAAGCGTTTGCGCGAGGGCGCCAAGCTGATCGTCATCGATCCGCGCCGCATCGACCTCGTGCGCTCGCCTCATGTCGAGGCCGACTATCACCTTCCGCTGAAGCCGGGCACCAATGTCGCGATGGTCACGGCGCTGGCGCATGTGATCGTGAAGGAAAACCTCGTCAATCTCGACTTCGTCAAAGCGCGCTGCGACTGGGACGAATATCAGGACTGGGCCGCCTTCGTCGCCGACGACCGCTACAGCCCCGAGGCGCTTGAAAGCGTGCTGGGCGTGCCGGCCGCCGACATTCGCGGGGCCGCGCGTCTCTACGCCACCGGCGGCAATGGTGCGATCTACTACGGCCTCGGCGTGACAGAGCATTCGCAAGGCTCCACCACCGTCATGGGCATCGCCAATCTCGCTATGGCGACCGGCAATCTCGGCCGCCGCGGCGTCGGCGTGAACCCGCTGCGCGGTCAGAACAATGTGCAGGGCTCCTGCGACATGGGCTCGTTCCCGCACGAGCTGCCGGGCTATCGCCACATCTCCAACGATGCGGCGCGTCAGGCGTTCGAGAAGGATTGGGGCGTTTCGCTCGACCCGGAGCCGGGCCTGCGCATTCCCAACATGTTCGACGCGGCGATCGAAGGCACCTTCAAGGGGCTTTACGTTCAGGGCGAGGACATTCTGCAGTCCGACCCCGACACGCGCCACGTGTCGCGCGCGCTGGCGAATATGGAAATCGTCATCGTGCAGGATCTCTTCCTGGTCGAGACGGCGAACTATGCGCATGTCTTCCTGCCGGGCGCGACCTTCCTCGAGAAGGACGGCACCTTCACCAACGCCGAGCGCCGCATCCAGCGCGTCACCAAGGTGATGTCGCCCAAGAACGGCTACGCGGATTGGGAAGTCACCCAGCTGCTCGCCAACAAGCTGGGACTCAATTGGAACTACGCCAACGCCAGCGAGATCATGGACGAGATCGCGCGACTGACGCCGTCCTTCGCAGGCGTGTCGTTCAAGCATCTCGCCGAGGCCGGTTCGCTGCAATGGCCGGTCAATGACGACTCGCCTGAGGGCATGCCGATCATGCACATCAACGGCTTTGCGCGCGGCAAGGGCAAATTCGTCATCACCGAATATGTGCCGACCGAGGAGAAGGTGGGGCCGCGGTTCCCGTTGCTGCTCACCACCGGCCGCATCCTGTCGCAATACAATGTCGGCGCGCAGACGCGACGCACCGAGAACAGCCAGTGGCATCCTGAGGACATCCTCGAGATCCACCCGCATGACGCCGAGGATCGCGGCGTGCGCGAGGGCGACTGGGTGAAGGTGGCGAGCCGCGCCGGCGAGACGACGCTGCGCGCCAAGATCACGGATCGCGTCGCGCCGGGCGTCGTCTATACGACGTTCCATCATCCGAACACCCAGGCCAATGTGGTCACGACCGACAATTCGGACTGGGCCACCAATTGTCCTGAATACAAGGTCACGGCGGTGCAGATCTCGACCACCAACGGACCGACCGACTGGCAGCATCAGTATCGCGAGCTGACGGAGCAGAGCCGTCGCATCGCGAGCACGATTGACGCGGCGGAATGACGGAGAGGCCGCCGCCGACACTACGGGTGGAATGCCTGGCGCGCCGTCACGATGTGACGGCGCGTTCTTCTCGCGTGATCCCCGAAGAGACGCCGGTCGCCTTCACCTTTGGCGGCTCCACCCATGCGGTGATGATGGCGACGCCGGCGGATCTCGAGGATTTCGCGATCGGCTTCGCGCTCACGGAGGGGCTGATCGATTCGCCGGAGCAGGCAGGCGATGTCGAGATCGTCGTCTCCGACGCCGGCATTGAACTGCGCGCCTGGCTCAAGGGCGGACGGCAGGAATCCTATGTCGAGCGGCGCCGTTCGATGGCGGGCCCGACGGGCTGCGGTCTCTGCGGCATTGAGAGTCTGGAGGCGGCGACGCGCATTCTGCCGACTCTCGACAATGCGCTGTCGGTGCGCGCCGACGCCTTGATCGAGGCGATGGGCCGTCTCCCGGCCGCGCAGATGTATAATCAGGAGACCCGCGCCATCCACGCCGCGGCCTTCTGGAATCCCGTCTCCGGCGCGCTGATCGCGCGCGAGGACGTCGGCCGCCATAACGCTCTCGACAAACTCGCCGGCGCGCTGACGCGCCAAGCCATCGCCGCCGGGCAAGGCGTGGTGCTGATGACGAGCCGGGTTTCCGTCGAACTCGTGCAGAAGGCGGCGCGCATGGGCGCGCCGATCATCGCCGCCGTCTCGGCGCCGACTGCGCTCGCGGTGCGTAACGCGCAACACTGCGGCATGACTCTCGTCGCCGTCATGCGCGGCCGGGACTTCGAAGTCTTCACCCATCCAGGACGCATCCTCGAACAGGTTTCCGCACATGTCGCATGATTCGGTCGATAAGCTCGTCAGAATGGCTAACCAGATCGGCACGTTCTTCGTGGCTCAGAAGCATCCCGAAGGCGTCGCGAGCATGACGGATCATTTGAAGAAGTTCTGGGACCCGCGTATGCGGAACGCTATCGTCGCGCATGTCGATCATGGCGGCGCCGGCCTCGATCCGATCGCAATCGAGGCGGTGAAACGCCTCAAACACCCAGCGGGCGCCGCTGCTTCGGAATTGCGTCCCGGCGAAGGCGGTTCCGACGGCTGACGAACGCTCGATTGTTCGCACTCTCCATGTCGCAAAACATTGGACGTCGGCGCGTTCGTCGCCTAGGTCTGAGACCCTGGCGCAGCCGCGCGATCATTCTTACTCCGACTGAGCGATGAACGACCAGACATGTCCCTGCCGCGCGATGGACGCGCAACAGCTTTCCTATGCGGCCTGCTGCGCCCGTTACATCGAAGAGAAACAGCCGGCGCCAAGCGCTGAAGCGCTCATGCGCTCGCGTTACACCGCCTTTGCATTGGGTGACATCGACTACCTTGTCGACTCCCTGGCGCCGGAGTCGCGTTACGATTTCGATCGGAAGGCCATCACGCACTGGTCGCGCAGCTCGCAATGGCTTGGGCTTGAGATCCTGTCGACGGAACAGGGACTGCAGGGCGATGAAACCGGCTTCGTCGAATTCGTCGCGCATTTCTCCAGCGAAGGCGAACGTTATGCGCATCGGGAGCGCTCGCTGTTTCGACATGACGCGCAGGATGGCCGCTGGTATTTCCTCGAAGAGGCCAATCGCAAGAGCGCGCCCGTCGTGAAGGGCAAGCAGGCGGGCCGTAACGATCCTTGTCCCTGCGGCTCCGGCAAGAAGTATAAGAAGTGCTGCGGCGCAGCCGCCTGAGCGGCAATTTCGCCCTACGATTGCGATTCCCTTCCGCCAGAATCCCGGAACAAAGCGGTTCCGCCCGCGTTGCCTCGGCGTGGAACTCCTTAACCTTGGGGAAACGGCGATGGACTGGAATCGTGTCGAAGGCAACTGGAAGCAGTTCAAGGGCAAGGTAAGAGAGAAGTGGGCGGAACTCACCGACGACGATCTCGCGCGCATGGACGGCAAGCGCGAACAGTTTGAGGGCGTTCTCCAAGAACGCTACGGCGAAGGGCGGGACCGCATTCGCGAAGAGGTTGACACCTGGCTGAAGACTCTAAACTCGTGAATTTTTAGCGCGTCGCGGGCTTAGCGTGACGCCGCTCCTGGCGCTTCTCGATCGGCCCGAACCTCAGGTTCGGGCTTTTTTATCGGGGCGCCCACTTCGCTGGCGAAGAGAGGAGAGAACGGAGCTTTGCCGACATCTTGGAACATTCTTAAAAAGGGAGAGTTGTTTTCATACCCGTCTCCGTTGAAAGGAGAGCCGAAATGAGTTCGAAGCCGAAACTTGGTGTAGACTGGCGGCGCACTGTGGAAATTGTCTGCAAGTTGCTGCTTTTGCCGCAAGTCGAAGCGCCGCGAAAGCGTTTCATCCATGTTCGCGAACCGCGACAAGCGGAGATCGAGCAGTGGTTGCGCAGCCGAAAATGATTCCCTCGACCATAGATCCTTGATGATTGCCTGTTGAAGGACAGGCAATCATTTTTTTTTTTAATTCTTTCTCGTCACTCAGCGCGTCCAGCGCAAGGAGCCAGTCACGCCTTCCAGGAGAGCGTGAGCAACAACCGCTACAGCCTATTTGGCGACCGACGCTGAAAGTCGCACGAGCAAGTCGAGAAACTTATCCGGCATCGGTTCTAAGAGGCTCGTCGCGTACACGTCGCGCAGCCGGGAGGTCAATTCCCCATCGATCCCAAGGAAGGAGAGCTGGTGCGCCACCTCACGCTGCGCCCCAGGCGCGCCCCGGCGGCCCTTCGAGATTTGCTTTTCAGCTTTCTTATTCATGTCGAAGAGCCCTTGGGCGGCGCTCTGGATATCGGAGCCGTCGACTCCAATGAATACGGGCAGGTGGAGGGTCATGATTGAATTTAACACTAGTCGAGGGCCAAAGTTCCCTTAGGAGCGCTAACTGCCTTTTTTCGTGGTGATTAGGGCGGAAGCGGAACGATGCGTGCGACGGAGCGTTATTGGAGAGTTCCCGGACCTCGGAGAGGTTTAGAATGGCGCCGCGGTCATTCTGGAAAGGCTATTTGAAGCTTTCGCTTGTGACCTGTCCGGTCGCGATGACGCCGGCCACGACTGAAGGCGAAAAAGTTCGCTTCCACATCCTTAATCGAAACACTGGCAACCGCGTCGTCAGTCAATATGTCGATGCGGTCTCCGGCGCGCCGATTGGCGAAGACGACGCGGCGAAAGGTTATCCGCGCAGCGAAGACGATTACGTGCTTCTTGAAGATGAAGAGCTTGACGCCTTAAGTCTCGAAAGCACGCGAACGATCGATATCGAGACCTTTGCTCCGGCCGCGAGCGTCGACTGGATCTGGTTCGACAAGCCGCACTATCTCGTTCCGGATGATCCAATCGGCGCTGAGGCCTTTTCCGTCATTCGCGACGCGATTAAGGCGACGGGCACCGTCGGCCTGTCGCGGCTCGTGATGTATCGACGCGAGCGCGCCGTGATGGTCGAGCCGCGCGACAAGGGGCTTGTCTTATGGACATTGCGCTTCGCTGACGAGGTGCGCGATCCGAAGGACTACCTCGACAAGGTTGGCGCGGAAGCGCCGAACGCGCAAGCGCTCGCCCTGATTTCCAAATTGATCGATGAGCGCAAGAGTCACTGGGATCCGGCGATGACCCATGATCCCGTTCAAGCGCAGTTGCTGGACATCATTTCCGGAAAGAAGAAGGCGCACATACCCGCTCGCGGCAAAAAACAGGCTTCGGCGGCTCCGAGCAATGTCGTCAATATCATGGATGCGCTGCGCAAGAGCATCGATGCGGAAAAGCGCGGCTCCAAACGTCGCTAGGCTTTTCTCTTCCCCCGCGTCTTCGGCGTTTCGATCGGCGCCGCCGCTTGACGAAAATCTCCCCACGGATCGCTCTGCAGCGACTCGAGGCGCGCGAGGGTTTTCACGATCGTGAAATAGTCAGGTCCGATCGCCGGACTGAGTTCGTCCCAGGAGAGCGGAACCGATACTGCGGCTGCCGGACGGGCGCGCGTGGAGTAGGGCGCGACAGCCGTCGCGCCGCGCTGATTGCGCAGATAGTCGATGAGTATCTTTCCGCGGCGCTTCGATTTCGTGATCGTTGCAACATATTTGCTCGGGCTGTCCTGTGTCATCGCATCGGCGATGCCTTTGGTGAAAGCCTTCACCTGCGGCCATTCCGCTTTCGGCTTCACGGGCGCCACCACATGAAGGCCCTTGCCGCCGGATGTTTTCACGAAGGCGGCGAGCCCAAGGTCTTGCAGACGGTCTCGCGTTTCTTCCGCGGCCGCAATGACGGACTCCCACGCCACCTCTTCGCCGGGATCGAGATCCATGATGATGACGTCAGGACGCTCCCAGTCCGACGCCGTCGAGCCCCAGGGATGAATTTCCAGGGCCCCGGATTGAACGAGCGCGATCAGGCCGTTGAGGTCCTTGATGCTGAGCAAGGGCTGTTCTTCTCCTTTCGGGTCGTCGATGAGGACGATGTTCGGATCGATGCCCTTCCAGGCATGCTTCTGGAAGAACTTCTCTCCCTCGACGCCGTTGGGACAGCGCAGCAGCGCCAGCGGGCGATTGACGATGAAGGGCGCGATATAGCGCCAGATTTCGGTGTAGTAATCGGCGAGGCCCTGTTTGGTGACGCCTTGATCCGGCCAATAAAGCCGATCGGGATGGGTGAGCCTCACGGCGCTTTGCTCCGCTCTCGCCGCTGCGGGGCGCTCAACCTGCGGCGCACTTTCACGGACGACGTCGCGCGCATCCTTATCTTCGCGCAGACCGCGAAAGGAGGCGTACCGAAGATTTTGATCGCCCGTCCAGCCGCGAAATTCGACCTCAGCCACCAGTTCGGGGCGCACATAGCGCACGTGGCGCGCCGCGTCCGTGCTGAGCCGCGCGCCGAACGGGCTCGAGGCGATGCGCATGGGATCGAGTTTCGTGAAAAGCTCATGCGCCATATCGGCCGTAAATCCCGTCCCGACGCGGCCAACATGGCAAAGCACGCCATTCTGGTAGACGCCAAGCACGAGCGCGCCGATCGCCCGGCGCGACACCGTCGATGGCGTATAGCCCGCGACGACGAACTCCTGCCGCGCGAAGCATTTGGCTTTTATCCAGCTCTTCACGCGGCCGGAGCGATAGGACGAATCCCGCAGCTTTGACACTACGCCTTCGAGGCCGAGTCGACACGCGTGCGACAGCACGACCGCGCCGCTGTCCTCAAAGTGAAGGCTCAGACGAACCGTGTCGCCGTTCTCAGCGCCCAGGAGCGCTTCCAGCAACCGTTTGCGTTCCAGCAAGGTCGCGCCGCGCAGATCGTAGCCCTCGAGGTGCAGAAGATCGAAGGCCCAATAGACGAAGCGATCGGTCCGCCCTGCGCTCAGATCGGCCTGCAGCCCGGAGAAATCCGACGCGCCCGAACTCGTCTCGACGACGATTTCGCCGTCGATGAGCGCGGCGCCGAGCGGCAGGGCGCGCAGCGCCGACGCGACCTCATCGCCGAATTTCTTCGTCCAATCGAGACCGCTGCGTGAGAGCAGCCGTACGCGTCCCGCCTCGATGCGCGCCTGCACGCGATAGCCGTCGAATTTGATTTCGTGAATCCATTCCTTACTCGCCGGCGCGGCGCCGGAACTGGCCTGCATCGGCGCAATGAAATTCGGTAGCGGCGCTTTCTTTGCGCCCTTGAGACGCGACGGGTCGATGTCCGCCGCGGGCGCTTGCGTTGGCGCGACGGCGCTTGTCTTGATTGACCGGGGCGCTGCGGCCTGTTTTGGCGCGGCGGCTTTTTTCGAGCGCCGCGCCGGCTTGCCCTCTGCGACATCGCCGATCGTGCGCCCGGTGTCTACCGAACGCGGCATCTCCTCAAGTATGTCCTCGTCTTCAGGCGCACGCGCAAATGCGTCTTCGCTTTTGATAAGAAGCCAGTTGTCGTGCTTCTCGCGCGGTTTTCGCGCCATGCGCACGAGATGCCAACGGCCCCCGAGCTTTTCGCCGCGCAATTCGAAATCGAGGTGACCCTTGGCATAGCCCTTGTGCGGATCGCCTTCGGGAATCCACACGCCCTTGTCCCACACGATCACTTCGCCGGCGCCATATTGGCCTTCCGGAATGACGCCTTCGAAATTGCGATAGTCGAGAGGGTGGTCCTCGACGTGAACGGCGAGCCGCTTTTCGCCCGGCACGAGGCTTGGACCTCTGGTCACAGCCCAGCTTTTCAGAACGCCGTCCATCTCCAGGCGAAGATCGTAATGCAGCCGCCTCGCGGCATGTTTCTGGACGACGAAGCTGCTGCCAGCCTTTCGAGCGCCTCGCCCCTTCGGCTCGCGCGTCGTCCCAAAATCGCGCTTCTTGCGGTAGTCGGCAAGCGACATGCGAGGTCAGCTCGCTTTCCGGCGTGTCGCGGCTGTCCGGGTCTTGCGAGGCTGCGCCGCGCGTTTCTTGGCTGCAGCTTTGTCGCTCTGCTCCGAAAGAGCCGCGCTCTCGCGCAGCGCCTCGAGCAGATTGACGACCTTGGCTTCGCGAGCCTTACGCGGCGGCGCGATAGGCGCGCCTTCCAGCTTCGCTTTTACGAACTCGGCGAGGGCGGCCTCATAGCGGTCTTCGAACGTCGACGGGTCGAAGACGCCCTGCTTAGTGTCGATAATGTGCTTGGCCAGCTGAAGCATTTCGGGCTGAACTTTAACCTCGGGCACCTCGTCGAACGCCTGCTGCGCCGAGCGCACCTCATAATCGAAGTTCAGCGTGGTCGCGAGCAGCCCGTCGCCATAAGCGCTGATCAGAACGGTGCGCGCGCGCCTGAAGAGCACGGTCTTCGCGAGGGCTGCGACTTTGTTCTTGCGCATGCCCTCGCGTATCAGAACGAAAAGTTCGTTCGCATCGCTTTGGGAGGGGGAGAGATAATAGGGCTTGTCGAAATAGACGGCGTCGATTTCGCCGCAGTCCACAAATGTCTCGATCGCTAAAGTTTTATCGCCTTTTGGCGTCGCCTGCGCGATTTCCTCCGGTTCGACAACGACATATTCGTTCTTGCCGACCTCGTAGCCTTTGACTTGATCGGCGGATTCCACAGGGTCGCCGGTGTCGCTATCGACAAAGGTCCGCCGCACGCGGTGACCGGTGGATCGGTTGATCGTGTGGAACGCGATCCTGTCAGACGTCGACGTCGCGGAGTAGAGCGCCACCGGACAGGTGAGCTCCGCAATCTTTAGAGAGCCCTTCCAGTTCGCTCTCGGCGACAACGCAAACCTCGTACGCTCGCGGGCGGCTGACGCTCGCCCGCTGATTAGGCTTCCGGAGACTTCGTACTGTCAAGCTTTTCCGAAATTTTCGACGCAAGCATCAGTCCGACGGCGGCGCCGATGATCAGATGGAGGTTTGGCGCTACGCGTTCGGCCACTGCTTTCGCCGCGACGGGCGCCATCGAACCGATGGAGGAGCCGATCGACCGCACCAAATTTCCATCCGGCTTGAACAGCTGATCAATGAAGGGGAGTTGCGCAAAGCTGCTCTGTTCGAGTTCGGCTGCTGGAGCTTGAGTTTCGTTCGCGACGGAGTCATGTGTCGCGAGATAGACAACGAGCGCCGCGAAGAGAAAGGCTCCGGCGATGACGAGGTTGCCGGCAATTTCTCCCCACGTCCTCATGGCGTAGGCGTGGGCGGCGGCCGTGGCGAAGCCGAGCGCGAGCAGCGCGAGGGTCGCGACGATGGCGAGACGCGACGCTCCTCGCGTCGCGTTCGCGATACTCTCGTCAACCCGATGGAATAGCGGATCCAGCATCATGATCTTGCCCGCTCCAGATTAGCTACGGCCCTTCCACATGGCCCCGATGAGAAATCCTCCCGCGACGGCAAGCAACAGCGCCGTCACCGGCTGTTCGCGCACCGCGCCTTCGACGGTTGTCTTGAGCCCTTCGCCGGCCGACCTGGCCTTCTCCGCGATTTCCCGCGACTGCTCGCCCACTGTCGTCAATGCGGCCTCAGCCCTCTCCATGGTATCGTCGTACTTAGCGCTGACG
>WSXZ01000137.1 GCA_009773555.1 Methylocystaceae bacterium | reverse complement strand
AGCCTGAGTTCGCTATTGAAAGCCCTGGCGAGCGCCGCTGCTTTATCGATCGCCTGCTTGGTCATCTCAGATTCGGTGAGATCGATCGCGACAAGAATCTTTTTGAACATCATCGCCTCCCTGGCTGACCCTTTAAGGCAGCTAGATGCCGAGTTCTAGGCGGTGTGGACGAATTTGCGATTGAAGATCGCTTGGGGATTCCCAGGCGGAATCAGGCATGATTCATAGGACTCCGACTGAGTCGGAGACCAGAAGCCATGTCGACACGGATGGACGAGGAAGACTGGGCGCATACGCTCACGGTGTTTCGGGCCTGCCTTCCGCGTCGCGGACGCAAAGGCGAAGACGATCGCCGCTTCCTCGAAGCGCTTCATTTCTTCACGCTCGAAAACGTAAGGTGGCGCGCGCTGCCGGAGCGGTTTGGACGCTGGAACA
The DNA here is from genome assembly GCA_009773555.1 of Methylocystaceae bacterium. GTDB lineage: Bacteria > Pseudomonadota > Alphaproteobacteria > Rhizobiales > Beijerinckiaceae > Methylocystis. The sequence goes on along the minus strand of WSXZ01000137.1, from coordinate 2,590 downwards.
GCGTCTGGAAACGCTTCGACCGCTTGAGCAAGGCCGGCGTATTCGAGGCCTTCTTCGACACGCTCGCCTCCATGAGTTCGTCGGCGCATCTGATCCAGATGTTCGATTCAACGATCGTGCGCGCGCACGTATCGGCCGCAGGAGCCAAAGGGGGCAAGACGCGCAGGCGCGAGGCTGCCGACGCGCCGCATTTCGAAACGCTCCTCGATATCGGGCCGGACATTCAGCCCCGCGTCGTCATCTGCGACAAGGGCTACGCCAGCAAGGACAATCGCGCAGCGGCGAGATCGCGCGGCGTTGCGCCCGTGATCCCGTACAAGGCCAATGAGAAGAACAAGCCCGCCTTCTTCGCGCGCACGCTCTACAAGGCGCGTTCGCGGATCGAGCAGGGCTTCGGCCGGCTCAAACGATTCAAGCGCATCGCGCTACGCTGCGAGAAGACCGCCAGAAATTTCCGATCTATCGTCAGTTTCGCCGCTGGTCTCTGCTTGATCAAATTCGTCCACACGGCCTAATACTCCTTCGCGTATCTTGCCGCCGCGTCAATCGCCAGAATAGACTCCCGCAAATTGGGGATTATGATCCTGCTGACATTCCCTTCCGAGGAATGGCTAGTGGGAGGATATTTCAATGAACCGTAGAATTTTCGCACTCGCGCTGGGTCTTGGCGTCGCGGCCTTCGTAGCGCCCCGCGTCGCGCTTGCCGAGGATCATTTGGCCGAGGCGATCAGCCACACCAAGGAAGCGATCGACCACGGCAAACAAGGTCATGCGGATGTGTTGGTGACGCACGCCGAAGCCGCGCTCAAACACGCTGAAGCGGCGGAAAAAGCAAAGAAGAATGAGCACACCAAGGAAGGAATTACGCATCTGAAGGCGTCAATTGCGGAAGGCAAGAAAAAGGACGCCAAGGCCGCGACCGGACACGCCGAAGAGGCGTTGACACATTTGGAAGCGGCGCAGAAGTAGCCAAGCACGCAGAAAACGCCCCGCCGTTACATCCACGGCGGGGCGGCTTTCTTTAGGGCATTTCCTTCGCCCCCTTTGCGTAAACTACGGCGAAGACAGCGGCCGCCGCATCATTTGCTCAGTGTGTCAGCGACAAACCCACTCCCATCCCTCCGCAGGATTCCACTCCCAACAGACGTTATGCACGTGGCCACGTCCCTGAGTATCGCTCCAATCGCGATGCCCGTGTCGCGCGTGGCCGCCAATATGCTGCATTGCGCTATGTCTCTGGTGCTCTTCGCTTTGCGCGGCTGCAGGCAGTGTTGTGGCAACCAGCGTCGCGGCGATTACGAACAAGATTTTGCTCATTCGATTCTCCCTTAAGGCTTCCAAGCCCCCTTAGATTATCTCGATTGGGACTTTGAAGTGTCGTGAATTAAATTAGCGCCTCACGGAAAGTCGACAATTATCAAAACTGACGCGGGCTAACCCCAACAAAAACACCCCGCCGCCACAGATGCGGCCGGGGCGTCTGTGTGCGCCCGGCGTCACGGTGCGCCGCGCTCGGCGGTGCGTCTCGCCGGCGCTTGTGCGGATTCTATCACATGCCGCTCCGCACATCTTCCGGCATTAGCCATTCGGCGATCCTTCGCCGCCGCCACGCCGTCGAGAGGCATTGCCCGAACGTCCAGCCGAGTCCGAGCCGCCGGCCGTCTCGGAACCGTTTGTGGGCGTCCCGCATGATCGCGGCGCGGTCGTAAGTCACGGCCTCAGCCTTCTCCGCAAATCGTCCGCCTTAAGGGCGCATCGCTCTGCGCTTTCAACGATGCGCCGAGACGTTCGCATGGCCGAGCCTTGACGTTGCTCAGGTCGGTCATCGGCCTGGTCTCCGCACCGTGCCATTGCCGCCTGGCAGGTGCGGCGGATTGAACCAAGAATCCATCCAATCGCCGTCCAGCTCTCCTTTGTCGCTGTCGTCCTCTTCTTCGTCGCGCGGCCCTGTAGTCCTCTCCCGATCGTCGTCAGAGCCGCGCAGCGCCATCTCGGGATGGCCGCTCCCATGGCCCGTCCAGCCGAGCGACGGCTCGGCTTCGTCGACCGCATCGGCCACGCGAGACGCGGCCCAAGCATGTTGCTGATTGACGGCGGTCGTCGCGCCGAGCGTTGGCTCCTCATCGCCGGTCGGCTCAAGCAGCTCGCTTTCGTCCTCGCGGTCGTCGCTAGCTCCTTCGGCCCAGTGCGCCTGGTCCGGAAAGTAGAACGTGCCAGGCGCGCCTAACGACGGCTCATCGTCGCCCACGTCTTCGCAGGGCGCGTCGTCTTCCGGCGGGTTGTCTTCCTCAAGATCAGCGTCGGCGTCGATCTGGTCCAACAGGTTCAAGAACGCCTCCACGGCGTCGGCGAGCGCCTTGCGCATGCCAGGGCGGATTTCAATGAATAGCGGCGACACGTTGGCGTTGTCTTTGGCCGCGCTCATGACTGCGCTTCCCGCTCTAACACCGCGACGGCGTTGCGGACGGAGTCGCCGATCATGTCGCCGACAAGCATGTCATTGACCACGTCGTCTTCGTCGAGAAAGTCAGCGAGGTGACGGAGCAGCCGTAAGGCGCCCGCGAGCGTCGTCGGTGTGGATTCGAAGACC
>WSXZ01000017.1 GCA_009773555.1 Methylocystaceae bacterium | reverse complement strand
TCCGTCTCAAGCCGCTTGATCGGCCGCGCCATCGGGCCCTCCGCCATGCAAATCAATCTCAAACCAATAATAGTCAATATTTGAGAGACAGGACACTAGAGGCGATCGCGCGTCTCGAACTGGCGGTGAGCGTCGCGAATTTGAACGCGCCTGACCAGACGATCATCGCAGGGCCAATCGCGGCGATCGACGCTGCGGTGAAGGCGCTCAGCGGGGAGGACGTGCGCGTCAAGCGGCTGCCCGTGACGGCGGCGTTCCACTGTAACGCGATGGCGGGGGCGCAAGCGGCGCTCGCCGCGGAGCTCGGCTCGGTGACGTTCCGAGCGCCGACGATCAAAGTGTTCAGCAACACGACGGGCGACCGCTATCCCGAGGAGCCTTCTGAAATCCGCGCGCTGTTGGCGCGCCACATCGTCGAGCCCTTGCGCTTCGTCGATGAGATCGAGCGCCTCTACGCGGCCGGGGCAAGAGTCTTCATCGAGGCGGGTCCCGGGCAGGTGCTGAGCGGGCTCGTCGGCCGCATTCTCGGCGATCGGCCGCACACGACGCTGTCAATCGACGCGCCGGAGCGTTCGGGGTGGCTGCAGCTCGCGCAGCTGCTCGCGCGGGCGTTTGCGCTCGGCCTTCCGGTCGATCTCGCGCCATGGTTCGCGCGCCGTGGACTTGTGGAAATGAGCCTCGCGCAAGTCTTCGAACAGGCGCGCGCCAAGGCCAATCCAGGGCCTATGGCGTGGCGGGTGAATGGCGGGCGCGCCGAGCCCTGGCGCGGCGAAGCAAAGCCGCCAAAGCGCGCCGCCGGCGCCGCCGCGCAGGCGCCTGTGAAAGCGCCCGCGGCGCCCCTCCAAACCAGACCCAATGGGAACGCAGCAGCCCATCCACCATCGGCGCCATTATTCGGCGTCGAACGCGAGAGGAGCAAAGCCTTGTCTACTCACGTACCATCGCCAGCGCTTGGCGCGGTCAGCGCGTTAGGCGCTGAATCGCGGTTCGCCCAAGTGCAGAATAGTTTGGCGCAACTCATCGATCTGCAGCGCGAACAGCAGGACGTGTTGCGTCGTTTCTTCGAGTTCCAGGGACAGCTGCTCGGCGCCAACGGCAATGGCGCTGCTGAAAGAACCGGGTTTGGCGCAGAGCCGATCCCGTTTCTGCTCGCCGAACAGCCGACGGCGGCTCCGACGATGGCCGGCGTCTTCGTTCCGCCGGCCCCTGTGCTGCCGAAGCTTGCCGCCACGCAGAACGGCAAGGCTCCGCAACCGGCGCCGCGCCCCGCGAGCGCGCCTCCGGTCGCCGCGAAACCGGCGGCGAATGGCGTTGGCGCTGCAAAGACGACGGACCAGAAGGGCCCAAAGCAGCTTGCGTCGACCGAGGCGTTCAAGGCTGATCTGTTGCAGGCGGTCGTCGAGCGCACGGGCTACGCCGAAGACATGCTCGATCTCGACGCGCATATGGAGGCGGATCTCGGCATCGACTCCATCAAGCGGATCGAGATCTTGAGCAAGCTCAAGGACGATCACTCCTTCATGGAGAACCAGGACGAAGAAAAGGTCTTCGAGGAACTGTCGGGCCTCAAGACCCTGAATGGGATCGTCGATTGGTACGATCAATTTCGGAAGTCGCAGGCCGAGCCGGGAGGCTCCGATTCAATAAAAAAAGCTCAGACTCCGCTGTCGCTCTCCTTGCCTGAGACAGCGGAGTCTGACGCCCCGAAGGCAAATTCCGCGGATGTGCAGCGTTTTGCGGTCACCCCTGTGGCCGCGCCGCGGAACGCTTCAAGGCAAGTTAAGGACTTTCCCGCGGACCGCCTGATCCTCGTGGTCGGCGGCGCGGGGGAGTTGAGCGTCGCCCTTGGCGACGCTTTGAAGGCCAAGGGCCATGAAGTCCTTCTGGTTGTGCCCGGAGGCGAGACCCGCCTGACCGATGGCGATCACATCGAGGCGGATTTGTCTTCGCTTGACGCCTTGAACGCACTTCGGGTCATGCTCGCCGACGAGGGCATAAAGGTCGGCGCGATCTTTAATCTTTGTGGATTGCAGACGGTGGGCGGCGTCGCGGCTGACGCGCGTTTCGATCATGGGCGGCAGCTGTTCCTGCTGCTGAAAGCGTTCGAAAAGGATTTAAGGGAAAGCGCCGAGTCGGGCGGCGGCGTTCTCGTTAACCTCACCGATTTCGATGGGCAGTTCGGCCTTGGGCGAGCGCGTCCCTTCGCAGCGGCTCCCGCCGGCACGCTCGGCGTCGCCAAATCCGCGGCGCGGGAGTGGCCGGAGCTGCGAGTCAAATGTATCGACGTCGATCCGGAGATGGGTCTGGAGCGGCTGGTCGATGAAGTCCTGCTGGAGTGTTGCGGCGGCGATCCGACGATCGAAGTAGGCTTCACCCGGAGCGAACGTTTCAAGCTCGATCTAGCCGAGCAGAGCGTTCCTACCGCAGATCTGTCGGGACTTCGGCTGGAGAAGGATGGCGTGCTGCTCGTCACCGGCGGCGCTTACGGGATCACCGCGGACATCACGCGCGCGATGGCTGAAAAATTCCGCTCCCGGCTCATCCTCGTCGGACGCAGCTCAATGCCGGGCGAAGAGCCCGACGCGACACGAGGACTGAACGATCGCGCCGAGTTGCGGCAGTTCCTCATCGGCGAAGCGCGGGCGCGCGGCGAAAAGATCAAACCCGCGGAAATCGAAAGTGCGATCAAACGCATCCTCAAAGACCGTCAGATCCGCGACAACATCGCGGCGATGCGTTCGGCGGGGGCGCAGGTCGAGTATCACGCACTCGACTTACGCGACGGCGACGCCTTCGGGCGTCTGATCGATTCAATCTACGATCGCTATGGCCGCATTGACGGCGTGCTGCATGGCGCCGGCGTCATCGACGACAGGATGATGAGAGAGAAGTCGCCCGACTCCTTCGACACGGTGTTCGAGACGAAGGTCGTCCCGGCCATCGTGCTATCGGAAAAATTACGGCCCGAGACGCTCAAATTTCTGGTGTTCTTCTCGTCGATCGCGGGTCGGTTCGGCAACGCCGGCCAGAGCGACTACAGCGCTGCAAATGAGGTCGTCAACAAGCTTGCCGACGGGCTGAGCCAAAAATGGCCGCATGTTCACGCCGTCGCAATCAATTGGGGACCGTGGGACGGCGGCATGGTGAACGACGATCTGCGCAAGCTCTACGCCTCCAAGCAGATCTATCCCATCGCCATTGATCAGGGAAAGCGGCGCTGTCTCGAAGAGCTCGAGCGCGGAAATACGGGCGCTCCGGAAATCGTGGTCGCCGCAAGTCTCGAACAGATCGCCCGACAGGGCATGCGGCAACAATAGCAGGCGTTCGCCAATTACCGACGCCGAAGTCGACAGATCGAGGAGTAGGCGATGTCGTTTTGCCTGACTAACTTTGTTCCCGTCCGCATGATCGAGCCTGTGCCGCAGGCTTTGACTCTCGAACTTTCAGCCTATGGATTCGCCAAGTCCTATTGCCGCAGTCACGGAATCACCGATGCGGAGAGTTTTGGAACGATCATTCACGAAACGCGGCAAAAGTTCGAAAAGTTCGCTCTGTCTCCCTCAGTGATCAAGCGGCGCCAATTGGTGTTCTTTCCGCGTCTCAGCGACATCAGCTTCAGCAATGGCGAGTTCACGGTCGCCGAGCCCGAGCATGACTATCTGCAGCTCTTCGACAACTATGAGAACCTGCAGGCGAAGGACATCAAAACGCGCCATTCAAGCTACGCGAAAGTCGCCGACGGCTGCCTCAAGGAGATGTACGGCGACGCCGAGGAGGCGCCGGACGATCTCATCCATGTGACCTGTTCCGGCTATCTGGCGCCCAGTCCCGTAGAGCGGATGGTGGCCGGCAAGGAATGGTTCACCACCACCGTCACGCATAGTTACCACATGGGATGCTACGGCGCGTTTCCGGCGATCAAGATGGCGCACGGCTTTCTCTCGTCGTCGCAATTCGCCATGACCAAGCCCAAGGATCGCGTCGACATCGTGCACACCGAGGTGCTCTCCGTTCACCGCGGCATCGAAGAGCTCAAGGCGGAGAACATCATCACGATGACGCTGTTTGCCGACGGCTTCATCAAATATTCGATGGTGACGGAAGACCATCTGCGCGAGCGCGGGCTTCGCGGCTTGAGGATCCTCGCCTTCAACGAACATCTGCTGCCGAACTCGGCCGACGACATGACCTGGGTACCTGGTTCAACGCGCTTCCACATGACGCTCTCCGTCATGGTGCCCGTCGTCATCAAGCAATCGGTTCGCCCATTCGTCGAGCAGTTGCTGCAACGCGTCGGCGTCGATTTCGAGCATGACAAGCACAGGCTGATTTTCGCCATTCATCCTGGCGGCCCGAAGATCGTCGAACATATTCAGGAGGCGCTCGGGCTTGAGCCCGACCAGGTGGCGATCAGCAATTCGGTGTTTACCGAGAACGGCAACATGTCCTCGGCGACAGTCCCCCACATCTTGAAGGAAATTTTGGAGGAGCCCTCGATTCCAGCGGGGGTCCGCATCGTCTCTCTCGCCTTTGGACCGGGTCTGACGATCACTGGCTTGGTCGCGGAAAAGATATGAGCGTCCAGCGCGCAAAGAGATTGAACGGCGGCGACGCCCCATCCCGGCCAGCGACGGGCGAGGGGGGGGCGCCTCTCATCGCGCGCATGTTCGAGGTACAGGACGCGAAGGAGTTGGCGCTCGCCGTCGAGCAGCCGGATGAAGAGGCTCATCTTTCCGAGCGTCCCAGCCCGATGGCAAGAGCGGGCGCGGAAAGCTCTGTTCAGATCCAAGAGGCGGACACAAGCGAACCGCGCATGCCGTTCATCGGTTCCGTGCTCGATTACGTTCCCGGCGAGCGCATCACGATCGAGCGCAAACTCAGCGTCGACGAAGATCTCTACCTCGCCGATCACGCTTTCGTTCATGCGCCTGGCATAAAGCCGACGTCAGCCTGTCTGCCGGTCGTGCCGATGACCATGAGCCTCGAAATCATGGCCGAGGCGGCGGCGTGTCTCGCGCCGGGCTGCGGTCTGCTCGGATTTGAAGACGTACGCTCGGTGACCTGGATCGATCTCGCGGACGTTGACGAACTCGCGCTAAACATCGTGACGCAGATTGTTCGTCACGATGCGGAGCGCGGGGCCTTCAGCATTTCGGCCGCCATTTACGTCGAAGGCAAAAGCTCTCCCGCGATCACTGCGACGGTTCTTTTCGGAAATCGCTACTTGGTCGAATTGTCGCCGACCTTTAGCGATTTGAGCAACGCGCGCGCACACTCGCTCACAGCCGATGAAATCTATGCCGAGCGGCACATGTTTCACGGACCGAGCTTTCAATGTCTCGTTGGAGAGTTCGTTCTCGGAGACGAAGGAATTATAGGCGCGCTTTGTGTGCGGTCTCCTGAAGAGCTTTTTGGATCGACGCGTTCTCCGCAACTTCTGACGGACCCCTGCTTACTCGACGCGGTGGGTCAGGTCGTCGGCCTCTGGGCGATGGAGCAAGAGCGCTACGTCTTTCCGATCGGCCTCTCGAAGCTTGAAATTTATCGTCCGACCCCGCCCGTCGGAACGCGCGCGCCTGTGCGCGTTGAGATCTTGCAGTCGGAAGGCAAGACGCTCGTCGCCGACGTCGAGGTGCAGGATGGCGAAGGCGGCGTTTGGATGCGAATCTCAGGCTGGCGGACATGGAAGTTTCGCTGGGAAAAGCGCCTGGTGGATTTCCGTCGTCAGCCCGACAGACACCTGTTAACGACGCCAGCGCCCGCGCCGCGTTTCGAGGGCGCCATTTCATTGATGCTTTCCGGCGCCGAGCTGAAGCAATTCGATCCTGCCTTGCTCGCGCGCTATTGTCTGAGCGCCGACGAAATGCTGACCTACAAAGAACTGGAACGTTTTCCCCAGCGCCAGCGGCAGTGGCTCTATGGCCGCGTCGCGGCCAAGGACGCTGTCCGCCTGTGGGTGGCGAAGCGACAGCAAGGGGAGATGGCGCATCCGGCGGCGTTCGCCATCTCTTCGGATGAACGCGGACGACCGTTCGTCAAGCCCGCGCCGAGCTGGGGATCCGCGCCGTCGGTGAGCATTTCCCATTGCGAAGAGCGAGCGATAGCGGTCGCTCACGAGCATGACATCGGCGTCGATATAGAACGTATCGCCACTCGCGACGTCGGCGTTGTCGAAGCCTTCGCCTCAGCGAAGGAACGCGAAATGATCGCTCGTTTTCCCGTCCAAGAACGCGACGCTTGGTTGACCCGACTGTGGTGCGCGAAGGAGGCGGTCGGCAAGCTTTTGGGCGTCGGCCTTGAGGGGAAACCGCTTGCGATGGAGGCGGCCGAAATGACCCGTGACGGACAGATCGTGCTTTCGCACAAGGACAGGAACGCGCGTGCGCGCGTTTCGACGATCGAAGGTGACGGATTCATTATCGCCTACGCAGATTTGGAGCAGTCCGTCGCGTAGTCGGAAACCATTTGGCGGCATTCGCCGAGGAGGGGATCATGCTGCAGACGATGCTTCCCAATGAACAGCGGGTGTTCTGTGTGAATCCTTTGGAGGCCCCGATCATTTTTGGACAGATCGCGCCCTACTTCAAACATGGGATCGAGATCAAGGAGGGAGACACCATCGTCGACGTCGGCGCGAACATCGGACTCTTTACCTTGACCGCGTGCGATTGGGGCAAGCGCGCCGTAAAAATTCTCGCCTTTGAGCCGATTCCAGACCTGTTCAAATGCCTCGCGGCCAACGCCAAGAAATACAAGCTCGACAGCCTCGTCACCTTGCCCTACGCCCTCTCCCGAGAGAACGGCGCGATCGAATTCACCCACTATCCGCAGCTGACCTCCATGTCGACAGCCTATCCCTATGATTCGAACGCAGCGTCGGTTCGAACTGGCTTTCGTGACATACTGCCTCAGTTTCCAGCATTTCTGCGATGGATAGAGCGACTACCGCCCAAGCCGCAGGAAATTGCGCTGCGCATTCTTCTCAAAGTCCTGTTACGCGGCCGACGCGTTTCGTGTCACGCGATGTCGCTTTCAGACGCAATTCGCGACCATGAACTCACACGCATCGATCTCGTGAAGATCGATGCCGAAATGGCCGAACCCGACATCCTGCAAGGCGTCACAGCCGACGACTGGGGAAAGATCAAGAAGATCGTCGTCGAAGTGCACGACGTCGAAGGCCGATTGAACAAGGTGCGGAGCCTGCTTCAGGCCGCCGGCTTCCGGCGCATCGACGATGAGCAGGATCCGCAGATGAGGGAGTTTCGCGTGCACACCGTTTACGCGACCAAGTGAGGAGAATGGTGGCGTCGATTTCCGCTCAGGCCTGGTTGGCTGATGCTAATCCGAGGAGCAGAATATGCTTTACGCGCTGATTATCTCTTTCGTAGGGCTGCAGCTGCTCGTGGTGCTCGCGCCCATGCTACGCTTCGCAAAGTGTTTCCGCCGCGCCCCGTCCTTGCGAACAGAGCAGCCTAAAGCAGCTGTCATCTTGCCGTGCAAGGGGATAGATGGCGCTCTGGTCGAAACCGTTCGGCGGTTGTTGCGCCAAGACTACAGTAACTACGGGCTGCTGTTTGTGACCGAGAGCGAGGAAGATCCGGCGCATAAGTTGATCAAAGGCCTGATCGAGCGCGCTTCGCCTCCGGCGCGACTGATCACTGCTGGACCCGCCGCGGCCTGCGGACAAAAGGTTCATAATCTCACCACCGCGGTCGACGCTCTTGATGAGTTCTTTCCCGACATTGAGATCATCGCCTTTTGTGATTCTGACGCACAGCCGCAAACGGATTGGCTGACCAATCTGGTCGCGGGACTCGCGGACCCTGAAGTGGGCGTCGCCACCGGCTATCGCTGGTATCTTCCGGCCGGCAGCGGCCTCGGGTCTCTGCTGTTGAGCGCCTGGAACGCGCAATCGCTGTTCTTGTTTGGCGATGAGTCGAGCTTCGCCTGGGGAGGGACTATGGCGATGCGCCGCGTTGATTTCGAAAACTTGGAAATCCGGCAACGCTGGCGGGGAGGGGTGAGCGACGACGGCAGCGTGACGACCGCGGTCCGTTCGCATGGGAGGCGCATTCAATTCGTGCCCCGCTGTCTCGTCGCCTCGCGCGGCGACGCGAGCTTGAGCGACGTTCTGGAATTCACGAACCGCCAGATCATCCTGACGCGAGTTTATATGCCGCGCGCGTGGCGGGAGATCGTGGCGCTGACGCTGTACTTCTGCGCGCTCTTCGCGCTCGTCGCTGCGCTTCTCTACAGAGCCTTCGCCCAACAAGCTCTTCCCGATGGCGTCGTTAGTCTGCTGCTGCCCGGCATGGCGTTTGCGATGGTCTTGCAGTGCTGGCTGCAGACCGCCTTTGCAATGCGCATTCTGCCGCAACATCGCGACGAGTTGAGACGGCTTAGATGGGCCTACCTTGGAGTAATGCCTCTGGTGGCGCCTTTGGCGCTCTGGAACGTGATCGTATCGTGCTTCTCTCGACGCATCATCTGGCGCGGGATTGGCTATGAGCTGCTCGGTCCCAATCAGACCGTCATCTGGAAACGCGATCTTCCCGATCCACGCGCGATTTAGGGCGGCTGCGTTGTGTTAAAGGAATCATGATGTGCGGCTGCAGAGCAAGCGTACTGATGTTTTCGTTCTCCGGGAGCGATTGTCTGGTGGCGTCATCCAATGAGACGATGCGCTTGGAGCGGAAATTGCTGAAATCGAGGGAACGGTTTCGCACGAATGTTGTTACTCCTCTAGCGGAGGGACTGCGATGTATTTCCTTCCTGATCAAGATCTAAAAATCGAATGGGTCCGCAAGGACGAAAGTTGTCCGCGCGCGGGCCATTCCTGGTACGAAAGTCGATATTGCTACTTCGAGATCGATCGTAGCGAGTGCGACTCGGCGATAGACGATTGCCCTGTCTACGTTCTCTATTCAATGACCGGCGAGACGCTGATCAACGAGCTTGCACGGCGCAAGGCGTCTGAACTGAGTGTGGCGCCGACATCCGACTCGGTCAGTGAAATCGATCGCTTGACGAGTGGCGAGGTCAGACACCGCTCCGACGAGATGCAGTTCATTGGACGCTTTATCATGCGCTCCGCCGAGGACGCCTGGGACGAGCGCGATAGCGGCGCAGGTAAGTCGACTTGGATGAGATTAGCGTCGATCGCGCCCTCATGGAGATTTGGCTTCGGGCGAAGAAGGATTGAAGTCAGTCGCGACCCCATACGGCTGGCGACGGACGTCGCTGAAGTTCAGGAGACAAGAGACGCGACGGACCGAGTGCGAAGGGTTCAATCGTGAGTGGCTGCTCGATGTCATCGAAGCGTCGAATCGCCGAGTGGGGCGAGACCTGCATGATCCAGGTAATTTTTGTTTTACCTGCGAAAGAGGCCGCGCCGACGTCGCCGTACGATTTTTTGAGGAGAGAATGGCGGCGCCCGGGCGCGGACGTTAGCAGTCAACGGCTGGGCCAGCTTGAAGAGCTAGAAAGCTGCGGGAGCCATTCGATATGTCATTAGGAAAAGAGATTGGCCGCGCCACGAGACAATTCGCCGGCTATAGCGGCGTTGCATGGAGGGGTCCGAGTCTCACGCTTCTCATCGCCTGGCGGAATCTTGTTCATGATAGAATCCGCTTCGGCGTAACGCTCGTTGGCATTGCGTTCTCGACGATCCTGGTCGGCATCCAGCTTGGCATGCTCCTGAACTTTCTGCAGACGACCTCGACGGTCGTCGATCGGGCGGGTGCGAATATTTGGGTCGCGGCGCATGGCGTTCCGAGCGTCGATCTTGCGACGCCGATCGATGGCAGACGGCGATTTCAGTCGGTCGCCGTTGAAGGCGTCGCCGCCGCCGAGCCCTATCTGCTGCATTTCGGCTTTTGGAAGCGCGCCGACGGGATACGGCAGATTGTCATCCTCATTGGCGTCGAACCGGGCGCCGAGATGGGGTTGCCACTGACTTTGCCCGCCGGGCAAAGCTTCCGAGAAGCGCTATCCACCCCCGACGGGATTATTATCGATCGACTCTACGCCGAAAAGCTTGGCGTTACCGGCCTCAATCAACTCGTCGAAATTAATGATCGCCGGGCGCGGGTCGTCGGCTTTACGGACGGGATAAGAACATTCACGCAATCGCCCTATGTCTTCACCTCGCTACGTAACGCGCGATGGCTGCTGGGTCGATCAGACGATGTCATCACTTACGTGTTGATCCGCGTTGCGGCCGGTCAGGATCCGGCCGCGGTGATCGAGAGACTGTCCGCCCGCATGCCAGACGTCGACGTTATGACCTCCCGCGAATTTGCCTCCAGTAGCCAGAAGTACTGGCTTCTGACTACGGGCGCGGGCATTTCGATCATCTGCTCTTCGCTGCTCGCGCTTTTTGTTGGAGTCGTGATCGTCGCACAGACGCTCTATGCCAGCACCATGGATCGTCTTCCCGAATACGCAGTCATTCGAGCTATGGGCGGGCCGCGGTGGTATCTCTACAAGATCGTCATTGAACAGGCGGTGATCGGCGGCGTGATCGGAAGCGCGGTCGGGATCGCCGCCGTGCTGGTGCTTGTGTATCTCGGCCGGAACATGAGTTCGCCCCCGCTTGTCCCAGCCTGGCTTGCTCTAGGCATCGGGGCCGTCACCGTGGTGATGTGCGTCGGCGCCTCGCTCGTGTCGATCAGCAAGATCACGTCGATTGATCCAGTGAAGGTGTTCAGATGAAACGCGCCGTCATCAGCGCCTCTGGCGTCAGTCATTCCTTCGACACCGGGCCGACGCCGGTCACCGTGCTGCGTGACATCGACGTTGAGGTCTGTGCCGGCGAGTTGCTGATGTTGGTGGGACCGTCGGGCAGCGGTAAGACGACGCTGCTCCATATTTTGGGTCGGCTGCTCAGCCCTTCGAGCGGAGTCGTGACGCTTTATGGAAAGAACACGCAGGCGCTCGGCGAAGAGGAGCTCGCAGCGCTGCGGCTGAAATACTTTGGCTTCATTTTTCAGGCCTACAATCTGTTCCCCGTGCTGACCGCCACGGAAAACGTGATGGTGATGCTCGATCTTCTCGGAGTGTCCCGGCAGATCGCTCGGGATCGCGCGCGCGAACTCCTGAAATCGGTGGGCTTAGGTCACCGACTCGATGCATTTCCCTCTCAATTGAGTAGCGGCCAGAGACAGCGCGTTGCGATCGCGCGCGCTCTGGCCGGCGATCCCAAGATCCTAATGGCCGACGAACCGACTGCCGCGCTGGACGCAGAAAGCGGGCTTCGCGCCATTGAGCTTTTGCAGATTCTTGCGCATCAGCAGGAGCGAGCGGTGGTCATCGTCACCCATGATCCGCGCATCCTTCATTTCGGGGATCGGGTGATACATCTGGAAGATGGACAAATCGCCGAGCGTTTGGCCGCGCCGCGCGATTTATCTCCCCAACATGCAATGGGAGCCTTGTGATGAAGATTTCGTCACGCGTCGTCGCAATTCTGACCTTTCTCTGCCTGGCCGCGCTGGGCCTCTTTTTCTTGCTGTCGGTCGAGAGCACGCAGTCAACCGCTCGCGCCACAACATCGCTCGCCGGAGTTGCGCAGCATGTCGCCGCAGCGCCGGGCATGGTGGAGCCCGAAGGCGAGGAGCGAGAAGTCGCCGCGCAAGCGACCGGCGTCATCCGCGAGATGCGGGTCGAGGAGAACGATGAGGTGGCCGCCGGCCAGATTATCGCGGCGCTCGATAATACCGAGCAGGTTGCTCGACTGGAGTCCGCGCGCGCCGCCCTTGCGCTGCGGCAGGCCGAACTTGAGCGGCTCACCAATGGCGCGCGCGCAGAGGAGCGCCGAGAGGCGAGGGACGCTCTGATGGAGGCGGATGCGGCGCTCGATTTGGCGCGACGCGAACATGAGAGACGACTGCCGCTCACCAAAAGCGGCGTTTCGCCCCAAGCGGCGCTTGATCAGGCCACGTCCCACTGGAACGTCAACAAGGCGCGGCGCGCGGCGATCGCGGAAAGGCTCGCGATGCTCGAGGCTCCGCCGCGCGCCGAAGATCTCGCGGCGGCGCGCGCGCGGGTGCGGCTCGCGGAGGCGGATGTGGCGCTGTCGGAAGCGCTTTTGGAAAAGACGCTGGTGCGGTCGCCGATCGCGGGCACGATCCTGCGTCGCTCTCGCGTCGCCGGCGAAGCTGTGACGCACGTGCCGCCGACGCCGATCGCCATCGTCGGCAATGTTCGCGGTCTGCGCGTGCGTGCGGACGTCGATGAGACGGACGTCGGGAAAATCGTCGCCGGGCAGCGCGTCGAGGTCACTGCGGACGCGTTCCCAAATCAGAAGTTCGGCGGAAGAGTTTTTCGCGTATCGTCGCGGATGGGCTCCAAGGTGGTTCAGACAGGTCGCCCGACCGATCGCGTCGACGCCAAGGCGCTGCAGGTGCTCATCGATCTCGACGCCGGCGTGAAATTGCCCGTGGGGCTGCGCGTTGACGCCTATTTTTTGACCCACCCGGTCTCGGCTCAGACAGGCTGGCTGCAACCAATGAAGGCGGAAAAATCCGCAGAGCGATTAACCATAGCGCGCGACTGACGCAGCGCGAGGGAATTCGCGCAAATTGACTGGTTAGTTCGAGGTGACGCCCCAGGGCGAAGCGCATGTGCCGCCACGTCTGTGTTAGCGCAGGCGGAGATCACGAATTGCGATGACCGCGGCTAAGGCTGCCGTTCGTTTTCAAACTCGCTCATCTAGAGGTAGGCGCCGGAATTATCATAGGGGCTATCAGAAGGAGAGCGCCAAAATGGCTAAGCTCGCTCGCGCAGTATATCCCGAACTCTTGGATTCTCTTCCATGCGACGATCCCCGAGCCATGCAATCGCGCCGCGACCTGCGGCGCGTTAACAGCTGGATGCAGCAGACCAAGATTATGGCGACGCTGCTTTCCCGGCATTTCGACGGGACGCCGAAAACCATTCTCGATCTCGGCTCCGGCGACGGGGCATTGATGCTCGGCGTCGCAAACCGCCTGGCGCCGAAGTGGCAAGGCGTTACGGCGCGCCTGCTCGACCAGCAGGACATTCTATCGGACGAGACGCGCCAAGGCTTTGAAGCGATCGGATGGCAGGTGGAGAGCGTCGTCGCAGACGTCTTCGATTACCTCTCGCATGACGCCGCGACGACGGACATCATCTCGGCAAATCTGTTTCTCCATCATTTTGAAAACCCGGACCTCGCTCGCTTGCTCGAATTGGCGGCGGCGCGCACGACGCTGTTCGCGGCGTGCGAACCTCGTCGCGATCGCTTTTCGCTCATGGCGAGCAGCCTGGTCTGGGTCATCGGCTGCAACGACATCACGCAATGGGATGCGAAGACGAGCGTGCGCGCCGGCTTCAACAACCGTGATCTATCGAAGCTGTGGCCAAATCAGAACGACTGGGTTCTCGACGAGAGCCCCGCAAGGCCATTCACCCACTGCTTCGTGGCGCGGCAGTCGAATTCCGCTCGCGGCGACACGCCTCCGGTCCACTCTCCGTAAGCCGACCGTGCGCAGTCGCTCTCGCGAGCGGCTGGCCTGGGCCAATCGACGCAACAATCGCTTCAACAGACGGGAGGAGCCCCCAAAGGACAAACCAGTCGCTCCGGACGTGCTTCGTGAAGAGGTGGATGAGGAGTCGTATCGTGACGGAAGCAAGCGTGATCATCGGCGGCGGCGTCGCGGGAGCTACGGCGGCCCTTGCTTTATCCCGCGCGGGTCGGCGCGTCGACCTCTATGAGCGCTCGTCGTCGGCGAATCATAAGATTTGCGGCGAGTTTATGAGCCGTGAGGTCAGCGCGAATTTGCGATCTCTTGGCGTAGACCCGGTGGATCTGGGCGCTCGACCGATCAACCGTGTCCGATTGGTTCGAGGGAATCGCAGCGTGGACCAGCCGCTGCCATTTCCGGCTCTGGCGCTATCAAGAAAAGTCCTCGACGAGGCTCTGCTCGAGCATGCAACGTCTTGCGGCGTGAACGTCATTCGCGGCAAGGCGGCGCGGTTCATCGAGCAATCGGATGACGGCGGCTTCGAGGTGAGTTTCGGCCCTGGAGACAGTGCGCCGGCTCGCTCGATTTTTCTTGCGAGTGGCAAGCACGATTTGCGTGGCGTCAAGCGCGCTTCGCCTGGGCGCCAAAGCGACTATCTCGCGTTGAAAATGTATTACCGATTCAACAGGAAAAAAACCGAGCATCTGCGATCGGTGGTCGAGCTCATTCTCCTGAAGGAATGCTATCTCGGGCTAATGCTCGTCGAAGACGATTGCGTCAATTTCTGTCCTGTGCTCAGCCAAGACCGCTTCATGAAGGCGGGAGGAACCTGGCAAGGCGTTCTGCAGCAATTCAGCAGCGAGTCGGACTACGTAGCGGCTTACTTGGAGGGCGCCGAGCCTTTGCTGGATCGCCCGCTTGCGATCAGCCGCGTGCCCTATGGCTTTGTGCATAATCCCTCGCCCGAGGACCCGCCGGGACTATGGCGGCTTGGCGATCAGATTGCGGTGATCCCTTCTTTCACCGGCGACGGCATGGGCATGGCGAGCTGCAGCGCAGTTCTGGCGGCCAACATGTTTCTCGAAGGCGGGACCTCGCATGAATTTCATCGCCGCTTCAGTAGTATCGTCAGAAAGCAAATGCGCGTTTCAAAGCCCTTAAACAGCATGTTCTTCAGACATTCGGTTGGCCAGGACGCTCTTATATGGCTCGCCTCGCAGTTTCCGAGCGGCGTGCGCGCGATCGCGCGCGCGACGCGCGTTCCCCAAGAGGCGATGCCGCGTATCGACTGAGTCCTGACCGGGCCATGTTTATGGCCGCTAAAGACATAAGCCCTATCTCCAAATCAGCCGATCAGACTCGCCGCGCGTCATGCGTTTGAAGGTGGGCCATTAACGGCGTTTACAGATCAAGTATCAACTTGTACAAATAAACGTATGAGCCAAGACGTGCCAGATGCGATGGTCTCGGGCTAGGCGCGTCATTTCAACAACGGAACTCTCGAACGCTACGGCGGTCTGCCCAGCGAGATGAATGTGAGATGGCCCAGCGATTACGTTTTCGGCGCGGCGCTTGACTGACCCAACTTTTTCCTGGTCTCCCTAGAATCGACAGCTTCTTTCAGCAAGGAGATCGATAATGATATTCTCGAGCCGGATTATCGATCAGGGAACCCAGCTGAACTCGAGCCGCTCGATACAACAGATGCGGTTCATGCTTCTTCTGCTGTCTGTTTTGACCCTCTCTGGCGTGCAGGACGCCCAGGCTCAATCCCTCAAACGCGATCTGCGGGGCTTTTCGCTCGGCATGTCCAAGGATGAAGCGGCAAGACTCGCGCGGTCGCAATGCAACAACTTCGGAAAGGTCTCGTTTCATGGCGGCATGCGCGCCGAGGAGTTCTTCGCATCGTCATCTGAATACGGGAAACAGTTCTCCTGCAGATTTGAAGACGGCTCCATCGTCAACTATGCGCTCACCCCGCGGACCGGCAAGGTCTACAAGCTGAACGGCGTGTTCCTTTCACAGATGACCTGTCCGGAGCTTCTGGATTTCATCATCGAAGAATTCAAAGTGGGCGAGAAATATTCGAAATACCATCCAAGGCCCAAAGCTGAGCGCGACTGTCAGGGATGGTCCTGGCAATCCGGTCCGAGCTACGATTTGAAAGTCTGGATCAACGAGCCCGACGCCACGCGATTCAACGTGAGCTTGATGGACAGCGAAGTTGTCCGGCAGAACGAGGCCTCGGCCGAAGATCCCGAAAAACAGTCGGGCGTCAAACCTCGCTTGTAGGTTCAGGGGTTCCTCGGTGCGGCGCCGGGCCGCGCAGGTTCATCGATCAGGCGTATCGGTCCCGTACCACTTGTATTTGACCTGCTCGAAATGAACGACAGGGTCGTAACGCACGACATTGAGATTGAGCGTCTCGGCCGTCAGTCTGCCGATCGCGGCCAAAATCGCGTATGAGGCGACGACGCGGTCCCTTTGGGAAATGACCAGATTGGCGCGCGCATTGAGCAAAGTCTGCTGAGCGTTCAACACGTCGAGCGTCGTGCGCTGCCCCACCTGCGCCTCGTCCCGAACGCCTTTCAGAGCGAGCTCGGCCGCCTTCACCGTCGCCTGGTCCGATCTGATCTGCGATCTGGCCGTGTCCAGCAGACCATAGCTCGAGACCACGTTAGCGCGAACGCGGTCGCGCTGTGCGTCGGCGTTGAGGCGCGCCTTGCCGAGCACCTCTTTCGCCTTACGGATTGACGAATACTCCCCTCCGCCCTGGTAGAGGGGGACATTGAGCGCGCCGTTGACGCCCGCCGAAAATTGCCGCGAGCCGGGCAGTCCAAGGAAAGAGTCATACTGCTGGGACACTTGCGCATTGACCGACAGCGTGGGCAAAAGCGCGCCCTCGGCGACTTTCACCGCCGACTCCGCAGTGTCCACCCGATGTAAGGCCGCGACGACGGCGGGATGTTCGACAAGCGCGACGTCAATCGCATCCTTCACTGATTTGGGCAACATCCGCTCAACCGATGAGGCCGGCTCGAGACGTTTCGGCTCCACACCGATGATCTGCCGGTAAACGGCGGCGCTGCTTTTCAATTGCGCCTCGGCGGCAAAATATTCTGAGCGCGCATGGGAGACGGAGGCTTCGCTCTGCGAGACGTCGGTATTCGTCACGTCACCCGATTGATAGCGCTTCTCCGTATCGTGCAACTGTAGATCGAGCACGGCGATGTTGCTCTTGCGCAGCGATAGGATCGCCGCGTCGCGCATCACGTCCATGAAAGCGGTCGCGCCGCTACGCAATATCTCCTGCTCAGAAAGCCGCATCAGGGCGCGCGACTCGAATACGCTCGACTCGGCGCGACGCACCGAATTCTCCGTGCGACCGCCATCAAAGACATTTTGCGAGACGTTCAGCGTGGCCCCACGCGGATATCCCGTATATTCATCGGTAAGCGGGATGCGCTGATTGATCACCGGCAGTCGCACTGGAATCCTGAGGTTCGAGCGCTGCGCGCCAACGCTTGCCTGAATATTGGCGTTGGGACGCAGTCCGGACCAGGCGCTCGAGACGTCTTCGTCACGCGCACGCACGTCGGCGCGTTGCTCGTTTAGGTCCGGGTTACCCGCATAGGCCCGGGCGAGCGCAGAGGAAATTGTTTCGGCTGAGACATCGCTTGCGCTTGCCAACGCGAGGCCTGCCCCTGCCGCTATGACTGTAAGCGCGCCGAACGATCTCATGGAACCCCACTCTCTCGCTCCGGCGCGAAGCGCAATGCTCAACGCCGGAATGAGCCTTCCGGGCTCTTACGCCGCTTTTGAAAATTGGGAGCGAACGCGTGGGCGCAGCAGACCTGATCCCGTTTCATTCGTCCAATCAGATACGTTGCGTATATGGATGATAGTACCAGCAGCAACGCGTCACAGGAAGGTGACCAAAGCTGATCAGCCGACATTTATTGGTGAAGTGGCAAAAATGACACAGCGCATGCTACGTACTCGAGTTGCTTTTCATATGGCCTGAATTCGATTTGGTGAACGCAAAGGTTCGATGACCAAAATTATTGGAGAGGCTTATTTGAGCGGGTATCGCGGACGTCGCAATGTCGCCGAGCGCGAGGCGAGCGCCGAGATCCTGGCCATACACCCAACGTCAGCGTGCCGCGGGGCCGCCTGCTTTGGTCGAGCGTTCCCTGCAGCTGAACTTTCATCCATCAGCGATTAGAGCCTCGTCGGATTTTATGCCGTGGGGGCGCGATGTTGTGGAGAGATTGGCGACCTAGGCGGCCGGTGTTTGATAGGCGAGCGCCGAATGCGCCTATAATTGTAATGGCTGACCCGTTTCGCGATCTTCGCCCGAGCGTGATCTCGCGCGTCACATCGTCGACGACGTTCGGAATGCGAAACCCAGCGCTGCGCCCATGCCGACGCTTTGCGCAGGACCGCAATCTGACGCAAAGCCTCCGCAAGCAGATCGGCGCCGAGCACCTTGCCGGCATGTTCGCGTCTCACGGCAAGACGCCTGACTGTAGAAACGGGGATGGCGTCGGGGGCGTTGCGGCGGAGCTTGCCGGGCGCGGCGGCGCGCTCGACCGAGCCGGCCGAGAGGCACGTCAGATCTAGGCTCTAGGCGGTCGCGCGTCAGTGTCCGGGAGGGCGATACGCGTCGCCCGCGCTGTTTGCTTGAGCGGCCCATACAAAAATTTCGGGACGTAAGGCACGAATGGAGGATCACGGCTCGAGAGAAATATGTTTGCTTTCCCAGATTGCGGGCCGCGCTAATTAGCGAGGCGTTCGAACTTTTCTCAATTTAATGGAGTGCGTTATGCGAAATCTCCTCATCCTCACGATCGCCGCCTGCATTGGCGGCATGTTCTCGTCTGCGGCCAGAGCACGCCCCGTGACGACGGACGAGTGCCTCGCGCGCGGGCTTTGCGCCTACGTCAGCCCGAAAGGTCGCGTGACATGCGGAAAATGCCCTGGCCAGGTAAAGTCAGTCTGGTTCGCGACGCGCAGCCAGGCTTCAAAGCATCGCAAGTAAGTTGCATCCTTTCGCTGGCGCGTGCTTCTGGTCTCGGCGCTTGGCGGGGGATTGGCGTTCAACACGGGAAGTTGGCATTCTGCTAGCGCTTCTGAACATCCCGCCGCTCGTCGCGCGGATGAACGCCGAGGAACGCTTGTTGAACTCGGAGTTCGGCGCGGCTCATTCCGGGCGTATATTAGCGTGCGAGACTTGGAAGCGGACGGCGCCCGCCGCGTCGCCACGGTTCGCCAACGCGGCAAAAGGAAACTCATGAAGCGTCTGCTGTCGCGCCTGTTGCTGCTCAGTGTCTTCGTCGCGCTCCCTGCGCAGGCCGGCGACGTCATCAAGCTCGCGCCGGGCGGTAGCGCGATTTTTTCGCTGCAGGAGAATGCGACGACCGGCTATTCCTGGCGCGTCGATCAGGCCGCGAGCCGTGATCTCGACATCCTGGCGATATCCGATGGCGGCCGCGGCGGCGGTCGGCGGCGCATGGTCGGCAGCCCCAGCGTGCGTCATTGGAAAATCCGCGCGCTCAAACCCGGACATGCCGAAATCGTCTTCGCCTATCAGCGCCCATGGGAGCTCGCGCCCGTCAAAACCCGCAGCGTCGAGGTGGAGGTCGCGCCTTAGAGCAGGTTCCGAAAAAGTTGACAGACTTTTTCGATGAGAACCTGCTCCAACATTTTGATCTTGAGCGATTCCTTATCGATCACATGATTCCATGTGCTCGGGAAGCGCTCTCGTTCAGGCGTCGCTCTCGCGCGCGGATTTCATCGCGTCTTCGAGACTCATCATGGCGGAGCCGGGCTTCACCGGCTTTTGTTGACTCTCGTGCGGCGCCCAACCCGAGGCCCAAATGATTTCAAAGCTCGCGCGCACGCGTCCGTCGGCGTCGCAGAAGCGCTCGGCGTAGATTTGCGCCGCGCGCGCAACCACGTCGCGCCGCAGGGGTTTGCGAGACCGCTTGACAAGGACGTTGGCGGCGCCCATCGCGCGCAGATCCTTCATCAGCCCGAAGATTGAATCATAGCGCAGCGTGAAGCTGTCGATGTCGGCGACGGGCAGGGCGAAGCCGGCGCGCTGCAGCAGACCGCCCATGTCGCGCACATCGACGAAAGGCGATACGCGGGGACTCGCGCCGCCGGTGATCTCCTCTTCGGCCTGAGCGAACGCGGCGCGAAGCTCGACGAGGCTGGCGCCGCCGGCGAGGCAGGCAAGGAAGAGTCCGTCCGGCGCAAGCATGCGTCTCGCCTGCGCCAGCGCGCCCGGCAGATCGTTGACCCACTGCAGCGACATGCCCGAGACGATCAAATCAAATGAGCCCGGCGCGAACGGCGGAGCTTCTTCGTCAGCGATGACGTCGCCGGCATGGCCGCCTGCGCGCAAAGGCCGAGCACGGCCGCTCGCGACGACGGCTTGTGCGAAATGCGCGTTCGGCGAACCGAGATCGAGCGCGCGCGGAAACTCGCGCTTCACCGTCAGCAGGCGATCGAGCAGATCGTCGGCGGCGCGCGCCATCAGGAAATCCGGCGCGCCTTTAGACATGGCGCGGCGCAAGCGCCGGCGCAGCAGCGCGCGATCAAAAATCTTCGGCGGTCCGGCTGTCTCGCTCATGCCTTATTACCGCGCCCGCGCCAGTTACCCTGCAAGTGCGCAATGCGCATGAATTTCGACGAAAGGATGGCGCAATCTTGAAGCGATGATCTGAAGCGAAGCGGTCGCGACGATAGAATATCCCAAATTATCTTAACGTTAAGCCATAACCTGAAAACGCGAAACGTTTCGACATGATCATGGCGAAAGTTAGACTGCCGCCATTCGAGAAGTCGCTGTCGAGGCTTCAACACGTAAGGTGTAGCGTCATGCGTAAACTGTTTGCTTTTTTGCGTCGATCCCACACCGCCGGAGCGCCAACCGGAACGCTTCAGGCATTTTTGATGACGACCGTCGTCGGCCTCGGCGTCGCCGCGCTTCCGCAGGACGCGAGCGCGCGCAACATCGTCTCGTTCTCTCCCCATGTCGCTCCCGGCACCGTCGTCATCAGCGCTGGCCAGCGCCGGCTGTTCTACGTCGTCGACACCGGAGTCGCCATCAGCTATCCCGTCGCCGTTCCCAAGCGTGGCAAGGAATGGTCGGGCGCGACGTCCATCGAGGGAAAATATGTCAATCCCGACTGGGTTCCGCCAGCGGTGGTGAAGGCCGACCACCCGGAACTGCCGAATTTCATTCGTGGCGGCTCGCCGCGTAACCCGATGGGCGTGCGCGCTTTGACGCTCAGCAGCGGCGAAGTGGCGATTCACGGCACGACCCAGAGGATGCGCGCGTCAATCGGCACGGCCGCCTCCTACGGCTGCATCCGAATGTTGAATGAGGACGTTTCCGACCTCTACGATCGCGTCGACGTCGGATCGCCGGTCATGATGACGCGCTAGCCCAGGCGACCCATAAAAAGCGCAAGCCTCGCCCGCGAACGTGCGGACGAGGCTTTTTCGTTCTCCGCCGCGCGATTTCGCCTTTTATCCAGAGCTTTTTTTTGGCGCGCGCAGCTGTGGAAGAGGGCGGCTGCGCCATGGACGCAGGCACGCGAATCCCGCAGTCTCCGCCTCAACAGTTCTTGTGTGGAGTATAGTGATCGCAAGAGATGATTCGACTTTGAATCAATCGCTTGAAAAGGAGGCGCCCTCACGCAAAGCTCCACGACGCATCGTCGCCTGTCTTTTAGTCGCCGCGTTATGCTGACATTGAGAAAAAGGTTGGCACATGCTGATCGCAACGGAAAAAGAAACGGAACGCGCTGAACATCCGGTGGATGTTGTGGAGCAACTGGCGGCCACCAATGATTGGTCCTTCGATCGAGACGATGAAGACGAGATTTCCATTTCCGTCGCCGGAGCTTGGACGGAATATCACGTCGCCTTTACTTGGCTTCCGCAGCTCGAAACGCTGCACGTCAGTTGCGCTTTCGATCTCAAGGCTCCAGAGCGCAGGCGCGGCGAACTGATGTCGCTCGTCAACGCGATCAACGAGCAGATGTGGATCGGGCATTTCGACTTCTGGCCGAAGGAGGGCGTCGCGATGCACCGTCATGGCCTCATCTTGACGGGAGGGGCGCAGCCCTCGGCGACGCAATGCGCGGCGTTGCTGGACAACGCGCTGCAGGCGTGTGAGCGGCATTATCAAGCCTTTCAATTTGTGCTCTGGGCCGGAAAGAACGCTAGGGAAGCCCTCGCCACCGCCAATTTCGAGACGAAAGGCGAGGCGTGACCGACGCGAGCGGGCTGCGCGGAAAGTCGGTCGCTCTGATCGGCGCCGGAAACATGGGCCTGGCGCTACTCGAAGGCTGGGCCGCGCAGGATCTGCTGGGCGCAGTGTCGATCGTCGAGCCGCAGCCCTCCCAGCGGCTCCAGGAGCTGTGCGCCGCGCAGGGCTACGCGCTGAACGGCGCGGCTGCTCCCTGCGACGCCGTCGTTCTCGCCGTCAAGCCGCAGGCGCTCGATGCGGGCGCTGCCGCGGCGGCCCCTTTCGTCGCGGGCGGCGCCGTTGTCGTGTCGATCCTCGCCGGCAAGCGCATCGCGGACCTCGCCGCGCGCCTGCCGACGCAAGCCGTGGTGCGCGCCATGCCCAATACGCCGGCGGCGATCGGGCGCGGCGTCACCGGCGCCTTCGCCAGCGCGGCGACGAGCGCCGCTCAGCGCGGGCTCTCCGACGCATTGCTGAGCGCCGTCGGCGGCGTCGAGTGGGTCGATGACGAGGCGCTCATCGACGTGGTGACGGCGGTTTCTGGATCTGGCCCCGCCTATGTCTTCTATTTCGCCGAATGCCTTGCCGCCGCTGGAGCCGAAGCCGGTTTGCCTGCAGCGCTCGCGGCGCGGCTGGCGCGCGCGACGGTCGAGGGCGCCGGCGAGCTGATGCGCCGACAGCCTGAGACAGGCCCGGACGAATTGCGTCGGCGCGTGACGTCGCCAGGCGGCACGACGGCGGCGGCGCTCGAGGTTCTTGAAGCCCCGGACGGCCTCGCCGCGCTGATGCGCCGCGCCGTAGCTGCGGCGAAGCGCCGGGCAGGGGAACTTTCCGGTTGAGACGGCGCGCGCCTTGTCCCGCCGCCCGGCGACAATAGAATACTGACTAGAAATTCCTTCGGACCTGGAGACAGACATGACCAGCGGCGGCTCCCGAGACCGAGTGATCGATGCGACGCTTCGGCTCGCCACGCGGCGAGAGTTCAGCGACGTGACGCTCACCGACATCGCCCATGAGGCTGGCATCTCGCTTGCCGATCTGCGCGAACTTTTCCCATCGAAGGGCGCGATCATGGGCGCGTTCTCTCGGCGCATCGACCGGGAGGTTCTCGACGCGGCGCCTAAGGAAGCCTCGCACGAACCCGCGCGCGAGCGGCTCTATGATGTATTGCGCCGCCGGCTCGACTCGCTCGAACCGCATCGTGAGGCGCTGGCGAGCGTCGGCCGCTGGGCGGCGCGCGATCCGCTCACCGCCGCGGCGCTCAACCGCGAAACCGTGAACTCGATGCGCTTCATGCTCGAGGCGGCGGACATCGACAGCGAGGGTCCGGTCGGCTCGCTCAAACTGCAGGGCTTGGCGTTAGCCTGGAGCCGCGTGCTCGAGGATTGGTTCGCGGGCGATATTCACGACGCCCTGTCGACGCTCGATCGCGAACTCACGCGCGGCGAGCGCTACGTCGATCGGGCGGAGGATTTCGCAAGGCTGACGCGGCCCTTCTACTCCTTCGCGCAAAGCCTGTTCGGCTGGCGGACGCGACGTGGTGGGCGCGATTACCACGACGACGACAGCGGCTATCCCCACGCGCGCGCGTGATTGGCGGCAGCCTGGAGCAGGTTCCTCGATGAGGACCTGCTCTACCATTTGGTTTTGAGCGGTTTCCTTGCTCTAAAGCGGGAGACTGGCGGTCGCCCGCAAGCCGCCGAGCGGGCTGCGGTCGAGCGTGATGTCTCCGCCATGGCCGCGCGCGATGTCGCGGGCGATGGCGAGGCCCAGCCCTGAGTTTCCGTCGTTCTGGTTGCGGGACTCGTCTAGCCGGTAGAACGGCCGGAAAGCGTCCTCGCGACGCTCGACGGGGATGCCGGGCCCGTCGTCATCGATATGCACGGTCATCATCGCGCCGTCATTGATCACTGACAGTTCGATCCGCTTGCCGTAGCGCTGCGCATTGCCGACGAGGTTGACGAGCAGCCGCTTGATCGCCGCCGGCCGCGCGACGATTTTTGGATCGCCTTCAATCTTCACGGACGCCGCGAGACCGCGCTTCACAGTGTCGGCCCTCAGTTCGTCGAGGATGGCCGCAATATCGGTGGGGGAGGATTTTTCGTCGCCGTCGCCGCGCGCAAAGGCGAGATAGGCCTCGACCATGCGCTCCATCTCGTCGACATCCTTGCGCATTTCGACGGCTTCATGCGAGTCGCGCATCAGCGCCAGCGAAAGCTTGAAGCGCGTGATGATGGTTCGCAGATCGTGCGAAACGCCATTGAGCATCGTCGTGCGTTGCTCGATGGCCCGTTCGAAACGGCGTTTCATGTCGAGAAAGGCGGCTCCCGCCTGACGCACCTCGCGTGCGCCGCGCGGACTGAAAACGACATTGCGGCCTTTGCCGAACTCTTCGGCGGCGCGGGCCAGCCGCAGGATCGGCCTGATCTGATTGCGCAAGAAGGACGTGGCGATGGCGAGGATGATAACTGAGGCGATCGCCATCCACATGAAGAAAATATAGGAATTCGAGGCGTAAGCGTGCGTGCGCGTGGCGAGCATTCTCAACGTCGCGTCGTTGAGCGCGACGCGGATTTCGATCAGGCTGCCGGGAAGCGCGGTGTTGATCCAGAAGGGCTCCTTAAGTTTGCGCGTGAGCTCCTTCGTGAGCGCCTTGTCCAGCAGCGAGAACAAGGACGACTTTGGCGCCGGCCCAGGCAGATCCTGCTTGGGGAGAACCGCAATCTCCATATTGAGATCGAAGGCGGCGATGCGGCGCAGTTGCGCGTGGTCCGGGTCGTCTGGGAACGTCTGGTAGATATCGACGAGCGCCGCCACTTGCCGGGCCATCCCCGCGGAAAGACGGTAGGTCACGACCTCCCAATGCCGCTCCATGAAGACATAGGCCACCGCGGACTGGAGGAGCACGACCGGCAAGATCACGATCAGCAGCGCGCGGGCGTACAGCCCCTTCGGCATGCGGTCATGCAGCCAGTTGGCGAAGCGCCGCCACAGATTGCGGGGCGCGGCGAGAACTTCCGGTAAGACGACGGTCATCGTGACGACTCTATCATTTTCAGCCGTTGGCGCGTAGCGGGTCGACGAGCAGACGATAGCCGTGTCCACGCACCGTCTGAAGATAGCGCGGCGCATTCGGGTCGGTCTCGATCTTGCGCCTCAATCGGGCGATCTCAACATCGACGCTGCGCTCGCTTGCGCTTCGTGCGGGGTCACGTTGCGCCAAAGTTTGGCGGGAGACAATCGCGCCGCCGCTTTCGGCCAGCGCCCGCAACAGATCGCGCTCGCGCGTCGTGAGGCGGACCGGCGCGCCGTCGTGCAGCAATTCGCCGCGCGACGGATCAAAGACGAATTCGCCAAAGCGCTTTGGTCCCGCGGAATCTGCGCGCCGCGCGCGGCGCAAAATACTGGCGATGCGCAGCGACAATTCCCGCGGATCGAAAGGCTTGGCGAGATAGTCGTCCACGCCGGCTTCAAGCCCTTCGACACGGTCCGCCGTCTCGGTAAGCGCCGTCAGCATCAGAACGGGCGCGGAGCGCAGCGGTTCAGCGCTCTTGCGCAGCCGCGCCACGAAGGCCGTGCCACTTTCACCAGGCATCATGACATCCAGGACAATAAGATCGAAGGCGATGTCGCGCATTCTGGCGCTCGCCTCCCTCGTATCGGCTGCAGCGCTAACGAAATAGCCCTCTTTCATCAGATAGCGCGACAGCAAGGTGCGAATGCGCTGATCGTCGTCAACGACGAGGATATGGGCCGCTTTCGCGTGCGGCGCGGCGCGTTGTGGAATAACCGTCATGTCGCGCCGCCGGCTGTTTTCACACATGCAAGATGCGCTCGAACGCGCTCGCGCTCGCCGGAGTCGATCATCGCGAACAGGAATTTTGAGGCGGCGCCGCGCGCCGCAGGCGGGAGCTCGTCCATGACTTTCCGGAAACGCGCCGATTGCAGCGCCGCGAGATCGCGCGCGAGCGTGGCGCCCTGCGGGGTCGGATAGAGCAGGCGCTGGCGGCGGTCGACAACGCCGGCGCGCGCCTCGACGAAGCCCGCCTCAAGAAGTTGTTTCAGCACGCGGTTGAGGCTCTGCTTGGTGATTCTCAATATATCCAGCAGCGCAGCGATGGTGAGGCCAGGGCGACGGTTAACGAAATGGAGCACGCGGTGATGCGCCCGTCCGAACCCATAGTTCTCGAGCAGCCGGTCGGCGTCTCCCACGAAATCACGATAGGCGAAAAAAAATAATTCCACGAGCTCGAGCGCGTCGCCGTCGCCCGCGGCGGCCACTTCTGCGGCCGTATTCGACCAGGCGGCGACGCCGGGCGGCTCGGAGATTTTTTTCGCTACGAGTTCATCCACGCTATTTATTGCCTGACGTTTTGGCGCGAGCTATTTACGTCAACTATATTGACATAAATCTGACCGATAGCTAGTGCTGACCAAGCGTCGCAGCGCCTTGTTTGGCCTCTCGATCGCGTCTTCCCGGAGTTCGCCATGTCGCTTCCGCCCTTCGATCAGCGCGACGGATTCATTTGGTATAATGGTGCGCTCGTTCCGTGGCGCGAAGCGAAGCTTCACGTTCTCTCGCATGGGCTGCATTACGCGTCTTGCGTCTTCGAAGGCGAGCGCGCCTACGGCGGGACGATCTTCAAATCGCGGGAACATTCCGAGCGGTTTCAGACGTCCGCTCGAATCCTCGATTTCGAGATTCCCTACAGCGTCGAAGAGATCGACGCCGCTAAGCATGAGACCGTCAAGGCCAATGGCCTCTCGAACTGCTATGTGCGTCCGGTGGCTTGGCGCGGCAGCGAAATGATGGCCGTCGCGGCGCAGAATTCGACGATCAACGTCGCCATCGCCGTTTGGGATTGGCCGAGCATGTTTGATGTCGAGACCAAGATGAAAGGCATCAAGCTCGACATCGCCGAATACCGTCGACCCGATCCGCTGACCGCGCCCTCGATGGCGAAGGCCGCTGGTCTTTATATGATTTGCACCATTTCGAAGCACCGCGCGGAGCGGCGCGGCTTTGCCGACGCGCTGATGTACGATTGGCTCGGCCGAGTCGCCGAATGCACCGGCGCAAACGTCTTTTTTGTTCAGGACGGCGCGCTGCATACGCCGATCGCCGATTGTTTCCTTGACGGCATCACCAGGCGCACGGTGATTGACCTCGCGAAGAGACGCGGCGTTGAAGTCGTCGAACGCCGGATCATGCCTGAGGAACTGGCGTCGTTTTCGGAGTGCCTCATCTGCGGCACCGGCGCGGAAGTGACGCCCGTTTCGGAAATCGGCGTCTATCGCTTCACGCCAGGCGAGCTTTCGCGCGCGCTGATCGAAGACTATTCGCGCGAGGTGGAAAAGCAGCCTTAGCCGGCGGCTTGAGCGCGACTCTGCGCGCGCCCTCGCAGGGAGCGTCGAGTTCTCGCAGGGAGCGTCGAGTTTAAGAGCGATCAGCCGCTCATTCGCGCCTTAATAGCGTGTTCCGCCAGAGTTTTGCCGAGCGACCAGACGGCGGAAGGCGCCTTATGCGCGTCTGCAATGACCGCGTCGAAGGATTGCTCGATCCAATCGCAATCTTCATCGGAAATTGTGAGCGGCGGCAGCAGCTTGATCGTGTGATTCCCGTGTCCGGCCACTTGCGTCAGCACTTTATGATCGCGAAACAGCGGGATGGAGATGAGCTGGCAGAACAGGCCTGAATTCACCGTCTCCAGGAGATTCCAAGCCGCCTTCAGTTTGAACGACTTCGGCGGCCCGAATTCGATTCCGATCATGAGGCCCTTGCCGCGCACGTCGGCGACAAGCTCGTAGCCAGCGGCCATTCGTTGGAAGGATGCGAGCAGACGGTCGCCCGTCTTGGCCGCATTCTCCATCACCCGCTCATTCTTCAGCACGTCGAGCGTCGCGATGCCGGCCGCCATAGCGAGATCGTTCTTGCTGAAGGTCGAGCCGTGCACGACGGCGCGATCCATGCGGTCGAAGACCTTATCGAAGATCGCTTTACGCGTGAGCACCGCGCCGACCGGCACATGGCCGCCGGAAAGCGCCTTTGCGACGACGATCATATCGGGTTCGACGCCGGGGAAGTGATCGATGGCGAAGAACCGGCCCGTCCGGCCCACGCCCGTCTGAATTTCGTCGGCGACGAACAGCGTTCCGTATTTACGGCAGAGCGCCTGCGCGCCGAGGAGATAGCCTTCTTGCGGAATGTTGACGCCCTTGCCCTGGATCGGCTCGACGAAGAAGGCGGCGACGTCGCGCCGCGCCAGAGCGCGTTCGAGCGCGTCGAGATCATCGAACGCGACCTCGCGCGCGTCCGGCAGCAGCGGTCCAAAACCTTTCTTGAAAATTTCGTCGCCGTTCATCGACAGCGAACCATAGGTCAGGCCGTGAAAGGAATGCGCGCAGTGCAAGATTCCCGGTCGACCCGTCGCCGCGCGCGAGAACTTAATCGCCGCTTCAACCGACTCCGCGCCCGAATTGGCGAAAAAGACCTTTTCCAGCCAAGGCGCGTAGCCGAGCAATTTTTCCGCAAGAACGCCGGCCAGAACTGAAACGTCAAGTTGCACGAGATTGGCGAATTCGCCGTCGAGCACGCTGACGAGCGCATCTCGCACCGCCGGATGATTGCGTCCGAGCGCGAAAACTCCCCAGCCGCTGAGAAGATCGAGGTAGCGGTCGCCCTTGCGGTCCCAGAGATAAGGCCCAAGGCCCCGGGTGAAGCCAACGTCATAGCCGATCGTCTTGAGAACGCGCACCCACATTTCATTGAGGTGTTTTGTATGCAGCGAAAAGCGCTCGCTCTCGCGGGCCGCCACAAGCGCGGCGAGATCATAGCGAGGATCAACTTGCGCTGGGGCGCTTCCCGCAGCGCAGACAGTCTTGGGCGCGTTCGCTGGCGCGGTCGACGAGTTGGTCATTGGCGGCGCTCCAACCGAGGAAATGGCGGGCAGGCGACAGGGGCGCGAGGCTCGCCGTGTTCCGATTGCGCGCCCGGGGCGCGTTTGTCAAATCCCCGTCGATGTGGCGCATGGGCCACAGGTTCAAAGATTTTGGACGTCTCCGCCGATTTTATCCGCGACAGAATCTGCGTTTATTGCGCAATATCGCTGCGCGCGTCGTGGCGCGCGCGCATGTTTCAGTTTCAGCGACAATGGCTTCGCCAATTCGCGCAGCGACGGCGCGCGTATCCACAGACATTCGTTGGTGGACCAAATTTGCCGGTTGGATGGCGCGCCGCGGGTGTTATCTTGTTAAAAGTGATTCATGAGCGACGCGGGGTGATTCGCGCTTCAGGATAATTGCCAGCGCGCGCCAGTCGAATGCTCTGGATCAGCACGGGGAGTTGGTCGGTGAGCGCTAAAGAGACTTTTCAAGATGATTTGACAGCAAGCGCGACAGAATCCGATGAGACCGGTCTCGAATTGGTCGAAGTCGCGGGACGGATTAAATGGTTCGATGTCGCCAAGGGCTATGGTTTCGTGGTGCCTGACGACGGCTCCGACGATATTCTCCTGCATGTCACCATTCTCCGCCGCAGCGGTTTGCAAACGGCCTTTGAAGGCGCGCGAGTCGTCTGCGAGGCGCAGAAACGCGGCAAGGGCATGCAGGTCTTTCGCGTCATCGCGATGGACGAAACCACTGCGGTGCATCCGTCACAATCCTGCGCCGGGCGCACCCATGTTCAGGTTGTCCCGACAGGCGGCTATGAGATCGCCATCGTCAAATGGTTCAACCGCATGAAGGGATTCGGCTTCCTCACGCGCGGCGAAGGCACCGAAGACATCTTTCTGCACATGGAGACGGTGCGCCGCTACGGCATGACCGAACTCAAGCCCGGCGATAGCGTCCTCGTGCGTTACGGCGACGGTCCCAAGGGTCTGATGGCGGCCGAAGTGCGGCCGCTTGACGCCAAAAGCGTCCCGTCGCACTGAAGACACTCCATGCTGCGCAAGGCTCTTTGGAGCCCACCCGAATGAGAACTGCGCAAATCTTCCGTACAATGATCGTGTCGCTCTTTCTGGCGCTGATCGCCTCGACAGTCGCGCGGGCCGAACCCGCCGTTGAAATCATGCGCATCGCGACCGCGACGGGTGAACATGACTTCAAAGTCGAAGTCGCCGACACGCCCAAGGCGCGCGCCCGCGGCCTCATGTTCCGCAAGTCGATGCCCGCAGATCACGGCATGTTGTTCGAATTCAAGGCCGAGGGGCCTGTTTCGATGTGGATGAGAAATACTTACATTCCGCTCGATATGGTTTTCATCGGGCGCGACGGGCGGGTGGTGGGCGTGGCCGCCGACACGGAGCCGATGTCGGAACGAATCATAACTTCGCCTCAGCCAGCTTATGCGGTGCTGGAGCTGAACGCCGGCGCCGCGCGGAAAATGTCGCTCGCGCCCGGGGACCAGGTGCAGCACCGCATCTTCAAGCGATAGTCGCATTCCCTTGTGAGGGGCGGCCGTGCGTGGTAGCGAAATTCGAGCGAGGGCAGAGCCGCCGTAGGCGCGGCTTGGTCCGGCGGGGTATAGCGCAGCCTGGTAGCGCGGAAGTTTTGGGTACTTCAGGTCGCAGGTTCGAATCCTGCTGCCCCGACCAGCGCGAAGACCGCCGCGCGCCGCTCTCATGACGCGTCTACGAGCGCAGCCAACGACGAGGCCCTATGACCGCACGCATTTATCTTCCAGCGCCGAGCGCCACTCAGTCCGGTCCGGGATCGGACATGTGGCGGCTTGACTTCGAGCCGGAGCTTCCGCGCAGCATCGAGCCGCTCATGGGCTGGACCAGCTCCGGCGACATACGCCAGCAGGTCAGGCTCAATTTCTCCACCAAGGAGGAGGCGATCGCCTACGCGGAGCGCAGCGGCCTCGCCTACCGGGTCGAGGAGCCGAAGCCCAATCTGGCGGCCCGGCGCGGCGCATCCTATTCAGATAATTTCAAGACCAGCCGCATCGGTCTCTGGACGCATTGAGGCTGTTTCGACCCCGTAGCTCAGCCGGATAGAGCAACTGCCTTCTAAGCAGTAGGTCGCAGGTTCGAATCCTGCCGGGGTCGCCATATATGACTACCCTGTCGGGCGTTGCTGGCGCCGCGTTGGCCGAACTGATACGGTCCGCGGCGAAAGCTGCGCCGTCGACGGCTCCGTAGCTCAGCTGGATAGAGCAACTGCCTTCGAAGCAGTAGGTCGCAGGTTCGAATCCTGCCGGGGTCGCCAGTCGAAGTTTAGTAGACGGGGACGGCGCATGCGGCTCAACCGCCAGGGTGCGACAGGGATCGCCGGCGCTCTGGCTTTCGCCTTGGCGTTCATCTCACCCTTTAACGCTTCGGCTCAAGGCGATTTTCTGGATTTCCTCTTCGGACCCGATCACCCTCCGGCGTTCTCGTCCCACCACTCCTGGCGGGTCATGCGTGCGCGTCCGCGGCAGCCGCGGCGCCCGCCGAAGACTTCAGTCCATTACGCCAAACCCGAACCAGCAAACACTGCCGAAACGGATTCGATGTCCGGCGGCGGCTATTGCGTGCGCGCCTGCGACGGCTATTATTTTCCCCTCGTCAAATTGTCGCGGATTTCCGGCCAGCACGCCTGCGAACTCGAGCAGGCGCACAACGCCAAAGGGCAACGCTATTCGGCGCTTCCGGCGGCGTTCAGCTTTCGCGACAAGCTGACGGCGGGATGCGCGTGCAACGATCCGGCCGCGTCTCGCGATTATTACCTTGCGCTGTCCCGCCGCGATCCGACATTGCAAAACGGCGATATCGTCGTCGGCGAGAAGGGCGCATTCATTTACAGCCGCTCAAGCCTGGTCAGCGTCAGTCATGCCCCGCGCCAGATCAGGGCGCGGCTACGAGCTCTGCTGTCGCGCAACGTCGCGCCGGACGAGGCGCGCGCCTCCCACGACGGGTCCGTCGCACTGAATAAAACGCAGCGCCCGCCAAGATAGTCGCGGCCGCGCGCGTCTCGCGCTTTACACTCGAAGCCGCGCCGGCTATGTGCCGTGAGCTCATTTATGACGGTTTTATGACAGATTCGCGGGAGCGAGAGCGCCATGCTGTCTTGGTTTCAGGCGCTCATGCCGAGAGAGGAGCGCTTCTTCGATCTTTTCGAGCGACATGCGGAGACGCTCGTCGCGGGATCCCACGCGTTGCGCGACTTGCTGAACGGGGGGGACCGCGTGATCGTCTGCAGCCAAGAAATCCGTCGCCAGGAGCATGAGGCCGACGCCATCGTCCGCGAGGCCCATCTGGCGGTTCGCCGCACATTCATCACCCCGTTCGATCGCAGCGACATCCGCGACCTGGTCACCGCGATGGACGACGCCATCGACCAGATGCATCAAACGGCGAAGGCGACGCTGCTCTACGAGACGCGAGAATTTGAACCCGGCATGCGTCGCATGGGCGATATTATCGTCCAGTCGGCGGAGCTCACGCGCAGCGCCATACCCTTGTTGCGCTTGATGCGCCAGAATGCCGGCAGGCTCAACGCATTCAGCGAGGAGATCACCCGCATTGAGGACGAGGCCGACGCCATCCACGATCAGGGCTTGAAGGAGCTGTTTCTGGCGCACCGCCATAAAGACCCGATGGCGTTTATCGTCGGCGCAGAAATCTACGGTCATCTTGAAAGAGTCGTCGACGGCTTCGAGGACGTCGCCGACCGCGTCGCCGGCATCGTCATCGAGCATACTTAGGGACGACGCTTGCAGAACTTTTCATTCTATCTGATTGGGCTCGTCGCGATCGCTCTGATCTTCGATTTCCTGAACGGTCTGCACGACGCCGCCAATTCCATCGCGACGATCGTCTCAACCCGTGTTCTGCGTCCGCAATTCGCAGTAGCGTGGGCCGCCTTCTTCAACTTCATCGCCTTCCTTTTTTTTGGGCTTCACGTGGCGCAAACTGTGGGCGCTGGCATCGTTTCGCCGGAGATCGTGGATGACTTCGTCGTGTTCGGCGCACTGATGGGGGCGATCGTCTGGAATCTGATTACATGGGGATTGGGCATTCCGTCATCGAGTTCACACGCCCTCGTCGGCGGTCTCGTGGGCGCCGGCGTGGCCAAAGTCGGCGCGTCCGCGATCGTCTGGACCGGGCTGCTCAAGACCGGCGTCGCGATCGTATTGTCGCCGGCGCTCGGATTCATCCTGGCGCTCGCGCTGATCCTGCTGGTGTCCTGGATATTCGTGCGCCGGACGCCGGGCGGCGTCGATTCGCTGTTTCGCATCCTGCAATTCGCCTCCGCCTCGCTTTATTCGCTGGGCCATGGCGGCAATGACGCGCAGAAAACCATGGGCGTGATCGCCGTGCTCCTCTATTCGCACGGGGCGCTTGGCAGCGAGTTCTACGTGCCATTTTGGGTTGTCATCGCCTGTCAGGCGGCTATGGGCCTTGGAACCTTGTTCGGCGGATGGCGGATCGTGCGCACAATGGGATCCAGGATCACCCGCCTGACGCCGGTACAAGGCTTCTGCGCTGAGACGGGAGGCGCGATCACTCTGTTCCTCGCGACGGGACTGGGCGTTCCAGTCTCGACGACGCATACGATCACCGGCGCAATCATTGGCGTTGGCGCGTCGCGGCGCGTGGCGGCGGTCCGTTGGAACGTCGCGCAGGACATCGTCGTCGCCTGGGTCATCACCATGCCGATGGCCGCCTTTTTCGCCGCGACCTTCTACGCGCTTGCGAGGTTCGCGGCATGAAAACGGCCAAAGCCAAGAAGAAGCGCGTCGGCGCAGCTTCCGTCCTTCGCACGCAATACGCGGCTTTACCTTGGCGGATCAACAGTGGCCGCCTGGAGATCATGCTGGTCACCTCCCGCGACACAAAGCGCTGGGTGATTCCGAAGGGCTGGCCGATGAAAGGCCGCAAACCGCATATCGTCGCGGCGATCGAAGCGGTGCAGGAGGCGGGCCTCGTCGGCAAGACTGACAAAGCCAAGCTCGGCGATTTCCGCTATGAAAAACGCCTCGACAGCGGCGCGACCGTCGACTGCTGCGTAGAGGTGTTTTCTCTACGCGTACAAAGGCAACGCAAGAAATGGCGCGAGAAAAAGCAGCGCGCCACCCGATGGTTCGAGTGCATCGTCGCCGCCGGACTCGTGGAGGAGCCTGAATTGCGCGCCTTGATGCTGGCGTTCTGCGGCGCGTCGACTCCGCCAAAAGCCTAGTGCGCCTAGCGCGTCTTGGACGGCGGAGGATCGGCGCGCATCCAGCCTTTCGGAAGCTTCATGCGGGGGGCCTTACAAAACCCCGTCGGTTCGGCGACTTTGGCGGTCTTGTCTTTTCTACTCGAACGGCTCTTGGCTGCTGCTGGGGGAGCATCCTTGTCGCCTTTGTCGTAGACCGTCTTGTCCTTGCAGACGTCGGGGCATTTGCCGATGACGTCCGACTTGTTCTGGCCACATGACTTGCAGGCGCATGTGGCGTTCGGAAAATCCTGACCACTGGCCGCCAGCGCCGGCGCGACGCCCGCAATCAAAAAACTGCAGACGGCCACATAGGCGGCAACCCGGGAAACGGCCAACATATTGCTTCTCCTCTTCAACACATCTTTTCACGATAGGAATGCGAAAACCTTGAATGCGCTGGGGCCGGCTTCACGAGCCGTTGAGCCGAGCGAGCCCCGCCTCGAGATCCGACTTCAGATCCGCGACATCCTCCAGTCCGATCGAGAAGCGCAGCGCCGGTCCTTCCGGAGTCCAGCGCGTCGCCGTCCTGTAAGAAGAGCAGTCGAAGGGCAGGACAAGGCTTTCATAGCCGCCCCATGAGAATCCGATACCGAACAATTCCAATCCGTCGACAAAAGCGGCGACCGCCTTTTTTGAAGTCTCTTTGAGGATAACCGAAAACACGCCAGAGGCGCCGGTAAAATCTCGTTTCCACAGCGCGTGGCCAGGATGTGTCGCCAGGCCGGGATGCAGCACGCGCGAAACTTCCGGCCGGTCCTCCAGCCACTGCGCGATGTCGAGCCCGGCGCGCTCCTGTTCGCGCAGTCGTAGCGCCATGGTGCGCAGCCCGCGCAAGGCGAGCGCGGCGTCGTCGGGACTGGACCCCATGCTGAAGGCGTTGAAGGTGGCGCGCAGGCGCTTCGCCCATTCAGAATTGGCGGAAACGAGCCCCATGAGGAGGTCGGCGTGGCCCGCCAGATATTTGGTGCCGGCTTCGACGGCGAGGTCGCAGCCGCGCTCATGTGGCGGAAAGAATAGAGGGGTCGCCCAGGTGTTGTCCGCGATCACACAGGCTCCATGGGCGTGGGCGGCCGCGGCGATTGCAGGAATGTCTTGAACTTCCATGCTCTGTGAACCCGGCGACTCGACGAGCACCGCGGTCGTTTCGGGCTTCATCATCGCGGCGATGCCGCCGCCGATTAACGGGTCATAATAGTCGACTTTGACTCCAAAGCGCGCGAGGAGACCGTCGCAGAAGATCCTCGTCGGCTGATAGGCGGAATCCACGATGAGCGCGTGCGCGCCCGCGTGGGTCGCGGTGAGAAGCGCCAACCCGATCGCGGCAAGGCCGGAGGGCGTCAACACCGTATCGGCCGCGCCGGCGATCTCGCTCCAGCCCTGCTCGAGCGCGCGAGTCGTGGGCGTTCCCTTGGTGCCGTAGGTGTAAGGCTGCCGTAACGCCTCGAGAGCGGCGACCGTCGGGAACAGCACCGTCGAACCGCGGTAAATGGGTGGATTGACGAAGCCGAAATGATCGAATGGCGTGCGGCCGGCTTGCGTGACCAGAGTGGCGGGCTTTAACTTGCGCTTTGCTTTTCTCTTTTCTTCGGACATGCCGCCTCTGACAACTCGCTTTTGCGTGAACGCCGCGCGACCGTAGTATATCCTCCGCCGGATGCCGAGCCCGCCATGATCCGCCGCACAGCTTTCGCCTTCTTTGCGGCCTTCGCCGGAGCGCTTTTCGCGCTCAGCGCCGGGGCGCAATCGGATGTCGGTCCTACGCTTGCGCAAATCATGAAGCGCGGCTTTTTGACCTGCGGCGTCACCGACACGCCCGGCTTTGCTCAACGCGACGGCGCGGGCGAATGGCGTGGCTTCGACGTGGATTTCTGCCGGGCCGTCGCGAGCGCCGTCCTCGACGACCCGGCCAAGGCGCGATTCGTTGAACTCTCGCAGAAAGAGCGCGCCGGCGCGCTGCAGTCCGGCGCCGTCGACCTGCTCGTCAGCGCGTCGCCGTGGACCCAGTCCCGCGACGCCGGCCAAAAGCTGATCTACGCCGCCGTATTCATGCACGACGGACAAGGGTTTTTGGTGCGACGGAAGCGCGGATCAGCTTCGGTTCAAGACCTGGACGGCGCATCGATCTGCATCGAGCAGGGCACGCCCTATGAACTCGCGGTCGCCGACTTTTTCCGGGCGCGCAAGGCGAAATATGATCCAAAGCTGTTCCCGAGCCTTGAGGACGCGGCCAAGGCCTACGACGAGGAGAAATGCGAGGCGCTGACGGCTGACGTTTCCACGCTGCATGCCGTCCGCATCGGCTTGACCGCCCCTGCAGATCACGCGGTTCTGCCGGACCTTCTTTCGAAGTCGCCGCGCGGCCCGCTTGTGCGCCAAGGCGACGATCAGTGGCTGAACATCGTTCGCTGGACGCTTTTCGCGATGATCGACGCAGAGGAGCTGGAGGTGTCCAAGGCGAACGCCGACTCCGCTTTGTCTTCGGAAAATCCGCAAATACGGCGGCTGCTCGGCGTTGACGGCGCCCATGGCGACGATCTCGGCCTCTCTCAGGATTGGGCCTACCGGATCGTTAAACATGTCGGCAATTACGCCGACGTTTTTGAGCGCAATCTTGGGCAGGGCGCGCCCTACGCCATGGAGCGCAGGCTGAATGCTTTGTGGAACAAGGGCGGCCTGATGTATGCGCCGCCGGTCAGATAGACGTTCGATCCGGCGACGGCGCGCGTAGCTTCGCCCACCAATCCGCGAGCGCCTGGCGCTCGGGCGCGATGTCTGCCGCCAGCGGCCCGGCGAAGGCGCGCCATTCGTCGCGATAATGCGGAGAGACCGCCGCGATGACCGGAATGCGCGCGGTCATCGCCGCTCGGAAAGCGTCGCAGAGACCGCCGCGCGCGGCCTCCTGCTTGGAGAACTTGCTGACCACGATCAGTTGCGCGCCGTCGCGCGCCGCGCGCTCGATCGCCGCGCAGGCGAGCGCCAGTTCGCTCGTATCGAGATTGCAGGCGACAGAACCGGGGCCGAGGTCCTGCGAGATCGGATAAAATGCGCCGGTCGCGACGTCGCGCAACATGATCGCCGATCGGCCAGAGGACTCGGTGACGCGCGTCTGCGTCACGCCGCCGACTCGCACGCCATCCCGCATCAGCGCTTCGGCGAAGGCTTGCATGAGGGACTGAACCTGAACGCTATCTTCCGCGGGCAGGGCCGCGATGCGCGTCCATCCGATCGCCGCCGATAGCGGCGGTTCGCTCAAGGCATGAGATTCTTTGCTGGGGATCGACATCGAATCCTCGCCGGGCGCGCTGAAAGCGCCTATGTTTCAGGTTGCGCGCCTAGCCTCTTGTTTATCAGAGAGCGCGGCCGATTTGATAGAGAAGGCTCTGCGCAATCGGGGCCGATAGACGCCTTTCTGGACAAGGCCAAGAACGTCGCGGCGAGCGCGTCGCGCGGACGCCTGATTTTCGCGCTGGACGCGACAATGAGCAGACAGCCGACCTGGGACATGGCCCAATCGATTCAGGGCGAGATGTTCCGCACGACCGCCGCGCAGGGCGGACTGGATGTTCAACTCGTCTACTTCCGAGGCTTCGGGGAATGCCGCGCCTCGCGCTTCGTCTCAGCAGGCGAGGGGCTCGGCGCCCTGATGTCGCGCATTGCCTGTCGCGGCGGCCGCACGCAGATCGGCAAGGTTCTGCGCCACGCTCTCGATGAATCGCGTGCGGGACGCGTGGGCGCGCTTATTTACATCGGCGACGCCATGGAAGAGCGGCTCGACGCCCTCGCGGCGACGGCAGGCGAACTCGGGTTGCTCGGCGTCAAGGCCTTCATGTTCCAGGAGGGCCAGGACTCAGCCGCACAGCAGGCCTATCGCGAGATCGCACGCCTGACGGGCGGCGCCTATGCGGCGTTTGACGCCACTGCTCCGCGGCGTTTGGCGGAGCTTCTCGCCGCCGCGGCCGCTTATGCGGTGGGGGGCAGACGCGAATTGGAGCGGCGCGCCGACGAAGGCGAGGGCGCGGCGCGCCTGCTTCTGTCTCAGATCGGTTGAGGACAAAAGGATGCCCATTCTGATCGGAATCATCGCCCTGCTCCTGACGATTATGGCGCTGAACGCCTACACGAAGACGTCGCCGGCGCTATTGGCGGTGATTTTCAAGCGCGGGGGCGGCTTCCTTGCTCTCGCCGTGGGCGCCTTGCTTCTGATGCGGGGACGGCTCGACCTCGGCATGGCGCTCTTGGGCGTTGGCGTTTGGCTCATGGGCCTCGGCGGGGGCGCGCTGAGCGGCTTTCGCAAAGCGGGGGCAGGCGCCGGCGGCGTATCGCGGGTTCGATCAGCGATGATCGAAATGGAGCTCGACCACTCCACGGGAGCGATACGGGGCGTGATTCTGGCCGGGCAGCACGAAGGCGCGCATCTCGATTCCTTGGCGCGGCCTGCGCTCCTCGAACTGTACGGCGTTTGCCGCCAAGACGACCCTGACGGCGCCAGGCTCTTAGAGGCTTATCTGGACCGCCGATTTTCCGGCTGGCGTTCGGCAAGCGATACGCACGCAAACTCGGGGG
This sequence comes from Methylocystaceae bacterium, assembly GCA_009773555.1. Lineage (GTDB taxonomy): Bacteria > Pseudomonadota > Alphaproteobacteria > Rhizobiales > Beijerinckiaceae > Methylocystis. The sequence continues at coordinate 65,524 of WSXZ01000017.1, read as the reverse complement.
GGTTTCGTCCGGGCGAGGGCGGCGCGCGTCGTGCGGGCGCGATATCGGAAGACGAGGCTTACGAAATCCTCGGCCTCAAGCGCGGCGCGGCGGCGGCGGACATTGCGCGCGCCCATCGTGATCTGATGAAGAAGCTTCATCCAGATCTTGGCGGAACGACGGATCTTGCGGCCAGGGTAAACGAGGCCAAGGACGTCCTGATGCGGCGTCACCAGCACTGATGCACGTCGGGCGCTGTAGTCGTGGTCCCAAGTCGCGGACATGCTCAGTTCTTTGTGGTGAAGCAGGAGAAGCCGGAGCGCTTGAGCGCCTTGCAGGCCGACTGAGCCGTGTCTTCCTCGAGGCCGGCGAAACGCGCGCGATAGAGGGTTTCGCTTCCCCTCTGAACCTTCTCGGTGAAGGCCTTGGCGGTCGCGGGAAAGCCTTGCAGCTGGCTCCGAGCGCGCACGAGCAACTGATTGGCTTTATCCTGATCGTCGGTCGCGCCGATCTGAATCATCCAGCCGGGGCGCCCGGGACGCGCGGCGTCCGCCTTGGCGTGTGATTTTGCGCTGCTGCCGCGAATGGCGGAAGGGGTCGTCGACACGGGCGTAACGTCGATTTTACGCGCGCCGTTCGTCGTCGAGCCGTCCCGTGCGGCGACCGGCGTTGCGCCGGCGCGGCCTTTCGCGCCCGGAGACGCGCCTTTGCGCTCCGCATCCCTGTCGTCGCTCGTTCGCTTCTGTCCGCCAGAAACGAAGGCCGGACGAACCGCTGGCCGTTCGGCGTTCTCCTGCTGCGGAATGGTCGCCGCCGGAACCGGAGCGTTCAGCTGGCGGCCAAACGGTTCGGGCTCCGCAGCCGAATTTTCCTGAGGCTCTGCATAAGCCATGCGCTCGGCGGCGATCTGTTGGGCGCGTTCCGCGGCGCGGTCTGCGCGCAGAGCGCGCTCAGAAGCGAGTCGCTCCTGCGCCTCGATGGCGCGCGGATCTTCGCTCACCGCCGCCGCAGTTCTTACCGAAGAGCCGCCGTCGATATTTTCCTCGATCAGTCCCGCCATGATGCGATCCCGCCCGTAGGCGGTCTTGCCGCCCATCACCACCGCGACGATGTGATGCCCGCGACGGCGCACGGAGGTCAGAAGATTGAAGCCGGACGCGCGCGTATAGCCGGTCTTGATGCCGTCCATGCCCTCGACCTGGCCGAGGAGATGATTGTGATTTCGGTGCAGCGCGCCGTTGTAGGCGAAGCTCGGCGTCGAGAAATAGCGATAGTAGCGCGGAAAGCGCTCCTGGATGGCGCGTCCGAGCACCGAGAGATCATAGGCCGTCGTGACCTGATTTGGATCTGGAAGTCCCGATGCGTTCTCATAATTGGTGTTGCGCATCCCGAGCGCATGGGCCTTGCGCGTCATCATCTGCGCGAAACTATGCTCGTCGCCCGCGACGTTCTCGGCGATCGCGCAAGCGATGTCATTGGCCGATTTGGTGACGACCGCCTTGATCGCATTGTCGACGCTGATCGTCTGTCCAGGACGCAGGCCCAGCTTGGACGGCGCCTGCGCCGCCGCGTGTTGCGAAATCATCAGAGGCGAGTCGAGGCGCAGCCGCCCTTGTTCGAGCTGCTCGAACAGAAGATAGAGCGTCATCACCTTTGTGACCGAGGCGGGATGGCGCAACTCGTGCTCGGAGCGGGAATAGAGCGCACGGCCGCTGTTGGCGTCGACGACGATGGCCGAAAAGCCGCGATGCTCGCCGATGACAGCGTCGCTATTGGCGTTGACGCGCGCCCGAACGGCCGAATTGCGGTCGTCAGAAGCGCTGCGGTGATGAAAATGATGTCTGCCGCGCGCCTCCGCGGGGATCGCCGACATTGTGACGAGGACCGTGATCGTGGCAAAGCTTGCCGCGAGGGAGCGGGGCCGCGGCAGGCGGTCCGACAATCTCGATCTCAGCATAAACGCGCCCCTTGACTTCACTGTTGTTCGCGCAACCGCCCAGCCGCGCCAAAAGTGACGATTTGGCAATTTAAGGGCTTGCAGTTACCCGCTGGTTAAGCGCTAGCCTCGCGCAACGTTTATTGCGCCGCAACATTTTTATTGACTTTAATTTGTGCATTGCATATAAAAAAGTCGTGAGCGGGCGCATAGCGCCGCATAGGGCGCCTTTGCGCCAAAATCATGAGGACGAACCCATGGCAGCTAATTTCGACAGCGTTCAGAAGCTCGGCAAAGAGCAGTTTGAAGCCGTGTCCGCCGCTGCGGCCGCGGTGACCAAGGGCTGGCAGAGCATCGCCGCCGAGACCACCGATTATTCCAAGAAATCCTTCGAAAAGAGCCGCGTCCTGGCCGAAAAGCTGATCGCGGTCAAGAAGATCGACGAAGCGCTTCAGCTTCAGTCCGATTTCGCCAAGAGCGCCTACGAGGATTTCATGGCCGAAGCGACCAAGCTCGGAGAGCTCTACACCTCGCTCGCCAAGGAAGCGTTCAAGCCGATCGAGTCTGCCGCGAAAGTCTATAGCCCGGCCGAGTAATAGGCGCTAAACACGTACGTCCAAAGCGCGGCTAGGACACATGAGCCCCGGGGAGGCTTTCGCCTCCGCCGGGCTTTAGACTGAGCGCCGTTCGTGCTGCTTCGCTGGAGACCTGTGGTCAAGCAAAGTCCGAACGGCCGTCTTTAGCCAAGGAGCACCACATGAGTCATGGAAAGCCGGCCCTCGCCGCCCTCGCCCTGTTTGGCGCGTTTTTTCTGAGCGCTGCTATGCCCGCGACTGCGCAGGATGTGCGCATCGGCTGTTCCCTCGTCCAGCAATATGGCGGCGCGGAAGTGAACGCCGTGCTTGAGCAGGTCCGCTCAAACGTTGGCGAAGGGGAGGCGAACGCCCTTCACGAAAAATACGTCGGCCTCTCTCGTGTGGTTCGCCTCTCTCCCGCGATGCACCGGCTCCTCACCGAATATGGCGTGAACGTTCACCGCTTCGCGGTTTTGCAGCGATAGACTGCTTTCCGCCCCAGACCTGAAAACGTCGGGGCGGGCGCAGCTTTTCACGCTATCTGGGGACGGCGACGCGCGAGGAGTTCCGGGACGGGGCGCCAAACTGTAGACTTCGACCCGATCCGCCCCGCGTTCCCCAAGGCCTGCGACCATGCCTGCCGCCGAAGCCGGCTTTGTGCATCTTCACCTCCACACCGCCTATTCGCTGCGCGAGGGCGCGCTTTCGCTCGGCAAGCTGATTGATCTCGCGGTGCGCGACCTCCAGCCCGCGCTGGCTGTCACCGACACCAATAATCTCTTCGCGGCCCTCGAATTTTCCGAGAAGGCGGCCAAGGCTGGCCTCCAACCGATCGCAGGCGCACAGCTCCGGGTCGATTTCGCCGACGGCAAGGGTGGCGCAGTCTCGGCGCGAGACGACCGTTTCGCCAATATCGTGCTGCTGGCCAAGACCGAGGCGGGCTATCGCAATTTGATGCGACTCGCCTCGCGCGCCTTTCTCGAAGTCGAGCAGGGCGACGAGCCGCATCTGACGCTCGACGCGCTCGCCGCCGACGCCGAGGAGTTGATCGCGCTGACCGGCGGACCCGACGGCGCCTTGGACCGCGCCCTGGCGCAGGGCAGGCCGGAGCAGGCGGGCGCGCGCCTGGCGACGCTCGAGCGTCTCTACGGCGACAGGCTGTATATCGAGCTCCAGCGCCACAATTTGCGATCTGAACGCGACGTCGAGCCGCAGCTGCTGGACCTTGCCTACCGTCGCGGCTTGCCGCTCGTCGCCACCAATGAGCCCTATTTCGCTCAGCCCAGTGATTTCGAAGCGCATGATGCGCTGCTCTGCATCGCCGAAGGCGCCGTGACGAGCCTCGATCAGCGGCGCCGCGTTTCCCCAGAGCATTACTTCAAGACTCGCGCCCAAATGCGCGCGCTGTTCGCCGATCTCCCAGAGGCGACCGCCAACACGCTGGAGATCGCCCGTCGAGTCAGCTTCCGGCCGCGGACGCGCAAGCCGATCATGCCGCGATTCGTGCAGGAGGCGCGCGATGCGCAGTCTCTCGACGAGATCGAGGCGCAGGAGCTGCGTCGCGAAGCGATCGAAGGGCTGGATCAGCGCCTCGCCGCGCATGGGCCGGCGCAGGGCCGAACGCGGGAAGAATACGCCGCGCGACTCGATTTCGAACTTTCCGTCATCGAGAAGATGCGCTTCCCCGGCTACTTCCTCATCGTCTCCGACTTCATCAAATTCGCCAAATCCCAGGGAATTCCGGTCGGACCGGGGCGCGGCTCCGGCGCGGGCTCGCTCGTCGCCTATGCGCTGACCATCACCGATCTGGATCCGGTTCGCTTCGGACTTTTCTTCGAACGCTTCCTGAACCCTGAGCGCAATTCGATGCCGGACTTCGACATCGACTTCTGCCAGACGCGGCGCGGCGAGGTGATCGACTATGTCAGACGCCGCTATGGTGCCGACCGAGTCGCGCAGATCATCACCTTCGGCTCATTCCTGGCGCGCGGCGTTTTGCGCAGCGTCGGTCGCGTTCTCGAAATGCCGCTCGGACAGGTCGACAAGCTCGCCAAGCTGGTGCCGCAGAATCCCGCGAAGCCCGTCACGCTCGCCGAAGCGCTGGCGAGCGAGCAGAAGTTGCGCGAAGCGGTGGAGGAGGACGAGCGCGTCAGGCGGCTCTTTAAGATCGCCGGCTCGCTCGAGGGACTTTTTTCCAACGCGTCCACCCACGCCGCCGGCGTCGTCATCGGCGATCGCCCGCTGCACGAGGTGACGCCGCTTTATCGCGATCCCAAGTCCGACATGCCGGCGACCCAGTTCAATATGAAATGGGTCGAGCCGGCGGGGTTGATCAAATTCGACTTTCTCGGTCTGAAGACGCTCACCGTTCTCGCAACGGCGAGCGGCCTGGCGCGCCGCCGCGACCCTGGCTTCGATCTCGCCAAGGTTCCGCTCGATGATCCGGCGACCTATGCGCTGCTTGGCCGCGGCGAGACCGTCGGGATATTCCAGCTGGAAAGCGCCGGCATGCGCAGGGCGCTGGTCGAAATGCACGCCGATCGATTTGAGGACATCATTGCGCTAGTGGCGCTGTATCGCCCAGGACCGATGGCGAATATCCCAACCTATTGCGCGGTGAAGCTCGGCGACGAAGAGGCCGACTATATTCACCCGGCGATCGAGCCCATTCTGAAGGAGACCTTCGGCGTCATCATCTACCAGGAGCAGGTGATGCAGATCGCTCAGCTCCTCTCCGGCTATTCGCTCGGCGAGGCCGACAATCTGCGTCGCGCCATGGGCAAGAAGATCAAGTCCGAGATGGACGCCCAGCGCGACCGTTTCGTGAGCGGCGCGACGGAGCGGGGGCTCAACAAGCAGAAGGCCAATGAAATCTTCGATCTGCTGGCGAAATTCGCCGATTACGGCTTCAACAAGAGCCATGCGGCGGCCTATGCGCTGATCGCCTATCAGACCGCCTGGTTCAAGACGCATTATCCGGCGGAGTTCCTTGCCGCCTCGATGACCTTCGACAAGAGCCAGACCGACAAGCTCGCCGAGTTCCGCGACGAGGCGCGGCGCATGGGCATCGCGGTCGAACCGCCGTCGATCAATGAGTCGGGCGTCGACTTCGACGTCGCGCCGGGCGCCGAAGGCAGGCTCGCGATCCGCTACGCATTTTCGGCGCTCAAGGGGGTCGGCGAAGCGCAGGCCGAATCTCTCGTGCGCTCGCGGGCGGAGCGCCGGTTTGCGAGCCTCGCCGACGTCGCGAGACGGCTGAACCCGCGCGAAGTGAACAAGAAGACGCTGGAGAGCCTCGCGGCCTGCGGCGCCTTCGACGAAATCGAACCTAATCGCGCCAGGGCTTTCGCGGCGATCGAGGCGATGCTCGCCGCCGCGAACAGGCACGCCGAGGACAGCAAGGCCGGACAAAATGCGCTCTTTGGCGAAGCCGAGGCTGCGGACCTTGCGGTTCCAAAGACGCCGCCCTGGCCCGCAGCCGAGACGCTGCGACGCGAATATGAAGCCGCCGGCTTTTTCCTCTCGGGCCATCCGCTCGACGCTTACGCCGGCCTTTTACCCAAGATCCGCGTGTCGCGCTGGAGCGAATTCGCCGCCTCGGTCAAGCGCGGCGCCACTGCGGGCCGGCTCGCCGCCGTGGTTCTGGACAGGACCGAGAGGCGCACCAAGTCCGGGTCCAAGATGGGCATCTTGCAGCTCTCGGACGTCAGCGGACAATATGAGGCGATTCTCTTCCAGGAGGGCCTGACCCAATATCGCGACCTTTTGGAGAAGGGCGCGGCGGTGCTCGTGACCCTCTCCGCGGCGGTCGAAGGCGAGGACGTTCGGGCGCGCATCGTTTCTGTCGAACCTTTGGCCGCGGCTGCGGCGCGCGCGCAGAAGGGACTGCGCGTCGTGGTCAGCGACGAGGGGCCGCTCGACGGGATCAAGACGCGACTTACCGGCCGCGGCGACGGCGAGGTGTCGATTCTTCTGAAACGCGATGCGGGACGGGAGGAAATCGAAATCCGACTGCCTGGAAGCTATCCGATCACTCCGGACGTCGCTGGCGCGTTGCGCGCCATACCGGGCGTTTTGGAAGTCGAATATCTATAGGGCACCAGTTAAACTTAAACTATAAGTTTAAGTTTTAATATTATGATTTTTAACAATTAAATTTCATTGCCGTGAAGCAGCTCGGCGTTCGCGAGCAGGGCGCGCCGCAGGGTTGATCTTTCCAGGGGAACGCTGGGAACAAAAGCCCGTTAAAATAGTTAATGGGCCGTTAGCTCTAACTGCATCCTTTCTCATCCCGCCGGGAGGCACTCATGGACGCGTCGCTCTCAGCCGCAGCCGCGATCGTTGGCGCGCCCAACGCGCAATTCCTCGCCCTTCTGCTCATTGGCGGGCTTGTCGGTTGGGGTACGACAAAGCTCTCGCATGTGATGCACGCCGACGTGCGAGCAGGGGCTTTGCTGCTCTCGGGGATCACGGGGGCATGGGTGGCGGCCGAACTCGCCGTTCGGGCCGGCGTGGGGCAGCGATGCGCAGATGCGGTCTTGATCTCAGGCGCGGTCGGCGCGGTGCTGTTTTGCGTCGCGTGCCGGGCGCTGCCTGAAGCCAATAGATCTCCCGAGGACATTGCCGTCCGCCATTGATATACCTAGCTTGGTGAGAGAGGAGACTCTCCGCCTTGACCGTGCTTGATCTCTTGAATGACGACCCCCGAAAGAAACGGGGGGAGCCGCCTCTGCGTCATCCTGAAAAGGCGGGCCGTCCTGACGCGCCCATTCTGCGCAAGCCGCCTTGGATTCGCGTCAAGGCGCCGGGTTCGAAGGCCTGGGCGGAAACAAGCGGACTGTTGAAGGACGCTGGGCTCACGACCGTGTGCCAGGAAGCTTCCTGTCCCAACATCGGCGAATGCTGGGAGAAAAAGCACGCCACCTTCATGATCATGGGCGAGATCTGCACGCGCGCCTGCGCGTTCTGCAATGTCGCCACGGGCCTGCCGACGCGGCTCGATCCGACCGAGCCGGGCAGGGTCGGGGAAGCCACGCGCGCTCTCGGCCTGTCGCATGTCGTCGTGACGTCCGTCGATCGCGACGATCTCGATGACGGCGGCGCCGGTCATTTCGCCGAGACCATCGCCGCCATCCGGTCGGCCTGTCCCGAAACGACGATCGAGGTGCTCACGCCGGACTTCCTCAGGAAGCCTGGCGCGCTGGAGCGGGTGGTGGCGGCAGGCCCGGACGTCTTCAATCACAATCTCGAGACCGTGCCGTCGCTTTATGTCACGGTGCGGCCGGGCGCGCGCTATTTCCACTCGCTGCGATTGCTTCAGCGCGCCAAGGAGCTGAACCCCTCGCTTTTCACCAAATCCGGAATCATGGTCGGGCTCGGCGAGAGCCGTCTCGAGGTGATGCAGGTGATGGACGACATGCGGTCGGCGGACATTGACTTCATCACTATCGGCCAATATCTGCAGCCGACGCGCAAGCACCATGCGATCGAGCGCTTCGTGACGCCGGAGGAATTCGACTCCTATAAGACGCTCGCCTACGCGAAGGGCTTTCTCTACGTGGCCGCCTCGCCGCTCACCCGCTCGTCGCATCATGCCGGCGATGATTTCGCCAAGCTGCGCGCGGCGCGCCAGCGACGGGTCGCAGGGAGCTAAGCAGAAGGGGCGCATTCCCTCCCCTTCACGGGGAGGGTGGTTCGCGAAGCGAACCGGGTGGGGTGTGCCGCGTTAGTGAACCGAAGACCCCACCCGCTCGCCTTTGGCGAGCGACCTCCCCGCCAAGGGGGAGGTAGTACGCGAGCCTCGCTACGCGCTGAGCGCGGTGGAGATTTCCGCCAGGGTGGCGCGTTCGGCGTCGGTGACCTTCACCCCGCCAAAGCCCAGAAAACCGCCCTCGACGCCCGCTTCCGCCACCAGATTGGCGATATGGTTGAGCCAGTCCTTGAACGCCTTCGACTCACTGGGCGCCTTGGCATCGAGAATGGAGGCGGTGCGGCGCAACTCGACGAGCGCCCGATCCTTGAACTCCTCCACTTTGGCCCCGTCGACCACGCCCTTCACCCCGTCGCGGGCCGCGGCGCGTCCGTCCGGCGTGAGAAGGTCCTCGACAACCGCCTTGATCAGAGCGTCGGCGTTCGGATCGGATTTTGCGGCCGCCAAAGCCTTGGCGCTCGCGAAACCCTCCTGCAAGGTGCCGATAAAGCCGCTCGGATCTCCAGCGCTGACGGCGAAGCCGGCCAGCAGCGGCGATTCGAGCAGTTTTTTCCATTCGTCAGCCGTGAAATCGGATTTATTCGCCATTGTTTCCTCCGTAGAATATCTCAGGAGCCAGCGAGAGCTCGTCGATAGAACTGCGACGTGACGCAATTGTTCCAGCCGCGTGACGGCGCCGACTTTTGCCGCTCTCGTCAATGAACTAGAAGCTTGGCTCATGAAGAGTTTCCGCAACCGTCGCTACGTGCCGCACAGCGCAGGAGAAATGTTCGCCCTGGTGCGCGACGTTGAATCCTATCCGCAATTCGTGCCCCTCTGCGAGGCTGTTCGCATCCGCCGACGGTCGGAGATCTCGCCTGGGGTCGAGGTGTCGCTGATCGAGATGCAGGTTGGCTTCAAAGCGATCTGCGAGCGTTATGTGAGCCGCGTCTGCTCCGACTCCAACAAATTAGACATCAGGGTCGAGTGCGCCGAGGGACCGTTTCGAAAACTCGACAATCGCTGGACGTTTCGCGACGAGCCGGCGGCGAGCGGCGGCGCGCCGCGATTCAAGAGTCCGGCGCTTGGCTTTGTGATGGGCGCGATGTTTGATCGCGCGTTCCACAAATATGCGGACGCCTTCGCCACGCGCGCCGATGAGGTTTACGGCCGCCGCTGAGCCGCGTCGACGGCGTCAATCATCATGTCCAGCGCTTGGATGACGGAAGCCGCGCGAATCTCGTCGCGCGACAGCGGTCCATAGCGCCGCTCGACATGGTCGACGCCGCCGTCGCGCCGGGCGCAGGCGAAATAAACCAGCCCCACAGGCTTTTCACTTGAACCGCCGCCGGGGCCGGCGACGCCCGTCACCGCGACGGCGACATCGGCCAGCGAGTGATCAATGGCGCCCAGCGCCATGGCGCGCGCGACCTCGGCGCTGACGGCGCCATGCGCTTCGAGCAATGCGTCCGCGACGCCTAGCATGTCAGATTTCGCGGCGTTGGAGTAGGTGACGAAGCCGCGGTCGAACACATCGGACGAGCCTGGGATTTCGGTGAGCGCTGCGGCGACGAGCCCGCCGGTGCAGGATTCGGCGCTCGCAAGACGCAAGGCTTTGGCGCGGGCTTTGTCGAGAAGCGCATTAGCTTTTATGTATGTCGTATGTTCACTCATTACGTATCTCATAAATGCGCATTACGTATGTCATAATAAATTCCTGGAACGGCTCAGATGTCATTCCCGACGCGCGCAACGCGCCGGGAATCCAGAGTAAAACGAGCGTTCTTGGATTTGCCCTGGATTCCCGATCAGGCCTTCGGCCTGCCGGAAATGACATCGCCCAACACGGATCAGCCGGATCATAACTCATGCGTCGGCTTGCCGCGCAGCGCCTTCACGTCGCCGCGCTGCTTCTTGCCGTCGAGCCGCCTGATTTTCGAGCCGAGCGTCGGCCGGGTCTTCTTTCGGGGCGGGGGCGGCGGAGCCGCCGCGATACGGATGAGGTCGATGAGGCGATCGAGCGCATCCGCCCGGTTGCGCTCCTGCGTGCGATGGCGGCGCGCTTCGATGAGGATGACGCCGTCCTTCGTTAACCGCCGGCCGGCGAGGCGCGCGAGCCGCGCCTTCACATCCTCCGCGAGGCTGGGCGAATTGCGGATGTCGAAGCGCAGCCGCACCGCAGTTTCGACCTTCTGCACATTCTGGCCGCCGGGCCCAGACGCGCGCGCAAACTCTTCCACGATTTCCCATTCGTGGAGCGCGATTCTATCGGTCACGCGGATCATGGCGGGCCTCGGCTCTGTGAGGCGGCTTTATAGCAGGTCATGCGGGCCAGTCGTCATTGCGCGCTGTGTCATTCCCGGCAGGCCGCAGGCCTGACCGGGAATCCAGAGCAATAACGAGGATGTTTGTTGCGCCTCTGGATTCCCGATCGCGCGCAAGCGCGCGTCGGGAATGACAAGCCGATTCGCGTCATCGACACTGGATAGCTTCGCGTCCGGCGCGCAGTGACGCGACTGGGAGCAGATGCAGGTTCGATCAGACTCTCACGGCAACCTTATCGTCGCGATCGCCAGCGCCGCCATGCCTTCCTGCCGGCCGGTGAATCCCAGCCGCTCGGTCGTCGTCGCCTTGATCGCGACGCGGCCGATCTCGACGCCCATCGTCGCCGCGAGGCTTTCGCGAATCCGTTCCCGGTGCGGGCCGATCTTTGGCGCTTCGCAAATGATGGTGGCGTCAACATTGGCGATCGCGCCGCCGCGCGCGCGCACGAGTTCGCAGGCGCGCGCCAGGAAGATCGACGACGCCGCGCCCTTCCACTGCGGATCGGACGGCGGGAAATGCGCGCCGATGTCGCCCTCGGCGATGGCGCCGAGAATGGCGTCGGTGATGGCGTGGGACAGCACGTCGGCGTCGGAATGGCCGGCGAGACCATGCGTATGCGGGACCGCGACGCCGCCGAGCCAGACGGAATCGCCGGGCCCGAAGGCGTGGACGTCATAGCCCTGACCCATGCGGATGTCGGGCAGATCGGCGAATGCGGGTTGCTTCAACTGCTCCATGGCGCGGGCGAAGTCCTGTTGCGTCGTGAGTTTGAAATTGGCGGCGTCGCCTTCGAAAATATGCACCTTCACGCCGGCGGCTTCGGCGATCATGGCGTCGTCGGTATAATCGCGCCCGCCGGCGGCCGCAGCGCGATGGGCTTCCCTTATGAGATCGAAGCGAAAGGACTGCGGCGTTTGCACGGCGCGGAGCCGCGCGCGGTCGGGCGTCGCGACGACGACGCCGGCGGCGTCGATCTCCTTTATCGTATCGGCGAGCGGCACGCCGGGGGCGGCGGCCCCATGAATCTCGGCCGCCTCGATCGCGCGGGCGATGAGCGCGGCGTCCGCGAAAGGACGCGCCGCGTCATGGATCAGCACGATGTCCGGCGCGCCCTCGCTCGCGAGCGCCTCGAGGCCGTTCCTGACGCTTTCCTGCCGACTCGCGCCGCCGAAGGCCGGCTGCAGAAGTCGCGCCCGGTCGGCAGGGGAGAGCTCCGCGACGCTCGCCGCATAATGGTCGAGGTCGTCTTTATGGATGACGACCTTGAGCGCAGCCTCGGGCATGGCCATATGCAGCCCATGCAGCGTTCGGGCGAGCAGCGTCATGCCGGCGATCGGTCGATATTGTTTGGGCAGGCCGTCGCCCGCCCGCGCGCCGCGCCCGCCGGCGACGATCAGGATGGCGATGGAAGGAATGTGGTGAGCGGCGCCCATGGCCGCTCTCTGTCGGTTTTCGCCAACGCCGTCAAATGGCGACGGGCCGGAGAAATGCTATGTTGCAAGTGCGAAGAGAACTGCTTATGATGTGGGCAAGATGGCTACTGCCAAAAAACTAGGCGTTGGCTTTGCCCCTTCGCCTTTGAGCATTGGCGGGATCACGCTGACGGGTCGCGCGCTGCTCGCGCCGATGGCCGGCGTGACCGACCCGACCATGCGCCGCATCGCGTCGCGTCTGGGGGCGTCGGCGACGGTAAGCGAGATGGTGACCGCCGCTGGCGTCGCCCGCGGCGATCGCGAAACGGCGATGCGGCTGGAATGCGCGGGCGAGTGGCCCCGGGTCATTCAGATCGCCGCGCGCGAGCCGGCGGAAATGGCGGCGGCCGCGCGAAGCGCCGAATCCTCTGGAGCTGACTGGATCGACATCAACATGGGCTGTCCTTGCAAGCGTGTCACCGGAGGCCTCGCGGGCGCCGCGCTGATGCGCGATCTCGATCAGGCGTCGCGGCTGATCTCTGCAGCACGCGAGGCAATATGCGTGCCGCTGAGCGTCAAGATGCGGTTGGGATGGGATGAAGCGACCCGAAACGTCGCGGAGCTGGCGCGCCGCGCGGAAGACGAAGGCGCCGCGATGATCACCGTGCATGGGCGCACGCGCCAGCAGTTTTATGCAGGCCGCGCCGATTGGCGGGCGATCGCGGCGGCGAAAGCGGCGGTGCGGATACCGGTGGTCGCCAACGGCGACTGCGGCGGCGAAGACGACGCCGTGGAGATGCTCGAGCATTCGCGCGCCGACGGGGTCATGATCGGGCGGGCGGCCCTGGGGCAGCCCTGGATCGTCGGCGATATCGCGCATTTTCTGCAGACCGGCGAGCGGCGCGCGCCGCCCACGCTGGCGCAGCGCGCCGACATCGCGCGCGAACACCTCGAAGGTCTGCTTGCGTCGATGGGCGCGTCGGCCGGGTTGAGGCACGCGCGCAAACATCTCGCCGCCTATGTCGATCGCCTCGTCGGTCGCTCGGCGGGACATGCCGCAGGCGACGCGCGCCAGGCGCTGGTCACCACAGATTCGCCGGACGAGGCGGCGCGGCTGCTAGAGCTGATTTTTCTGAAGGCGCAGCCTGCAGAGCAGGGGATCGCGGCATGAGCGTTTACGACCGCCCTCGACGCAATAGTGCACATTGCGGCGGCTACGAGCCGCTCAAGATCATCAATGACGCCGGCCGATCATGCATGCTTGAGGCTCTGCCCAACGCGATTCTGACCGTCGCCCGCGATGGCGTCATTGAGGACGCCAACGCCGCCGCTGAGGCCTTCTTCGAACTCGGCAAGCCTCTGCTCATCGGGCAGTCGCTCGATCGGCTGCTGCCGTTCGGATCGCCGCTCACCGCGCTCATCGAGCAGGTTCGCGAACGTGGCGCGACAATCAACGAATACAAGGTCGATCTCGGCCGCCCAGGCCAGGAGGCCGACCGACGCGTCGACGTTCATTGCGCGCCGCTGCCCGAAGGCGACGGGCTCGTGCTTGTCATGCTGCAGGAGCGGACGATTGCCGACAAAATAGACAGGCAACTGACTCATCGTGGCGCCGTTCGCTCGGTTTCTGGGCTGGCCTCGATGCTGGCGCATGAAATCAAGAATCCGCTGTCCGGAATTCGCGGCGCCGCACAACTGCTCGAATCGGCGCTCGGCGATCAGGACCGCGCGCTGACGCGGCTGATTTGCGACGAGACCGATCGGATTGTGCGTCTTGTCGACCGGATGGAGGTTTTTTCCGACGCGCGTCCATTGCAGCGCGAGCAGGTGAACATCCATTCGGTGCTGGATCACGTGAAGCGCGTCGCACAGAGCGGATTCGCCCGCAATGTTCGCTTTGTCGAGAATTACGACCCATCGCTGCCGCCGGTTTACGCCAACCGCGATCAATTGGTGCAGGCATTCCTCAATCTCGTGAAGAACGCGGCGGAAGCCGTCGGCGAAGCCGTCGATGGGGAGATCGAACTTTCGACCGCTTTCCGGCCCGGGGTCAGCCTGCGCGCGCTTGGCGAGAAAAGCCCCATTGGACTGCCGCTTGAGTTCTGTGTGCGCGACAATGGCCCCGGCGTTCCGGAAGACATCGCCGCGCATCTCTTTGATCCCTTTGTCACCACCAAGTCGACAGGAACTGGCCTCGGACTTGCACTGGTTGCGAAGATCATCAACGACCACGGCGGCATCGTGGAGTGCGAGTCCCTCCCCAGACGGACAACGTTTCGGGTTTTGATGCCGATGTACAGGGCAAAGCGGCCCGATCAACGCGAGGAACGGCGTGCATGACATCTCGCAAAGGCGGGAGACCCAAGCAATGACGCGAGGAGAAATTCTGGTCGCTGACGACGACGCGTCCATACGCACGGTCGTGGCGCAGGCGCTTTCGCGTGCGGGCTATGAAGTGCGCACCACCGGCGCGGCCGCGACCTTGTGGCGGTGGGTGCAGTCGGGCGAGGGCGATCTCGTCGTCACCGACGTCGTCATGCCCGACGAGAACGCTTTCGAGCTTCTGCCGCGCATCAAGAAGCTTCGTCCCGAACTCCCGATCATTGTCATGAGCGCGCAAAACACGTTCATGACCGCCATTCGGGCGTCGGAGCGGGGCGCATACGACTATCTGCCCAAGCCTTTCGACCTCAAGGAGCTGGTGGGCATCGTCGGCCGCGCCATGGCCGAGCCCCGCAAGCAGCCCGAAGATGACCGCCACGACGAAATCGAGGGAATGCCGCTCGTCGGCCGCTCCCCCGCGATGCAGGAAATCTATCGCTCGCTCGCGCGATTGATGCAGACCGACCTCACCGTCATGATCAATGGCGAGTCGGGAACCGGCAAGGAGCTCGTCGCCCGCGCCCTGCACGACTATGGAAAGCGCAAGAAGGGCCCCTTCGTCGCCGTCAACATGGCGGCGATTCCGCGCGATCTGATCGAAAGCGAACTCTTCGGCCATGAGAAGGGCGCCTTCACCGGCGCCAACCAGCGATCGGCCGGCCGCTTCGAGCAGGCCGAGGGCGGCACGCTGTTTCTCGACGAGATCGGCGACATGCCGATGGAGGCGCAGACCAGGCTGCTTCGCGTGCTGCAGCAGGGCGAATACACGACCGTGGGCGGGCGTACGCCGATCAAGACCAATGTCCGAATCATCGCCGCCACCAACAAGGATCTGCGGATCCTGATCCAGCAGGGCCTGTTCCGCGAGGATCTCTACTTCCGCCTCAACGTCGTGCCGCTTCGGCTGCCGCCGCTGCGCGAGCGCGCGGAGGACATTCCCGACCTCGTGCATCACTTCTTCAAGGTGGCGGCGAGCGAAGGACTGCCGCAGAAATACATCGACCAGGCCGCGCTCGACCGGATGAAGAGATATCGCTGGCCGGGCAATATCCGCGAGCTCGAAAACCTCATCCGCAGGCTTGCCGCGCTGCACCCGCAGGAAGTCATTTCCGATCAGCTTGTCGAGACCGAACTCGAGCATGAGATTCGGCAGGCTGACCCGGGCGACAAAGGCTCAGCCGCCGCTGCGACCTCGCAAGAATTGTCCGACGGACAAACGCTTTCGAGTTCCGTCGAACTCCATCTCGCCAAGCTCTTCCGCGACTATGGAGATCAGTTGCCGCCGCCCGGTCTCTATCACCGGATCATTCGCGAGATCGAAATCCCGCTTGTCTCCGCGGCGCTTGCGGCGACGCGCGGCAATCAGATCAAGGCGGCGGAATTACTCGGACTGAACCGCAATACGCTGCGCAAAAAAGTGAACGATCTCGACATCCGCCTGATGCGTTCACCGCGATAGCGACTCTTCTGGCCGTTCAATTGCCACCGGCGCGGGCGGAGCCTATACAGGCGCCATGGCCCTGACCGGAGACTCGGCTTCTCCGCCAAAGGCGAAAGGCAGAACGCCGTTTCGCAGCTGGTTCGGCCCGATCATCGTGATCGGCGCCGTAGGCTGCGCTTTGGCTACATTCCTGGTCGTGGCCGAATTCGGCGCGATATCGCCGACAGACGACCGCCTCTTGCCGTTGCTCCTCATCAACGGCGTCTTTGTCGCCGTTCTGCTGGCGATGGTGATCGTCAAAGCCTGGCGCCTCTACCGCGTCTGGCGGCGCGGCGAAGCGGCGGCGCGCCTTCACGTGCGCACGGTCGGCTTTTTCGCGGTCATTGCTTTGATTCCGGCGATTCTGCTTGCCGTGGCGGGATCGCTGACTCTGGAGCGCGTGCTCAATCCCGCCTTCATGTCGAGCGTCAAGGTCTTCGTCCACAATACGGCGGAAGCCGCGGCCGTGTTCCGCGAGAGTCAGTGCCGGGCCTTGCTTCAGGAGGCGCAGCTCACGGCTTCCGACCTCGATCGCGCGGCCATTCTCTACAACTCGGACCGTCCGTATTTTCATCAAATATTTCAGTCACGAGCGTATTTCCTGGGCTTCTCCGTCGCGGCGCTGGTGAAATCCAACGGCGAAATTCTCGATCGCGTCGACGTGGCGCAGAACGCCGCCTCCATCATCATCGCCCCGCCGCAATCCGAGTTCGACGACGCGCGGCGCGGGGAGCCTCTGTGCCTCGTGATCGATGACGGCAAGAGCTTCGTCGCTTTGCGCGCGCTCAGCGCCTTTCAGGACACATTCCTTTACGTCACTCGGCCAATTGACCCGATCGCGGTGGAATTTCCCAAACAGGCTCAAAGCCTGATCAGCAGTTACGACGTTTTCGACGCCTATCGCGCCGCCGTGCAGCGGGCCTTCGTGCTGATGTACGCCTTTCTAACGACGATCATGCTGCTGTCGTCTATTTGGTTCGGACTGGATTTCGCTGATCGGCTGGTGACGCCGATCCGGGACCTGATCGCCGCAACCGACGAGGTGTCGGCCGGCAATCTCGACGTTCGCGTCAACGTCGACAAACAGCATGGCGATTTGGCGCGCCTCGGCGACGTCTTCAACAATATGACGACCGAGCTCAATCTTCAGCAAAACCGGCTGATCGAAGCCAATCGGATCAATGACGAACGTCGCGAATTCACCGAGGCCGTGCTCTCCGGCGTGCCGGTCGCGGTTATGGGCGTGGACTCGGAAAGCGTCGTCACGATTCTTAATCGCTCAGCCGAGGAATTGTCGCTCGCAGATCCGACTGGGCAGGCGACCGTCGGCGCCTCGGTGGCGTCGGTCTTGCCGGAGATCGTTCCCATCCTGAAGGACGCGGCGGAAGTTTTTCCGCGCGCCGTTCAAAGCCAGATCATCATCAAGCGCGGCGTCGCCGAGCGCACCTTGAATGTGCGAGTGACCTCGGCGCGCGCCGATGCGGGACATCACAACTATGTCGTGACGCTCGACGACATCACCGACCTCGTGATGGCGCAGCGCACCTCCGCCTGGGCGGACGTCGCACGGCGCATCGCTCACGAGATCAAGAATCCGTTGACGCCGATTCAGCTTTCGGCCGAGCGGCTGCGTCGCAAATACGGCAAGGTCATCCAGGAAGATCGAGAAATTTTCGACCAATGCACAGACACGATTGTGCGCCAAGTTGACGACATCAAGCGTATGGTCGACGAGTTTTCCTCCTTTGCGCGTATGCCGAAGGCGCGCCCGGCGCGCGACGATCTCAACGAATGCATTCGGCAGGTCGCGTTCCTCATGCGCGTCGGCAACGCCGATCTCGATATCGTCGAAGAGTTGCCTGAGACGCCCGTCATCGCACAGTTCGATCGCCGCTTGCTGTCGCAGGCGCTCACCAATATCGTGAAGAACGCCGTCGAAGGCGTCGCCGCACGCGAAGAAAAAGACGCTCAAGAAAAGGGACGAGTCGAAATCAAATTGAATGTGCGTGATCGCATGGCGGAAATCGACGTGATCGATAATGGTAAGGGCTTCCCGGCGATGAACCGGCAGCGCTTGCTCGAGCCTTACATGACGACGCGATCGGACGGCACCGGACTCGGCCTGCCGATCGTCGCCAAAATCGTCGAGGATCACGGAGGCCGGCTGGAGCTGCTGGACGCGCCGTCGGGTCGGGGGGCCTGCGTCAGGCTCATCGTGCCCCTCGCCGCGGAGACGTCCTCGAAAGAGGAGTCACGCGCGGCTGGCGCACAGGCTGAAAAAGCGCCGGCGCATACAAGTGTGCCGGGACAGAGCGGGGTATAATGGCCAGCGATATTTTGATCGTCGACGATGAAGAGGACATCAGAGAGCTTGTCGCCGGAATTCTGAGCGACGAAGGGCACGGGGTCCGCACCGCCAAAGACTCCGACGAAGCGCTTGCGGCGATCGCGAGCCGGCGTCCGCATCTCGTTTTTCTCGACATCTGGCTGCAAGGGTCTCGGCTGGACGGCCTCCAGGTGCTCGAACTCGCGCAGAAGCAGCACAAGGGCTTGCCCGTCGTCATGATCTCGGGCCACGGCAATATCGAAACCGCGGTCAGCGCGATCAAGATCGGCGCATACGACTTTATTGAAAAGCCCTTCAAGGCGGATCGGCTGGTGCTCGTCGCCGAACGGGCGCTCGAAGCCTATCAGCTGCGGCGCGAACTATCCGCGCTGCGCCAGCGCGCGGGAGCCTTCGACCGCATCGTTGGCGATTCCCCAGCGGCGCATCAGCTGCAGCAGCTCATTGGCCGCGTCGCTCCTGTGAATTCGCGCGTGCTGATCACCGGCGCGCCTGGGACAGGCAAGGAACTCGCCGCGCGCTGCATCCACGAGGCGTCGAGTCGCGCCGGCGGGCCGTTCGTCGTCATCAATTCGGCCACGATCACGCCGGACAACATGGAAATCGAGCTGTTCGGTCGCGAAGGCGCCGACGGCGAGCGCAAGATCGGCGCGCTTGAGGAGGCGCACGGCGGGACGCTGTTCCTCGACGAAATCGCCGACATGCCGAAGGATAGCCAGGCAAAGATCCTGCGCGTGCTGGTCGATCAGACGTTTCAGCGGGTCGGCGGATCGAACAAGGTCGAGGTCGACGTGCGCATCATCTCGTCCTCGGCGCGCGATCTCGCGTCGGCGATCGAAGAGGGAACGCTGCGCGAGGATCTATTTCATCGCCTCGCGGTGGTGCCGATCCGGATTCCCTCGCTGGCGGAGCGGCGCGAGGACATCCCGGCGCTCATCGACTATTTCATGGAGAACATGTCGCTCGCTTCCGGCATGCCGCGCCGACGGATATCGGAAGACGCCCTCGCTATCCTGCAGTTGCATGACTGGCCCGGCAACATCCGACAGTTGAGAAATAATGTAGAGCGCTTGATGATCCTCACGTCTGGCGATTCCAGCGGGACGATCACGGCCGAAATGCTTCCGGCCGATGTCGGCGAACTCGTGCCGGCGACTCCGGCCGGCGTGCGCGGCGAGAAACTGATGAGCCTGCCGCTCAGAGAGGCGCGGGAAGTTTTCGAGCGCGAATACCTCGTCGCTCAGCTCAATCGCTTCTCTGGGAATATCTCCCGAACGGCGGAGTTCATCGGCATGGAGCGCTCCGCCTTACACCGAAAACTTAAGTCGCTATCGGTAGAGTCATAGAAACATTAACTTAGATGAGCTACTTAAAGCGTTGCGTTATGTTTGCGGCGAGAATCGGCGCGGAGTCAGAGCCGGTCGCCTCCCATAAACTGGCGGCGGAAAGCGCACGACTTGCGCCTTGCGCTCCGCCATTTGAAAGGTTCTAATGACCACGGCGGCGAAAAAAGAAGAACGATCCCCTGGGGGCGGCGTCATTCCGCTCGGCTCAAAAAACAGAACAGGACAGCCGATGTCGTCAGAGCGTTCGCAGAATCTGCAAGATACATTTTTGAATTTCGTCAGGAAGAATAAAGTCCCGCTCACGATCTTCCTCGTCAATGGCGTCAAGCTCCAGGGAATCGTCACCTGGTTCGATAATTTTTGCCTATTGCTGCGACGAGATGGGCATTCTCAGCTCGTCTACAAGCACGCCATCTCGACGATCATGCCCGGACACCCCATACAAATGTTTGAGCCGGGCGACGACGAGGGCCAGGCCGACAAGCAGCGGTAGGCGATTGAAGGCTGACAGCGGAGAAGATAACGGGACGACGCCGAACGGCGCCGGCGCCCGTGCATTGGTCATTGGGCCCTATGTGACTCAAGGCGGCGCGGCGCGTGCGCGCGACACGGCGGCGCGTCTCTTGGAGGCGGTGGGGCTTGCCGAGGCGATCGACCTCGATGTCGTCGGTCAAATTCCCATATCGCTGAACGAGGTTCGACCGGCGACATATCTGGGGAAGGGCAAGGTCGAAGAGATCGGCGAACTCGTCAAGTCGAAGGACGCCGCGCTGGTGAGCATGGACTGCCAGCTCTCGCCCGTGCAGCAGCGCAATCTTGAAAGGGCGTGGGACGCCAAGGTCATCGACCGGACCGGGCTCATTCTCGAAATCTTCGGCGCGCGCGCCCGAACCAAGGAAGGCGCGCTGCAGGTGGAGTTCGCGCATCTCGCCTATCAGAAGTCGCGGCTCGTCCGCTCCTGGACCCACCTTGAACGCCAGCGCGGCGGTTTCGGCTTTCTCGGCGGCCCCGGCGAGACGCAGATCGAAACGGACCGGCGCCTGATCGAGGAGCGAATGCGGCGCATCGAGCACGATCTTGACAAGGTGAAGCGCACGCGCGCGCTGCATCGCAAGACGCGGCGCGACGTTCCCTATCCGGTGGTCGCGCTCGTCGGCTACACCAATGCCGGAAAATCCACGCTTTTCAACCGCCTGACCAAGGCCGAGGTGCTGGCGCAGGACATGCTGTTCGCGACGCTCGATCCCACGCTTCGCCAGATCAAACTGCCGCATGGCGCGCGCATTCTGCTCTCCGACACCGTGGGATTCATCTCCGACCTGCCCACCATGCTCGTCTCCGCCTTCCGGGCGACGCTCGAAGAAGTGACGCTGGCCGACGTGGTTCTCCATATTCGCGACGTCTCGCACGAAGATTGGGAAGCGCAGGCGAAGGACGTCGAGTCGATCCTGAGCGAACTCGGTCTGAAAGGCGAAGCTGAAGGGCGGATTTTGGAGGTTTGGAACAAGATTGACGCGCTAGATCCCGACAGGCTTTCGGCCCTGCAACTCGCCGTGAGCGGGATCGAGCCTCAACGGCGACCGACGCTAGTGTCAGCCTTGACCGGGCAGGGGCTCGATGAGTTGCTGGCAAGGATCGAGTCCACCTTGGCGGCGGGACGGGTTCGATTTGAAATGAACCTCGACGTCGCCGACGGCGAAGGGCTCGCCTGGCTTCATGCCCATACCGAAGTGCTCGAACGCGAAGCGTTGCCGGAGGGCGGCGTCCATCTCGTCGTTCGTATCGATCCTGAACGTTCGGAGGGCCTCGCGAGGCGCTTTCCGCAGGCCGAAATGATCCGCGAAGCCGGCGCGGGGCGCTAAATCGTCTAGCGGGCGGCCGCCGCAAAATTCAGACGTTTGAGAGAGCCGTCAGCGCGGCTTGCGCTCCGCGCCTTTCGCCTCGACCCACAGGGCTTCCATCTCGTCGAGAGACGCTGCTTCAGGCGAACGGCCCATCTCCTTGAGACGCTGCTCGATATGGTGGAACCGCCGCTCGAATTTCGTGTTGGCGGAGCGCAGCGCCTGCTCGGGATCTACCCTGGCGTGACGCGCAAGATTGGCGACCACGAACAGCAGATCGCCGATCTCCTCTTCAAGCGCCGGCGAAGCGTCGACGCCAGGACGGGCGAGTTCGGCGGCGACTTCCTCGGTTTCCTCGCGAATCTTGCAAAGAACCTGCTGCGCGTCGTCCCAATCGAAACCGACCCCGGACGCCTTTTGTTGCAGCTTGAGGGCGCGCGTCAGCGCGGGCAGGGCGAGGGGCACGCCGTCAAGCAAACTGGCCGGCGGCGCGCCCTGCTTCGCCGCCTTCTCGCGCGCTTTGATTGCGCTCCACTGCGTAGTCACGCCATCGGCGTCCAGAGACTGGGCGTCGCCGAAAACGTGCGGATGCCGGCGAATGAGCTTGTCGCAGATCGCGTCGACGACGTCCTTGAAGGCGAAAGCGGCCTGCTCCTGCGCCATTCGGGCATGGAACACGACCTGCAAGAGGAGATCGCCCAACTCATCTTTGAGATCGGTAAGATCGTTGCGCTCGATGGCGTCAGCGACCTCATAGGCTTCCTCAATCGTGTAGGGCGCGATCGAGCGGAAATCCTGAACGAGATCCCAGGGACAACCGCTGCCGGGCGTGCGCAGCGCCGCCATGATTTCGATCAGTCTGGCGACGTCGCCGTGCGGTCGACCGGACATGAGGTTTCCCAAAAGAAAAGCGCCGCGGCCCTCAAGGAGGATCGCGGCGCACGGATCTACTGAGCGAGGCTCAATCCAGGATGATCGACAGCGCTTCTCTGCCTTTCGCCGTATCGACGACCTGCATAGTGACCGGCTGCCCCTCGGCGAGCCGGTTCACGCCGGATGGGCCCAGAATCGAAATATGGACGAACACGTCCTTGCCGCCGTCGTCCGACTGCACGAAGCCGAAGCCTTTCGTCTCGTCGAACCATTTGACCTTGCCGGCGACCGGAACGGCGGTCGACGGATCGGGCGCCTGACGACGGGGCCGGGGGCTGTCAAAACCGCCGCCTGCGCGCGGCGGCGGGGGCGGCGCCCGTTCAGCGGCGCCAGCCAAATCGACCTCGAGAATGCGCGCCACTTGCTGGCCCTTCACCGAGCTCGTGACCTGCACCTGCAATTTCGCGCCGGGCGGCAGCGTGTCGTATCCCGCCGCCTGAACGGCGCCGATATGGAGGAACGCGTCGCCGGTGCCATTGGCAAGCTCTACGAAGCCGAAGCCCTTGTCGGTCTTAAACCACTTCACGATGGCGTCGACTGCTGGCTCGTTCGACATCGGAGGCGGCGAATCTGGAAATCCGCCG
Organism: Methylocystaceae bacterium; assembly: GCA_009773555.1. GTDB lineage: Bacteria > Pseudomonadota > Alphaproteobacteria > Rhizobiales > Beijerinckiaceae > Methylocystis. Next base: position 42,698 of record WSXZ01000017.1, on the reverse strand, counting down.
CCAAAGGGAGATCGCGGCGCTCGGCTCGTGCGCGGCGAATCATAGCTATACGGAGCGTCGTCATCAAATCCGCGCTTGCGGGGGCCCCGAAAATCTCTACCTTTGCTCATGTCTACCTGCTCGTCTCCGCCAAAAACGGCAAGACCGCTATGCCAACCTTGTGCGCCCAACCGCTCCAGTTGGCGCGTCTCAAAAAACGCGCCCGCCCGGAAACGACGATGATGTGCCTCTTGAATGCCATATAGTCCCGCGCAGCGAGCCTTTTACCAGAGTTTCGCCCCCTAAGGCCAGCGAATTCCGTGGGGTGATCCAAAAATCCAAACAGTCGCCACGGTTTGACAACTCGGTCAAATTCCTGCGTCGGCGGGAATGTTCGCGATTGCAGGAGTTTAGATGAGCTGCGCGGGTGGATTGACGCGCCATGCGCTGCACACGCGCCGCCGTGTCAACATAAGGCGTCATCCGAGGACGCCGGCTGCGTTCCGTCCGACATGGCATCGACGCAGACTCTCAGACGAGCGAAAGGCAAGAGCGGACGGCGCCAGCCGCATCCCTGATCCGTGATTCGCATAATCGATATTATGGAACTCAAAGATGTCGTCTCTGACGATGTCGGCGAGGTCAGACGTCGAGCGCCATTCCGTCAAAAGCCGGCGTCACGTTCTCGGGCAGCGTCGCGGCCAGCGCGTCATAATCCAAATCAACGTGCAGATCCGTCAGAACGGCGCGCTTTGGCTTGAAATGCGCGATGAACTCCAGCGCCTGACTGACGGACAGATGCGTGCCGTGCCGCTGATGGCGCAGCGCATCGATAATCCAGAGATCGAGCCCTTCCAGATACTGAACGCTCTCTGGCGGAATCGCGTGAAGATCCGGCGTGTAGGCCACGTTGTCGAAGCGAAAGCCGAGTGCGTCCATGTCGCCATGGTCCAGTCGAAAAGGCGTCGCGACGATCGCGCCGCCGGGTCCGTCGATCGTCTCGGCGCGCCCCAGATGCAGCCGATGCTCGGTCATCAGCGGCGGATAAAAGCTGCCCGGCGGCGTCTTGAAAATGTAGTCGAACTTCGCGGCGAATGACCGCGAAGTCGGCTCGTCCATATAGGCCGGGATGCGCCGGCCGCTCATGATCACCAAGCCGCGCAAATCGTCGACGCCATGCGTGTGGTCGGCGTGCGGATGGGTATAGAAGACCGCGTCGAGCCGCTTGACGTCGGCGTCGATGAGTTGCTCGCGCAGATCGGGTCCGGTGTCCACGAGCACTTGCGTCGCAGAGTCAGCAGGGCCGCGCGCGACGAGTATCGAGCAGCGCCGGCGCCGGTTTTTCGGATTGGTCGGATCGCACTTTCCCCAGCCCTGCCCGACGCGCGGCACGCCGCCTGACGAGCCGCACCCGAGAATCCTGATTCTCAGGCTCACGCGACGGCGTCCAGAGGCGGCATTTTGGAAAACAACCGCAGCGCATTCTCGGTCGTGGCGACTGCAAGTTCGGCGGCGCTGATTCCCTTGACCTCGGCGAGCACGCGCGCGGTGTCGACGACGAAGGCCGGCTCATTGCGCTTGCCGCGATGCGGCGTCGGCGCAAGGAAGGGCGCGTCAGTTTCGACCAGCATGCGCTCCAGCGGCACGTCGCGGGCGATCTCGCGCAGATATTCGGCGTTTTTGAAGGTCACGACCCCGGAAAAGGAAATATAGAGGCCGAGCTCCAGCGCCGTTTGGGCGAGCGCGGGCCCGCTCGTGAAGCAATGGAGCAGGGCGGGGAAAGACCCCTTCCCCATTTCGTCCTTCAAAATCGCGGCGCAGTCTTCATCGGCGTCGCGGGTATGGATGACGAGCGGAAGGCCGGTTTCGCGAGCGGCCTGGACGTGAATGCGGAAGATGCGCTGCGCTACGTCGCGCGGCGCGTGGTCATAGTGATAGTCGAGGCCCGCTTCGCCCAATCCGACGCATTTTGGATGTTGCGACAGAGTCACCAGCGCCTCGACGGTCGGCTCGGCCTCTTCGTGCGAATGGTGCGGATGCGTCCCGACGGTGCAAAAAACCTCCGGATAGGTTTCGGCGACCGCCTTTACACGCTCGAAGCGCGACAGATGCGTTGAGATCGTGATCATTCTCGCGACACCGCGCGCCTTGGCGCGGGCGATCGTCTCCGCGAGTTCTGGCGCGAAATCGGGAAAGTCGAGGTGACAATGGGTATCGATGAGCATCAGACTCGGTCAGGAAAGAGCAGCACGGAATGGCCCCGGGCGCGCGCGTCCGGGTGCTTGATGACGCGTTTGGACCTATGCGGCAATATGGCTCGGGCGGCGGAGAACACAAATATTTAGCTTGGGGCTCCTTCGCGGCTCAGACGCGCGGCGCTATATTTCTTGGCTATGCAACGCGCCTTTCTCATCGCCGGCATCATGCGAGACCGTCACGAAGCAAGCTCGGGCGGGACGTTCCAAGCGCGAGGAGCAAAAACTTGACGCAGTCTTCCGCGCCGGACGGCGACGGCCGCCCGCTGGCGACGATCAAGGACGTGACGGACGTCCTCGGCGATATCGACGACGCGACGCTGTCGGCGATCATGGATCTGCGGCCAACGATTGCTGACGTCGAGGAGGCGGCCATGTGGATGTCCGGCGATCCGGACATCTTTGGCGCCGGCGCGCCGCTCAAGGACGTTGCGGGAGAAATCGTCTCGCTGGTCGCCGGCGACGACGAAGAGAATCTTCCGCCCACGATATGAGCGTCGCCGCGCCGCCGCGCGGAGGCGCGCAGACCGTAAGGCTTTTCCTGTGCGGCGACGTGATGATCGGACGAGGCGTCGATCAGATCCTTTCGTCGCCCTGCCCGCCGAAGCTCTACGAGGAATATGTTTTGTCGGCGGAGGAATATGTTCGCCTGGCCGAAGCGGCGTCAGGGCCGATTCCGCGCCCCGTCGATCCTTCCTATATCTGGGGCGACGCGCTTACCGAGCTTGAAGCACACGCGCCGGATGCGCGCATCGTCAATCTCGAAACAAGCGTGACGCGCAGCGAGACGGCCGAGCACAAGGCGATCAATTATCGCGTCAGTCCGCAGAATGCGGAATGTCTGCGCGCCGCCGGAATCGATTGCTGCGCGCTCGCCAATAACCACGTTCTCGATTGGGGGCCCTCCGGCCTCCTTGAGACGCTCGGCGCGCTCGAGCGCCTAAATATCGCCGTCGCTGGAGCCGGACGCAGTATCGACGAAGCGCGGCGGCCGGCGATTATTGAGAGCAAGGGCCGCGTGGTCGTGCTGTCCTTCGCCCTGCCCGACAGCGGAACGCCCTTGGAGTGGGCGGCGACGCCGTCGTCGCCCGCGATCTGGCGCGGAGCGCGGCGCGGAGCGAAGATATTCTGGTGATGTCGATCCACTGGGGCTCGAACTGGGGCTATGGCGTTTCGAACGCCCAAAGACAGTTCGCGCGTCGGTTGATCGATGACGCCGGCGCTTCGATCGTCCACGGACATTCGTCACATCATGCGAAGGGATTCGAAGTCCATCGTAACCGTCTGGCGCTTTATGGCTGCGGCGACTTCCTCAACGACTATGAGGGCATCAGCGGCTACGAACGCTATCGCGGCGATTTATCCCTGATGTATTTCGTCGATCTCGCTACAAACGGCGATCTCGTGCAACTTCGATTGGTCCCGCTGCATATGCGGCGCTTTCGTCTCGAACGGGCGTCGACCGCCGACGCGGAATGGCTCGCGCAAACGCTCGATCGCGAAAGCGCCCCATTCGGCGTTCGCGTCCGGCGCCAACCCGATGATGGCGCGCTGTCGGCTTCCTGGTCCGGCGGCGAAGGAGCGCCGCGACGCTCGTGACTGGGACGCCAGAACTCCCCATCTGAAATTCATCGAGAGACAGGCGGAGCTGATCGATGGCCATCATTCTCAATCACACCATCGTGCCGGCGCGCGACAATGAGGCGGCGGCGCGCTGGTTCGCACGGATTTTCGGTCTGCGCTACGACGGCGCCAAGGGCCATTTCGCGCCGGTGAAGGTCAATAGCGAACTCACCCTGCTGTTCGACAAGGATGAGGGCTTCGGCGCCAGCCACTATGCCTTCCACGTCGGCGACGAAGAATTTGACGAGATCTTCCGCCGCGTGAAGGACGAAGGCGTCGCCTTTGGAAGCGCGCCGGGTCGATTCACGGACGGCCAGCTGAACGACTGGAACGGCGGCCGCGGCGTCTATTTCAAGAGCCCGGACGGCCATGTGCTCGAGCTGATGACGCAGCCGCAGTAGGACGCCGTTCTACGCCGCCCTGGCTTCATGGAAAATCGCCTGCATCGGCAGGCGCATGGGGTTATCGCCGAGTTCTTGCGTGAACCTCTCCGCCAGCGCCTCGACAATCGATTCGGGGCGCACGCCGCCGCGCTCGCGAATCTGTTCAAAGAGCGGACTGCCGAAAACAAGCCCCTTCGCGAAGGCCGTCGGATCCGTGACCTGCTTGACGCGCGGCCGTACGGAAATGGTGATGTCCGTGAAGCCGGCGACCAGCAGCGATTCCTTGATCGGATCAATCTCGGCGCATGAAAAGGGCGCCTTTAAAAACTGCGGCGGATCGTCGGGAAAGAAGCGCTCGACCACCTCGAGTCCGATGCGGGAGAAAGGATTGTAGCTCGGCGCATCCCAGACGCTAAAGAGGTAACGGCCGCCAGGCCGCAGCGTGCGTCGCGCCTCGCGATGCGCGCGGTGCTTATCGGGAAAGAACATCAGTCCGAACTGGCAGACGATCGCGTCGAAGGCTTCGTCGTCAAACGGCAGGGTGGTCGCGTCGGCCGGTCGGAATATCACTTGCTCGGTCGCGCCGAACTTCGTCATCGCCACTTCGAGCATAGGCGCGTTGAGATCCGACGCCGTCAACTTCGCCTGCGGGCTGAGAAAGTCGCGCAGCTTGCGCGTGACGATTCCCGTGCCTGCCGCCGTTTCGAGCACGTCGAGGGGAGCGCTCGCGGCCGTCCGATGGGCGATATCGGCGGCATAATCCTCAAAGATCACCGGGCCGAGGCCACGGTCGTAAAAAATGGGAATGTCGCCGACGAAGCGCGCTGTGTCGCTGGTCACGGCGACATTCCTTCATTGCGCAGAGACAGAAGCGCCTGAAATGAGACAGGCGCCCGCCGCACGACCCCGCCCCCGCTCGTGAGGTTCGAACAGGGGCTGGGCGGCGGCGATTGGCGCTTACTGCGCCGGCTGTTCAGCCGGCGCCTCGACCGGAGCTGCAGGCTTCGGCTTGGGCTTGGGCTTGGGCTTCGGCTTGGGCTTCGGCTTAACCGGCTGTTCGACCACGGTCTCTGGCGCCGGAGGCGCCTCCGGCATCGCCATGGGCGCGGGTTGGGGCGGCGGCGGCGCTTCGGTCAACGGCGCCGGAGCGGGCGCAGGCGCGCTCTCCATTGGAGCCTCTACGGCCGCTGGCTGCTCAGCCGGAGGCGTCTCAGGCGCCGGCGCGGCCGAGGCGTCGGGTTGGGCGGTTGCGTCCGACTCGGCGGGAGTCGCCGGGGCTTCGGCCGGCGCAGCGTCCTCGGCGGGCGCCGGTTTGAACCGGCCCTCGATCGCGGCTTTCAGATTGGCGACGCCTTCGGTCGGCGCAGCGTAGATGCCGAGCCCGAAACCGATCGCGCCGAAAATGACCGCCGTCAGAATTGTTGAAATGCCACGCGCCATTCCATGAGTTCCTCTGTAAGAAAAAAGCCGTCCGAGATACGACACAACGAAGGCGGATATTGTTGCGCGGGCGCTCGACCGAGCGGCGCGAGTTCCTTCACAAGGAGCCCGGGCGTTCATAATTGCACGCCCGCGCTTTGGCCGACAAGCCCGCAATGACGAAGGTCATTTGCGCGCCGCTGCGCCGCCGCCATTTGAAACGGCTGATTATGGTCAGCGCATGGCGAGCGCGGCGGCGGCTCTCCGCGCCTGCTGGAGCGGGACTAACTCGCCTCCTCCTCCACGAATCTCGGAAAGACCGGCGTTGGCGGCGGCAGCGGCGCGCCCTCCTGCAGGGCGTTCGCCTCCTCGGCATGCGCGAAATCCCGCTCGTCCGGGCCGACGCCCAGGAGATCGAGAAGCTTGCCGGCGGACTCGGGCATAAACGGCTGCAGGGGAATCGCCAGACGGCGCAGCGTCTCGGCGGTGACGTAGAGAATCGTCTCCATCCGCGCAGGGTCGCTCTTCTTCTTCGCCCAGGGCTCTTCCCCGGCGAAATAGCGATTGGCCTCGGCGACGATACGGAAAATTTCCGCCAGCGCGTGGTGCGGCGCGTAATCCTCCATGGCGGCGCGGGCTTTCGCCAAAACGCCCGCCGCCTGCGCGAGAATGTCGTTGTCGGCGTCCGTAAGCGCGTGTTTACGTGGTACGGCGCCCATACAATTCTTGGCGATCATCGAGAGCGAGCGCTGCGCCAGATTGCCGAGGTCATTGGCGAGATCGGCGTTGATGCGGTTGACGATCGCCTCGTGCGAATAATTGCCGTCCTGGCCAAAGGGGATCTCGCGCAAGAAGAAGTAGCGCAGCTGGTCGACGCCATAGCGCTCGGCCAGATCGATGGGATCGACGACATTGCCGACCGACTTCGACATCTTCTCGCCTTTGGAGAACAGGAAGCCGTGCACGACGACCTGCTTGGGCAGAGGCGCGCCTGCGGACATCAGGAACGCAGGCCAGTAGATGGCGTGAAAGCGGGTGATGTCCTTGCCGATGACATGCGCGTCGGCCGGCCAGAATCGTGCTTTATTTCCGCCTTCCGTAAGATATCCTGTAGCTGTTACGTAATTCGTAAGCGCGTCGACCCAGACATACATCACATGCTTCGCGGCGGTTTGCGCGCTCGGCGGAATCTCGATGCCCCAGTCGAAGGTCGTGCGCGACACCGAGAGGTCCGTGAGCCCGCGCTTCACGAAGGCGACGATCTCGTTCTTATAGTGTTCGGGCGTGATGAAATGCGGATGCGCCGCATAATGCGCGAGCAACTTCTCCGCATAGGCCGACAGCTTGAAGAACCAGCTCTCCTCCTCCACCCACTCGACCGGCGTGCCCGTCGGCGCGAATTTCTTGCCGTCCCGCTCGGTGAGTTCGTCCTCGTCGTAATAGGCCTCGTCGCGCACCGAATACCAGCCGGCGTATTTAGAGAGATAGAGGTCGCCGTTCGCCTCCATCCGCCGCCACATTTCGAGCACGGTCTCCTTGTGGCGCGCCTGCGTCGTGCGCACGATGTCGTCGGCGCGGGCGTTGAGCGCCTCGCCCATCCGGGCGAATTGCGCGGCCGTGCGGTCGGCGAGCGCCCACGGCGTCAGCCCTTCCTTCTCGGCCGTGCGCTGCATCTTCTGCCCGTGCTCGTCCATGCCGGTGACAAACAGCACGTCATAGCCGTCAAGCCTCTTCCATCGGGCGAAGGCGTCGGTGGCGATGCGCTCATAGGCGTGGCCGATATGCGGCGCGCCATTTGCATAGGGAATGGCCGTCGAGATCATGTAAGGGGGACGTTCAGGCATGGCTCGGGTCTAGCGCGGTTTGGGGGCGCGGGGAAGCGCCCTAGAGCTATTCGAGAAATGGGGCGAGTGCGGATCGCCATTTTTCCTTCTTTTGGGCGAATGTCATCGATGCATGCGCGGGACTCGTCGAGGGCAGTCGACGTGAAGCAATCGCCGCCGCGCGCACCGACAGTCTGGGCAGAACCAGCCGTTGATACAGGCTGGCCGCTGTAGCGCCATTGAAGCCAATCAGCGCGATATCTGGATGCATCTCGAAAAAGCGCTCGAAATCATTGGCTCGCACAGTCGAGCGTTCGATCCGCTGGTCGAGGCTGCCAGGCCGATGGGCGCTTGCGCAGACGTCCCAGAGGGCGACGCCGCGCGCATTCAGGCTCTGGAGGCGATCGACGTAACAAGCGTCTGCATCGAAGCCGAACAGGCTGCCCATCAGCGTCCAAAACGCGTTGCGCGGCTGCGCGTAATACTGCTGGCGCTCCAGAGAACGCTGGCCGGGAAGCGAGCCAAGAATCAAGAGCTTTGCATCGCGTGTCGCGGCAGGAGGGAAGCCGACGGAATAGGTCATGACGGATCTGCGACTCCCCTTCCCGCCTCCGATGCGCTAAATTGATCGCTCGGAGCATGAGTATGAGCGTAACCAAAAACGCGCCGAGGGATCTTGCGCGGCGCTTCGCTGAGAAGCGGAGCGGTCACGCCAATGGCTGGCGGCGCGAGACCTTCTCGCTGGAGCGCCTTGAGGCGCGCGCCAAGGCGCGCGAGTGGTTCGAGCGCTTCCCCAAGGCCGCCTATATGACCGAGATCGAGTTCTGGCGCGAGCTGGAGGATGGGCGGATCGAGTTCACGATGCGCCGGCTTCCGAGCGCAGATTAGCCCCAGCCCTGCCCTATTCGGGACCGACGTCCGGCGTGCGCCAGCCCAGATGCTGGCCGCTGTCGACGGCGATCATCTGCCCGGTCACGCTTTTCGCCCGACTGAGGTAAACGACGGCGTCGACCACGCCGGAGACATCGGCGGCCCGCTGTAGCGGCACGCCGCGGGCTTCCATCTCGAACTCCCGCTCGCCGAGCGCGGCGTTTGCAAAGACCGGTCCCGGCCCGACGGCATTGACGCGAATACGCGGCGCGTAGGCCTGCGCCATGGTGCGCGTCGCCGCCCACAGCGCCGATTTCGATAGCGTGTAGGAGAAGTAGCGTGGCGTGAGACGCAAAACGCGCTGATCCAGGATATTGACGATCGCGCCATCGACGCCTGCCGGCAGCGCCGCCGCAAAGTCGCGCGACAGCAGCAGCGGCGCGCGCAGATTGACCTGCATCTGCCGCTCATAGAGCTCGATCGAAAAGTCCTGCGCGGCGTCGACTTCAAAAATCGAGGCGTTGTTGACGAGGAGCCGCAGCGGTCCGAAGGCTTCGCCGGCCTGCTCAATGAGGCGCTGCGTCGACTCCGCATCGGCAAGATCGGCGATCGCCGTCGCCGCGCGCCCGCCGCGTTGCCGGATCGCGTGCGCTGCAAGCTCCGCCTGCTCGGCCGAACGCGGAGAGGCGTGTAGCACCAGGGGCCGCCCCTCGCGCGCGAAGCGCTCGGCGATGGCGAGGCCGATGCGACGCGGCGCGCCGGTGACCAGCACGGGGCCGTCTGCGTCGTCGCCGCTCTCGCTCATGCGCCTACCCTATCGTTGAGCGTCCAGATTAGGCTTCGGCGTCCTCGCCCTCGCCGACATCGCCGATATGTTCGACGGAAACGACGCGCTCGTCTTCGGCCGTGTCGAAGACAATGACGCCCTGAGCGCCGCGTCCGGCGATGCGGATGCCGTCGACGGAGCAGCGGATCAGTTGGCCGCCGTCCGTCACCAGCATGATTTCGTCGCCATGGCCGACGGGGAAGGAGGCGACGAGCTTGCCGTTTCGGGCGTTCACCGCCATGGCGACGATGCCTTTGCCGCCGCGACCTGTCGTACGATACTCATAAGAGCTCGTACGCTTCCCGTAACCGTTCTCGGACACGGTCAGAATGATCTGCTCGGCCGCCTGCATCTCGTAAAAGCGCGTATCCGACAGCTCCACGGCGATCGCCGCCTCCTCGGTCTCGGTCCCCGCCTCAGGCGAAACATCTTCGCCCATGCGCCGGCGCAGCGCGTTGGCGCGCTTCAGATAGGCGGCCCGTTCCTCGCCGGCGGCGTCGAAATGACTGAGGATGGACAGCGAGATCACCCGATCGTCCTGCCCCAGCGCCACGCCGCGCACGCCCATCGAGGTGCGGCCCTGGAAGACGCGGACCTCAGGCACGGCGAAGCGGATGCATTGGCCGTCGCGTGTGGTCAGCAGCACGTCGTCGCGCTCTGTCGCGGTCGCGACGTCGACAATGGCTTCGCCGTCGTCGAGCTTCATGGCGATGAGGCCGTTGCGGCGAACGTCGACGAAATCGGAGAGTTTGTTGCGCCTCACCGTGCCGCGCGTCGTCGCGAAAATGACGTCGAGCGTCGCCCAGCTTTCCTCGTCTTCGGGTAGCGGCATGATCGAGGTGATGCGCTCGTTTTGTTCGAGCGGCAGCAGGTTGACGAGCGCCTTGCCGCGCGCCTGCGGCGCCGAGAGCGGCAATCTCCAGACCTTTTCCTTATAGGCCTTGCCGAGCGAGGAAAAGAACAGCACCGGCGTATGCGTACTGGCGACGAACAGACGATGGACGAAATCCTCCTCCTTCGTCTGCATGCCGGAACGGCCTTTGCCGCCGCGCCTTTGCGCGCGATAGGTCGAGAGCGGCACGCGCTTGATATAGCCGGCGTGCGAGACGGTGACGACCATGTCCTCGCGCGCGATCAGGTCCTCGTCCTCGACCTCGCCGTCGGACTCAAGGATTTGCGTGCGGCGCGGCGTGGCGTGGGCTTCCTTCACCGCCAGCAGTTCGTCCTTGACGATGCCGAACAGGCGTTCGCGCGAGCGCAGAATATCGAGATAATCGGCGATCTCGACGGCGAGCTTGTTCAAAGCTTCGGAGATTTCCTCGCGTCCGAGCGCCGTGAGCCGTTGCAGACGCAATTCGAGGATGGCGCGCGCCTGCGCCTCCGAAAGCCGGATGGCGCCATCATCGCTGAGCCTGTGGCGCGGGTCGGCGATCAGCTCAACGAGCGGCGCCATGTCCTTGGCCGGCCAGTCACGCGCCATGAGCGATTCGCGGGCCGCGGTGGCGTCGGGCGACGTGCGGATGAGATGAATGACCTCGTCGATATTCGCAACGGCAATGGCGAGGCCGACCTGCAGATGGGCGTTGTCGCGCGCCTTGTTGAGGCGGAATTTCGTGCGGCGGGTGACGACCGTCTCGCGGAAATCCACGAAGGCGCGCAGCACGTCATGGAGCGTCATCAGCTCCGGGCGGCCGCCGTTCAATGCGATCATATTGACGGGAAAGCTTGTCTGCAGCGTCGTATGACGCCAAAGCTGGTTGAGCACGACGTCGGCGACAGCGTCGCGCTTCAGTTCGACGACGATGCGCATGCCGTCACGATCGGACTCATCGCGCAGATCGGCGACGCCCTCGATCTTCTTCTCACGCACCAGATCGGCGATGCGCTCGATCAGCGTCGCCTTGTTCACCTGATAGGGAATTTCGGTGAAGATGATCGCCTCGCGATCCTTCCGCAGAGTTTCGATCTCTGACTTGGCGCGCATGATGATTGAACCACGGCCGGTCGTGAAGGCGTTGCGAATGCCGCCACGCCCTAGAATGCTCGCCGCGGTCGGAAAGTCCGGTCCCGGCACGATGTCCATCAGCTCGGCGATGGTGATGTCGGGCCGATCGATCATGGCGATGCAGGCGTCGATGACCTCGCCGAGATTATGCGGCGGAATGTTCGTCGCCATGCCGACGGCGATGCCGCCGGCGCCGTTGACCAGCAGATTGGGGAAACGGGCTGGCAGAACCGTCGGCTCGTGCTCCTTGCCGTCGTAATTGGCCTGGAAGTCGACCGTGCCTTCGTCAAGATCTTCGAGCAGCGCGAGCGCAGGCTTTGCGAGTCGGGACTCGGTGTAGCGCATCGCCGCCGGCGGATCATTGTCGACCGATCCGAAATTGCCCTGCCCGTCGATGAGCGGCAACCGCATCGAAAATGGCTGCGCCATGCGCACAAGCGCGTCGTAGATCGCCGCGTCGCCGTGCGGATGGTATTTACCCATGACGTCGCCGACGATGCGCGCCGACTTCACATAGGATTTATCGGGCGTGTGGCCGTTCTCGTGCATGGAGAAGAGAATGCGCCGATGCACGGGCTTCAGGCCGTCACGCACGTCCGGCAGCGCGCGCGACACGATCACGCTCATCGCGTAATCGAGATAGCTGCGCTTCATCTCGTCGGCGATCGAAACCGGCCTTATGTCAGAGCCGGGCTTGTCGGAATCGCTTTTTTTGGGATCGTCTTCGGCCAAGTGAGCGCCAGTTCAAGGATAGCGTCGAGTTCACCTGTCTATAGGCGATTCGAACGCGCCGCGCCAGCTTTAGCGCCTTATGAAGATTGATGTTTTTCAAACGCTTATTGGCGCTTTAGCCGTCTTTCCCAGCGGAATTTGGCGCCTTGCGCCGGCCTGCGGCCGGAATCCGCCGATTCGGGCCTGACCGGAGCGCGGCTTCGACCGCAAGCTTCGCCCATCGAACCAGTTCGTCGGCGTCTTCGAGCGTTTGGTCAGGGAGGCTCCAATAGGAGATCGTGATCGGTCGATCCTTGCCTTGGTAGATGAAAGGCCGGGAGCCCGCCTCTTCAAACCGCGCGGCGCTGTGCTGATCGGCCTTCAGGTAGATTTCGCCGCCGGCTTCGATGGCGAAGAAAAGGCCATCGGCGTAAACGCCGTGGCCGCCGAACATGCGCTTGACCGACACAGCGGCAAAAGGCGCGAAAAGCTCTTCGATACGCGCGCGGTCCATAGCGGCCTCGACGCGATCAGGAACTCCCCACCTGCGACGCGGCGCCGACCTTTCCCGGGTCGGCCGGCGTCAGCTCGACGCTCTCGCCGCAGCCGCAGGCTGACGTCTGATTGGGGTTTTCGAACACAAAGGTCGAAGAGAACTGCGTCGTCTTCACGTCCATTGTCGTGCCGAGCAGGTAGAGCACCGCCGCTGCGTCGACGATCACGCGACCGCCCTCGACGTCGATGACCTCGTCGCCCCGCTTCGGTTCGGCGATCTCCATTTTGTAGGACATGCCGGCGCAGCCGCCCTTCTCCACGGAGACGCGCAGCCCCTTGCCTTCCGCGCCGGTCGCAAGCAGGCTGCGGACGCGCTCCGCCGCGGCGGGGCTGACGTTCATCACGCTCATCTTCTGCATGGAAGTCATCGCAAAATCGTTCCCATAGGAGTGTCCGCTCACCACATGTCGAGCGCGACGCGCGCTTCGTCCGACATACGGCTTTGATCCCAAGGCGGATCGAATACCATGTTCACCTTCACCTCGCTGACGCCAGGCACAGCGCTCACCGCGTTTTTGACCCAGACCGGCATTTCGCCAGCGACCGGGCAGCCAGGCGCTGTCAGCGTCATGTCGATCTCCACGAAGCCTTCTTCCGCAATGTCGACCCTGTAGATGAGGCCAAGCTCATAAATGTCAGCGGGAATCTCAGGATCGTAGACGGTCTTGAGCGCCTTAACGATGTCGTTCGTCAGGCGCTCATTTTCAATAGCCTGAGACGTCCGGTCCGCAGTCGCGGCGCGTTGGGATTCGCTCGTATTGGGAGCATCGTTCGTGAACACGAAATTCTCCTCAGGCGAAAAGAGAGCGGGCCTTTTCGAGCGCTTCCGCCAGCCGGTCGATCTCCTCGCGCGTGTTGTAGAGCGCGAAGGATGCGCGACAGGTGGAGGTGACGCCCAAACGCGAAAGAAGCGGCATGGCGCAATGCGTCCCGGCGCGCACGGCTATGCCGGAACGATCGATCACCGTGGCGATGTCGTGCGCATGCGCCGCCGCCATATCGAAGGACAGGATCGGCCCCTTATCCGGCGCCCGCCCATAAATTCTGAGCCCCTCGATTTGCGACAGTCTTTGATGCGCGTAAGCGGTCAATCCTGCTTCATACTCGCGGATCGCGTCCCGACCGATGCGCTCCATATAGTCGAGCGCCGCGCCGAGTCCGACCGCCTGCGCGATGGGCGGCGTGCCCGCCTCGAACCGGTGCGGCGGAGTGTTATATGTGACGCTCTCAAGCGTCACGGTTTCGATCATCTCGCCGCCGCCGCAGAAAGGCGGCAACGCTTCCAGCCATTTACGCTTGCCGTACAGCGCGCCGATGCCGGTCGGAGCATAGAGTTTGTGGCCGGTCACCACATAAAAGTCGACGTCGAGCGCACGCACGTCGACATCGAGATGCACAGCGCCTTGCGAGCCGTCGACGACCAGCGGCACGCCATGCGCGTGGGCGATGCGCGCGACCTCGGCGATCGGGGTCGGCGCGCCGAGAACATTCGACATATGCGTGAGCGCGACGATCTTCGTGCGCTTGGTGAACAGCTTCTCGAAAGCCTCGAGGTCGAAGCGCCCGTCGTCATCGACCTCCAGCCATTTCAACACGGCGCCCTTGCGCTCGCGCAGCAAGTGCCAGGGAACGATGTTGGAGTGGTGCTCCATCATCGACAGAATAATCTCGTCGCCTTCGCCGATATGCGCTTGGCCGAAGGAAGCCGCGACCAGATTCAAGGCTTCGGTCGCGCCGCGGGTGAAAATGATCTCGTCCGTCGATTCGGCGTTGAGGAAGCGGCGCAACGTCTCGCGCGCGCCCTCATAGCCTTCGGTTGCGGCGTTGGCGAGATAATGCAGTCCACGATGCACATTGGCGTATTCATGCTCGTAGAAATGCGTCAGCCGATCGATCACGGCGCGCGGCTTTTGCGCCGAGGCGGCGTTGTCGAGATAGGCAAGCGGCTTCCCGTAAGGGCGCTCGGAAAGAATGGGAAAATCCGCCCGAACCGCTTCAATGTCATAAGCCGTCTGAATGCGGGTAATCTCGTTCATCGGCTGATCCTTCTAGAAAGCCACGCGCTGACGCGATCGCTGAGAAACGCCCTCAACTGCTCATCCTCGATTGCGTCCATCGCCTCATTGGCGAAGCCTTCAATGAGCAAGGCTTCGGCCTCGCGGCGCGGCAGTCCGCGCGCGGTGAGATAGAACAACTGATCCTTGTCGAGCCTGCCGCAGGTCGCGCCATGGCCGCATTGCACGTCGTCGGCGAAGATTTCGAGCTCCGGCTTGTTGTTCATCGCCGCCTGCTCAGAGAGCAGAAGCGCCTTCGACTGCATGACGCCGTCCGTCTTCTGCGCGCCCGGACGCACGATGACCTTGCCCTGAAACACGCCGACGCTCTGGTCATCGAGGATATTACGAAAAACCTCCCGGCTTTCGCCGCATGGTTTTGCGTGATCCATGATGAGGGTCGTGTCGGCGTGCAAGCGGCCGCGTCCCAAGGTGGCGCCGTTAAAGACCGCCCTCGCGTTCTCGCCGTCGAGGCGCGCGAAGATCTGCCTTCGATTCAACCCTTCCCCTTCGATCAGCGCGAAGGAATTGATCATCGCCCCCGCGTCGAGATGCGCGAGCAGCGACGCGACGCGGATCGCCTGATCGACGCCGCCCGAGAAATGAGTGACGAGGTCGAGCCGTGCGCCTGGCGCCAAACGAAGCACGAGGGCGCAATTGTCCTGCGCCGGCGCCGACGAAAGCGCGCCAAGAGTTTCGACCACAGTCGCTCGAGCGCCCTCGCCCAGCATGACGAGCGCGCGCGTATAGGTCGATTGCGCGGCTTCCGCCGACGCCAACGTCGTGAGTTCGAGCGCGCGGTCGATCGCAGCGCCCGGCGCGATCTGAATGACGACGCCGTCCTGCATCAGCGCCGCATTGAGCGCGAGGATCGGGTCCTGCGCGCCGATATCGGCGCTGGCGAGCGCTGACAGGACATGCGGCTCGCCCTGCGCCAGCGCGTCGCGCAGCGATTGCGCGATGACGCCATCGGGAAGCCGCGCGATGTCCGAAAGATCTGGCCGGAAAACGCCATCGAGCGTGACGAGCCGCAGAGAATCATGCGCGCGCGGCAGCGACAATGCGGCGCGGGAGGCGGTGGCGAGCGGCGCCGGCCTGCCCATCGCCGTTTTCAGATCCGTGTAATGCCATGACTCGACGCGCCGGTTCGGCACGCCGGACTCGGAGAATGACGCCCAGCCGGCCGCGCGCAGACGCGGCGCGCCCTTGTCGCGCATCTCTTCGTAAAAGGAGGAAAGCGTCGCTTCCGCTTCGCTCGCCAGCTTGATCATCGCTTATGCCGCCTCTTGCGCGATGTAATCCTGATAACCGCGCTCTTCGAGCTCCAGAGCAAGTTCCGGACCGCCCGACCGCATGATGCGGCCCTGCGCCATCACATGCACCGAATCTGGCCTGATATATTCAAGCAGGCGTTGATAATGCGTAATTACGATGAAGGCGCGCTCGGGCGAACGCAGCGCGTTGACGCCGTCGGCGACGACGCGCAGCGCGTCGATGTCGAGCCCCGAATCCGTCTCATCGAGGATCGCGAGACGCGGCTGCAGGAGCGCCATCTGCAGGATTTCCATCCGCTTCTTCTCGCCGCCCGAAAAACCGGCGTTCAGCGGCCGGCGCAGCATGTCCTGCGCGATGCCGAGCGACGCCGCGGCCTCCTTGACGCGCTTCATGAACTCCGGCGTCTGCAATTCCGGCTCGCCGCGGGCGCGCCGCTGCGCGTTGAGCGCGGCCTTCAAAAAGGTCATCGTCGCGACGCCGGGAATTTCGACCGGATACTGAAACGCAAGGAAAACGCCCTTGGCGGCGCGTTCGGCGGGGTCGAGGTCGAGAATATTCTCGCCGTTGAGCCGCACGTCGCCCGTCGTCGCCTCATAGCCTTCGCGGCCGGCGATCACGTAAGAGAGCGTCGATTTGCCAGTCCCGTTCGGCCCCATGATCGCCGCGACTTCTCCGGCCTTGACGCTAAGCGTAAGGCCCTTGAGGATTTCCCGCTCGCCGACGGACACGTGCAGATCCTTGATTTCGAGCATTCTTTAAAACTCTTCCCGATCTCTGGCGTCATGGCCGGCCTTGAGCCGGCCATCCATGTCTTAGCTTTCGCAATCTTTCGTCTAGCGTGGATGGCCGGGACAAGCCCGGCCATGACGCGCTGAAACCATCACCCCACGCTTCCTTCGAGCGAAATCGAGATCAGTTTCTGCGCCTCGACGGCGAACTCCATCGGCAGCTGCTGCAGCACATCGCGCACGAAGCCATTGACGATCAGCGCCGTCGCCTCTTCCGCCGAAAGCCCGCGCTGCATGGCGTAGAACAGCTGGTCCTCGGAAATCTTCGACGTGGTCGCTTCATGCTCGAACTGCGCGCTCGGATTCTTCGACTCGATATAGGGAACCGTATGCGCCCCGCAGTTGGGCCCGATCAGCAGACTGTCGCACTGCGTGAAATTGCGCGCGCCATCGGCCTTACGATGTGCGGAAACCTGGCCGCGGTAGGTGTTCTGCGAATGTCCGGCGGAAATGCCCTTGGAGATGATGCGGCTTTTGGTGTTCTTGCCGAGGTGCAGCATCTTGGTGCCGCTGTCGACCTGCTGATAGCCGTTCGACACCGCGATCGAATAGAACTCGCCCTGCGAGCCGTCGCCGCGCAGGATGCATGAGGGATATTTCCAGGTGATCGCCGAGCCCGTCTCGACCTGCGTCCAGGAGATATGCGAGTTGCGCCCGCGACAATCGCCGCGCTTGGTGACGAAATTGTAAATTCCGCCCCTGCCCTCGCTGTCGCCGGGATACCAGTTCTGCACCGTCGAATATTTAATTTCGGCGTCGTCGAGCGCGACGAGCTCCACCACCGCCGCATGAAGCTGGTTTTCGTCGCGCTTGGGCGCCGTGCAGCCTTCGAGATAGCTCACATAGGAGCCTTCGTCGGCGATGATCAGCGTGCGCTCGAACTGCCCCGTATTCTGCTCATTGATCCGGAAGTAGGTCGAAAGCTCCATCGGGCAGCGCACGCCCTTTGGCACATAGACGAAGGAGCCGTCGGAGAAGACTGCGCTGTTCAACGTCGCGTAGAAATTGTCGGTCACCGGCACGACCGAGCCGAGATATTTCCGCACCAGCTCCGGGTGCGTCTGCACCGCCTCGGAAATCGGGCAGAAGATCACGCCGGCTTTGGCCAGTTCCGCCTTGAAGGTCGTCGCGACGGACACGCTGTCGAAAACCGCGTCGACGGCCACGCGGCGGGTCTCGACGCCGGCGAGAATCTCTTGCTCGCGCAGCGGAATGCCGAGCTTCTCGTAAGTGCGCAGCAGCTCGGGATCGACCTCGTCGAGCGACTTCGGGCCGGGCGTCGATTTCGGCGCCGAGTAATAATAGAGATCCTGGAAGTCGATGCGGGGATAGTGAACACGCGCCCAGCGCGGCTCAGCCATCGTCAGCCAGCGCCGATAGGCGTCGAGGCGCCAGTCGGTCAGCCACTGCGGCTCGCCCTTCTTGGCCGAGATGAAACGAACGATGTCTTCATTCAGCCCTTTGGGGGCCTTTACCGATTCGATATCGGTCGAAAACCCGTACTTATAGGCGTCGACGTCGATGGACTCGACGCGCGCAACGGTCTCCTGACGAGCCGCCATCTGTCTTTCTCCTCGTCACGACGGGTTCAAGGCCCGTCGGCCGATCGTTCCGCCGCCGCCTGAGCGTAGGCGCCCTCTTAGGCGTCGACTAGGCGGCGAAATGCCGGGACCTCATGCGATCCACGACACGTGCAAGAACCTTTCCGAACTGTTCTACATCCTCTTGCGTCGAAGACCAACCGAAACTGGCCCTCAGCGCCTCCCTTTCCGCCGCGCCCATCGCCGCAAGCACGTGCGATTCCGTCATTTTGCCTGAAGAACAGGCGGAGCCTGCTGAAAGCGCGACATTCTCAAGGTCAAGCGCCATCAGCATCGTGCGTGGGGCGAGGCCGGGAAGTGAGAAAGCGCTGGCGTTTGGCGCGCGCGGCGCCCTTGAACCGTAGAATCGGGTGTCTGGCGCGACTTTCAAGACGTGCCGCTCCAGCGCGTCACGCAAATCAGCGAGTCGAGACGCCTCTCCTGCCAAATCTGCGGTCGCCGCCGTCAGCGCCGCCGCAAAGCCGGCGATTCCGGCGACATTCTCCGTGCCCGCGCGGCGTCCGAACTCCTGGCCGCCGCCGCGCAGCGCCGGCGCCCCGAGATGCAGGCTCTCGTCACGAAAGGCGAGCGCGCCGACGCCCATGGGGCCGCCCAGCTTATGTGAGGAAAAGAACATTAAATCCGCGCCGCTCGTCGCGAATGTCGTCTTCAGTCGGCCGACGGATTGCACGGCGTCGCAGACAAGGACGCCTTTCGCCGCATGGATCAGCTCGGCCGCCTCGGCGACCGGCTGAATGACGCCGGTTTCATTGTTGACGGCCTGCAGCGCGAGCATCACGCGCTCGCCGGAGCGCCGCGCCAACACCTGCTTCAGCGCGTCGAGCGATATGACGCCTTCCGGGGTCAACGGAATGGTTTCCACCGCATCAAGCGGAAAGCGATGGCCCTGCAGGACGCAGTGGTGCTCGCCGGCGCCGATCAGCAATGCCTCTATTGGCGCTTCGTCACCCTCTCGGCGAAGCGCAGGCGAAAGCGCGAGATTTGCCGCCTCTGTCGCGCCGCTGGTGAAGACGACGCTGCGCCGCTCCGCGCCAATCGCTTGCGCGATCGTGGCGCGCGCGTCTTCGAGCAGCGCCTTGGCCGCCCTGCCCTCGGCATGGACCGAGGAAGGATTGCCGAGCGTCTCCAGCGCATCGAGCATCGCCGCCCGCGCTTCCGGGCGCAGCGGCGATGTCGCATTGTGGTCGAGATAGACGCGTGCGGACATGGGCCTCGGTTCGGTTGCCGCATTATAGCAGAGCGCGGCGGCGCAGGCGCGTTCAAGTACCTGCGCCTCTCCTCACGATAAGGCGTCGCGCGCCGGCTTACGGCCGCGCCGACTTCGCCAGCCGCGCCAGATTGACGAATTCCGCGCGGTAGCCGAACGGATCGTCGCCCTTGGCGCTCTGCGCCAGCGCGATCACATCGTCATAGCCGTAGTCGCCGAGATAGGGCGCGCCTTTCAGCAGCTGCGCGAAGGCCGCGACGGCGATGGAGAAGCGCACGTCCTGCGGCGCGTGCGCGATGCTTTCAACGCTTGGCGATTCAGCGATCGGCTGCGTGATAAGCCGTGAGGCCTTCTCCTTCGGCAGCTTGTAGCGCAGCTTGAGGAAGCCGAGCTCGCTTTCCGCACGCGCCTGCGCCGCCGCCGGCGTCTTCTTGCCATAACGCAGATCGTCGACCAGCTTCCTTTCGGCGTCGACCGGCGTGATCTCGTAAATCGCGGTGACGCGGTGACCGGAGCCGACATCGCCTGCGTCCACCTTGTCGTTATTGAAATCCTCGCGGCGCAGCGCGCGGGTTTCATAACCGATCAGGCGATATTCGGAGACGCGGGCGGGATTCCACTCGACCTGGATTTTAACGTCCTTGGCGATAGGAAAGAGCGTCGACGACGCTTCCTCGACGAGCGCTTTGCGCGCTTCGTTGAGAGTGTCGACATAGACCGCCGCGCCATTGCCGTTCTGCGCCAGCGCCTGCATCAGCGCATCGTTGTAATTGCCCTGGCCGACGCCGAGTATCGACAGGAAAACGCCCTTCTCGCGCTTTCGTTCGATCAGCCCTTTCAATTCGCTCTGATCGGTGACGCCGACATTGAAATCGCCGTCGGTGGCGAGGATCACGCGATTGACCGCCGACCTGTCAAAATTGCTTTCGGCGAGGCGGTAGGCGTCCTGAATGCCTTGCGCGCCGGCGGTCGAGCCGCCCGCGCCGAGCGCCTCGATGGCCGCGAGAATTTTGGCCTTGTCGGCAATCTTCGTCGGCTCCAGCGCGACGCCGGAGCCCGACGCGTAGGTGACGACCGCGACCGTGTCGTCAGGCTTCAATTCGTCGACAAGCATCCGCAGCGCGTTCTTGACGAGCGGCAGCCGATCCTGCGGCGACATGGAGCCCGACACGTCGATCAGAAACACGAGATTGGCGCGGGGCCGCTCGGCGCTCTGCAGCGCATAGCCCTGGATCGCCACATGCAGGAGGCGATTGCCGGCGCTCCACGGGCTCGGCGTCACCGTGATCGTCGGCTTGAACGGCGTCTGCGCGCTTTCGGGCTTCGGATAATCATAGGGAAAGTAATTGACGAACTCCTCGACCCGCACCGAATCTTTCGGCGGCAGGCGCCCGGTGTTGAGCGCGCGGCGCGCGAAGGCGTAGGAGGCGGTGTCGACGTCGATCGAGAAGGTCGAGACGGGCTCCGTCGCCGCTAACTTGACGGGGCTCGTCTCCTTTGACTCGAACCTGTCGCGAAACTCGCTCTCAGGCGCGACATTCGTGTCGATCGGCGGCGACGCCCGGACGCCTTCTGCGCTCATCTCGGCGACCGGTTTTGCGGGCTGAATCGATCGCGACAGTGGCGAACTGGCGAGGCGCGGAGGCGGCGGCGCAGCGACGCCATCGGCTCGGCCGCCAAGCGCGCCCGCTGCAGTCGCGCTCTTCGTTCGCTCTTCTCGCGCCACGGGCACTGGAGCCGGCTGAACTGCCGCCGGCGCCTCCATGCGCGGCGCTACGGCGACCTCGGCCGGCGGCGAGATGCGGCCGACCGGATTGGATATGCTCCCGCCGTTGCGTGAGAGCATGAAGGCGGCGGGCGCGCCGATCATCAGCGCGGCGATCGACGCCGCGAGCGCGCGGTTGAAATAGAACGTCTGACGCATCTTTCTTTTCCCTTCCAATGGAGAGGATGCGTAACTGAGACGTTGCGGCGCGGCCGATCCTTGGGCCTCGGCTGCGCTTTTTTCAAAAGCGGCCATCGCCGACGCAAGCGCTACGCGCTTCGCCTCGCCATCGGGCGGCGGGACCGGCGCGTCTTTGAGCTTTGAGAGATGGTCGCGTTCGGCCACTACGCCGTCTCCCCTTGCGCCAACAGCCAGCCAGTGACCAACCCTCCCCCCGCGAAGCGGCGGGGAGGGTGGTTCGCTAAGCGAACCGGGTGGGGGGCTAAAGGGCGTCCGCACGCGACCGAGTCGCCCCCCACCCCTAGCCCCTCCCCGCCGCAAAAGCGTGGGGAGGGGAACGCCCGGATCGTCACACTCGCGCGAGTTTGCGAAAAGCGCAGCGTCACAAAACCTCCAGCATGTTCCTGAGGCGTTTTCGCGCCTCATGCAGATGCCACGACACGGTCTTCTCCGAACAGCCCATGAGCGCAGCCGCCTCGCCATGCGAAAGGTCCTGCGCATAGACGAGCAGCACTGCGTCGCGTTGCTGATCCGGCAAGGCGCGCACCACGCGCCAAAGTTCCTGCCCCATGATCTCATCCTCTGGGGTTGCGCTATCGGCGCCGTCCGTAAGCGCCGACATGCGCGCCGGTTCGAGCGCCACAATTTTGCGCCGCGCCCGGATGTGGTCGATCGCGGTCGTATAGGCGATGCGATAGGCCCAGGTCGCAAAGGCGCAGTCGTTGCGAAAAGCGCTCATCGCCGTCGCCATCTTCACCATTGCGTCCTGAGCGATGTCCTGCGCCTCGTCGCGCGCGCCGCAACAGCGCCAGGCGAGCGCATAGACGCGGTCGTAATGGCGCTCGGCCAGCACGGCGAAAGCGGCAGCCTCGCCGGCGGCCGCCCGTCGCGCCAAGTCGCCGTCGGTGTCTTCGCCCGGCAAGTCGCCCCCGCTATTCGATCCCGTCGAGACTATTGACGGGTGTGAGCGCCAATTCCTTGGGTCGGAGCGGCGAATTTTCGCCGCGGCCCGGGAGCCGCCGAATTTCCTTGCATTTTACAGTAGCCCGCGTGGTAGAAGGCGCGCCTGCTAGTTTCGCAAGGGATTCCGAATGCCCGAGGTTATCTTCACCGGTCCGGCCGGCAGGCTCGAGGGCCGGTTCCATCAGTCCGCTACGCGCGGCGCGCCGATCGCGATCATTCTGCATCCGCATCCGCAGTTCGGCGGCACGATGAACAATCAGATCGTTTATCACCTTTACTACGCCTTCGCGGAGCGTGGTTTTTCCGTGCTGCGCTTCAATTTCCGCGGCGTCGGCCGTTCGCAGGGCGCCTTCGACCACGGCTCGGGCGAGCTTTCCGACGCGGCGGCGGCGCTCGACTGGGCGCAGGCGGTCAATCCGGAAGCGCGCGCCTGCTGGATCGCGGGCGTCTCCTTCGGCTCCTGGATCGGCATGCAGCTGCTGATGCGCCGTCCTGAGATCGAGGGGTTTATCTCGATCGCGCCGCCGGCAAATCGTTTCGACTTCTCCTTCCTGGCGCCCTGCCCCTCCTCTGGCCTCTTCATTCACGGCGACCAGGACCGCGTCGCGCCGCTCAAGGAAGTGACCGGGCTCATCGAGAAGCTCAAGACGCAAAAAGGCATTCTCATCGAACATGCCGTGGTCGAGGGCGCGAACCATTTCTTCGAAAACAGGATCGAGCCGCTGATCGCGCATGTCGACGCCTATCTCGACAGGCGTCTTGGCAATCCGCCGAGGATCGCCATTCCCGCGCGGGGCGACTGACGCTTCATTGTCATTCCCGACGCGCGAAGCGGTCAGGCCTTCGGCCTTCCGGGAATGACACTGCGATCTATGACGCTTACGCGGCCGCCCGCGCCAGCACGCCGCCGCGCATGGCTTGAGGCGCGCCGGTCGTCGTCGGGAAGGTGATCGGCAGCCCTTCCAGCACGCGCGCGGCAAGATAGGCGAAGGCCTGCGCCTCCATCGAATCCGCCGACCATCCGACCGCGTCCGCCGTCGTCACCTTGCACGGCAGGCGCATGACGAGTTCGCGCACGAGGATCGGATTGCGCGCGCCGCCGCCGCAGACGATCAGCAGTTGCGGCTGAGTCGGCAGATGCGGAAAAAGCCGCAGCACCGAAGACGCGGTAAAGGCGGTCAGCGTCGCGGCGGCGTCCTCGGTCGAGAGCTTAGCGACCGCATCCAGCGCGAAGGCGTTGCGGTCGAGCGATTTCGGCGGCGGCTGATCGAAGAACGGATGCGCCAGCATCTTGAGCAGCGTCGCTTCATTGACGCGGCCGCGCGCCGCCATATGGCCGTGCCGGTCGATCGGCGCGCCGGTGCGCTGAAGCATCAGATCATCGATGAGCGCATTGCCGGGCCCCGTGTCGCAGGCGATCGGCTGCTCGTCCTCCGCGACATAAGTGACGTTGGCGACGCCGCCGATATTGAGCAGCGCCACCTCGCCCTTCATGCCGCCGGCGAGGACAAGCGCGCGATGGAACACCGGCACGATCGGCGCGCCTTCGCCGCCGGCGGCGATGTCGGCGGCGCGGAAATCATAAGCGACGTCGAGTCCGAGACGCGCGGCGAGCGCCGGCCCGTCGCCGATCTGGATCGTGAGCCTTTGCTTGGGACGGTGCAGCACCGTCTGGCCATGAAAACCGACGATCTTGACGCTTGCCGGGTTGATCTCATGATCCCGCAACAGCGCCTCGACCGCCTCGGCGTGGCGGTCGGTCACCATGCGCTCGGCGAAGGCGAGAACGCCCGGCCGCGCGTCGCGATCTTGGAGCGTCGCGGCTTCGGCGAGCGCATTGCGCAGCAGCGCGCGGTCGGCGTCACTATACGGGTAGTGTCCCGTCGGCCCGAAGACGACTGTGGCGTCGCCATCGGTTTCGATCAACGCGACGTCGACGCCGTCCATGGACGTGCCGGACATGAGGCCAATAGCGCGGTAGGTGGGCAAGCGAATCGCTCCGAGCGTAACAGTGGGAGCCTTATTAGATCACGCGCTGCTGTATCCCCACGCGTCATTCCGCGCGTAGGAAAAGAAATGCGCCACGTCTTTCGTTTTTTTGAAAGGCTTTTTCAAAAGCCTGAGCACCGGTTCCTGAGATCGTGGGCAAAGGCGCTCGCTTCCTTATCAGCTTGCGCAGCGATCTCTTGAATTCAAACGGCCTTGCTGGTCTGCCTCAGTGAGAGGCCGGAGGCCGGGCATTTAGCTCCTTGGGTTTCGCCCGCAATAATTTCGTCAAAAGGCGCCGACAGTGAGGGAAACACAGCAGCCTTGATTAAGATTACGGTGCTGCTAAACTAATCAAAAGGCTAGATAATTTGCAAAATAAGCGGTCATATTTCCATATTGGAGCGCTCACATGACTGATGGCGACGATCAATTATTTTCAAATTTTTTGAAGTATTTCCGACGGGTTGACGCCGCTGCGTCGGAAGACTCCGTCAGAGCGCTGTTCGACGCCATTGACGACAAGGCATGGCTGAAAACATGTCTCTCGAAATTTACTGACAACACGCTGGGAGCGCGCCGCACGGAGACGCCAAATGTCGCTGCTTTCAAATACAGTACTCCTGCTACCCTCGTCCCCACCGCCATTCTAGTGCATATCTATGTTAAATTGGATTTGCCACTTCTTGGATTGGAGTACAAAGGCTCTGGCTGGGGTGCGTTCGGTGGTTTTCTTTCGGTAGCAAAAGGAACATTTTACTATAACAACATTTCAGATTTGTCAGGTCAAAGCGATTTTGAATGCAATTTTGTTTCGGCATGGGCCAACTTAAATCTTATTCGCGGCGGTCAGACATATGGCATGTTCCAAGGCGGAGGAGTGCCATTTGCGGGCATCGGCGGGGGAAGCGGCCAGTGGGGTCCTATCACCTGAAAAGCGTGTCGAGAGTCACTAAGGGGAAGCCCAACATCTACCGCTTCCCCTCCCACGCCCACGCCGAGACCACTGCGCCGACCAGCGCCAGCATCGCCCATAGACCCAAACCCAGCGGTGCGATTTCGACGCCGACGAGCGTCGAGGCGCCGGTCTGTCTGATCCCGATCCAGTCCGAGCCGCCATAGCGGTTGGCGTCGCGCAATTCGACGACGCGCGGCATCGAAACGGTGTCGGCGCCGCCGTTCGATAGACGTCGCACCGTGCCGCCGGTCGCTTCCACGAGCGGCTGTAGTTTCTCCGTCGTAGACGCCACTTCGCGAAACTCGCGCGGATTGGGCGGGCCGACGTTCACAAGCGCGGTGAGGCCTTCGCTCTGGAAGCGCCACAGACCCATTTCCTTGGCGTCGAAACGCGCACGCCACAGTCCCGGCTCGCCTTGCACGACCGCGATTTCGTCGCGCGCGCCGGACGGCGCCGTCGCCATCACCGGCGCCGGTCGCTCCTTCATTGTCTGGCGCTCGACGCTGACCGCGCGGCCATGCGCGGAAGCGCGCAGCGCCTCCTCTTCGAGATCCGGCTCCTTCATCAGCCAATGCGCCAGGCGGCGCGTCAGATCGACATGCGGACCGCCGCCTTCATAGCCGCGCGCCCAGAGCCAAATCTGGTCGGAGAGCAGCAGAGCCACCCTGCCCTTGCCTTCGCGCGAGAGCACCAGCAGCGGCTTGTCGCGCACGCCGGACATGATCGAGTCGCCCTTCACCACATTGGCGTCGACCTGCCTGAACCATTCGCCCCAATTCGGCGGCTCGGATTTGGCGCCGGCGAGGCCGCGCGTCACCGGATGCTTCTCGCCGTCCTTGCTGACGCGGGCGCGAAACGCCTGCTCAATGAGCGCGCCGTCAGGCCGAGCCGGCAGGATGTTTTCAAGCGGCGAATAATAGAGGCCCCGCAAGGTCGCGTAATCCGGGCCGACCGCCGCGAGAAAGGCGCCGCCATTCTCGACATAATTGGCGATGTTCTCGAAATAGATCGAGGGCAGCGTCGTCTGGCTCGAATAGCGATCGAAGATGATGAGATCGAATTCGTTGATTTTTTTTCCGAAGAGATCGGCTGTCGGAAAGGCGATCAGCGACAATTCGCTCGCCGGCGTGACGTCGAGCTTCTCCGGCGGCCGCAAAATGGTGAAATGCACCAATTCGACATTGGCGTCGGCGCGCAAAAGATTGCGCCAGCTTCGCTCGCCCGGATGCGGCTCGCCCGACACAAGCAACACCTTGAGTCGGTCGCGCACGCCTTCGATCGTCAGCACAGCTTTGTTGTCGAGCGGCGTCAGCTCGCCGGGCGCGGATGGAATTTCGAGTTCGACGACGTTTTGTCCGCCATGTTCGATGCGCACCGGAATGCTGACGATGTCGCCCGGCACAGGACTGAACGTCGGCAGCGCTTCGCCGTCGCGGCGCACTGAAATCGGGATGCGGGCGCCGTCGCCGCCAAGATCGACGACGCGCGCGCGGATGATCTGATCCTTGCCGACGATGCCAAAGCGCGGCGCCTCGACGAGTTCGATACGACGGTCGCGCTCGCCCTTATGCCCAGTCACGAGCGCTTGAACGGGCGCCTTGAAGCCGAGCGCCTCCGCCTTGGCGGGAATATCGTGAACGACGCCGTCGGTCAGAAGAATAGCCCCGCCGACGCGCTCCGACGGAACGTCCTTCAAGACTTCGGCGAGCGCGCCGAAGAGCTTGGTGCCGTCATTGCCCGAAGCGTCGTTGGCGACCGAGATCGTGCGCGTCTCGACGTCGCCGAATTTGGCGAGCGCAGAGTCGAGCGCCTTGCGCGCTTCTTCCGTTTGCGCGTTTCTCGCGCCGAAATTCTGGCTGTCGCTCTTGTCGACAACCACCGCGACGACGCTCTTTTGCGGATCGCGTTTTTCGCGCACGAGCGACGGGTCGGCGAGCGCCGCAATCAGCAAGGCGAAAGCGAACGCCCGGAGCGGCGCGCCACGCTGACGTTTGGCCGCCATCAGCGCCAGCGCGCCGGCGCCAAGCACGCCGAGGACGATCAGCGCCGGCCAGGGAACGAGCGGCGAAAAGGCGAGCGTGAGGTCGCTCATGCGCGCCCGCCCCGTTTAGCGCCGTCATGCCCGCGCTTGTCGCGGGCATCCACGCCGTGCCGCTGCGCAGGTCTCGTCGCATTCGCGGTTCGTCCCGACGTGGATGGCCGGGACAAGCCCGGCCATGACGCGGCGGAATAATGTCGGATCATATCGACGCCGCTCACTGGCCCAGCCTTTCCAGCAAGTCGCGCACATGCACCTGATCGGACTTATAATTCCCGGTCAGCGTATACATCACCAGATTGATGCCGCCGCGGAGCGCGAATTCGCGCTGGCGCGCGCCGCCCGGCGTTAATGGAAACAGCGGCTGGCCGCGCTTGTCATGCGCCCACGCGCTCGCGAGGTCGTTCGACGT
Source organism: Methylocystaceae bacterium (assembly GCA_009773555.1). GTDB lineage: Bacteria > Pseudomonadota > Alphaproteobacteria > Rhizobiales > Beijerinckiaceae > Methylocystis. Next base: position 15,022 of record WSXZ01000017.1, on the reverse strand, counting down.
GATGACGATCGCGGAGACGCTGTCCGTCGCGCGCACTGGACGCGCGGCCTGATCTTTCGGCTCCGGCGGCAGCGCCTCGACCCAGGTCTCGCCATTGGCGTAGCGGCCGACGAATCCGTCGAGCAGGTAAAAGGTCTTGGTGATGACGTGATCGCGCGGCGTCACTTCCAGCGGCGGAATGTCCAGGCCTTTCGTCAGATCGCGCAGCCATTGCGCCTCGGGAGTCGGCGCGCCGCCGACGCGTTGAGAGAGTGCGTCGCGCGTGTCGAAGATGATCGTGCCGCCCTGCTTCATATAGGCGGTGACTTTCGCCACCGTCTTCGCGGGCGGCTGCGGCGCGCTCGCGACGATCGGCCAGTAGAGCAAGGGATAAAAGGCGAGTTCGTCCTTCGCCGGATCGACGCCCACCGGATCTCCCGGCGAGAAAGATGTGCGCATGTTCAGCGCCTGGGTGAGCGCCTCGAGGCCCAGCCGCGATATTTCGTCGACGTGGGCGTCGCCCGAGATCACATAGGCGAGCCGCGCCGTCAGCGCGGCGTCCTTGTCGCGTTGGGAGACGGACGATTTCGGCGCCGACTCCGCGCGCGTCTCATCCATCGTCGCCCCTACGCAAGAGAGCGCCAGAAGCGCCGCGGTCGCGGCCCCCAGCGGCCGCAGCCGCAACTTTCCGGCAAGCGCCAGCGCGATCAGCGCGTCGGCGATGAAGGCGGCGAGCGCGAAGACGAGCAGCGGCCCGCGCAAATCGAGCTGACCGCTGGTCCGCAGCACGTCCGCGCTCAGTCCGGCGCCGGCGAAATCGAAAGCGCTGAACTCGTCCGTCGGGCGCAAAGTCTGCACCGCGACGAAAGCCTCCCCGCCGCCGTATAGCCCCGGGGGATGTTCGGCGCTTGCGGGCCCGTCAAAGCCGGGCGGAATGCTTTGCGCGCTCAGGCCCGGCGCGCCGAGCGCGCCAAATCCATCGAGTAGGCGCATCGGCGCGAAAGCCGACGGATCGGCGACCATGCCGGACCGTTCGCTGCTCGCAGACGTCGACTCTCCAGCCATGGCGCTGATCCGTTTCAGCATCTCAACGAAAAGCCCCGAGATCGGCAGATTCGACCAATTGGCGTCGGCGTTGACGTGAAACAGCACGATCAGCCCCTTGCCGCGCCGTTCCGCGGTCACGAGCGGCGTGCCGTCGGACAGGCGGGCCCAGGTCTTGTCCGCAAGCCCCGGATCGGGCTCGGCGAGCACCTGCCGCTGCACCGTGACGTCCTTCGAAGCCGGCAGGCCGAAGAAGGGGCTCGTTGCGTCAAACTCGGCGAGCGCCTTCGGCTCCTCCCAGGACATCGCGCCGCCGAGCACGCGGCCGTTGCGGCGCAGGCGCACGGGCAGCAGGCCATCGTCGGCGTTGGCGAGACGCGGCCCCGCGAAACGAATGAGCGTCCCGCCTTCTTCGACGAAGCGCGACACCGCGTCGAAGGTCTCGCCGGGCGCGAGCCCGACATCGGCGAGACCTAAGATATTGGGCTGTTCGGCGAGCAGCGCCTGCACCGGGTCCACGACGCCGGGACGCGCCGTGCGGATTTGGGCGAAGGGCGCGAGCGCTTTTTCAAGATAGTAGAGCGGCGAGAGCAGCGGCTGCGCCTCGTTCGCGGCGCCGCCGCCGATCAGCGCCACGCGCTTCACTTTCGAGCGCGCGTCGAGAAGCGCGACGGCGCCGGCGGAATTTTCTCCCTCGATGCGCAGATGACTGACCTCATTGCGAAGTTCGACCGGCAGTTCTCGAGCGCGTCGACGACCGCCGACGCGTCGTCGCCGATGCGCAGCACATCGACGCTCAGAGCGGCCGCATCATTTGTCGGCGCGGCGAGCGCCCGCGGCGCATGGTTTTCGACGTAAATCTCGACCCCGGCTGCGCCCGACTCTTTCAGCATGCGCACGAAGCCTGCGGCGTCGCCCTGCGCGACGCCGTCGCTGATCCACACGATGCGCGCCGCCTTATGGGCGTGGGCGAAGGCCGCGACCTGTTCGCCGATCGCCTTGCGATCCGGCAGAAATGGCTTGGGCCGCGCCGAACGCAATTTTTCCATCGCGCGCGGCCCGTCGCCTGGAACCGGCGCCGCGGCTTCGGACGCAAGCGCGACTGCGACCGGACCGCCGGCGCGTGAGACCGACTCTATGATCGAGGCCGCGCCCGCAAGGCGTCGCTCCCATGTCGGCGCGGCCGTCCAGCCGTCGTCGAGAATGACGAGCGTCGGCGCGGCGGACGCGACGACGCCGCTGGGCGCCCAGACCGGTCCCGCCATCGCAAAGATCAATGCGGCCGCGAGCGCCAGCCGCAGCGCCATCAGCCACCAAGGGGTTTTTGCCGGCGTCTCTTCATCGGGCTTGAGCTCGCGCAGAATTTTCGTCGGCGGAAACACGATCTCGCGCGGACGCGGCGGCGTCACCCGCAGCAGCCAATAGATCATCGGCAGACTGATGAGACCAAACAGCGCGAGCGGCGCGGCGAAGGAAAACATCAGCGCCGCTCCTCGAAGCTGACTCCATCCGCTCCGAGCAATCCCATGGCGAGCGCCAGCGCCGCTTCGGAGGCTGGCCTGTCGGTGCGATGCTGCAGAAAGATGAAGCCGACGCGTTGCGCCGCGCGGCGCACGGCGTCGCGATGCGCCTCGAAGCGGCGCGCATAGGCCGCGCGCAAGCTGCGCGCGTCGCCTGCGTAGAAGGCGGGGCCGCCGTCGGTGTCGAGAAACGTGGTTTCGCCGGAGAACGGCAAGGTTTCTTCGCTGGGATCGGTCACCATCAGGACCGCGCCGGAGGCGCCGGCGTCGGCGAAGCGCCGCAGGCGCGCGGCAAGCGCGTCCGGATCGATGAGGAAGTCTGAGATCAGAATGACGCGGGCGCGGGGGCGGATCGGCGCCTGCGGCGGAAGCTCGTCGCGAGTCGCCTCCGTCGCGTTGTTAGCCAGAGCGCGCGCCAGCCGGTCGATCACGTCGCGCGCCGAGATCGGCGCGGTCAGGCCCAGCGCCGCCGCCCGCTCGCCGCCGCGAACGAGCACGTCCGCGAGCGCAAGCCCCAGGGTCACGCCGCGGGACAGCTTGTCGTCGGACGCGAGAGACGAGCCGAAGGCCATGGAAGGAGAACAATCCATCCAGAGGAAATAGTCGTGCGCGGCCTCCCATTCACGCTCGCGCACATAGAGCTGATCGCCGCGCGCCGAGCGGCGCCAGTCGATGCGATGCGCCGCTTCTCCCGGCGCAAATGGCCGATATTGCCAAAACGTCTCGCCGACGCCCGCGCGCTTACGGCCATGAACGCCGTAGGCGAGGCTTGCCGCGATCTCATGAGCGCGCGCCACCAGCCTTGGCATTTGGCTCGCCAGATCGGCCGCGGCGGCGCCATCCGCGGGCCTGCGCAGTGCAGGATCGTAGGCGCGCGTGGCGACGTCAGCAAACATCGTCATCTTTCTCCGTCAGAAGGAAGAGCCGAGCGAAGGCCCGTCACCCGATCCGCGCCACGAGCGTCTGAACCACGTCAGAAACGGTCATCTCGCGGCGCGCGGCGAAATTGAGGGCCATGCGGTGGCGCAACACCGGCGCGGCGAGTTTGGCCACATCGTCGATCGAGGGCGCGAGCCGGCCGGTGACGAGCGCGCGGGCGCGCGTCGCCAGCATCAGCGCCTGCGCGGCGCGGGGTCCCGGCCCCCAGGCGACATGCGGCGCGATTTCCGCGTCGCCCTCGTCTGGACGGGCTGAACGAACGAGATCGAGGATCGCGTCAACGACCTTTTCGCCGATCGGCAGCCGGCGCACGAGTCGCTGGGTCGCCATCAGCTCTTCGGCGTCGAGCGCCTGGCTTGCCTCGGCCATCGTCTCGCCAGTGGTCTCCAGCAGCACCCGCCGCTCGCTGGCGCGGTCGGGATAATGCACGTCGATCTGCATCAGGAAGCGGTCGAGCTGCGCCTCCGGCAGCGGATAGGTGCCCTCCTGCTCCAGGGGATTTTGCGTCGCAAGGACATGGAAGGGTCGCGGTAGGTCATGGCGTTTGCCGGCGACGCTGACATGGTGCTCCTGCATCGCCTGCAGAAGCGCCGACTGCGTGCGCGGCGAGGCGCGATTGATCTCGTCGGCCATCAGCAGCTGGGTGAAGACCGGCCCCCTGATGAAGCGGAACGAACGCGAGCGGTCGGCGCCCTCTTCGAGCACTTCGGAGCCGAGAATATCGGCAGGCAGCAGGTCCGGCGTGAACTGCACGCGCTGCTCCGCCAGCCCGAGCACACGGCCAAGCGTCTCGACAAGCTTGGTCTTGGCGAGGCCAGGCACGCCGACGAGGAGCCCGTGGCCGCCGGCGAGGATCGTCACCAGCGCCTGTTCGACGACCTCGTCCTGGCCAAAAATGACGGCGCCGATAGCCGCCCGGGCGCGACCGATATGGTCGAGGGCGCGTTCGGCGGATTGAACGACGGCTGATTCGAGCGAGGTTGTCCTGGTGTCGAATGAAGTCATTTCAGCGTGCTCAGGCAGCCTGTCTATGAAGAGGATCGGGCGCATCGTAGCGGCGCTGCCGTGTTTCGCCGCACTCGATTCAAAGCCCCCGCGCCATTCGGCTACGCATATAAAGCGAAGCGGCGGGGATTAGAGCCAAGCGCAATCTTCGTCTCTCCGCCGCTGCAATTCAAGCGCAACCGGCGCGTTAAAGAGCCATTTTACCGCCAAAACCGTAATTTGGACGTGACAGTTTGTTCATGCATACCGCATTAAACGCCCTTCGACGGACGCCATGTATATTCATCGGAGTATATTCGTCGGACATCCTCATCACGAAAGGCGTTTCCGCCAATGTGGCGCGCAATCGTTGAAACCGCCCTGCTCTTCCTCACGCCCTTCGTCGCCTATGCGCTTTTCCATTCGTTGCAGCTTCGCTGGCCTTTCGTGCGCGAGCTCTGGCATGGCAGGGTCATATCGCTGCTGACGATCGCGGGCCTCCTCGTCGCGATCGTCGGGGTCGTGACGCTCGGCTTCAGCCGGCTTAACCAGGGCGCTTATGTGCCGGCCCACATGGAGAACGGAAAATTGCAGCCGGGCCGCTTCCAATGAACGCGGCGCAGAGACTGCTTGACGATCCCCGGCTCACGACGCTGTTTGCGGCTCTCTCCAAGACGGGCGCAGAAACGCGCGTGGTCGGCGGGGCCGTGCGCGACGCTCTGCTCGGTCTGCCGCCTCACGAGATCGACCTCGCGACGACCGCGCTGCCCGACGCCGTCCTTGCGGCCGCGCGCGACGCCGGACTGAAAGGCGTGCCGACCGGCATCGAACATGGCACGGTGACGATCGTCGTCGCGGGGACGCCGTTTGAAGTCACGACGCTGCGTGAGGACGTCGAGACCGACGGCCGCTTCGCGAAGGTGCGCTTTGGCGGCGATTTCGAGCAGGACGCGAAGCGGCGCGACTTCACCATCAACGCGCTGTCGCTCTCTTTCGATGGCGAGATTCACGATTATACGGAAGCGCTCGCGGATATCGAGGCGCGGCGCATCCGCTTCATCGGCGACGCCGCGACGCGGATTCGCGAGGACTATCTGCGGATCCTGCGCTTCTTTCGTTTCAACGCCTCTCATGGCGAAGGGCCGTTCGATCGCGAAGGCCTGCATCAGTCGATCGTCGCGCGGGAAAATCTCTCGCGCCTATCGCGCGAGCGCATCCGCGCCGAACTGATGAAGCTGCTGCTCGCGCGCCGGGCGCCGGACGTGCTGCGCGCCATGTCGCACGCCGGCGTCATCGAAGTCATTCTCGGCATCGGCTATCCGGCTCGACTGCAGCGCCTCGCCGAACATGAAGCGGCCTTGGGCAAGCCCGTGGACGCGGTGTTGCGGCTGGCGGCCTTTTCGGTGCTGACCGCAGAAGACGCCGAGCGGCTACGCGAGCGGCTGCGGCTCTCTAACGACGAATTCGCGCGGCTTGCGACTGCGGCGCGAACGCTCGCGCCCTTGCATGGACGCGCCGCGCCGCCGCCGGCGTCGCATCTGCGCGAGATGCTGTTTCTGTGCGGCGCGCGCGCCGCGGCCGACGCGCTGGCGCTCGCGCATGCGGAAAGCGCCGCGGCGGCGGACAATCCGGAGTGGCGGGAGGCGGCGCGTTATCTGGACGAGACGCCCGCGCCCGCCTTCCCCATCAAGGGCGCGGATCTCATCGCGCGGGGCGTCGCGCCGGGCAAGCAATTGGGCGACGCGCTTAGAACGCTGCAAGCCGAATGGATTCGCGCCGGCTTCCCGCGCGATCCGGCGGTCGTTCTGCAGCTTCTCGAAAACGCCATGGCGAACAGCGGCCGGGAAGTGCGCTAGCGCACGCCCTTAGCCGGCTTCGGCTTTCGCCAGCCGATCAAAGATCCCCAGCACCAGCGCGCGCTTGTCGAAATTGAACACCTCGGTTTCCCTGGCGGCGTCGCGAATGGCGTCCCAGGCGCTCGCGTAGCGGGCGAGTCTCGAAGGGGCGGCGCCGGTCTGCGCGAGCGCGCGAACGCGAGAGTCGAGATGGCGCTGCGTCGCGCGCATGAAAGTCTCATAGGCCGCTTCATTGTCGCGGCCGGTGAGCTTGTCAGCCAGCATATGCGCGCCGAGCCAATCGACCTGCGGCAGCCTTTCGAAAAGCCGGCGCACGGCGGCGTCGAAGGCGACGCCGTCATCGCCGAGCAGCCGCAGCGCCTCCCGCACCGAGCCCTCGGCGCGCGCCGCGGCGACGAGCAGGTCCGATTCAGGCGCCTCCGACCAACGCGGCCCGAGACTTTTCACGGCGGCGATCGTGTCTTCCGGCGACAATGCGCCGAGCATCAGTTTGCGACAGCGTGAACGGATCGTCGGCAGCATGCGGCCCGGCTGATGCGCGATCAGCAGAAACAGCGAGCGCTCAGGGGGCTCCTCAATGAGCTTCAAAAGCGCGTTGGCGCTGGCGCGATTGAGATCGTCGGCGCAGTCGACGATGGCGATCCGCCAGCCGCCGGTTCCCGACCCCTGATGGAAGGCCTGAATAACCTTCCGCACGTCCTCGATGCGAATTTCGGTGAAGTGCTTTTTGGTCTTGTCGTTCCAGGCGCGGCGCAGCAGGAAAATATCGGCAAGCGCCATTGAAGCGATCCGGCGCGCCGCCGGATGGTCCGCGGGCACCGCGAGGCTCTCCGCTGACTGAACCGCCGCGGCGGCGGGTTCGGGATGCGCCAGGAGAAACCGCGCCAGGCGCCAGGCGAGCGTCGCCTTGCCGACGCCTTCCGGCCCGCCGATGATCCACGCCTGCGCCATCTTGTTGCGGCGGTAGGCGTCGAGAAATTCATGCTCCGCCGTGGCATGACCGAAGAGCCCCAGGGTCTCCCGCGGATGCGGGGCGTCGTCGTAGCGATCGCTTTCCGGGTTCCCCTCTTCGCGGCTCATTGCGCGGCTTGTGCGGCGTGCGCCAGGAAGCGGTCGTGAACGACACGCTGCACCGCGCGCGCGACGTCGTCGATGGACATGCCGGCGTCAATCACGCAGCAGCGTTCCGGCTCGCTCTCGGCGATGTCGCGGAAGGCCTGCCGCAGCTCCTCATGAAAGGCCGGCGCTTCGCTTTCGAAACGATCAACCTCTTCGCCGTTCCGCCGCGACGCCGCCCGCGTGAGGCCATCTTGCGCCGGCAGGTCGAGCATGATCGTCAGATCCGGCCGCGTCTCGCCGACCGCCGCTCTTTCGAGCAGCGCCAGAGTCTTGGCGTCGACGCCGCCGCGCGCGCCCTGATAGGCGCGGGTCGAATCGGCGAAGCGGTCGCACAGCACCCATGCGCCGCGCTTCAGGGCCGGCGCGATCAAGTTTTCGACATGATCGGCGCGCGCCGCCGAGAACAGCGCCGCCTCGGCGAGCGGACCAAGCGGCGCGGCGCGTCCCGAGAGCAGGAAGGCGCGGAGCTTCTCGGCCTTTGGGGTGCCGCCGGGCTCGCGCGTCGTCACCACTTCGAAACCGCAATCGCGCAAATGCTCGGCGAGCCGCGCAAGCTGCGTCGACTTGCCGACGCCCTCGCCGCCTTCGAAGGTGATGAAGCGGCCTTTTTCGGGCGTCGCCTGGAAGGTCATTTCTTGCCGGAGAGTTTCTGGTGGATGGCCGCGGCGGCGGATTCGTAAATAGCGTCGAAGGCGCGCCGCGGCAGCGATCCCTGCTCGACCGCTTCGGCGGTCTGCAGCGGCTGTTCGAGCACGACGGAATTTCCGCGTTTCACTTCGAGGCGTCCAACCGATGCGCCCGCCTCGACCGGCGCCAGCACAGGGCCTTCGTAAACGATCTTGCCCATCAGCCTCTCGTTCGCGCCGCGCGGCAGGAGCACCTTGACGTCTTCCTTGGCGACCAGCTCCACGGAGCCCTGCGTGCCGCCATAGACCTGCGCCGGGCCAACCGGCTCGCCGGCCTTGAACAGTTCCTTCTCCTCAAAATTCCTGAATCCCCATTGCAGCAATTTGCGCGCTTCTTCGGCCCGCTCCTTCGCGCTCTTCGCGCCGTAAACGGCGACGATCAGGCGTCGGCCGTCCTGCGTGGCCGAGCCAACTAGTCCATAGCCGCTGTTCTTATCGATATTGCCGGTTTTCAGCCCGTCGGCGCCGACGCTCATCGTCAGCAGCGGATTGCGATTCTGCTGACGAATCTTGTTCCAGGTGAACTCCTTTTCGCCGAAATAGCCATAGAACTGCGGATAGGTCTTGATGATATGCGCCGCGAGCTTCGCCATTTCGCGCGCCGTCACCTTTTGATCGGGACCGTCCATGCCCCAGGGGTTGCCGAAGCGCGATTTCACAAGGCCAAGCTCGTCCGCGCGTTTGTTCATCCGCATGACGAAGGCTTCTTCCGAGCCCGCCAGACCTTCCGCAAGCGTAATCGCGGCGTCATTGCCGGACTGGATCACGAGACCGCGAAGGAGATCCTCGACGCGCGCGCGACTGTTGAGCGCAAGGAACATCGCCGATCCGCCCGCCGGCGCCCCGCCGGTGCGCCAGGCGTGCTCGGAAACGGTGAATTCGTCGTCGAGATGCAGTCTGTCCTCGGCCAAGGCCTGGAAGATCAGTTCCGCCGTGAGAATTTTCACCGTCGAAGCTGGTTTCTGGTAGTCGTCCGCGCCCTTCTCGAACAGGACGGTGTTGGTGCCGGCGTCGATCAGAATCGCGCTCGGGACGCTCGTTTGAAAATTCTGGGCGCGCGACGGCGCTGCGCCAAGCGCGCAAAATGCGAAGAGCGTCAGTATAAGGTGAAGCCCGGGAAATTTCGGCAAGACGCGCTCCCGTCTTTACGCCGCAGCGCGGCAAGCCGGGAGAAGATGGCGCGCGGCGCCTCAGTTCGTCCGAACCGAGGAGTTCAGCGCCTGTCGGACGGCGTTGTGAGCGGAAGCTTGACGGGCGCCGCCGAGATGCGCGGGCCGCACTGGCGGCAACGGCGCTACAATTTTCCTCACCTTCTGGGTCGAAGCGACGGGTTCTTCGTCGATGCTGGCTTGCTCGCGCGAGGGAGGCAGGGGCGCCTCGCTCTCCTGCCTGGCATGGGCCCGCATCTGATCGTCTGACGCCTGCCCATTCTCATAGGCGACGCGCGCCGCGAGTTCGGCGACTTCCGCCCTTTCATCATAGCGCGCCGCACGCGCCGGATCCTCGTTCGCCGCCGTCATCACCGGCGCGTCGATCTGCGCCGGTTGGCCATCGTCGCGCAGGGTCGCAAGGAGTTTTTCGTCGTCGTCTCCCTCAAGATCGGCGCGCCCGACCCATTCCACTTTCACGCGCGTCGTGCCGACGCCATGAAAATCAAGCGCGTGCGCCACGCGCTGGGAGACGTCCATCACGCGTCCGCCATGATAGGGTCCACGATCGTTGACGCGCACCACGATCGAACGGTCATTGCGCAAATTGGTGACCCGCGCATAGCTCGGCAGCGGCATCGTGGGATGGGCGGCGGAAATCGACGCCCTGTCGAATATTTCGCCATTGGCGGTGCGTCGCCCATGGAAATCCGAGCCATTCTCGCTCGGGTAATAGGTTCGGCCGGCGATCTTATAGGGCTTGCCGACCATATAGGCGCCGCCGCCCTTCGGCACTTCTTCGCCATCCGCAATGACCCGCGGGCTGGGACGCACCCCGTAACGCGGGTCGATCTGCCCGAATCCGCCGAGGCCGGCGCTCCTATGCGATCCCGTGGTCGAAGAGCATCCGGCGAGCGCGCCGAGACAGACAAGAGGCAGCAGTTTGGAAAGGATGATTGAGGAGCGAACGAGCGGACGCGGCGCATGAGCAGCGTTCTTAAAGACGACAAATCGCATCCAGACGGTCCTTGCCACCAACTTCGATCCGCCGACTGCACTGAAGCCCGCCCCGCAAGCGGCGACGTTTCCTTCATTTACGACGCGACGTGGAAAACCGCCGCGCGGCACAACCCGCGAAGTGTCTCGTTGATGTGTGAAGTTGTCGTTAAACGCAGTTACGCTGGCGTCAGCAGGCGTCTGGAATGAGACCAAAATGCGACACCACGCTCCAAAAGCGTGCGTGTGCCGAGATTGAAAGCAGGGTGTGGCCTTGGCGCCACAGTCTGCTCGGCTTCATTGAACGCGCGCGAGGTCGACGATTCGCGTCTCGACGCGCTCGATGCCGCGAAAGACATTGCGTGACAGTTTGGCGGCGACGTGAAGCTGTGCGCCATCGCGCCTCAATAGCGCTTCGCCCAGCGGCGAATGCACGGCGCGAAAGGCGATGGCGTCAACCGTTGCGCCGTCGCGCGAGCGCAAGCGGGCGCGCACATGATCGGCCCCGACCGTCTGAGCGAATGTGACCTGCTGCTCGGGCAGGGCAAACAGGGGTTCGGGGTTGCCCTGCCCGAATGGACCGGCCAGCTCGACCCGTCGCAGCAGTTCGAGACAGACTCCCCGTCCGGCGACCGCCGCGTCGACAACCAGCGCGTCGTCGAGACGCGCGGCTTCGACGGACGCTTCCAGCGCCTCATCGAGAAAGGCGCGAAACTCGTCGATCTTGCCCCGGGCCAACGTCACGCCGGCGGCCATCGCATGCCCGCCCCCCTTCACCGCCAAGCCCAGATCGACGGCGCGCCGCACCGCCGCTCCAAGGTCGACGCCACTTAAACTCCTACCTGAACCTGTTCCATTTTCTCCATTGAAAGCAATAACAAATGCTGGAGTATTGAAGCGTTCCTTTAAGCGCGATGCGATCAGCCCGACGACGCCCGGATGCCAATCCTGGCCGTGCACGACGAGACAGGACAGTCGATTGGATCGCCCCAACTGCGCTTCCGCCTCGGCGACCGCCTGCTCGAGAATCATCCTTTCGACGACCTGTCGTTCGCCATTCAGTCGGTCCAGCTCGAGGGCGATGCGATGCGCTTCCGCGCCGTCGGCGAGAGTGAGAAGCCTTGCGCCGAGGCCAGCGTCGCCGATCCGACCGCCGGCGTTAATCCGCGGCCCAAGCGCGAAACCAAGATGATAGGCGCGCGGCGGTCCATCCAAACGGGCGGCGTCCATCAACGCGGCAAGCCCTGGCCGGGATCGCCCCGCCATCACCATCAGACCCTTGGCGACGAGCGCCCGGTTGAGCCGCGCCAGCGGAGAAACGTCAGCGACCGTCGCCAGCGCGACGAGATCGAGCGCGGCGAGAAGATCCGGCTCAGGTCGATCATTGCTCCACCAGCCGCGCGTACGCAGCGTCCTCAACAATCCGACGAGGACAAGAAAAACCACCCCCGCCGCGCAGAGCGCTCCCTGCCCCGAAAGATCATCGAGCCTATTTGGATTGACGACGAGCGCGTCCGGCAGGATTTCCGGCGCCTGATGATGGTCGAGGACGATCACATCGAGGCCAAGCGCCCGCGCGACGGCGAACGCGTCGTGACTTGAAGTCCCGCAGTCGACGGTGACCAGCAGAGTCGCGCCTCGCGCCGCGAGATCGCGGATCGCCTCGACATTCGGCCCATAGCCCTCGATGATCCGGTCGGGAATATGGAGCAATGGCTCCGGCGCGCCGGCCGCGCGCCAAAAGTCGATGAGCAACGCGGAGGAGCAGGCGCCGTCGACGTCATAGTCGCCGAAAATGGCGATCTGCTCGCTGCGTTCGATCGCATGCGCAAGCCGGCTCGTCGCCGCGTCCATGTCGCGCAGCGACGACGGGTCCGGCAGGAGGTCGCGCAGCTTAGGATCGAGATAGCCGGCGGCGTCGGCGACCGTCACGCCGCGCCCGGCGATCACCCGCGCAAGGAAATCGTCGATGCCATGCGCCTGGGTCAACGCGAGCGCTTGCGCCTCGCCTCTGGCGTCCAAACGCCCGCGCCAACGTCGACCGAGCACGGAGCGCTCGACCCCAAGAAAGGCGGGAACCATCGAATCGGACATTGATGCCTCGATCGAGTCGCTAAGCCTCGCCGACAAGCGACGCAAGTTTTTCCGATCGCGATGAGGGCGGGAGTTTCCAAGTAGCGAAAATAATTCATCGATTCTAACGGTTTGTGAATTCACTTGACATCACTGTCCATTGGCCAGCGTCATAATGCTGGTGAAAAATTTCCAATCCAATCCGTTTTGATGAGGCGAACCTTCGACTGAAGTTTGTAGATTTTTCGAGCACTTGAAGCCTTCGCGCCTACAGCTTCGTCGGATTGCATAAAAGGAATTGTGCGGAGGGCTTATGGAGACCAAGAAGCTCGCGACGAGCGCCGCCCCTCGCAAACTCAGCGACTATCTCAAGCGCGCGCGCGACAAAGCGCCAGCGCACGCCGGTCATGGCGCGGGCGGCGCGCAGTCGGTGCGCGAGGACAATTATCGCGGCCACGAGATCGAAATCGTCACGACCTACAAGATCCTGGTCGACGGAAAGAATATTCGCGCGCCGCTCGGCGTCGATGCGACTGGCCAGGTTCATTGTCATTCATTGCCGAACTACCAGACCGCGTCGGCGGTCAACATGGTGCGGGCGCTGATCGACGGCTTTCCCGAGGAGTTCGAGCGAAAGCCGGCGCCGAGCAAGAGCCGCCCTCCAGCAAGCCACAAGCGCCGGCCCGCTCCTGCTCGGAAAAGCAGGCCCGCAGTGAAGAAAGGCTCAAAACACGAGCATTGATTTTCAGGCGAACATTGATTTTCAGGAGAGAGACGATGGCCGTCGTCCGAAACGACATTTCAACGAACCCAGCGGTTCGCGATCAATATATCGAGGGCGTCAAACTATTGAAAAAAGAGGCGTCCGGCCGAACGACGGATGAATTCGGCATTCCCGGCGCCGCGCGCTCAGTGAGCACCTACGATCTTTTCGTCATCTGGCACGTCACCGCGATGATGATCGAGACGCCGCCGGGAAATCCCGCGCAGCGGAACGCAGCGCACCGCGGGCCAATTTTCGCGCCATGGCACCGTGTGATGCTGATGGTCTTCGAGCAAAACCTCCAGCGGGTCCTGGACGACGCGAATTTTGGTCTGCCCTACTGGGATTGGGCGGAAGACGGCGACTTGCCGCCGCAGGACCAGAGCGCGGCCACAATCTGGGGCGCGGACTGCATGGGCGGCGAGGGAAATCCGGTCGCTACCGGCCCGTTCGCGTTTGACGCAAACGATCCATCCGCGTTCAGAGTGCGCATCTCCACGAATATCTCCGGAGAGTTGCGTTCGGTGAACCGCGGCCTCCGGCGGGCCTTTGGCGTGAGCGCCGACGCGCTGCCGAGAACGGCGCATGTGGCGAACGCGCTGGCGCTGTCGCCCTATGATTCGCCCGACTGGGACGCTGACGCGAACAGCTTCCGTAATCGCATCGAAGGGTGGATGAACGACGACAGCGTTTCCGCGACCTCGATGCACAATCTCGTCCACGTCTGGATTGGCGGAGAGATGTTGCTTGGCTCCTCGCCCAATGATCCGGTTTTCTTTCTCAATCATTGCAACATTGATCGCCTCTGGGAGAGTTGGATGTCCCGAAATGGGCGAGTCTACATTCCAGACATGACGGCGGGCGCGGATCTCAAAGGTCATCGCATCGACGATCCGATCAGCTCGCCGCTCGGCCGCAGCGCGACGCCGCGGGAGACGCTCGACGTGAGCGCGATCTACGAATACGACGCGCTCATTTGAGCGCAGAACACTTTGATTTTCTATAGAGTTTCGGACCGGCGATGGCGCTCAAATCCACTCATATTATTTTCGTGCATGATTTCTTCGGCTGGGGTCCTCAGGAATTCGGACTTCCTTATTGGGGCGACGCGCTCGATCAAATTGGCGAACCTTTCGCGGTCCATGAAGCGAAGGTGGGAGCGGTCAGCTCGTTCCATGATCGCGCCTGCGAGCTTTTCGCGCAAATCGGCGGCGGAAGGGTCGATTACGGCGCGCAGCACAGCAGCGAGGCGCGCCACGCCCGCTATTCGCGGGAATATGCGGACCCTTTTGCGCCGGAGTGGTCGGCGGAAAACCCGGTCATCGTCGTCGGCCATGGCGCAGGCGCCCAGACCGCCATGCAGTTGCAGGCGCTGCTCGCCAGCGATTTCTGGGGGCAAGGGACAAACGCTGGCTGGGTGGAAGGCGTGATCAGCGTCGCCGGCGCCATCAACGGCTCGTTGCTGCCTTACGGCTTCGGCTGCGATCGTGAAGACGGACGGCTTAAGCGCAGGCCGAGCCGGTTCATTGCGGATTCATTCAATTTTCTCGGAATGGCCGCCGGCGTGCCGAGCGCCATGCGCAAGCCCTTCGATCTCCATCTCGACCAATGGACCAACGGCGAAGCCGACGCGAAAGCGGCAATGGCGCGTCTTGACGCCGGCGCCTTCGTTGTGGGCGAGGACAATCTCGCCTTCGACATGACGCTGCAGGGCTGCCGCAAGGCCAACGCCCGGTTCAGATCGCACCCGGACACCTATTATCTGTCGCTCGTGACCAACGCGACGCATGTCCAGGCTTCCGGCTTTTTCAGCAAAACCTGGCGGCCCGACCCGACGATCCATCCCATTCTCTGGCAGCCGGCGCTCTACCAGGCGCGTGAGGCCAACTTCGCCAAGGCGCCGATCGTCGGTTGG
>WSXZ01000016.1 GCA_009773555.1 Methylocystaceae bacterium | reverse complement strand
GATCGCCGTCACCGCCAAAATCTCGGTCGGCGTCAATTCGGGCGCGCCGGCGTCGCGCAGATCGCCGCCGCCCGCCGCGCGGATTGCCGGCGCGAAGCGAGGCTTGGTGCGCAGTTGATAGCCGCCGGCGACAAAGACGAGCTCATAGGGCCGCGCGCGTAACTCGCTACGGATGTCGGCGATCAGATCGTCAAGATTGCAGGTCGAGTCAACCAGCCTCGCGAGCGCCTCGCGCGACACTGGGGTACGCGCGGAGAAAATTCGACGCGTCCCATCCACTCGCGCCAGCGCGCGGCTTCCGGCAACTCCATAAGCAGGGGATCGAATGGTTCGTGCAGCTCGCGTGTTTTTGGGCGGCCCATGTTTGCGCCTCACCTTGCCTCTTGCCGCGTTTGCTTCATCGATGCCGGCTGCACTTTGCTCGACAAAGCATTTTTTAAAACGCGTTTCCCGCGCCAAACCGGCGTCCACTTCGGCTCGAAAACGTTTCAGAGCCCATAGAGCCGGAAGCTCGCTCGCCCCGACAGTTCGCATACGGCGCCAAGTTCCGTCAGCCGATCGAACAGGCGCCGCGCGCCGCGGTCGGAGAGCTTAGCCGTTTTCGCCGCGCGCGCCGGCGCAATGCAATCATCGGCGAGCAGCATCTCGATGACCCGCGCCGCGCTCTTGGCCCGCAATTTCGGCGCGGCGTCGAGAAGTTTTTGCGTTTGGCGCGACAAGGCGCCAGCGACATCGATCGCCTCACCCGCCGCAAGCGCGTAGGCGCTCGCCAGCGCGTTCGACCAGTCGCGATCGCTGGGACGCGGTCGACGACCGTTTGCGGCGCGGCGCAATGCGGGGTGAGCGATCACTGTGGCCAGCAGCGGAACCGGCGCCTGCCAGCCGAGTTTTTGCGCTAGGGCGAGGTCGGCGAGCCAGAGCGCGAAGATCTCCGCGTCGATCGCGGGGACGGCCGCGAGATCATGCACGGCGGCTGCGCTCAAGCCCGCCGCCGCGGCAAGCGGATCATTGGCGCTGGCGACGGTTTGGCGCAACGCCTCGGCAATACCCTGCGCGTCGAAGGCGCTCGGCGCCCCGACACATTCGGCGGCGGCGGACAATGTCGCCGCATCAAATTTTATGGGCCGCGACGCAAACAGCCGAAACAGCCGATGCAGGCGTCCGGCCGGGCTGGTGTCGACGCCGACGCCGGAAAGATGCTCGGCGTCGCGGAGCGCCGCTTCGTCCTCGCGCAGCCGCGCGAGCCGCGCGCACGTTGCGGCGGCTTTGAGCGCCAGACGCTGGCGCAGCGCGCCCGAAAAAACCGGTTCGACGCCGAAGATTTTGCCGGCATTAGAAACATCGACGGAGTCGCTGCCGGCGCTCGAAACATCGGCGCCAGTCCCTAAGCCGGCGGTCGAAACATCGGCGCCGGCGCGCAAAATCTGATCGAGATGGGCGAGCCCAGCGCCGGCGACAAACATCGCGTTTCTGTCGCCGCCGGCGCCGCCGTCGAGCCTCGCCCAACGCGGAAGCGGCTGGATTTCCGGAAGATTTGGGCGGAGCGACGGGTCTAGAGGACGCCTTCGCACGACGCGCCGCGGCCGCCCCATCGCCACGGGTTCAAGGCTCAACGGGTCGGGCGAATCACGTTCCAGCATGGGCGGAATCGTAGCCCCGGAACCAATCCGGCGGCAAGGATGGCGGCGCTTTATGCTTAAACTTCACGCCAATCCGCCGCGCTTGTCTTCTCTCCTATATGTCCGATAATGTGCGCTTATCGGACATGATTCGATTGCCCCGGTGTTCCGGGCGATTGCGCCCGAAAATCGACCCGGTCAGCCGGCCGAGGCGTCGGATTTTTCCGCTCGAACGGCGCGGGACCCCAAACCGGGAGCCAAAAGAGGGACGAGATGGCTGACATCGACGATGACTTCGAAGGTGACCCCGCGCCCCTCACAGAGCGGTCCCCCTCCCCCCATCTCACTGCGCTCTCCGAAAAGGCCCGCGATTACGCCCGTAACGCCCGCTCGGATAACACCCGGCGCGCCTATGACGCCGACTGGCGGCAGTTTGCCGCCTGGCTGCGCCGCCAGGGGCTCGACCCCCTGCCCCCGGATCCGCAGACCGTCGGCCTCTATCTCGCCGCTTGTGTGGGCGGCGCAGTCTCTGCCGGCGCGCGAAACATCGGCGAGGTTTCTGCCGGCGTGCGAAACATCGCCGCCGGAGGTCGCGCGCCGGTTTCGGTCGCTACAATAGAGCGCCGGCTCGCCGGCATCTGCTGGCATTACCGCCAGCGCGGCGAACCGCTCGATGCAAGCGATCGGCATATTTCGACGGTGCTCGCCGGCATTCGCCGCGCCCATGGCCGACCGCCGGTCCAAAAGGAAGCCATCTTCGCCGATGAACTCATCGCTATGCTGGCGACGCTCGATATGGATCTGCGCGGGATCCGCGACCGCGCCATTTTGGCGATCGGCTTCGCCGGCGGCCTGCGCCGGTCGGAAATCGTCGGCCTCGATTGCGGGCCCGATCAGAGCGAGGACGGAAACGGCTGGGTCGAGATTTTTCCATCTGGCGCCGATGTTTCGAGCGCCAGAAAGGACTTCGCGGATCTATCCAGCGCCAGCAAAGACTCCGCCGATGTTTCGAGCGGCGGCAAAAGGACTGGCGCGGATATATCCAACGCCAGCAACAACGACGGCGGCGCGGTGCTGCAGATTTCCGGCAAGACCGGCTGGCGCGAGGTCGAAATCGGCCGCGGCTCCCGCCCCGAGACCTGTCCGGTCGCGCTGCTGGAGACCTGGATGCGGCTCGGCCGGATCAGTCACGGGCCGCTATTTCGGCCGATCGCCCGCAAGAACGGCGGCGTCTCGCCCGAGCGCCTCTCCGACAAGCACGTCGCCCGGCTGGTGCAGAAAACCGCGCTGGCCGCCGGCATTCGCGGCGATCTTTCGGAGGGCGAACGCAAATGCGCCTTTTCTGGCCATTCGCTGCGCGCCGGACTCGCCTCCTCCGCGCAAATCGAGGAGGCGCATGTGCAAAAGCACCTCGGCCACGCCAGCCCCGAAATGACCCGCCGCTATCAGCGCAAACGCGATCGTTTCAAGGTCAATCTCACCAAGGCCGCCGGACTGTGAGCGCAGCGCCGCTCACTCGGTGCGCGCGACGCTGACATGGCCGCCCCCCCGGGCCAACGCCACGAAACCGCGCTTCACGGCCTCAAACAGAGCCGGCGGCAACGGACCATAATATCCGTCCACAGACTCAGAGAGCGGCGGCCGCAAATCCGGGCCCGGCCAAACGAAACGATTGCTTTCGGTCAAAACGATCCACGAGCGTTCATCGTCGAGCCCGAGCCTCTGCTTGACCCTCGGCGGAATTTCGATCGCGTCGCTAGGGCTCAAAGGCGGCGCATGCGTGATCGGGAGGACGCGGACGGTGCGAATCCCCTCTTCGTCGATCACGACGATCGCCAGCACCAGACAAGGACGGTCTTTCTCGCCCTCCTCCCGTCCCTCCTGGCTTTCCCGATCCCAGAGATAAGCGTAGCGAAACACATAGCCGACCTTGACTTCGGTCGGGATCATTTCCTCGAGTCGGGCGTATCGAGTTCGGCGTTGAGCGCCTCAAATCCTGGCGCCATTTGCGATTGTTCGACAGCCGCGATATCGGCCTCGCCAAGATCAACCGTGCGCTCGACCCGGCGGTCACGTTTCGAAAGCCGCACATAATCCTCATAGGCCATCAGCACGGTACGCGGCCGGCCATTCTTGGTGATGATCACGGGATCGCGAACAGCGGCATCCTGATAGGCGCCGAAATTCTTGGAAACGTCGGCAGAGGTGACGGTGGCGGGCATAAGGAACTCCTTGCCGAAAATATACGGATTCCCCGGAAATCCCGCAAGACCAACCAGCACTTTATTCGCTTGCCAAGCTGGATTGAGGCGCCGACGGATCCGCGAATGGCGGCAACGGCCCGTAGGTGGCGGCGGCGGTCAGCGCCTGTGCGGCGATGTCGCCCGCTTGTGTCAAAAGGTCAGCGGACTCGGCCTTCCCTGTCGTCGCCAGGGGACAAAGGTCGATGATTTTGACCAAAGCATCGGAAAGAATGGCGAGTTGGGTCGTCGTATCGATCATGGCGTCCGCCTCCCTCGATCGGTAACGATAATCGCCAAATCCACGGCAGCGAAACCCCACGCCTATCACCCTGCTTGCCGCCGTTCACGCGCCGCTTTTGCGGCCTTGCCGCGCAGCAGCGCCATCAAAACCGGCCCCAGCGAGAATTTCCCTTCCCGCGCTTTCCCAGTCAGCACTCGCAGATAGCCGCCGGCGGATTTGATTTCATCGCCCCGCTGCAAGATTGCCGCGATGACGATCGAGGCGTCATGCTCGCCCAAGACGTCGAGCGCCTGTTTCCAGGCGTCTGGCGAGACGCCGAGCGCCGAGCGCACGATCGCCGCCGCCTCGATCAGATCGCGCCAGCAGGAAATCTCCCCGCTCTTGCCGTAATCGACAATGTCGGGGCAGGCTTGCAGCACCATGCCGAGCGGATAGGTTCGCGTCGACGTAGCCTGCCGCTCCCCGATTCCTGAACCGGGCCCCTCGGTTGTTGAAGCCCCTGCCCTCTCGGCTTCCAGCTCTTTCGGCATCGACCCGGACGGATCGACCCTGCCTTCTCGAAGGCTAGGTTCAAGATCAGGAATGTTTGTGATTTGATTCTGTATATGGCGCTCAGTCTGGGACTCATTGGCGCTTCTTTTTTGCTGTTTTACGTGAGTTTCGAGCAGCTTTTGGATTTCGGCCGCGAAGGCCGCCAATTCGCCCGCCAAAGCCTCCAGCCCGGTTCTCCCGAGGCTGCGCGAATAGCGCGCCGAGAGGGCCTGGTAACGCCCGTAAAGGCCTTCCCAGTCGCTGATGTCCTGCCCGTCAATCGATATCGGCGCGAACCGAACGCCCTCCTCCATCCCAGTCTCGATCATTTTGACGATATCGCGCCGAACCAGCGTGATCCTTTCCCGCAATAGGGCGATGGCGCGGTTTTCGGCACGCACTTCCTCGGCGAGGTTTTCGATCTCGGCCGCGCGCGCGATCAGCGGCGTCAGATCGAAGCCGAAGGCGCTTTCGATCTCGCCGCCCTGCCCGCGCCTGGCGAAGCGTTTGCCGTTCGGCGAATCGCGCCGGATGATCAGCCCCGCCTCGACGAGCGACGCCAGATGCCGCCGTAGCGTCGCCGGCGCCATGCCATGGGCGCGGATGGAGAGCTCTCGGTTCGATGGGAACACCACGATGCCGGGGCCAGGCGAATCGTCCTCGCTATCGGCTTTTGCATCGCGGACCGGCAGCGTCAGCGCAGTTTCCTGATGGAAACTGAGCAGCGCGTGCAGCACCGACAAAGCCCGGTCGGTGACGCCGACCGGCTCCTTGGCTTCCGTGAGCGCGCGAAACAGCCGCCATTTATGGACCGCCATTTCGGATGCGTTTGGTTTCGCCGCGAATTCCTTGGCCGCGGCTTGGCTCGCCACCATGGCGAGCGACAGCGGCCGTCGCCCAAAGGGCGTCGTTGGATGTGACTGCATGATCCTTTGCCTCGTTCAGGCAAAAGAAATCTGCTCGCCGAAACGGCGCTGACTCTTGACAGCGATTCTCGGAAGTGTGATTCTCTGAGTGCTAGATCTGAGAAGGGCTTCCGGACGGCGACGTTTCGGGGGCCTTTTTCTTTTGCTGGCGATACTCCTTTCGCCGGACCTCAATTATCTTTCGACTTGCCGTCTCCGGCTTCGAAAGAGCGAAACTCCTCGAACAACTCCGGCAAGCGAGCGGTCAGGAATTGCGCGAAGGCGCTTCCTGCTGGTTTCGCGAGCCTCACTTTCACATCGCGCTCGGTAGCGCGGATTTCGGCAACGGATTGTCCAGCCGAGTCTCTGATTTCGACAATTTGCCCGGCAGGGGCATTGGCCGCCTCCTTCCGTTTGGCGGCTCCCAAGGCGCGGGCGAAACGCTCGTCGCTGTCGGCGTTGATGAAGGCTGGGAGAATGGCCGCAGCCTGCGCGCGCTTCGTCGCCGCCTTCTCGCGCATAAGCTCGGCGAGTTCCTGCCAGCGGCCACGCCCGATCTTTGGCGCCTTTCCGATGGCATGAATCAAATCATTTGGAACTGCTTTCGCGACAGCGATCAGCTTGGACGCTTCCGCGCGGTCGATAGCGAGCGCTTGTTGAATGACGGCGCGGCTGCGCCCGGCGGCCTCCAGCCGGGAGGCGAAGACTGCCCGTTCTATAAAACTCAAATCCTCACGCGCGGAATTTTCGACGCCTTGAGCGACGATCAATTCGTCGTCGTTCAGCGCCCGGACAATCGCCTTGACCTGCCGCCCCAGTAGCCGCGCGGCGCGAATGCGGCGATGGCCAAAAGCAGTTTGATAACGACCCGGCACGGTGCCGTGAGCCCGGAGCAAAACGGGGATTTCCTGGCCGCTCTCGGCAATCGACTGTTTCAACGCTTCGAACGCTGTGTCGTCTTCCTGCG
The DNA here is from genome assembly GCA_009773555.1 of Methylocystaceae bacterium. Taxonomy (GTDB): domain Bacteria; phylum Pseudomonadota; class Alphaproteobacteria; order Rhizobiales; family Beijerinckiaceae; genus Methylocystis. The sequence continues at coordinate 40,012 of WSXZ01000016.1, read as the reverse complement.
CAAAGCGGTCGGCGAAGGGGGAAGGATCTATGAGCGCCGGGTCGATCTCGACCACCTGTTCGCTGCCCGCGACGCGGGCGCGCAAAACTTCATTCTCGCGCTCGATTTCCGAAAAGCTGTCTTTCATCGAGCGCACGGCCCCGGCCGCCACTCGCCGCGGCTCGGGCGGATTGTTGTCAGCAGACAACATGGGGGAGGGGGGCTGGGCGAACAGGTGGCGAATCGTATCGGTGCGTTTGCTCATCGCCGCCACACCTTCTGCAAGAGGCGGAGGATTTCCGAATTGGCACCATTGACCGATTCGAGCGCCCGCTCATACGCGGCGCGGCCGACGGAGCCCTTCTCGAGTTCATAGAGCGATTGCTTGGTGAGCCCCGCATTGGCGATTGCAGTTGATTTCCACACTGTCGCCCCCAAAACGTCATCGCTGAAAAGATTGCGCAGCAGAGCGACAATCTGGGTTTCGGGCACGTCGTTGGGGTCGTGGCGGGTCACCACATAGCGGATGAAGTCATAATCTAGATTGCCGCCGGCTTCCTCTATGACCGCCATTACGTCTGCGGTCATCAGCAGGAACTGGCTCATGGAGGCCACGTCCACCATCTGTGGGTGGATGGTCACCAGCATGGCGGTCGCCGCGTTCAGAGCTCCCATGGTGAGGTAGCCTAGCTGCGGAGGACAATCGATGACGACAATGTCAAAATCGTCTTCGACCTCTGCAATGGCGCTGCCAACGCGGCGGAAGAAGAGATCACTACCACGCAACGACCGCTCGACCATGGCGCGCGGCGTGTGGTGTTCGAACTCCATCAGTTCCAGATTGCCCGGCACGAGCGAGACGCCGGTGAAATATGTCGGCCGCACCACGTCGCGCATTGGTCGTCGGGCATCGTCATATCGAATCGCGCCGTAAAGGGTCTCTCCCTCGCCGATGTCGAATTCCGGCTGATAGCCAAACATGGCGGATAGGGACGCTTGCGGGTCGAGATCGATCGCCAGCACCCGATAGCCTTCCAAGGCAAGGAATTGGGTGAGGTATAGCGCCGTCGTCGTTTTGGCAGAGCCGCCCTTGAAATTGGCGACAGCGACGATTTGCAGTTTGTCGCCGGGCCGGCGCGTGGGCAGGAATTCGAGCGCTTCTTTCGGTCGCGCGGCTGAGAGATATTCACGCAGTTCACTGATCTGTGCCGGCGTGTAAGACCGGCGGCCGCCCGCGGATAAGGCCGGCGAAGGGCCAAGACCATCGAGCGACAATTGCCGGAGATAGCCGTCGGACACGCCAAGGAATCGCGCCACCTCGCCCGACGAAAACGACCGGAGCGTCTTTTTCGAGGCCGGCGGAAATAGCGTCGCGCTCAACGACTGCATCTGCCCCGAAAGAACTTTGGCGTGACGGGTCATCCGCGCAAGCGCATTCTCAGGGACCAAAGAAGGTGCGGCGTTTGAGAGGATCGCCATCAAAACGGTTCCCGGTCGTTAAACGGTATAATTCCGTCTCCGACTAGAAGGCGATTCTCGGATCTTTGCAAGAAATAAAGAGTTAACGACAACTTAAGGTGGTTGACGCACGCTCACGGGAACCCCATCGCGCAAAGGCGCACTGTTCATTAGCCGCCTTTACCAAACCGCCACATGGGAATTCCCATCTTGCGCGCTTTGTCCGCGAGGTTCTCGACGATGCCGGAACCGGGGAAGACGATCACGCCTATCGGCAATGTTTCGAGCATCACATCATTGCGCTTGAAGGGCGCGGCGTTTCTTGTGACGGCTCCAGTCCGGTTTGAAGGCGACCTGGGGAACCTTGCGATTGTCCGCCCAGCAGGAGGCGATCCGCTCGGCACCCTTGGAGCCGCCGCCATGGAGAAGGACCATATCGGGATGCTTGGCGTGGACCTTGTCGAGAGCATCCCAAATCCGCCGATGATCGTTGCACTCTGCTCCGCCGGCAAAAGCGATCCGCGGTCCGCGCGGCAAGAGCACTTGCGTCTCGGCCAGCTTCTTGGCGTTCAGGAAATCCCGACTGTCGATCATCGCAGCCGTCAGCGCGCGGTGATAGACCTTTGAGCCCGAGCGGGGACGCCAGGCGGAGCCAGTCTCGGCCGCATAGAGTTCGGCGAGATGGTCGCGGAAGAATTCGAAGGCGTTGCGGCGTTCATTGAGCGTCAGCCCTTGCGAGATCAGCCGCTCCAGTTCGACCGAACGGATTTCCGAGCCGTCCTGTTCGGCCTGCGCGCGACGCTGCGCGGATTCATTGTCGTCGAGATCACGATCGATGCGCTCCGCTTTGCGATGAAAAAGGTTGACGAAGGACCAGAGCAGGTCGGGCAGGTCAGCTTCAAGCCGGGTGTTGAGAAACAGACTTGAAAGCGATTCGACGGCGGATTCGAGGGCCACTGACGCAATGTCGGAAGAGGGCAGGGGACGCGGGTCCGGCTCGTCGTCAAAGGGCCTATAGCCGTGAAGTGCGAGTTCGTCGAGGAGGTACGAAGAGGGCGATTCATGAGGCACGTCGTGGGGGAGGGGCGTGATGTCGATATCCATGGCTGTTGCTCTTTCGCTTTTGGCCGCGCCGATCACGGCCTGACAGCGATCTCGAGCCACGGGCGGATCGCGACGCACCCAAAGGGCCGAAGCGCAGCGGAGGACGCTTCCCAACGGCTTCTTTGAACCGCGAGGAATGCCCGGCGCTTGAGCGTCGGGCAGGGGAAAGAAGTCGGCGGGACGCGTTGCGGCAAGCGAGCCGCTTTTGGCGTCATCGCTGCTCTCTCAGGCCGGCGCGCGGCCCTCTCGAAAAGCGCTTGCCTGAGCGCGAGCAAAGCTCCCCTCCCGCAAGCGGTCGAAGGGATAGGTCGATGCACGCGGCCGGCGCAACTCACGTAGCGATTCATGCCGGGCGCGCGGACTGGCTCAGCCCTGCAGCGGCGCCGTTCCTTCGTTGAGGATGTCGAGGTAAGCGCGGTAGCTGAAAACGCGCCCCCTGCGGCGCCCCGTTATCTCGCTGACGACGCCAAGGCGCTCGAGATCATCCAGTGCGGCATTGACGGTGGGCGCGGTCAGACCGGTACGAATGACAAGGTTGTTGGCGGTGGCGAAGGGATGCTGCTGGAGTTGGTCGTGAATGCGCGGCGCGGATCCGGCCCGTTCGCTCTCCATCACAATGCGCGCCCGATCCTTCGCGAATAGATCGGCGATCCGCACCGCCGCATCGAAGGCCTGATTTGCCGTCTCGGCGACGCCGTCGAGGAAAAATTCGAGCCACGCCTCCCAGGCGCCATTCTCGCGGACTTCTTGTAGCAGGCGGAAATAATCGGCGCGGCGCGTTTTCAGATAGAGGCTGAGATAGAGCAGGGGGTTGCGCAGCACGCCATTGGCGCAAAGAAAGAGCGTCACCAGAAGGCGTCCGACACGACCATTGCCGTCGAGAAAGGGATGGATGGTCTCGAACTGGACGTGGAGCAGGCCGGCTTTGATCAGCGGCGGCAGTCGCGACTCCGTCTCGCGGATGAACCGCTCGAACGCGTTGAGGCAGGCGTCGAGTTCGCTAACCGGCGGCGGCACGAACAGCGCGTTACCTGGCCTCGTCCCGCCAATCCAATTTTGCGAACGACGAAATTCCCCAGGGTCTTTCGTCTCGCCGCGCCCGCTCTGCAGGAGACGTGCATGCAGGTCGCGAATGAGCCGAAGCGACAGCGGGAACTCCTTGAGGCGATCCAGACCGAACATCATCGCATCGACATAATTCGAAACTTCGCGAATGTCGTCGATCGGCCGGCCAGACTGAGCCTCGGTCTCAAAGCGCAGAAGGTCCGCAAGAGTCGACTGCGTTCCCTCGATTTGTGAGGAAAGCACAGCTTCCTTGCGAACATACATGTAGAGAAAAAGCTCCTGCCGCGGCAGCAGCACGGCGGCGCCGTCAAGACGACCGAGCGCCCGCTCGGCGGCGCTCAAGCGATCCAGAAGCAGGAGCAGGTTAATCTCAGGCTTTGGCGGCAAAGGCGGGGGAACGAAGGCGCGCACCATTTCTCCGCCGGCAGGCGTTTCCACGAAGCGACCGAGGCGGGAGTTTTCTGGGGTGAGGGCGCTCATCATCGAAGCATGCCTCAAGCTTCTTATTTAAGCAATCACCAGACCGTTTAAATAACGGGATCCAAAAATTAAGGCCGCTTAATTTCCGGGGATTCGAACCGTCCTTTCCGACCCTTAACGCATGCCGAGAATCCCACGGATATAAGATTGACACGATGCCTCCGAAGAAGACTCTCACTACGAAGAACCTCGAAGCGCTCGGCGCTGAACGGCTGGCCGAGCTCCTGATCGAGATCAGCGACACGAATGCGGCGGTCCAACGCCGTTTGCGGCTTGAACTCGCCGGCGTGCAAAGTCCTTCCGAAGTTGCGCGCGAAATCCGCAAGCGGTTGAACGCAATTGCCCGCTCCCGGAGCTTCGTCGACTGGCAGAACCGGCGCAGCCTCGTCGATGATCTCCAGACACAGCGGCGCGCGATCATCGATCATCTCGGAAAGACTGATCCCAAAGAAGCGCTCGATCTGATGTGGGGCTTCATGGCGCTGGCCTCGTCCGTCTTTGCACGCTGCGACGACAGCAGCGGCACGCTATCGGAATTTTCCACGAAGGCGTGAACGATCTTGCGCGGCTGACCGAAGCGGCTAAGGGCGATGCGAAAGACGTTGCCGATCGCGCGTTCGAGGCTTTGCTCGACAATGATTATGGCCAGTTCGACGGCCTTGTCACCGCTCTTAGCCCAGCGCTCGGCGACACGGGTCTCGAACATTTGAGGCAACGCTTCGTCGCTTTGTCCAGGGAGCCTGTCGAAAAGCCGGCCGAGCACGAGCGACGAAAAATCGGCTGGTCGACGGGCGGTCCGATCTACGAAGACGAAATCGCCAATCGTCACCGCGCCCACGTCATCGAAATGGCGCTCAGGGACATTGCCGATGCGCAGGGTGACGTCGATGCCTTCATCGCGCAATATGATCGCGAAACACGAAAGGTTCCACGCATCGCGGCCGAGATCGCTGAGCGGCTTCTTGCCGCCGGCCGAGCTGCGGAAGCTTTACAGGCGATCGACGCCACGGAACACAAGCGTTCTGGCTGGCCGGAATTCGAATGGGAGGACACGCGCGTCGCGGCGCTTGAGGCGCTCGGACGAAGCGACGACGCGCAAGCGGCGCGCTGGTTGTGCTTCGAACGATTTCTGTCGGCGCGACACTTGCGCGACTATTTGAAACGGCTGCCCGATTTCGACGACATTGAAGTCGAAACCCGAGCGCTCGATCACGCCGAGAATCTCGCAAATTTGTCCGAGGCGCTGACGTTCCTCGCGTGCTGGCCTGCGTCCGATCGTGCGGCGAAACTTCTGCTTAGCCGGACAGAAGAATTGGACGGCGATCGTTACGAGGTGCTGACGCCCGTCGCCGACGCCCTCTCCGGCAAACATCCCTTGGCGGCGACGCTGGCCCTGCGCACGATGATTGAGTTTTCTCTCGATCACGGCCGATCCAGTCGATACAAGCACGTCGCTCGCCATTTTCAGGAATGCGCCAGTCTCGCTTCGGTAATTTCGGATTTTGGAAAATGGGAGACGCACGAAGCTTTCGCCGCGAAACTTCGCGGAAAGCACGGGAAGAAAAGTTCTTTTTAGAGTCTTATTGACTGAGAATTTTTTGGCGCGGCTTCAGAAGGAATGGAACCTGACGACGGATGACCGGCATGGGCGGAAAGCTGTCATTGCGCGGCGCGCTCACCAATGACAGCGTTGCGCCACCAACGGACGCTTCGGGGACCCAGATGGCGGCGCAAAGTTCTTGCAGCAGTGTTTCAACACCCTAAAGTAACTTCGGCCGTTGCTCTCAAAAATTAGGGAGCAGAAAATTCAGGGAGGGCGACATGTATCCTAAGCCAGCCCAAATATGTGGCTTCGTTTTCATGTCAAGCGCAATATCACTATCCGCGTGCGGCAGTGGAGAAAAAGATGAAGCGCTCGGACGTTTGATTACGGATTGCCAGATGTCCGCTCACTATGCGATGGCGGATTCACCTCTAACGGACGATAAGAAGCACGTTGCAATTGGAGACTACGTTGAACGATGCTTGAAAGAAAGCGGGCTGCAACCACAGGCGGATGAGTCTTGCGTTGAAACTCCTCAATCAGCTGAAGACGGCAAGAGTTTTGTCAAGCCTCTCAAAAAATGTTGGAAATACAGCAAATCCTCTAACTGAAACCGTCTTGCTCGAATTGTCATCGAGCGTGAATGATTACGAATAGCTGCGATGGGCGGCTGAGAATATCTCAGTTCATGCCGTTTCTGCCGCCGAGGCGAAACGACCCCACGCCCCGCCTACCCGATGCGACGGAGGCCAAGCGTCAGTAGCCGAGGTGTGAGAAACCTGCCGACAACCGCCGTGAGCAACTTTAATTTGCTCCCCATCCGTCTTGCCCGAAGTCGAGTCGAGAAAGCCCAAAGTCAATCCTGTCGCCTTTGCGAAGGGCATGGATGCGCCGAAGCGTGCGATCATGTTGGCGATGTGGTGGGTGATGATGATCGCCATGATGGTACCGAGCGCTGCGCCGATGATTTTGCTCTACGCGCGCGTCACGCGCCACGAGCAGAAGAGCGGCCCACTCGCAGAAGGAGTTGTGCCGACGGCCGCCTTTGCGACTGGCTATCTGATCGCTTGGCTGGTCCTCTCGGTCCTCGCCAGCGTCCTTCAGTTTTCTCTCGAAAGGGCCCGCCTGGTTCACTCGATGCTGATGTGGTCGCTCAACTCGTGACTCTCGGTGGGCATGCTTTTCGCGGTGGGGCTCTATCCGATCACGCAGTACAAACAGACCTGCCTTAGGCATTGCCGCTCACCGGCGCATTTTCTCTCCTCTCATTGGCGTTCCGGACTGCGAAACACCCTCATGTCTCGACCCGGCAATATGCTCGCATTGTAAAGAGATGGGTGGCGAGCGCCGGGCTCGATGGCTCCGTCTTCGGAACGCACTCCATGCGCAGGACGAAGGCTGCCCAAATTTACAAAAAGACGGCAAACTTGCGTGCCGTCCAACTCCTGTTAAGTCATACTAAGCTGGAGAGCACGGTGCGCTACCTCGGAATCGAAGTCGACGATGCTCTTAGCATTTCAGAGCAAGTAGACCTATGAAGGCAACAGGCGGCGCGGCCTGGCCAAAACGCTATGGCCGCGTCGCGCCAGTTCTGGACCTTCCCGCGAGGTTCCATATGAGCGCGGGCCAGCGAAGTCCCCGTCATCCATGGAAGATCGGAAACGCCTGAGGCTGGACTCGCAAGGGCGGCGACGTTCATCATGCCGAGCGGAAACATGATCGCGCAAAGCATCCAGCAGCAGCCAAGGCACCAGGCGCCGTGGTGCGCGCCCATCTGCAAGGCGCCGAGCGTCCCCTCGCGCCAGGAGGTCATGATGAAGCTGATCGGCGTGCGGCATTTGGTCAGGCAGAGTTCTTTCAACGGCGTGAGCTGGTAGCAGATAGCCGGCGAGGAAGGCCCATGTTCCGACGAAGGCCTGTCCCCGTTTGCGGCGCGCGGCCTGCGTCTTGTGGAAGGTGAGCGCCATCGGCGCCACTGTCGGAAACATCATCGCAATCGTCATCGCCAGCCACACGGCGATGAACAGCGGCGCGCCGAGTCCCATGGACGGCGAGGCCATGCTGCTATGGGCGTCATGACCTGCGCCTTGCCAGATCAGAAGCGCCCACGCCGCGACCGACAATGCGATGAGCAAGGCCAGGATCGCGTTACGCTGAAGCGCGATCAGGTCCACGCGCATCGGTTCCATGCCGGCGGCGCCATCCGTCAATTCGACCATTCGATCGGCGCGTAATGGCCGTTCCGGCCCGAATTATTCCAGTCCATGCCGTGGTCGCTGAAATGATTGCCCGCGCGGCCGACGCCGAAAGCGATTTTCTCCGGCGCGAGCGGATGCCCGGTCATGCCCCAGATTTCGCCGCTCGGATGCATGCTCGCCAGCGGATCGACGGCGACGGCAAGAACGCCCGGAATTTCGACGAAGCGTGATTTGCCCTCGATCGTATAATGAATCGAGGTCTTCTTGACGCCGAGATGCGTTCCGACCAAAGGCGCGAAGGCCGCCATCGGTCCGCCTTCCTCGCCGCCGAAGATTGCGCCCAGAGCGGCAGTCTGTTCGTCGGTCGCGCGCGCGTCGAGATAGACGGCGAGCGTCCAGTCGCCCTCCGCCATCGGTCCCGGCGCATGCGCCGCAAGCGCCAGCCATTTTCTGCTTTCTCCGCGGCCGTGAATGTGCGGACCTAGAATGGCTCCTTGAAGGGCCGAAGGTCCATTTCGTGAGTCCAGGCGCTGCGCTTTTGGCAGTGCAGCGCCCAATAGGCGTCGGCGATGTCGTCGACGGCAAGGACGCCGTCCGCGCCTTTCGAGCGCGCGTAGTCGGCGAAATTGGTCGCCGCATATTCGCCCGCGATCACGCCGTCGACGACGATATGGGCGACATGAACGCCCTTGGCGCCGAACTCGCGGGCGAGGCCTTGGGCGACGGCGCGCAAGGCGGCTTTGGCGGCGGCGAAGGCAAGAAAGGGCGGACGCGCCCGCAAGGACGCCGTTGCGCCGGTGAAAAGGATCGTGCCTTGCCCGCGCTGGGAGAAGCGCCGGGCCGCCTCCCGCCCGACGACGAAGCCGCCGAGGGCGTTTTGGCGCCAAAGGCGCTCGAAGAGTTCGGGCGTCGTGTCCTGCGCAGAAGCCGCGATATTGTTTCCGACATTATAGGCGACCAGCGCGAGGTCGCCGTCGCGGTCTGCTTCGTCGAAGAGGGCGGCGACATCGGCTTCGCTGGTGGCGTCTGCGACTTTGATCGCGACCGCGCCGCCCGTGGCGGCAATCTGCTCGGCGACGATTCGCAGTCGCTCCGGCGTGCGGCCCGCGACCATGACGCGGAGCCCTTCGCGCGCGAAACGCCGCGCCAGCGCGGCGCCGAGGCCCGACTCGGCGCCAACGCCAATCACGAGCGCGACGCCCCTATTCGCCATCGCTCGTTCTGTCATGGCGCATCATCTCTCTTGGGCCGCGCCCGCGTCATGCGCGTCCCGCGAGGATCTCCTGATCGAAAGCGGCGTTTGATTCGGTCGTATAACTGCCGTCAACCTTGAAGGGCCCGTAGATCGCGACAAAGCCATCCTTGGTCAATACGCGCTCGGCGACTTGAGCGATGCCGTCGCAGATCGAGACCGGCGCGACCTGGAAGAGGTTCACGACGAAAATGGCGTCGTAGAGCCGATCGCTGGCGCTGGGCCAGGTCTGGGGCTCAGTCAGATCGATTTTGATGGGATCGAAGATATTCTTGCCGCCTACTTCGTCGCGCTTCTTCTTGATCGAATCGAACACTTCGACGTCATAGTCAGAAGGCTGAAACGACAGATTCGGGAAATGCGGCGCGAAATAGCTGATGTGGTTGCCGGCGCCGCTCGCAAGTTCCAGCACATTGCCGCTGTTCGGAAAAATCTCTTTGAACATGCTCAGGATCGGTTCGCGGTTTCGATCCCCCGCCCACGCGACATAGGGGCTGAGCGGATGCGGATCGATCGGCGGACGGTCTGCAGGCACATTGGTGAACATGGTGGTCCTCCTCGGCTTTTCTCGACGCTTGCGCCGCTCGCCCGGCGGCGCAAAAGCGTGGCTCGAACGCTTCGCGGCCTTTCATTTTTGGATGTTGTTCCAGGCCAAGCAGTCGAAAGCTTTATCGATTGTCGCCGACGCGGTAAAATTCGAAAATCTTATGAACTCATTCGGGGAACTAAACCCCTAGACGAGCTGCCGTCGACGAGTTCGGAACAGCAGACTCAATTCGCAAGAGGTAGCGACAGGATGGTCAACCTCAAGTCTTTCGACCTCAATCTGCTGCTGGCGCTGAAGGCGCTTCTCGAAGAGAAGAACGTGTCGCGCGCCGCAGAAAAGTTATGCCTGAGCCAGCCCGCCATGAGCCATATTCTGCGCAGGCTGCGCGACCAGCTCGACGATCCGATACTGGTGAAGTCCGCATCGGGCATGGTCCCTACGGAGCGCGCGCTTGCGCTGCTGGAGCCAACGGCCGCCGTGCTTCGGGAGATCGAAAGGATTGTCCAACCCCCGCCAGAATTTGATCCCGCGACCAGCCGCCGGCGCTTCGTGATCTCCACAAGCGACTACGTCGTGTTCGCCCTGTTGCCGACGCTTGCCGAGTCGATCATCCGCATCGCCCCACATATCGAGGTGCATATTCGGCAGCCAATTACCGGGCCGCCCCACGTCGTACTTGAGGAGGACAATATCGATGTGGCGATCGGCTTCGACGCAATCTTCGGCAGCACGCCGCATATCTGCTCGGATACGTTGATGGCCGAGAGCATTGTATGCCTCACAAGGCAGTGCAACGCCGCGGTTCCGGGCGATGAAATCACCCTGGCGCAATTTCTGGAATGCAATCATATTCTGATAACGTGGCGGGAAGCGGGGACGGGCCTCATCGACGACTGTCTCGCGAAGCTGGGACTACGTCGAAACATATCTTTCATCCTACCAAATTTCTTGACGACGCCTTGGATTCTCGAGAAGACGGACTTGCTGCTCTGTCTTCCTCAGAGGATGGCCGATAAGTTCGTAGAGCTCGCTCCGCTCAAAATCCTGCCGATCCCGATCGACCTGCCTCGCTACGAGTTGAGGATGCTCTGGCATCCGCGCCACGAGAAGGATCGCGCCCATATGTGGCTGCGAGAGCGCCTGCTTACAATCTGCCGCCGCGACAGCGACAACAATGCGAACGCCGACGGTGGGGCCGTGGGACTGCTTCGCTAAAGCCGAAGTTCTATGGGGGCCGGTCGGCACTATCCCCCGAGCCTCCCTGTTCGCGGTCTGCAACCATCGGGGTGAGAAAATGTGCGACCGCCTCAAAACGCGTCGCGATGCGCAAGGAGAGCGACGAATGCGCGCAACTTCATGGTCAGCACTTTCTCGCCAGCGTTTGGCGCGAACGCATCGCCCTCGCGCTTGGGCTCAGGACTTTCGGCCAAGCAAGGGTCCCTCCTCGTTGCGCATAGGAGCGCAGTTCGGCTGCGCGTCGCTGCGTCATCCCGGCATCAGGCTTTTGCGAATGGACCGGCGCAAAAGGCTAAAGACGCCCCACTACTTCTCGGCGCTCGACAGCCGCCCACTCGCCTTTGCAGGGCTGTGGGAGAGCACGATCGATCCCGACACCAAGGAGAGGATGGATTCTGAGACGATCATTCGTCGGGCCCGCGAACGAATGGATGAGCCGCTTCCATGATCGTATGCCAGTAATTCTTGATTGGCGCGATATCGGCGCATGGATGGGCGGAGACGACCCTGGCGCGCTGTTGCATCCGCCGGCCGATGATGCGTTGCAAGAGTAGATCGTCTGGCCTCGCATCAACAAATCCGGAGTCGGCGATACCGACCCGATGATCGAGCCTCAACGCCTGGGCGCATCGGAGACCGCTTAGCGCCGATACCGTTGAAAAAGTCGGCGGCTGATCGGGGCCGATGCCGTGAGCCGCGTTTTTGATGGACTGAGCGGGGCGACTATCATGCCGCGCGTGCGCCTCGCTGGCCCGGGCTATGCCGCGATGGCCCCGGTTGACGCATTCGCTGGTCTCAATCGCGCGAGCCGCCGCAAATTTTGCGCGGTCGCCGCGAGGAGGAATTCGTCTTTGGCCCCGGATGGCCCTCGCAGCCGCAAGCGCCCGAGCCGAAGGATGCGTTTGAGATGAGCAAACAGCATCTCGACTTTCTTCCGGCGGCGACACGCCGTCGCGTATTCTGGCGTCGATGCGAGAGCCCGGGCGACGTCGCGTGCGTCTTCGTGCAGATCACGCGGAATCTTGCGGGCGACCGCATTCGGGCAGCAACGCGCCTTGAGTTCACAAACGCCGCAGTCCTTCTTGCTGGCGCGATAGAGGCGCGTGCCTTCGGCGGTGACGCCGGTCCGTGGGGTAGCGTAAGTGCGCCGGAACTGGACCAGCTCTTTGCCCGCCGGGCACGTATATCGGTCCCTTTCCGTATCGAATGAGAAGTCGGCGCGCGAAAACGTTCCATCCGTCCTGGTAGACTTGTCGAAGACCGGAATGTGGGGCGTAATCTTCTTTTGTTTGACGAGCCACGCCAGGCTCTCGGCCGAACCACAGGCGCTGTCGGCGGTCAGATACTCCGGCTTCAAGCCGAAGCGATCCTCCGTTCTCTCGAGCATGGTGCGAGCCGCGCCAACCTCGGCTTGGCGAATTGCGCGCGTGGCTTCAACATCGACAATCACCCCGTGGTCGGTGTCGATCAGATAATTGGTGGCGTAGGCAAAGAAGGCATGGCCCTTGTGCGCCCCCGTCCACTGCGCCGCCGGATCGGACGGCGAAATGAACTTCGGCATCACAGCAGACGCCGCGCCGAAGGCGGCATTGTCCAGCGTCGCAAGGTACTCGCGCGCCGCTCGGCACGCCTTGTCCTTGATCTCCTGCGGCTTCCATTCGTCGCTTGGAACCGAACGCTGCTTATTGGCGTCCGCGGCAATCAGGCTGGCGTCGATGGCGAACCCATCGGCTCCGACCAGCCCTTCGGCCATGCAACGCTCGACGACGGCTTCGAACAGATGGCGTAAGACGTTGCTCTCGCGAAAGCGCCCGTGCCGATTCTTGGAAAAGGTCGAATGGTCAGGGATCTTGCCATCGAGACCGAGCCGACAAAACCAACGATACGCGAGATTGAGATGAACTTCCTCGCACAGGCGGCGCTCCGACCGTATGCCCATGCAATAGCCGACGATCAACATGCGGATCATCAGCTCCGGATCAATCGATGGGCGGCCGGTGCTGCTATAGAACGGCTTCAGCGCCTGACGGACATCATCGAGATTGAGATGCCGGTCGATGCTTCGCAGCATGTGATCCGAAGGGACATGGTCGTCGAGGCAGAAATCATAGAATAGCCGGGCCGAGGTCACTTGGACGCCCATCATCGCCGCACCCCCGCCAAATCACCAACAGCAGTGAATCACGGCGGCGCCGCTCCATCAATCAATCGGCGACTTTTTCAACGGTATCCGCCAAGAGCGATCTTCACGGCGCAATCGCAAACGATCTGGCGGCGGCGCGTCCGGTTCCATCGCGCGCCTTACACGACTGCCGCGATTATCGTAGCGCCCGCCGCGCCGAGGACGACCACGAGCCAAGGCGGCGTCCGCCAGAATACGAGCAGAAGGAAAGCGAGAACGCCTAGCCCGAAATCCGACGGCGTGTAAATCGCACTCGTCCAAACCGGGGTATAGAGCGCCCCAAGCAGAATTCCGACCACCGCCGCGTTGATCCCCTTGAGCGCCGACTGTGCGCCCGAGCGATGACGTAAAGCGCCCCAAAAGGGCAGAGCGGCGATGAGGAGAAGAAAGGACGGCAGAAAGATCGCAGCGAGGCAGACGAGGCCGCCTGTCCAGCCATTCGGTTCAGCGTTCATCGCGGCGCCGAGATAGGCTGCAAACGTAAACAACGGTCCGGGAACGGCTTGCGCCACGCCATAGCCGGCAAGAAACGAGTCATTATCGATCCAGCCACGCGGCACGACTGCTTGCTGCAGCAGCGGCAGCACGACATGCCCGCCGCCGAAAACGAGTGAGCCGGAGCGATAAAAGCTACTGATGAGATCGACCGCATGATTGGCCGTCGCCTTCGCAAGCACGGGGAGCCCGAAAAGCAAGCCGGCGAATAGCGCAAGTGAAGTGATAGCCATTGCCCGACTGATGGGAATCGCAAGCGGCGTTGTCGCAACTTTGTTTCCGTCTGAGAGAAAGAGCCAGCCGACCACGCCGCCTGCCACAATCGCCCCGATCGGGGACAATGGTTTCGCGCCATTCCCCACACCGCTTGCGCGACGACGGCGACCGCGACGATTTTGAGGCCGTGCAGCCAAGCGACATGCGATAGGTCGCCGAGGCGCCCGACTAGGCGAAGCCGATCAATGCAAGCGCTGAAGGCAGGGTGAACCCGACCCATGCCGCCAATCCGCCGGCAAGGCCGGCGCGCGACATGCCGATGATGATGCCGACCTGACTGCTCGCCGGGCCGGGCAGGAATTGGCAGAGCGCGACGATGTCGCTGTAAGCCGCTTCATCGAGCCACTTGCGGCGTTCGACGAATTCATAGCGGAAATATCCGAGATGCGCAATCGGCCCGCCGAAAGTCGTCAGGCCAAGCCGCAGAAATATCCAAAGCACCTCCAGAAAAGCGTGACGCCCTTTGTAGGGCGTCGCCTCAATATCGGCGGTCATCAGGTATCACCCCTTCGGCGGCGGAGTAGGGGTGAACTGGGAAATATCGGCGATCCCGAGCGCTTCCTCGATGCGCGCGATCTGCGCGACGGCATCCTCGAAGCCGTCTTTGCCGAATTGCGTGTGCTCGATCTCCTCGAAGAGCTCGCCCATCTCGTCGAGTTGATGCGCCGAGAGGGCGTCTTTCCAGGCTGGAAAAACGACAGTGTCCTCGCGCGCTGCGTGATGCGCATACATCAATTCAACCCCATCCAGGGCGCGCGCCAGCCGCTCGACGTCACCAGTTCCTATCGCGCCTTTCGAGGTCAAGACGAGGACGTAATCGGTGATTTCGCGACCGCGTTGATGCTGAGCGACGAGGATATCGACATAAGTCGCCGCTTGGCCGTGGGTCTTCTTGACCAATGGGAAAATGTGGGCCTCTTCGAGTTGTCTCTCATGATAATCTTCGCCGAAGGCGCGAAACATCGTCGCGGTTCGGCGGAGAAGCTCGGGATCAAGACTTGCCGGATTGCCGCGTAGTTTCGTGGCCATGTTGCGGTAGACGAGAATTGCGCGGCGGATGACGCCATGCTCGCGCATGAGGTCCTCGACCGCTCCAACTTCTTTTTCATTCATTTCTTCGCTCCGTTTATCGCGCTTCGCCGCCGCCGGAGTAATCTTCGAGTTGGCGCCGGACAGCATCAGCCCTGCGCCGGTCACGGCGAGGAGACGGCGGCGCGTGCTGCGAAAGGCGATCATGGGCGTCTCCTTCTATGATTCGGCGGCTCGTCGTCTTCGAACAACTCGCCGAACAATTCCCGCACCTTCTGTTTCGCTTCAGCGAGGGCTCTACGCCCCGCTGGCGTCGCGCGATAAAAGCGGCGCGCCGTGCTGCCGCTGCGTTTTTCGGTCGAGGTCAGATAACCCTTGCCTTCCAGCCCATGCAGGATGGGGTAAAGCGTGCCGGGGCTGATTCTGTAACCATGCCGCTCCAGCTCTTTGATCATGGCAAGGCCGTAGATCGGCTCTTTTGCCGCATGGTGAAGAACGTGTAGCCGGATCAGCCCGGCATAGAGATACTTGTCCTGCATCGACTCGGATATACGTAGCTCGTTATCGGAATACGATAACGGTAGCGTCACTCTGGCCCCTGTCAATCCTTTTCAAAGGTCAAAACCCTCAAGAGCGAAAGCTCTATAACGATACGTGCAACACCTTCGAGGGCTCGCCATGACTTCCTTGACCACGCGGCAAATCTTTTCGGGGCTCTCTCGAAACACGTTCCTTTTGGCCCTCGCCAGCTTGTTCGCGGACATTTCGACAGAGATGCTCTACCCGATTCTGCCGGTCTTTTTGACGCAGACGCTGCACGCGACCGGCAGCGTTGTCGGGCTCGTCGAGGGCTTTGCCCAAGCCGCGCAAAACGTTGTCCAAGGCTTCTCTGGCGCGCTATCGGACAAGCTGCAAAAAAGAAAACCGATTGCGCTCCTTGGTTACTTCATGGCCGCGCTCGGCAAGCCGCTGATGGGTGTCGCTACGGTGTGGCCAGCTGTATTTGGCGCGCGCTTCCTCGACCGGCTTGGTTCCGGCATTCGCTCCGCGCCGCGCGACGCGCTAATTGCGTCTTCGGTCGACGACGAGAACCGAGGTAGAGCCTTTGGCCTCGAAGGCATTGGCGATAATGCAGGGGCATTCTTGGGGCCGATCCTGGCCGCCATTCTCCTCTATTCCCTGCAGGTCGATATGCGCACGATTTTCTACGTGGCGTTGATTCCCGGACTCCTCGCCTTCTTTATGGTTCTCTTGGTCACGGAACGACCCGCCGCCGCCGCCGCCGCGAAATCGAAAATCGACGCCAGCATTTGGCAGTTTCCCAAGCGCTACTGGGCCTATTTGCTGGTCACCGCCTTGTTCAATCTCGGCAATTCCAGCAACTCCTTTCTCATCCTGCGCACCCAGGATTTGGGGGTTTCCCTCGAAACCACCATTCTCATTTATGCGGGGTTCAATCTGATCGCCGCGCTGATTTCCTATCCGGCGGGGGCTCTTTCCGACCGCTTTGGCAGAAAGAATATCCTGCTTGCTTCCTTTGTCATTTTTGGGGTCGCTTACCTTGGCTTTGCTCTAGCGACCGGCATTCTGATGATCGCGGGATTGTTCGTTTTCTACGGGCTTTACGAAGGTATCTTCCGCTCCGTGGGCAAGGCGTTCGCGTCTGACTTCGTCCCCGAGCATCTGCGGGGGGGAGGCATTGGCTGGTTCAGCACGACCGTAGGCTTGCTGCAACTAATTGCCAGCATTGTTGCGGGGTTGCTTTGGGACAAGGTGGGCCACACCGCTGTATTCTATTATGGGGTTGGTTCCGCCGTCCTCGGCAGCCTCGCTCTTCTCTTGCTGGTTCCGTCGCGGCGAAACCCGCGCGATAAAAAAGGCGAAGGCGAGATCCCAACCGAGTAAGCTGGGTCGCGAAGGTCAGGTTAGGGTCAGAGGAAGCCTAGCGGGCGCATCAGGAGCACCTGGTTTCTTCGAACTCGGACATTGATGCCCAAGGGCATCCGGCGCAATGTGCTGCAGATAGTTGTTAAAATCACCTCCTCGCGAGACGAAGGTTGCGACTGCAACACCATCCGCTTTGGCGCGTTCCGCAAGTTTCCGCGCGGCGCTTCGTCCGGCGCGATCATTATCGGCGGCGACGACCAAGCGACGCAACCCGGCCGGAATTTTCCATGCAGCAAGATGGGCCGCCGAGAGCGCTGCGACCATTGGGAGATGCGGCGCGACGCTTTTGAGCGAGAGCACGGTTTCGATCCCTTCGCCGATGATCGCGAATTCATCGATCTCGCCGAAGTGCACGCCGTTGCCGAGAATGGCGCCAAGCGAACGCCGCGGCGAAGCGACAGTCGCCTTAGCGTGGCGACCCGGATCGAGGAACGTCCGATGAATTCCCGCGATCTCGCCCTTATTATCGGTGACGGCTGCGACGAGCGCCGGCAATTTGCGTGGCGGCGAATTGAGACTCTCGCGATAGATCAGCGCCGGGTGATAGCGTAGCGGCGCAGCGTTGAGATCGGCGGTGATTTTTCGCGCGCGCAAATATGCCTCGGCCTTTGTGGCGGCGATCGGACGCGACGCCGCCCAGATTTTGCGCGCGAGCGCGATCGTGTCGCATTCGCTTGAGCTTCGACCATTATGCTCTGTCAACGTCTCGCGCGGCGCCCGCAAGTAGCGCCGCGCCTCGTCGAGCGTGTCGCGAAAGGACGCAAAGCCCTCCCGCGCTCCCTTGCCAAAAAGTCCTTTGAGCCGCACGTAGAGACTGCGACCTGCGTTGTTGTTCACGTCGCCGACGATCCAGTAATTGCCGCAGCGGCGACCATTCGAGAGATAATGCCTGCAGACGGCCTCGACATTTTCGGCGAGGCTGCGGGACAGAGTCCGGGTGGGACTTTGCATGATCGCCTCCCGCTCTTTTAAGAACTGACACGGGTCGCGGGCGCGACGCGAAGCAGGGGATAGAGCGCAAGAAGCTTCTCGACGATTTTTCCTGCGTCATCGCCGAGCGGCACGAAGAGCCGCAGCTTCCAGGCGATGATTTCGGAAACGAGCCCCTGCGCCTTTAGTCGATCGACCATCGTGTCGGAGAAGCCTACGAGTTCGAGCCGCTGCCGGTTCATCACGAGCGACCGCTTAAGGACCAGCCCCTCCGCCAGAACGAGGCCCGCGCCGTCCTGCATGACGGCGGCGAGGGCGGCGGCTGGCGTGAGGGCAGGGGAGCTGACGCCTGTCGCCTCAAGGAGCACGGCGGCGCTTGCCGGCGAAACCAGCCGGCCGATGACACGTTCACCCTGATCTGTCTGTAACCGATAGACGCGCGCCGCCTCATCCGGGAGCCGGTTCCAGACCGGAAGCAGAAGGCCCGTGACGATATGAAACGAGCTCTCGGTCAGTTCGGGGAGGGCGGCGACCTCGGTCTTCCATGCGAGGCGAAATTCTTCTGAAGATGCATCGCGCCAATGCGAGCGCTCCAGCGCGTCGACCGCGACCACATCGGCATGGGTGGGCCGCAGCAGACGAACCCGCGTCAGAACCGAGCCGTCGTCCTGCATCAACGCTGTGGCCGGCAATTTGACGGCCGCGCGACCCGACTGGTCGTTGATCACCAGCCGCGATTTTTGGGAGGCGGTCGCATAGTCGAACGCTTCGCCCAGCGTCGTGATCCGCGTCTTGTCCTTGCGCTGAATCGTCAGCAGCTGTGTCTCCGCCCCGCTCTTGCCGTGCACGGCGATTGTCTGACGATTGGTGACGCTGAGACTTTCCGCCATCAGAGTCTCGACGCCGACATCGAAGACGCCCGCCTGAATCGCCGCCTCCACCTGCGCCGCCATCAGCCCCTCGAACACGTCGAAGAGGAGATTTTGCAGCGCGATCGGCAAAGCAAGGATACGGTTGAGGAAGGTTGAGATCGGCGGCAATTCCTCCTTGAGGCTGCCGTCCTGGTCAGTGAGATCGAGACCTGTCGATTCCGTAAAACGCGTCAATGAGCAGCCTTCGACCTTGCCGGCGAAGACGAGCTGATAGAGCCGGCGCAGCGCCGTGCGGCCGTAGGGCGATTCGAGATTGTCCTCGGGTCGGAACAGGCCCTGACCGCCGGTCTGGCGCTGGCCCCGCGTAATGGCGCCGAGGGTGTCGAGCCGCCTCGCGATCGTCGAGAGAAAGCGTTTCTCGCCCTTCACATCGGTCGCGACCGGACGAAACAGCGGCGGCTGCGCCTGATTGGTACGGTTGGTGCGCCCAAGCCCCTGAATGGCGTTGTCCGCCTTCCAACCGGGTTCGAGCAGATAGTGAACACGCAACCGCTGATTCTTCGCGCTGCGCTCGGCGTGATAGGAGCGGCCCGTGCCGCCGGCGTCGGAAAAGACGAGAATACGCTTCTCGTCATCCATGAAAGCCTGCGTCTCGCCAAGATTGGCGGAGGCCGGCCGGTTCTCGACGCACAAACGATCCGAGCCGTCCGCATTGGTTTTGCGCGCAATCCGCCGCGAGCGGCCGGTGACCTCCGCGACCATCTCCGTCCCGAAGCGCTGAACGATCTGGTCGAGCGCCCCCTGCACGGCGGGCAGCGCCGCGAGATGTTCGATCAGGCGGTCCCGACGCTCCATCGCTTCGCGCGATTGGATGGGATTACCGTGCTCGTCGACGACTGGGCGCGAGTGAAGATCGCCATTCTCGTCGGAATAAACTTCGAAAAGCTGGGTCGGGAAGGAATGGGCGAGATAGTCGAGAACATATTCGCGTGGGGTGATGTCGCAGGAAAGATCGCCCCATTCGGACGACGGGATTTCGGCGAGGCGGCGCTCCATTAAGGCTTCGCTGGTCGAAACGATCTGGATCACCGCGGCATAGCCCTCCACCAAATCACGCTCGATCGACGCGATCAGGCTCGGGACCTTCATCGCCGTGATCAGATGATTGAAAAAACGCTGCTTGTTGGATTCGAAGGCGGAGCGCGCGGCGCTCTTGGCGTTGCGATTATAGGCCTTACCGCCCTCGCCGGTGATGTTGGCCGCCTCCAGCGCCGCGGTGAGATTATTGTGAATGATTTCGAAGGCGCCGGCATAGGAATCATAGATACGGATTTGCTCCTTTGAGAGCTGGTGCTCCAGCATCTCGACCTCGACTCCGGCATAGGAGAGCGCCCGCGACGCATAGAGTCCGAGGGCCTTGAGATCACGCGCGAGCACTTCCATGCCGGCAATGCCGCCGGCCTCCATCGCCGCGACAAAATCCTGACGCGTCGCAAAGGGCATGTCGGTCGAGCTCCAGAGGCCGAGACGCGTGGCGTAGGCAAGATTGGCGACGGTCGTCGCGCCGGTGGCCGAGACATAGAGGACGCGGGCGTCGGGGAGGACGTTTTGCAGTCGCAGGCCGGCTCGCCCCTGATGCGATGCGGCTTTTTCGCCGCGCGCGCCCTTATCGCCAACGGCGTTGGCAAGCGCATGCGCCTCGTCGAAAACGATGACGCCGTCGAAATCCCCGCCGAGCCAGTTGATGACTTGCGATAGGCGCGACGCTTTGAGCGAGCCGTCGCGACCCTGACGCTCGTCTGAGCGCAGCGTGGCGTAGGTCGTAAAGAGAATGCCCTCGGCAAGGCGGATCGGCGCTCCCTGCTTGAAGCGCGACAAGGGCACGATCTGGAGCTTTTCCTGCCGCAGCGCCGCCCAGTCGCGCTGCGCGTCTTCGAGCAGCTTATCGGACTTCGAGATCCAGAGCGCCTTGCGGCGGCCCTTGAGCCAATTGTCGAGCACGATGCCCGCGACCTGGCGACCTTTGCCAGCGCCCGTGCCGTCGCCGAGATAATAGCCGCGGCGAAAGCGGACCGATTTTTCAGCGTCGTCGGGCGCGGCGGAAACCGTATCGAAGCTCTCGTTGACGAGGAAGGAGCCGGCGAGATGATCGCTATGGGCTTCGCCGGCGTAGATGACGCTCTCGAGTTGCGCGTCGGAGAGGAGCCCGGGCTCGATGACGCTTTTTGGCAAATGCGGCCGATAGGAGGGTTTCGGCGGGGCGACCGACGCCATGGCGGCGGATTGCACGAGCGTCGTCGGATGCGGGCGGGCGCCATCAATGGAAATCGACTGTACGGCGTAGGGCTCATAAAGCCCGGCGCTGAGCGCGCCGCCCTCGGGCGCTTTCCAGTCGCAATGCTCATAGGCGATTTCGACAATCTCCGCTGCTGGAATCTGAGCGGAAGGCGCCAACGTTGCCGCCGCTGCGCGGACCATGCACGGCTCCAGCACCTCGATCCGCGAAGACGCCACAGACGCCGACCGTTTGATCGCCGCGAAGAGGAGGGCGCTTGTCGATGGCGTTGGCAGCGCTGCCGATCGCGCAGGCGCAATGCTCAGCGCCAAGCGCGGCGGAACATCCCGCTGAACAAGCGCAAGGAGTTCGTCGAGCGATCCGACGGGATCAAAACCCTCGGGGAAGATTTTTGGATTCTCGGCCGGCATCTTGTCGAAAATCGTCAGCCGGCTTTCGACGCTCGTCCCATGGCGCGCAAAGAACCCGCGCGCGAGCGAGGCGGTGAAGATCAGCCGTCCGTGCTCCTGCAAACGCTCGAAACTTCCGCGCCATGCGTTCGAGGTCGTCGCAAAACTTTCACCCGTGATGGCGACGAGCCGGCCGCCGGCGCGAAGACGCAAAAGCGCGGAGCGGATATGTTCGAAGGTCGCCGCCGTGTGACGCCCCTCGATAAAAGGCGATGCCGAGAAAGGCGGGTTCATCAGCACGACGCTCGGGACGAGATTTCCGTCGAGCCGGTCGTTGATCTGCGCGCCGTCAAAGCGCGACAGCGCCGCCGACGGGAACAGCCCTTCGAGGAGTTTGCCGCGCGTCTCCGCCCATTCATTGAGGATGAGTTTCGCGCCCGAGAGTTCGGCGAAGGTCGCGAGCATTCCCGTCCCGGCCGAGGGTTCAAGGACGACGTCGCCGGGCGCGCTCCTTGCCGCGAGACTCGCGACATAGGCAAATTCCAGCGGCGTCGAGAATTGCTGCAGCGCCTGGCTCTCTTCGGAACGACGCGTCTCGCTCGGCAGCAGCGGGCCGATCTTCGACAGCATGGCTAGAATGCGCGATGGATCGTTTCCAGCGCGCGCGAACAGCGCCGGCCCATAACGGCGCAAAAACAAAACCTGCGCCGCCTCTACCGCCTCATACGCGTCCTTCCAGCTCCAGGCCCCTTGTGCGTCGCTCGCGCCAAAGGCGCATTCCATCGCCGATCGCAGAGTCGCGGCGCCGACGACGCGACTCTCGACGAGATGGGCGACGAGCGTCTGCGCCGCCATCATCAAGGCGCGCGGCTTATCGTCGGTCGTGAAGGAAAGTTCGGCTTGGCTTGATTTGGGAAGAGCGGCGGCGAGGATCGGGCTCATCAAATATCTCCGGGCTTTGCGTGACCGGCCCGGAACGCTCTCTCTGCAAACCTCCCGGGCTCGCCCCTCCCGGCCAATACCTTTGCCTCTTTCTCCCAATCACCCGAACGCCGACCGCTTCACTACGAGCGGGCCGAACAGGTGGCTTACCCGCGATAGATCTTCGCTCATCACCGTACGCACATATTCGGCCAAGGCTTTGGGTTCATCGAGTAGCGACAACGGCGCGAAATGATTGCGCCCGCCCGTGTAATCGCGCCGGCCGCCACACGTGCGGATCAAAACGCCGCTATCGGCGCCGGTCGCTGGCTGAGAGACTTGGATGTAGACCCGCTCGTGATGCAAGGTGATTTCGCCACTGACGGCGATGCCGCCCTCGTTGGAACGAAGATCGTACGAGCTCTTGGAAAAGCGCAGCTCCTTGGCGAGCGCTCGTAAGGCCGCGCGCGTCTGCCTGTGAAATTTCTTCTTCTGCTCGCCGTCATAGGCACAGGATCGATACCGGTCGAACATGTTTCGGCTCCAAAAATGAAAAGAGCCCGCCGATGAGGGCGGGCTCGGATTGATGTCGAAATGGGGTGAAATGACGCTGCCTATTCAGCGGCGGCGGGATAGGTCGGATCGCCGCCTTCATCGGCAAGGAAGGCCGGCAGGTCGGCGTCGTCCGTGCTGGGGGTTTCTTCGGTCGCGCCGTCGGCTTCAACCGCAAGGGTAGGGGCGTCTGGGCTTTGCGTGCGTAAAGCCTCCGGCAGCCATCCGGTTCCTTGCAGCAGGCGCTCCGCCTCCGCCGCCATGTCGACTTTCTTCAGATGATCGATCAATTGCACTGTGGCTTCGCCCTTCGCTTCGCGCACCGCCGCAAGAATCTGCGCCTTCGTGACATTCCCGAAATAGCTCTCGACAGTCGCCGACCAGTGCGCGCGCATGTCGAGCGCGAGATGACCTGCAAGGCGGTCCGCATGGTCGAGCGCGCTCGTGCGCCGCTCCCAGGGCAGATACAGCGCATTGACGCCCAGTCCGACGCATTGCGCGAAGAGTTCGGCGCGAAGGCTCTGGTCCTGAGCAAGGAGCCAGCCCCAAAGGTCACCGGGACTGGCGGGTAGACGCAACTGCCAATGGCCGAAGCTTTCCTGCAAGGCCCGGGCCGCCGCTGCGTCGCCGAGACCCGGAGCATGGGAGCCGAGAGGGACGCTCTTCTCAGAAATGTCGAGACAGCAATGCTGTGCCGCGCCGTAGAAGACATTAAGCGTTAGCGCATGGGTCGCCGCAAGAAACGCCGCCTCGGGATCGCTCGCCAATGTCGCGCGCAGCGCCAGCGTGCGATGCGCCGATAACTCCGCGAGCAGCCGATCCGCAAGTTTGGGCGAGCTCTCGGCCTCCTCGTCGCCATTGGAGCGAGCGGCGGACGCTTCGCCCGTTGAACCTTCTCTATCCTCCTCCACGGCGTCATTTTGCGAAGCAACTACCGTCGACGATAGGGTGCCGCTATCTTCCTCAGATCGAGCGGCAGCCTCATCTTCAGGACGCAATAAGCCGCGTTCGACCTTCAGGGCGCCCGCGTGATCGATGCTAATAAAGACGCCAGCTTTGGCGATTTCGGCGGGATCGTAGATCGCCGGGCGTTCTTCGACGGTCGCAATCTCCTGCTCGAGTTCAGCCATACGGCGGTCGATCTCCTCGGGAAGTTCGTCGACGCCTTCATGCTCTTGCGACAGCACGTCATATTCCTCGAGCGCCGCGTCGTAGCGCGCCTGCTGCTCGTCGGAAACCGGCGCATAACTCGCCGGCAACCGGCGCAGGCCATTGGTATGGCCATAAGGAAAATCGATCGCGAATTCAGACCACTTCCAGCCCTCAGCGCGGATTTCTTCTGCGGCCGCACTGAGTTTTTCGCGGGCAAGACGATCGAGTAGCGCGACATCCTGCAGCCAGCCGCCATGATCGTGAACGAAGAGATCGCGTAGGATTACGCCGCCGGCGGCCTCGTAAGCCTCGACGCCGACGAAGACGGCGCGCTTGTCTCCCGCCTTGACCGCGCCCTCGGTCAGCATGCGCCGGATCGTATAGGGCTCTTTATTGTAGGCGTGGGTGAACGCCCCCCATACTTGTTCCTGGCGCGCGTGATCTTCCGTGACGCAGAAGGCCATGAGTTGCTCCAGCGTCATTTCCTCGGCGACATAATGATCGAGCAGCTTTTGGCTCGCCGCCGCGAGTTTGAGGCGCTGGCGCACGACCTGCGCGCTGGCGAAGAAGCGCGCGGCGATTTCGTCAATGGTCAGCCCCTGGTCGTTCAACGCCTTGAATGCCCGAAATTGATCGAGCGGATGCAGCGCCTCGCGCATCGTATTCTCGGCGAGCGAATCCTCTTCCTCGATCCCCTCCGTCTTAACGATGCAGGGAACGGGCGCATTCTTGGCGAGACGCTTTTGTTTGACGAGAAGTTTCAGCGCAGCAAGCCGGCGACCGCCGGCGCCAACCGCGAATTTGCCTGTCTCGGCGCCCTCGCCATCGAACACCGGCCGCACGCTCAGCGACTGCAACAACCCACGCCGGCCGATATCCTCCGCCAACTCCTCGACGCTCACCCCTGCCTTGATCCGACGCACATTGGCATCGGACGCCACAAGTCTATCCAGCGCAATATCCCTCGCCCCCAAACCAGCGTGATCTTCGACATGTCCCAGAACTCCGCGACAGGCGGACGAAAGCCTCTCTCTCACCCTCTATCCCGTCTCGAAGCCCAAAGGGCCCTCTTACTTTCCCCGCTTGAACCAGCCAGAATATGCCATATAATATTGCCTATAAAACTGGCAGGAAACCTTCCCATGACCGCCGTCAAACCACGCGCGCCGCAGCCCAAGAAGGCCGCACCATCCGGGCGGAAGGCGACCAGGAAGGCCGCAGCTCCAATCGCCAGCTTCTCGGGCTCAGCGGAGCAGGGGCCTTTGGTCGCGAAGCTGATGAACCACAAAGGCGTCGTCACCGTGGACAAGGTCGCCGCGACCTTCGGCATGTCGAAAGGCCAGCTCGCCGAAACCATCGGATTGAGCCGCGAGGCGCTCTATAAGCTGGCGCGTCTTGAAGCGCCCAAGACCCAGTCTCGCCTGAAGGAAATGCTCGAAATCGTCTCGCGCGTCGCTGGGTGGGCCGGCGGCAAGGAACAGGCCATGGCCTGGTATCGCGCGCAGCCGATCGCGGCCTTTGGCGGACGCACCGCCGAGGCGCTGGTCAAGGACGGACAAGCGAGCGCATTGCGCGATTATCTCGACCACATCGCCCTAGGCGGCTTTGCTTGAGGTTTCGGGCGACCTGTTATCGGGCGCATGATCCACGGTGGTCCTTCGCGCCGCTCTCGGGCGACGGCGCGGCGGTCCACGGCGCGCGTTTCAATCCCAAGGGGGTGCCGACGCTTTATCTCGCGCTCTCCATCATGACCGCCGTCGCAGAGATCAATCAGGGCTTCGCGCACAAGATCGAGCCCTGCGTATTATGTTCCTATGACGTCGATTGCGAGGACGTTGTTGATCTTCGCGCTGAGGCCGGCCAAAATGCAGCCGGCGTCTCCTTCGGGGACATGGCCTGCGCCTGGTTCTCCTACATTTCGCAAGGCAAGGAACCGCCGTCGTGGCGGCTGGCGCGAAAATTCATCGACGCCGGCAAAGTGGGGATTCTGGTTCCAAGCTTCGCGCCCAGCGCGACCGCCGCCGATCAAAATCTGGTCCTTTGGAAATGGGGCAAGAGTCTTCCCCACAAAGTCTCAGTCTACGATCCGAGCGGCCGGCTGCCCAAGGATCAGCTCTCTTGGAAATAGAGCCCGATTAAGACGCCATCGGTCCAGGCGGTCGAGCCTGCCCCTTCGCGGTTTCGCAAAACTGACGAGGCGATTGCTCAGTGCACTCGCAGCGCATGAAGATTCATCATGGCCGATCGATCCGTAGAAAACTTATCGCGCTGCGTTGTTGCTGAAGCATGGACGCAAAGGGCGGCTTCTGGAGCCTTGTTGAATAACGCAGATCAAACTGATTCTGCGCATGCAAAACGAATGTCTCCATGCTGCTTTCAACAAGCGCCAGTAACTTGCTTCATTCCGAAGATAGTGTAGGTGTTTTATCGTCTATTCTGGAATGGATCCATGGAACTCAGCAAACGACAAATTGGCCAACTGCAAAAGATCATCGAAACCGCGCAGGCAATCCTCGCGGAGGCTAGCAAAAGGTCCCAGCAGCGAAAGAGCATTGCATCAGCGAGCGTTCCTGCTCGTAAGGCGCGCGCGCGCCGCAGCGGAAAAGAGCTAGCAGCATTCAGGAAGGCGGTACGCGCAGAACGCAAAAGAGGCGTGCCCGTCGCCGAGATCGCGGAGCGGCACAAGGTAAGTACGACATACATTTATCAGCTCTAGTTGCCGGTGAATCGGAGACTGTGAATTCGCGGTCAAATCCTCGGGATCAAAGGCATTGTGGTATTTTGACGTATGCGCATTTCCCGAATGCCTCGGATCTCAGCGGCGTCGCCACGCTGATTTCGATCTTCGGCGTAACTTTACCACTTTCATTTGTCTCATATTCAGAACAAACTCGGCATCGAATAAGCTTCGCTCGCCAATACCCATAGCTGCAGGGCATTCCCCGGAGGTCTGATGCTTTCCCAGCATGCTGGCGCTCTTGGAATTTGCGCCCGATCGAAAGCGAACTCATTTTGCCGAAGATGGACGTAACGACGAATGTAGTTGGGTTCGACAGCCGATGTTCCTCGCCCTCCGGAGGGCCAATCCTTGAAGGGGTCAAGCCCGGTGGCCAAAGCTGAACTCGGCGTAAAGCGCCGATGCTTGGACTGCAATGCGCTGTTTTTCGATCTTGGTCGCACACCGATCGTATGTCCCAAATGTCGCGCCGTCTTTCAGGTCGTGGAGATTGTGCGCTCGGCGCCAAGACGATGGACGATCCCAGCCGCCGCGATCAACAGGCCCGCCCCAGTCGATCCTGTTGTGGACGATCTTGTCTTACCGGCAGTCGAAGAGGCAGACGAAACGAGCGTCCTTCCACTGATTGAAGAAGACGATGAAGCCGAAGAGGTCGAACGCCTCGTGGACATTGAACGCGATGACGAGCCTCCACGCTCATGATCGATCGCAAAGGGTGCGATCGGAATGAGCAAAAAGGCAAATCCCACAAATTTCGCGCCCCGCGCGTGCGTGCGCAGGGTCGGCATCGATACCACCCCGGCGACGCAAACTTGTGATGCCATTTGACTCGAACGCGGGCTCCGCAAAGCAGCCTCACAGTTGACGGTCAAAATGCGTTGATTCAGAATGCGGACAATTATCGACTCCATCAGGGATCATTCGGGCGTCGAGGCGCCGCTCGTCTCGCCCTCGACAAGCGCCGCGCGCAACGCTTCGAGCTTCTCCTCTTGTTCTTCCAACAGACGCAGACCAGCGCGGACAACGTCGCTGGCGGAACCATATCGACCGGCGGCGACTTGGTCTTCGATGAACGAAGCAAAATGATCGCCGATAACGACGGATGTGTACTTGCCCATCTCTGAACCCAAAAATTGGTACAGGTCGCAATAATGCCGAAACGGCGGATATCGAGGGCTTCTTAAGCGAATTCGCCCTGACCTCGGGCGCGATTTGGCTTGCGCTAAATGCTCAGGCTCAATTGAACGTCAAGCTCCGATTGCTCTTCACTGAGAGATGACAACGTTACGCCCAACAGCCGGATTCCCTTTGTCGCGGGAAACACGGGTCCGAGCAAAGCAAAGGCGAGCTGTTCGAGTTCGGCTTGCGTTGCAATAGGCGCGGGGCCCGTGCGGCTGCGCGTGATCTGGCGGAAATCTGCATATTTCACCTTCAATGTGACGGTGCGCCCACGTATTCCCGCGCTCTCGCAGCAGCGCCAGACTTTTCCGATGATCGGCTGGAGCGCGGCGCGCGCCGCCGCGAAGGTGAAGAGATCCTCGACAAAAGTGTTCTCGGCGCCCACCGACTTGCGGACGCGGTCAGGGCGCACCGGCCTGTTGTCGACGCCCCGCGCAATCCAATAGTAATAAAGCCCCGATTTCCCGAAATGGTGCTGAAGGAAGGCAAGCGTCTGCATTCTGAGGTCGAGTCCGGTTTCGATCCCAAGCCGGTTCATCTTCGCGGTTGTTGCCGGCCCGACGCCATGGAATTTCCCGACCTGCAGGGTCTCGACAAAGGCCGGCCCCATCTTCGGCGTAATGACGAAGAGGCCGTCGGGCTTCCTGTAATCCGAGGCAAGCTTGGCCAGGAATTTATTGTAGGAGACCCCAGCCGAGGCAGTGAGGCCGGTTTCAGAGCGAATTGCCACTCGTATGTCCTCGGCGATCTGTGTCGCCGACGCGATTCCCCGCAAATTCTCGATCACATCGAGATAGGCTTCGTCCAGCGACAGCGGCTCGATGATCGGCGTGTGTTTGGCGAAGATCGCACGGATCTGGCGCGACACTTCTTTGTAAACGTCGAAACGAGGCTTCACGAAAATGAGCTCGGGGCATTTCCGTTTGGCGGTGACCGACGGCATGGCGGAGCGCACGCCGAACTTTCGCGCTTCGTAGCTTGCCGCCGCAACGACGCCGCGCTCCCGCGATCCGCCGACGGCGACCGGCTTGCCGCGCAGCTCCGGATTGTCGCGCTGCTCGACGGAGGCGTAGAAGGCGTCCATATCGATGTGGATGATCTTGCGTTGCCGAGGAGGTTCGACGGCGATATCGCTATCTCGTCTTTCGACGTTGCTCCTCTCCGTATCTGGAATTTCGTTCGGCGCGAGCATGATCGTCAGGTCGTGAGGCCTCCCTCGTCCTTCTTCTCGCCCCTCGCAACAATCCGGAGAGCGTCGTCGGCAAGCGGTCGCTGAAGCCTGACCGCCTCATCGAGAGGCGTCGTCATCCAGCGGTCGATTTCCTCGCGCGTCGTCAAGATAGCGGGCCACGCCCTTGGGTGAAGCGAACCAACCACATTGTTCGGTACGGTGGCTAGAAAAGCAAAGACGTCATTGGTTGTCTCGCCTTCCTTCACCTTGCGCACCGACGTCCCGCGGGTCCAGATTCCAGCGAAGAGCGCCAGCGGCCGCGTCTCGTCGAGCGCGAACCACTGCGGCGGCTTCGCGCCGTCCGGCAACGCCTCCTTCTCGGAGAAGCTGCTGAAGGGCGCGACGCAGCGGCGCTCGACCCCGAGCCAACGCCGCCAATGCGGGATTTGAGGTTGTGGACATTGGTGACGCCGAGGATCCGAGTTCCTGTCCTTCAGCGCGAAGACCGGCGAGGGCGTCCCCCAGCGCGGCAGAGTCAATTCGCGCATCGAGTACTGATTTCGGACGATCGGGCCGCGTAATCGGGAAAGATGGCGGGGAAAGGAGCCAAGTTGTCGGTGCGGTCGCGCATCGCGCCGGCCGTCTCGCGGATCGCTTGCTGGCCCTTCGTCACCGAATACAGGCTGCACACGGCCCGATCCTTTCGCCGCCACATGTCGCTGGGCGCACACAATCACATTTCTCTCCTCGTTCGCAACGCCTGCATGGGATCCTGCACCTGCCGATTCGTCTCTGCGCCTTTCCAGCAACGCCGGAACCACGCGCGACTTCGCAGTTTCGTAATTTCAAACCATCGGGGGTTGGATAGATCGCGTTCTGCAAGATCTAACCCACACGCAGCGGATCGCTTCTGATCGCCAGGAGGTTAGAGCGCTCTGCAAGAGGCGTCCAATCTAATGAGCCGCTGGGAATGTTTCTCATCCAATGACTGAACCATATATGCACTCAGGCGTGGACTCTGCGCTCGGCCGGCATCTCGGTCGCGTTGAAGAAAGAAACGAGCATAAGATGAGTGAGGTCAAAATGTCCGAACACAAAGCCATGATCAAATGGGCCCGCAACGGCGCCGATTTCGACTACAAGAATTACAGCCGCGACCATATCTGGCGGTTCGATAGCGGCGTCGAGACGCCAGCTTCCGCCGCGCCCGCCTATCTGGGCAATCCACAGCGCGTCGATCCAGAGGCGGCTTTTGTCGCGGCGCTGTCGAGCTGCCACATGCTGACCTTTCTGGCGCTGGCGTCGAACAAGGGCTTCGTTGTCGACAGTTATGAGGACAACGCCGTCGGGCGCCTCGAAAAGAACGCCAGCGGCAAGCTCGCCATCACGCACGTCGAATTGCGCCCGAGAATTATTTACAGCGGGGACAAGCAGCCGACGCAAGCAGATCTCGAATGGCTACACGATAAGGCGCACCGAGAATGCTTCATCGCCAACTCCGCGACGACCGAAGTCAGGGTCATGCCAGCAGAATGACAGGATCAGGCGTTACATTTTAAGAAACAGAGAGGCGCGACCCATGGCGACGACTCCCGAGCATATAACCCTGGACACGCCGGCGGCGGATTTTCGGCTTCCCGCCACGGATGGCCGAACCTACACGCTCGACGATGTAGCCGGCGAAAATGGCGCGGTGATCGTCTTCATCTGCAATCACTGCCCCTACGTCAAAGCGGTGATTGACCGCCTTGTCGCCGATGCGCGCGTGCTCATGCGGAAAGGGGTCGGCTTCGCGGCCATTTGCTCGAACGACGCTGAGAGCTATCCTGAGGACTCCTTCGACAAGATGAAGGAATTCCAGAAAACGCATGATTTCCCATTCCCTTATCTTCACGATGAAACACAGTCCGTCGCACGGGCCTACGGCGCAGTCTGCACGCCTGATTTCTTCGGCTACGATCGCGATCGCAAGCTCAAATACCGAGGTCGTCTCGACGAGGGACGCACGACTCCGCCCCGGGCCGGCGCAAGGCGCGAGCTTGTCGAGGCGATGCACGCCATCGCCGCGACGGGCCTGGCGCCGCCCGATCAAATTTCATCGATAGGTTGTTCGATCAAATGGAAGACGACGCACAGCTAGGCGCTCAAGGCAGGTAGGTTCACCACCTATCCCTCCGTCGAGACGACCTTTGGATGCAGCGGAGCGGCAATTCATAGGCGCCCGTCCAAATAGACAGGTCACAGCTGCCGTCCCTTATGCTTGCTCTCCCTCTTGCGCTGCACGTTTAGAGTTCGAAAATGATAATTCGATAGCTCAAACAAAATATTGGTCGGAGAGAGGGGACCATGGGCGACAACGTCGATCTTGAAAGGAGGGCTATCGATGCTTTGCGCCGCTACCGCGAGGCGTTCGCCAGGGTTGAAGAGATGGAACAGGAGGAGGCGGCCGCGCGCCGAGCCCTTGCCGATTGGCAGGGCCGCGCCAAAATCGCAATCCTTGATGGCGTGGCTTCTCCTCAAAGATCGCATCTCATCCAATCCGGCCAAGCGATCATTGCTCGCTTGCAGGAGGTCAGGCTTGCTATGAGCGAGGCGACGGCGGCGCTGGATGTAGCTTACAGAACCCTCGCCGCCTTGGACGAGGAATTGGGCTACATCCCGATTCCGGAGCCAGCTAAACCGGACGCAGCGAGCGCCGCAACCCGCCCCGAAGAATGAACGCCTGCAATCGGCTTCGCCTCGCTGTCCGTCAGGGAATCAACCCGCGCCTCAAGGCCAACGCCACGGCGTGCGCCACATTCTCGGCATGGAGTTTGTTACGCGCATTGTCGAGATGAAAGGCGACCGTGCGCGGTTTGATATCGAGGATCTGGCCGATCTGATCCATGGCGCGCCCCCGCGAGGTCCAAGCGAGACACTCCGCTTCGCGCTGGCTCAGCGGTGACGATCGCCTGGAGAGGCTCGATGGTTTCAACGCGGCTTCGACATGGGAGTGGAAATACAAAGCCATGAGCTGCAAGATTTCCTGCGCTTCCGCGACCTTCTCGAAAACATCCGGACCGCGCTTATCAGCGGCGAAGGTAAAAAGTGCAAAGCGGTCGAAGCCGGCCCGGATCGGAATGGTCATGCCCTTATCTATCCCAAATTCCGACGCTTCGCCGAAGAAGCGTTTGCAGGGGTTTCTCCGGCCCTTCGAAGCCTGCGCTCCATCCCAATCGAACAGATGGCGGTCGCGGCGCGCTCGAATGAACACCGGATCAATCTGCTGATAGCGTTCGTTCAAGTAGTGCGTCGTCCATTCCTTCGGATAGGTCGAGATCAGCGTATGAGCCTCGTCGGCGACTCCGAGATAGGCGAACGAGCGAAAGCCCAATCTTTGAGTCGCCCGCTCGCCGAGCGCCCGAAAAGCCAATGGGTCCGACGCCGTATGCATGGCGTCGACAAATTCCTGAAACACATTTTCAAGTTGCCGCATCTCTTAACCTTCTCGCCTTGCCCCGGCGCCCGCCTGCTCCTGCTTGATGCAATGGCCCCGCGTTGCATGCGCTCGTATGAACGCCGCCGCCATTTTGCGGGCGGTGTGTGTGAGCAGGATGCGGCGATTTTATGAAGGCCTGTGCGCAAATAACCCCTGCGAAATCTCGCAGGTTCGGCGCGTCCACGCTTTTGTTTTGTTCCGCTCTGAATTCACAATCGATTCGGAAAGCTCGACCTCATGCAGATCATTGCCCTCCACCGTGGACGTTTGCGCATTGCAGCCCCCCTTCTTTCTCAAAACCGCTCTTGCGCTGACACGCAACGTTGCGTCGCCGCCTGATTGTCTGCGGAGTCAATCGAATGGACCCTTCAGCCTTCATGGCGCTCGCCGAGCGCTGCGCGCCCGGTTCTGATGCGCGGCCGCTGATTGAGATCGTGCGGATGGCGAGCCGCTTCGAGCCGCTTTCGCTTACGATCGACGGCCGAAAGCCGATCAAAATATTGGCGACTTCGAAGCAGGAAGCGATCGAGCTGGCGATGCAGGCGAAAATCGCCAAACAAGAGGCGCGATTGGGCCTCGCCGGTCTGACGTTTGGCGATCTCGACAAGGCCGGGATCGGCGTGGCGGAAGCCTTCGAGCCTTGTCCGGCGCTGCGCGCCGCCGCGCAGATTCTCAGCGACGACCCGAAGCATTTCGTGACGTCGAAGATCGCGCGCGTTCAAAGCGTCGGGCGAGCAAGATTTTCTGCCGACGACGGTCTTGATCGTCGCGACGAGCGACCCATGCATCGCGATGAAAGCACCGCCGAACAATCGGATCCACCGCCCAAAAAGCCATGGGACGTTTTCGGCAATCCGTCCGGACGATCGCTCCTTGTCTATGAAGCGCCCGCTTCCTCTCCCCGCTAGCCACAAACAATCTTTTATCTCTCACACAGAGTCTGGATTCATCATGCATCCCCTCGCTCGTCGTCTCTCCTTTCTCCTGCTCTCGGGCATGGTCGCCACGCTCGCCTTCAGCGAACCCGCCGCGGCGCAAAGCGCCAATGTCGAAAAGGTGCTCCAGAACATCGTCGACGCGCTCACCGGCAATGTGGCGAAGCTCCTCGCGACGCTTGCGATCATCATCACCGGCATGTCCTGGATGTTTGGCTATCTCGACTTGAGGCGCGCTGGCTACGTCATTCTCGGCGTCGCCATCCTGTTCGGCGCCGCCGAAATCGTCTCCACGCTCACCGGCAGATGAGCGCGCCCAAGAGCGACGAACGCCTCGTCGAGGACACCCTTTTTCTGGCCTGCACGCGGCCAGCGATGATTCTTGGCGTGACGATGGAGGCCATGGGACTCAACGTCATCTTCTCGTCGATTCTGTTCGTGCTCGCGGGTAGCCTGCTCTACGGCCTCGTCGCCTTGCCCATCCATTTTGTGTGCCGGCTGATCTGCCGCCGCGACGCCAACCAGTTCCCCATCCTGTTCGCCTGGCTGGAAACGCGCGGCCGTCACCGCAACGCGCGCCTGTGGGGCGGCTCGTCCTGCACGCCGTTACGCCTTCTGCGCCGCTTCAGCGCCAAGGAGCTCCCCCATGGCTAGCATCGCCACGCGCATCAAGGCGCGAGAGGTCGAAGCGAGCGTTCACCTCCCCTATCTGCGCCATGTCACGGAACATGTGATCTCGCTGTCGACGCGCGCGCTGATCACCACGATTCGTCTTGCCGGCGTTTCCTTCGAGACAGCGGATCCAACCGACCTCAACGATCTCCAAACCAAGCTCAATCTCACGCTGCGTAATATCGCCGACGAACGGCTGGCGCTGTGGACGCATCTCACGCGCCGTCGCGCAGGAGATTATCCGGTCGGCGCCTTTCGTTCGGATTTTGCGCGGGAACTCGACGCCGCCTATCGGACGAGGCTCGTTTCCGACACGCTCTATCGCAACGAACTCACCCTGACGCTCGTCTGGCATCCGGGACGCGACGCAACCGAGCGCGCCTCACTGTTCTTTTCGCGGCTCGGCAGCGCGCGGCACGCCGGCGCCGAGGTCGATACTCTAGGGCTGAACAAGCTCGAAGACGTGACGCGCGATCTGATGGCGGCGTTGGATCGCTACCGCCCGCGCCGCCTCGGCCTCGTGGAGCGGCATGGCGTCGTCTTTTCCGAGACCGGCTCGTTCCTGCAGGAGTTCGTCGCGTGTGAGAGTCTTCCCTTCCCCTTGGTCCATGGCCCGATCGGACCGGCGCTCTATGCGAACCGTCTGGTCTTCGGCCGCGAGACCATCGAAATCCGCAGCCCCGGCGGGTCGCGTTTTGCCGGCATGCTGGCCTTTAAAGATTATCCGGCGACGACGAGGCCTGGCCTCCTCAACGGCCTTCTCGCCGCCCCCTTCGAGCTGGTGCTCGCGCAGAGCTTCGCATTCCTCGACAAATCGGAAGCGAAGACGGTGATGACGCGCAAGCAAAACCAGCTGCTGTCCGCCAACGATCCGGCGGCCTCGCAGATTGGCGACCTTGACGCCGCGCTCGACGATCTCGAATCGAACCGCTTCGTGATGGGCGAACACCATCTGTCGCTGCTCGTCCTTGCCGACGCGCCAAGAGCCCTGCTCGACAAGATGAGCCTCGCCCGCCGGATTCTCGCCGACGCCGGAGCCGTCGTCGCGCGCGAGGACCTTGGGTTAGAGGCGGCCTTCTGGGCGCAATTGCCGGGACTGTTCAAATATCGGGCGCGGGCCGGCGCGATCACCTCGCGCAACTTCGCCGCGTTCTCGCCCTTCCATGCCTATCCCTCGGGCGATCCCGACGGCAATCATTGGGGACCTGCCGTCGCCGTCCTCAAAACCGCCTCGGGATCGCCGTTTCCGGCCCGTCAGGATCGGGGAAGACCGCTTTCCTCACCTTCGCCCTGGCGCAGGCGGAAAAGCTCGGCTGCCAGCTGGTGCTGTTCGACAAGGATCGCGGGGCCGAACTGTTTATCCGGGCGATCGGCGGCGCTTATCTCGCTCTGAAGAGTGGCGCGCCGACCGGTTGCGCGCCCCTGAAGAGCTTCGATCTCACGCCGGCGAATCTGACGTTTCTCGGCGCGCTGGTGCGCAAACTGGTCGGCGTCGAAGGCCGACCGCTGTCGGTCGCCGATGAGCAGCGGATCGACGTCGGCCTTCTCGCGCTGCGCGACATGCCGCGCGCCGAGCGCTCCTTTTCGGCGCTGCGCGTCTTCCTCGGCCAGCGCGACACGGAAGGAATCGGCGCACGGTTAGAGCGCTGGTGCAAGGGCGGCGCTTTGGGGTGGGTTCTCGATGCCGACGAGGATGCAATCAGCCTCGACGCCCATGCCTTCGGCTTCGACATGACCGAGGTCCTCGATGACGCAATTATCCGTACGCCATTGATGATGGTCCTCTTTCGACGCGTCGAGGAGCTGATCGACGGACGCCGTATCGTCATCGCCATTGACCTTCCGTGATCTTGCCAATGACGGGCTGAAGACCATCCGCAAGAAGAATGGCGTCATGGTGTTCGGCACGCAATCGCCGCGCGACGCCCTCGCCTCCCCAATCGCGCATACGATCGTCGAGCAATGCCCGACCCAAATCTTCTTTCCGAACGCCCGAGGTCAGGCTCGCGATTATGTCGATGGCTTCCATCTCACCAAGACGGAATTCCGGCTCATCCGTGAGGAGCTCTCGACGGAGAGCCGTCGGTTTCTATTGAAACAGGGCCATGACGCCGTCGTTGCCGAACTCGATCTGAAAGGCATGGACGACGCGCTCGCCGTTCTTTCAGGGCGCACCGCGACCGTCGAACTCCTCGATCGCCTGCGCGCTGACGTCGGCGACGATTCGGACAAATGGCTTCCTCTGTTTCATCAGCGCCGAAAGGGTCTCGCATGAAGCCACCCACTCGATTCTTGCCTCTTGCGATCATGGCCGCCCTTCCCCTTCCCCTTCCCCTTCCCCTTCCCCTTCCGGCGTCGGCCCAGGTCGTCTTCGATCCAAGCGTCTTCGCCCGCCAGTTCGATCAATTGATTGAGATGAAGAAGCAGGTCGAGACGCTTTCCTCGCAGCTGAAAGTCGCGCAGGACCAACTCGCCCAGGCAAAGCAGCTCTATGATTCCTTCAATAGGCTGACCAACGCCAATGATGTCGCGAGCCAGTTGAACTCGTCGGAATTTCGCAAATATCTGCCGGGCGAATTCTCGCAGATCGAGGGCATGATCAAGGGATCGGGGTCTGGCAATTTCGCCGCCTCAATGGACACTTACCTATCGCAGAACCGCGTCTATACCGAGAACCCGGGAAACTCCTTCTACGCCTCCGAACTCGATCGCATCGCTCGCCAGACCGGCGCCAAGCACTCGCTCGGCCAGGCCGTCTACGACACGGCCTCCCGCCGCATCGACCAACTCGAGACCTTGCGCCGCCAGATCAGCGCCTCCAAGGACGCCAAGGAAGTGCTCGATCTTTCCGCCCGCCTCCAGGCCGAACAAGCTCTATTGCAAAACGACGTGCTGCGCCTGCAAGGCCTCGCCATGATCCAACGCGCACAGGCCGACATGGACGTCGAGCGCGAACGCGAGCATGGCCGAAAGCTCGTCCAAGAGATGAAAGGAGCCCTGCGATGAGACGCCTATTGCCGCTTTTCGGCTCGCTCCTCCTGCTCGCAGCTTGCGGCGATAAGGCTGGTGACAAGTCGTCAACTCAATCACCCACGCCCGAATTGGCGAGAACACGCACGGTGCTCGAATTCCTGGAAGACCCCAAGGCGTTCGACGAGACCTGGGCCAAGTGCCGCAATGATCCCGGTGGACTCGGCAAGAGCTCGGATTGCGTCAACGCCGGCTATGCCAACGAACGCTTGATGATGCTCGGCAGAGAGCGCGCCATCAAGAGTCTGAAGCGCTGAGGGGCGAAAGACAATGGCGATCCAGGTTTTTGATGAGTTCTTGAAAGAGTTTGAACAGCCGATCACGCAGTTCGTCTCGAACTCCGTACAGAACCTCACTTCCTGGGTCGACGGGCCGCTGCGCGTCGCTGTGATGCTTTATGTCGTGATCTATGGCGTCGCCGTTATGCGCGGAGCCATTCAGGAGCCGATCCTCGACTTCGCCTGGCGGACGATCAGGATCATAACGGTCGTCATGCTCGCGACCGACCCTGCGTCTTATCAGCAATATGTCACGAGCCTCTTTTTTGAGTCGCTTCCAAAGGAAATCAGTGCGGTCATCGCTGGCGGCGGACTCGACATGAAGTCCGGTCAGCCCTTCGATCAATTGCTCAGCAAGGGCATCGAGGTCGCAACTCAGATTTACGAACAGGCCGGAATCACTAACTTCGCACCCGCTCTGATCGCCGCGATCCTTCTCGTCTTCACCGCCGTCAGCGGCTTTTTGCAATTCGCGATCATGCTTTACGCCAAGGTCGGTCTGGCGCTCGTTCTTGCGCTCGGTCCGATCTTCATCGCGCTCATGCTGTTCGAGGCGACGCGGACCTTTGGCGAGGCCTGGACACGCCAACTCGCCAATTTCGTAATCTTGCATGTGCTCGTCGTCGCGCTGATCGGCTTGATGCTGACGACCGTTGGGCATTTTGTCGACAAATATGGCGCCAACGCCGCGACCGGCGGGCAATTGATCGTCGGCGCCGTGGCGATCAGCGCCGTCCTCGGGCTCGCCGCCTATATCGCGCTGCAATTGCCGGAGATTGCCGGCGCGCTTGCCGGCGGCGGAGCCTCGCTCGCCGCCCACATGCTCAATCGCTGGATGGCCGCCTACGCCACCACGGCGACCGCGGCGGCCACGATCGGCGCCTATGCGGGCGCCCGGATGGCCACAGCGCGGTCACTCCAAACGCTGCGCGGACGGCGGACAGGCGGCGGCATCCGCCATGTTCCCGCCGAATAGCGAAATTCGATCATCTCGAGGATTGGGGAGAGGGAATGAAGGCGGCTTTCACATTGCTTACGCTCGCGCTCGCGGCGTCGCTCAGTGGTTGCGCCAGCCTGACGGGCGCGGGCGCGCCGTCCTGCGACGGCGCGGCGCGGCGTCCGCTCAACCGATCGCTGTGGGATTGGGAGAGCGCGAAGCCCATCCCGGCAGAGCCGATCGAGGCGCCCGCCGAGCCGCTTATCCGCAAGGGCGAGGTCGGCCGCGCTCCGTTTATCGCGCGCGCAAAACCCGTCTTTGATATCGCTGCCTCGTTACGGCGCTGCGGAGGAGCCGATCATGGTTGAGGCCGGCGATCTGAAAAGCTACTTCGAGCGCGCCCGGCTTTGGGAGCAGGATCTGCTGCTTTCGGCGCAGCGCTCGAAGCGCCTCGCCTGGGGCGTCGCAGCGGCGGCCTCGGCTCTCGCCTTCGTCTCAATCGGTGCGGTGGCCGCTCTCACCCCTCTCAAGACCGTCGAGCCCTTCATCATCCGCGTCGACAATGCGACCGGCGTCGTCGACGTGGTTTCCGGCCTCAAGGACGAGCCGCAGACTTATGACGAGGCCATCGCCAAATATTTTCTCGCTCAATATGTGCGGGCGCGGGAAGGCTACAGCTTCATTGAAGCGCCGGTGAATTTTCGGACGATCTCGCTGCTGTCGACCCAAAGTGAACAGACGCGGTTTTCATCGCTTTATCGGGGATCAAATCCCGACAGCCCGCAAGTCGCCTATGGCCGCAGCGGCGTCGCCGAAATCCGCATCAAGGCGATCTCGCTGCTCGGCCCCAATCTCGCCTCAGTGCGCTTTATGCGCGAAACGCGCCGAGGCGACGAAACCAAGCTCTCGCATTGGATCGCGACGCTCGCCTTCTCCTTCGAGAAGAAAGCGACGATCTCTTCGTCCGATCGCCTGATCAATCCCCTCGGTTTTCTTGTCTCGGAATACCGCTCCGATCCGGAGACCGCGCCATGATCAGTCGCTTTCCTCTCGCCGGCCTTATCATGCTGGCCTCTGGGGTTTGCCTCACGCCCCTCCCCTCATTCGCCTTGCAGCAGCCGAGCGCCGGGTCGCGCGACGCCCGCGTGCGCATGGTCGCCTATGACCCCGCCAATGTCGTCAAGATCAACGGCGTCATTCGCGCCTCTACCCAGATTCTTTTTGCCGAGGACGAAGAGATCGCCCATGTCGCGATCGGCGATTCCGTCTCCTGGGAGGTCGCGCCCACCGGCAATATCCTTTTTCTCAAGCCGCGCGAAAAACATCCCTCCACCAATCTGCAAGTGGTGACGACGCGCCGCGACGGCCGCAAGCGCTCCTACCAGTTCGAATTGTCGATCGCCGAGAGTTCGCTTGCGGAAAGTTACTTCATGGTGCGCTTCGCTTATCCCGGCGACGAAGCCGAGGCGCGCCGGGACGTGACTGCGGCACGACGCGGCGAGATGGAAGCCCGCGCGATCAACGAGACCTTCGCGCTCCACAACGCCGCCAGCCCGCGCAATTGGCGCTATTCGGCGCAAGGATCGTCCAGCTTGGAGCCAGACGCAGTGTACGACGACGGCAAGGAGACGACGCTGCGTTTTGAGGGCAATCGCGAGGTTCCGGCGATCTTCCTCGTCGCCTCCGACGGGA
>WSXZ01000015.1 GCA_009773555.1 Methylocystaceae bacterium | reverse complement strand
GGATGGCTTTGTCGCGATCTACGGGCCCTTCAAGGTTGACGGCAGTTATACGACCGAATCAAACGCCGCTTTCGATCAGGAGATCCTCGCGCCCAAGATCGCCGAATGGGGCCTTAAGGACGTGCGTGATCTCGAGCGCGCCGCCAATGCGCACAATATCGCGCTTAAGAAAATTATGGACATGCCGGCGAACAACTTCATTCTTCTCTTTGGGCGCGCATGAGGCGAGCGCGGTCGAAGAGAATTGACGCTCCATGACAGAACCGGCGATGGCGATTAGGGGGAGTGCGCTCGTGATTGGCGTTGGCGCCGAGTCGGGACTCGGCGCCGCGCTGGCGCGGCGTTTCGCGCGCGAAGGGCTCCGCGTCATGGTCGCGGGCCGCACGCCGGAGCGGCTGCGAATCGTCGCCGAGCAGATCGCCGCCACGGGCGGCGCGGCCGCGATCAAAGTCGCAGACGCCACGAGCGAAGCCGACGTCGCCGCCCTCTTCGACGAAGCGGACCGCGACGGCGACCTCGCGCTGGTCGCTTACAATGTTGGGAGCAATGTCGCTGCTTCCACTCAGGACACGGCGCCCGAACTCTTCGAGCGCCTTTGGCGACAAAACGCCCTCGGCGGTTTCATCGTCGGGCGAGAGTCGGCGAGGCGCTTCTCCCAGCGCGGGCAGGGCACGATCCTATTCACCGGCGCGACGGCGTCCTTGCGGGCGCGTCCGCCGTTTCTTGCCTTCGCCGCCGCCAAAGCCGCCTTGCGCGCCGTCGCCCAAGGGCTTGCGCGCGAGTTTGGCTCAAAGGGCGTTCATGTCGCCCATATCGTCGTCGACGGCGTGATCGCGGGCGAATATGCGGCGACGAATTTCGCCGACTACGCGCGCTCCAAGGGCGCGGACGGCGTTCTTGCGGTTGACGACATCGCCGACGCCTATTGGGCGCTGCACTGGTCTCGACCAAGGCCATGATGGCGACGCCGACACAAGGGTGTTGCGACAACATTTTGGCGTTCCACATCGACAAAGGCCATTATGGCGACGTGGCGCTCGATGGGCTGAATGTGGCGCTTGCGGCGCATGCGCCGGGCCCAATGGCGGAGGGCGACTGGACGCTCGCCGTCTATATCGACGAGCGCGCAACCGACGAACAGACCGCCGCTCTGGGCGCGATTTTCGGCGGCGACGAAGGCGGACCTATGGCTGCTTTCGCGCCTTTGGTCGGAACGCATCTCGGCGTCAAGAAGACCTCGATTCATTATACGATCGAGGGCAAATCACGCGCGGTCGAAATCCCGGGCATTCTCGCCGTCGCCGTCGATCCGCTCGCGAGCATGCATCCGAGCG
This sequence comes from Methylocystaceae bacterium, assembly GCA_009773555.1. Lineage (GTDB taxonomy): Bacteria > Pseudomonadota > Alphaproteobacteria > Rhizobiales > Beijerinckiaceae > Methylocystis. The sequence continues at coordinate 120,069 of WSXZ01000015.1, read as the reverse complement.
GTGAAATCTGGGGCATGACCGGACATCCGCTCGCGCCGGAGAAAATCGCGTTCGGCGTCGGCCGCACGGGCAACCATTTCAGCGACCACGGCATGGACTGGAATAATTCGGGCCAGAACGGGCATTACGCGCCGATCGAATGGTCGAATTGACGGATGGCGGCGCCGACACAGACGCGCGTGGACCTGATCGCACTTCAGCGTCACGCGATCCTGGCCCTGCTCATCGCTTTGTCGGTCGCGGCGTGGACGCTTCTGATCTGGCAAGGCGCAGGTCATCACCTTCCACAAGACGCAGGCCGCGCGCCGCAAACGGGGACAGGCCTTCGTCGGAACATGGGCCTTCCTCGCCGGCTATCTGCTCGTCTGGATGGCGTCTGGCCTCCTCGCTTATATTGGCGCGCGCGCCGCGGAGGCTGTCGCCGCGCGTCTGGATCTTTCGGCGCCGGCGGAGGCGCGTGTCGGCGGGTTGATCCTTGTCGCGGCCGGGCTCTACCAGCTCACGCCGCTAAAAGAGCTCTGCCTGACCAAATGCCGCACGCCGATCGGCTTCATCATGACCTCCTGGCGTGAAGGGACGCTCGGCGCCCTGCGGATGGGCGCGCACCACGGCGCCTGGTGCCCCCGCCGTGGCGCAGGCCATGGGCATCGCCATCCTCGTCTACGGGCTCTTGATCCTGATCCAGCCTCAGGCGTTTCCGATCTTCCATGGATGACGGGGCGTGGCTGCGCAACCTGGCGGGAAGGCGGAGACGTGGCGCTTCCCGCCGCCCAAAACCCTCACCCGCCGAGCATCCGGTCCGCGTGTCCGCTGTGCAGGTCCGCGAGCCGCGCCAGCGCGAACAACAGATCGCTCAGGCGATTGAGATAGGCGAGGGCGCTTTCGGGCGCCGGCGGTTCATCGAGCGCGGCGACGCTGCGCTCGGCGCGCCGCGCGACGGCGCGCGCCATGTGCAGACGCGCGCTCGCCTCGGCCTCTCCTGGATAGATGAAATCGCGCAGCGGCGGCAGCGCGTCGGTGGCGCGATCGATCTCGGCTTCGAGCGCCGCGGTCTCGGCGTCGTCGAAGGCAAGATCGATCTTCCGCGCTTCGGCGCTGACAATGGCGCTGATCGTGTAGAGCGCCTTTTGCGCGCCGCTCAAAAGATCGTTCGCCTCGGGGAAGACGACCCGCGCGAGCCCCAGGCTCGCCGACAATTCGTCGAGATCGCCAACCGCCGCGACGCGCGGATCGAACTTCGCCGCCCGCCGCCCCGAGAAGAGGCTCGTCTGGCCTCTGTCGCCTTTTTTCGTATAGAGCTTCATGGCCGTCACGCGCACTCCCGTCTCTTCGTTACCTCACGCGAGGCCTGACGGTCATCCCATAAACGCCGCCTTCAAAAAAGCCTCGCTGAAGGTGGAGCCAGGAACGGCGCGGTCGGGGCGCCGCCGGGCGGCGCCGCTGCCTCGTGGCGCCATTGTTTTTATTGGCGGTGGCGCCGCGCTGCGCAAGAAAAGAGGCGCGGGCGCGTCATTCGGCCACTCGCCTTTAACGCGCGGATCGGCTATGTAAGAAAACGTCCAAACTAGACGGCGGGCTGGACGGGGGCCTAGTCGTTGAACTCTGGGGCAAGAGTAAAAAATCAAAGGGTTCGAGCATGGTCTATCGGCGTTACTTCGAGGCCGCCGTCTCCCGTCTGAAGGACGAGCGCCGCTACCGCGTCTTTGCGCATCTTGAGCGCGACGTCGAAGCTTTTCCCCTCGCCAATTGGCATCGCGACGACGGCTCGGTCGAGCCCGTGACCATATGGTGCTCCAACGACTATCTCGGCATGGGCCAGCACCCCGACGTGATCGCCGCGATGGTCGACACGGCTGGCAGGGTCGGCGCCGGCTCCGGCGGCACCCGCAACATTTCCGGCACCAGCCACGCCATCGTCGAGCTTGAACGCGAACTCGCCGATCTGCACGGCAAGGAAGCCGCGCTCGTCTTCACCTCGGGCTGGATTTCCAATCTCGCGGCGATTTCGACCATCGCCGACCTTCTGCCCAATTGCGTCATTCTGTCCGACGCCTCGAACCATAATTCGATGATCGAAGGCGTGAAGCGCTCGCGCGCCGAGAAGAAGATCTTTCGCCATAACGATCTTGCACACCTCGAAGAGCTGCTGATCGAAGCGGGCAGTCGACCCAAGCTTGTCGTCTTCGAAAGCCTCTATTCGATGAACGGCAATATCGCGCCCGTCGGCGACATCGTCGCGCTGGCTGAGCGCTATGGCGCAATGACCTATGTCGACGAGGTGCATGCGGTCGGCATGTATGGCGCGCGCGGCGGCGGCGTTTGCGAACGCGAAGGCGTTATGGCGCGCGTCAATGTGATCGAAGGCACGCTTGCCAAGGGCTTCGGCACGATGGGCGGCTATATCGCCGGCGACTCCGTCGTCATCGACGCGATCCGGTCTTACGCAGCCTCCTTCATCTTCACGACGGCTCTGCCGCCGGCCGTCGCCGCCGCGGCCTGCGCCGCCGTGCGGCTGCTCAAGCGCCGACCGGATTTGCGCGCGGCGCATCAGCGCGCCTCGCATATCACCAAGCACGCCCTCGCCGCCGCCGGCCTGCCCGTCATGGAAAATGGCTCGCATATCGTGCCGGTGATGGTGCGCGACGCCGAGCTGTGCAAGATCTACATTCAGCCGATCAACTATCCGACGGTGGCGAAGGGAAGCGAGCGGCTGCGCGTCACGCCGACGCCCTGCCACACGCAGGCGCATATCGCGAACCTCGTCGAGTCTCTCGTCGACGTCTGGCGCACGCTCGGCATTCCCTTCGTCGAGCCGCCGTCGCATCTCCATGTCGAGGAGAAGAGCGACGGAAAGTGCAGCTATCCCGAGATCAAACTCGCCGCGCAGTAGGCGTCGCTCGCGGATAGAAAAAAGCGCCGGCCCAATGGCCGGCGCTTTGTTTTTTGTAAGGACGCCGCTTGTTATTGCGGCTTGCGCGGCGGCGCGAGACGCCAGGTCACGCGGCCGACTTCCTCCTCGCCATACATCTGCCGCGCGTAGATCTCGAACTCCTGCTTGCGCATATCCTCGGGAATCTTCACGAGGAGTCGCATCGGAATTCGCGCTTTCGCCGGGAAGACGACGTCGGCGAAGGCCGTGCGTCCCGCCGTCTTGATGGCGACGACGCCGCGCCTCTCGCGAGCGTCGCCCTTGACGGGCCGTGCGGCGACCTTGAGGAGTTCCGCCCACTCCAAAGGCATCTCGAGCATCGCTTCCGCCTTAGCTGGTAGACGGCTGGCGATCTCCAGCCGCATGCGGCGGGCCTTGTCCGGCGCGCCGGCCATAAGGAAGGGCAGTGCGACGAAGCCCGGGGGCTGGGCGCCCGCCGGCGGCGTATTGTTCACGACATTGAAGTTACGCCAGGTCACATTGTTGTTGTTGCGGATGAAGCTGCGGAAATTATCCCAGTCGAGAAAATCCGCGGGCGCCGGGGCCGGATCGCCCGTCGCGCCGATCAGCGCCACAAAGCAATAATGTCCGGGCGCCGGAATGTCGGCGGCCTGCCACTGGATCGCATTTGAAACCGTGAGCTGATCGCCGGTCGGGACGGACGGCAGCGTGGTCGATCCCAACGGATTCCATTGGTCGGGCGTCAGCAGCGTGGAGGGCGGCGCCCAAAAGACTGTCGCCTCGACGTTGTTCGCCGCCGAGCCGCCGCGATTACGCACGCGGACATAGACGAAATTGTCCTGGCCCGCCTCCGCTTCATAGCCCAGCGCAGCGCTGTTTTCGACGCCGCTCCCTTGGCCGAAGGCGGCTTGCGGATCGGCGACGGCGTTCTGACGCAGGATGACGTCGGGGCTCGCTGAGATCGCGCCCATATGGGCGTCGCCGCTGTCGCCGACGAAGTCGCGCAGATAGACGTCCGGCGCCAGATTGAGGACGTCGCCGTCGATGATCGCGCGCAGATTGGGCATGACGCCAATGCGGTCGACCGCAGGATTTTGCGAGGCCGTGCCATTGGCGGGACTGCTGAGAATCTGACGCAACTGCCACGGGGCGAAGCGGCTGCCGAGCGCGGCTTGCGCCAGACCCTGTACGGCGAGCGCCGCGCCTGTCACGATGGGCGACGCGCTCGACGTGCCATTGAACCCGGTCGTATAAAGGTTCGTCGCGGCATTGGCGTTGTCGGAAGACAGCGTATCGACGTTCTCTCCCCAGCCATAGCAGTCGATGCGGCTGCCGAAGCAGGAGAAGCCGAGCCGCGTATGCGGCGCGGTCGACGATCCCGCGCCGACAATGATGGCGCCGGAATCCTTGAAGTCGGCGCTGGCGCGATTGAAGACGAGTTCACCGCTCACGTTGACCGTATCCAGATCGACGCCGCCATTGCCGCCGGCTTCGACGACGACGACCCCCAGCGCCGTCGCCAGCCGAATGACGTCGAACACCGCAGGCTCGATCTCCACCGGCACTTTGACGTAGCCGGCGAAGCTCGTCTGCGCCTCAAGCAGAAGCACGTCGCCGAAATTCATGACCGCGACGGCGTCGAGGATGGGCTGAGACGTGCTGTAGCCGCCGCCTGAAAGCCACTGACCGACGACGCGCACGGAGCCGAGTTTCGGCGTGACGCCGACGCAGCCCACCATATTGTCGACCGCGCAGATTTCTCCCAGCACGCCCGTGCCGTGGAAGAAGAAGGAATTGTTCAGCCCGGAAATGATCGAGATGTTATGCGCCGCGAGATCTTCGTGATTGAGCGTCCAGCCCCATTCGAGATCGACCAGCGCCTGATTGGCGCCGTCGCCGCCAGCGAAAAGCCATGCATATTCCGCGTCGATGCCGTCTGGCGCAGGGTCGAGATAACCCTGATTCATGCTGCGCGGATCGTCGGCGGCGTTGACCAGCGGCGGCTCGACGGGCTTTGGTTCGACATAGGCTTTTTCGACCGACGGCCACTGCGAAACGATTCTCGCGACCGTCTCCGGCGCAGCGTCGTCCGGCACGTTGAGCACGAAATAGCCGAGGAAATCCGGGGCGTGATAGCTCGGATCGCTGACTTCAGCGCGCGCCATCAGGTCGCGAATCTCGTCCGCTTTCTTCGAAGCGAAGAGAGGCGCCATGGAAATGCCCTTGAACTGCTCGGCAAGGCGGGTCCATGCGCCATGAAACCGGCGCTCGACTTCTTTTTCCACCGTGGCGTCGTAGGGCAGTTCGGTGCGATCGCGGAATTTGACGACGACTCGCGGATGGTAGCTTCCGACACGCGCGTCTTTTGGGGCAACTTGCTTAGCCATATAAACCTCCATGAAAAAAATGCGCCTGGCCACATCGCGAACAGGGCGATGCAAACTCGCTTAGGCGCGCGGCGCGCGCTGTGCGCGGTCGCACAAGGTCTGGAGGGTTGGCGCGGCAGTCGATGGAGATATCGGCGGGGCGTCTCTCATCAACGTCTTGCGAGGCGAGCGCCCCTTTGTCGAAACCGCCGTCGCGTCGGCATGTCGCGGCGAAGAGCGACGAGAAGTGTAGCTATTCGGAGATCAAGCTCGCGGCGCAGGAGGCGCGACACGTTCGAATCCCCGCGTGCGCAGACTAGTTGACCGCCGCTCGTTATTTTTTAATGCTCTTGTTACTGCAAGCGTATCTTGGCGTCTCTAGGAAAGGGCAATTATGGATGGCGTTTGGCGGTCAGTCACTGACCAACTGGACGTGTGGCATTTCCCTCTCTTGCTTCTAACTGGAGCAATTTTGTTTTTACGATTTCAGTTGCAGAAACGCTCTGGACACCAAGCCCAGACAGATAAAAGAGAACGCAAAACGGACCAAATAGACGACGGTTCGAAAGAGGCGCAAGCCGCAAGAAGGGCAGGACCGAACGAGATCGACGTCTTGTTGATAATTGTGATGGGTGTTCTGGTATTGTATCCGCTCACGTCGAAGACGTATTGCCAAAACGTGAAGTGCAAAGGGTACGATCGTCTCGCGCCAAAAGGCGACTTGGGCTCTAATCAACACGTACCGGGGCAAGATAATGGTCGTCGAGCCACGCGAGGGGCACAATCGACCTTCCCCGCTCACACCCTCCCCACGCTCACATAGGTGAAGCCGCGCTTGCGCACGTCGCCGGGGCGGTAGACGTTGCGCAGATCGACGATGATCGGCTGCTTCAAGAGGCTCCTGACCCGATCGAGATCGAGCGCACGGAACGCGTCCCATTCGGTGACGATGGCGAGCGCGTCGGCGCCTTCCAGCGCCGAATAGGCGTTGTCGTGGAAGGTGACCTCCGGCATCAGCGGACGCGCCTGCGCCATGCTCTCGGGGTCATAGGCGTGCACCTGCGCCCCGTCGCCGGCGAGCGAGGCGACGATGGCGAGCGAGGGCGCGTCGCGCATGTCGTCGGTGTTGGGCTTGAAGGCCAATCCCAGGAGCGCGATCTTCTTGCCGCGCACCGAGCCGCCGAGCGCGTTGATCACCTTGCGCGCCATCGCCCGCTTGCGCGCGTCGTTCACCGCGACGACCGTTTCGACGATGCGCAGCGCCGCGCCTTCGTCCTGTCCGGTCTTGATCAGCGCCAGCGTATCTTTCGGAAAGCAGGAGCCGCCATAGCCCGGTCCCGCATGCAGGAATTTCCCGCCGATGCGCTTGTCGAGGCCGATGCCGCGCGCGACCTCCTGCACGTCGGCGCCGACCTTCTCGCACAGATCGGCGATCTCGTTGATGAAGGTGATTTTCGTCGCGAGAAAAGCGTTCGCCGCGTATTTGGTGAGTTCCGACGTGCGGCGGCCAACGAAGACCAGCGGCGGCGCATTCAGCGACAGCGGACGATAGATTTCCTCCATCACTTCGCGCGCGCGCGGATCTTCGATGCCGATGACGACGCGGTCGGGGCGTTTGAAATCCTCGATCGCCGCGCCTTCGCGCAAGAATTCGGGATTGGAGACGACTGTGAAGTCGGCGTCCGGATTGACTTCGCGGATGATGCGCTCGACTTCGTCGCCGGTGCCGACGGGGACAGTCGATTTATTGACGACGACCGTGAATCCTTTGAGCGCTTTGGCGATGGTCTGCGCCACGGCGTAGACGAAGGACAGATCCGCATGGCCGTCGCCGCGCCGCGACGGCGTGCCGACCGCGATGAAAACCGCGTCCGCGCCCCTCACCGAGGATTCGAGTTCGGTGGTGAAGGAAAGGCGGTTCTGTTCGACGTTATTGGCGACGAGTTCGTCGAGGCCGGGTTCGAAGATCGGAATCTCGCCCGCCTTCAGGCGCTCGATCTTGTTCGCGTCCGCGTCGACGCAAATGACGTTATGGCCGAAGTCGGCGAAACAGGCGCCCGAGACCAGACCCACATAGCCCGAACCAATCATCGTAATGTTCATCAGTGTCAGTCTCTCGCTTCGTGTGCGATCACCTCCCAAAGGGGAGGTCGCGCGGCGAAGCCGCGCTGGTGGGGTGAGCAGAGTGCGGGATGCGCGATTCAGCCCGCCCGCGCCTACGGCGCGACTCTACCCATCAAGGGGAGGACGGCTCATCCGCCGACGCCGAAGGCGGCGAGCGCCGCCATATTGACGATCTCCGTGTCCGTCGCGCCGAGTTGGACGATTTGAATCGGTTTGTCGAGTCCGACGATCAGCGGACCGAGAACGGTCGCGCCGCCAAGTTCCTGTAACATTTTTGTCGAAATAGCCGCCGAATGAAACGCTGGCATGACAAGGACATTCGCCGTATCGGTGAGTCGCGAAAACGGATAAGCGCTCATCAAATCCTTATTGAGCGCAATGTCCGCGCCCATCTCGCCCTCATATTCGAAATCGACGCGCCGGTGGTCGAGAACGTTGACCGCCTGATGCACGCGCGCCGTGCGCTCGCCCGGCGGATAGCCGAATGTCGAAAAGGCCAGCATGGCGACCCGCGGCACGAGTCCGATGCGGCGGGCCACGCCGGCCGCCTCGATGGCGATTTCGGCCAGCTCGTTGGCGTCGGGCATTTCGGTGATGGCCGTGTCGGCGACGACGACAATGCGGCCATTGGCGAGAATGATCGACGCGCCGATGACGCGGTGGCCGGGCTTGTGGTCGATGACGCGGCGCACGTCTTCGAGCGCGTGGGAGAAATTGCGCGTGACGCCCGTCACCATGGCGTCGGCGTCGCCCTGCGCCACCATCGCGGCGGCGAAATGATTGCGGTCCTGATTGATCAGCCGCTGGCAGTCGCGCATCAGATACCCCTTGCGCTGCAGGCGCTCGAACAGGAACTGCGCATAGACCGAGTTGCGGCTTGAGAGTTTGGCGTTGTGGATTTCGATCTCTGCGGGAAGCTCAAGGCCGGCGTTCGCCGCCGCTTCCTTGACGCGATCCTCCCGGCCGACGAGCACGGCGCGTCCGAAACCTTGATGAACGAAGGATAGGGCGGCGCGGATCACCTGCTCTTCTTCGCCCTCGGCGAAGACGACGCGCTTGGGATCACGCCGCACGCGTTCGTGGACCGTCTGCATCAGCCCGGCGATCGGATCGCGGCGCGCCGAGAGCTCAGCGCGATAGGCTTTCATGTCGACGATGGGGCGGCGCGCGACGCCGGTGTCCATCGCCGCGAGCGCCACGGCGGGCGGAATGATCGAGATCAGGCGCGGGTCGAACGGCGCCGGGATAATATAGTCACGGCCGAAACGCGGCCGGGCGCCTCGGTAGGCGTTGGCGACTTCGTCCGGCACGTCCTCGCGCGCGAGATCGGCGAGCGCCTTCGTCGCAGCGATCTTCATCTCCATGTTGATCGTCTTGGCGCGCACGTCGAGCGCGCCCCGGAAAATATAGGGAAAGCCCAGGACGTTATTGATCTGGTTGGGATAGTCGGAACGGCCCGTGGCGATGATCACGTCGGCGCGCGTGGCGCGCGCTTCTTCCGGCGTGATCTCGGGGTCAGGATTGGCCATGGCGAAGACGATCGGATTGTCCGCCATGCTGCGAAGCATGGCGGGCGTCAGGGCCCCCTTGACGGAAAGGCCGTAGAAGATGTCGGCGCCTTCCAGCGCCTCGGCGAGCGTTCGCGCCGTGGTGTCGACGGCGTGCGCGCTCTTCCACTGGTTCATGCCCTCCTGGCGGCCGCGATAGACCACGCCCTTGGTGTCGCACAGGATGACGTTGCGCGGATCGAAACCCATCGCTTTCGCGAGATCGAGACAGGCGATGCCGGCGGCGCCGGCGCCATTGCAGACGAGTTTCGCCGATCCGATGTCACGGCCCGTCAGCAGCAGCGCGTTGAGCATGCCGGCGGCGGAGATGATCGCCGTGCCGTGCTGATCGTCATGGAAGACCGGAATGTCCATGAGGTCGCGTAGCCGCTCCTCGATGACGAAACACTCCGGCGCCTTGATGTCTTCGAGATTGATGCCGCCGAACGAGGGGCCGAGATAACGCACGGCGTTGACGAACGCATCCACGTCCTTCGTATCGATCTCGAGATCAATGGAATCGATGTCCGCGAACCGCTTGAACAGCGCGGCCTTTCCTTCCATCACGGGCTTCGCCGCCAGCGCGCCGAGATCGCCAAGCCCGAGGATCGCGGTGCCGTTGGTGATGACGGCGACCATGTTGCCGCGGGTCGTATAATCGAACGCCGCCGAAGGATCCTTGGCGATGGCGAGCACCGGCGCGGCGACGCCCGGCGAATAGGCGAGCGACAGGTCGCGCTGAGTCGCCATCGGCTTCGAGGCGATGACGGCGAGCTTGCCGGGCCGGCCGCGCGAATGAAACAGCAACGCCTCCTTGTCCGATATCGTCGCGCGCTGCTCTCCTTCCGCCCGATTTTCCGCCATGTCGTCGGCCATCTCCGCCCCTCTGCTGTTGCGACGCAACACGGCGACCATACCCGGAGCGTGGCTGCGTCCACAAGCGCTTTGCCCAACGCGGCCGCGCCAAGCGTCACGGAACCAAGCGTCACGGAACAATGACGAAGCGCCAGAGTTTTAGGGCATGCGCGGCTGTCCACGTTGCGGCTTAGGTCAGGATTGCGGGCAGCGCAGCGGTCGAAGCGGAGGTTTCAATGAGTGGCATCATTTATCTCGTCGGACTGATCGTCGTCGTTCTGGCGATTTTATCATTTCTTGGCCTGCGCTGAGGAGATGCAGAATGACTGACTTCGTGCAAACGGGACTCGGCGTCGGGCCGTCGCGCGGCGAAGCCGCCGCGGTGGCGGTCGCCCAAGACATGTCTGGCCGGTCGACCAATACCGATTGGGCCGCCATCATCGCCGGCGCAACGATCGCCGGAGCAATTTCCTTCATCATGGGGGCATTCGGTTCGGCGATCGGACTGTCGATGACGTCGCCTTATGGCGGCGCGTCCTTGGTTGTTCATCTGATCGCGTTGACGCTCTGGGTGCTTTGGATCACCGTTTCGAGCTTTGCGGTCGGCGGCTACGTCACGGGAAGGCTGCGCCGGCGCTCCGGAGATGTTTCGCAAGAAGAGGTGGAAGTCCGCGACGGGGTCCATGGCCTCGTGCTCTGGGCCGCCGCGATCGTGGTGTTCGCGCTGATCGCAGGCGCTTCTCTCTTCCAGCTCGCAAAGACTGGCGTTTCCGAGGCGGCGTCTTCGGAAGGCGCCAGAACCGAGACGACAGCGCTTGCACCCACGGTGACTCCGGTCGAGGAGCGGGTCGATTTTCTGATGCGCGGCGATGGCGACGTGAACGCACGGGGGGTGACGATGCCGGTCGAATATCCGCGCGCGATCGTGAAGCGCATCGTCGAGCGCGGCTTGGCGACAGGCGAAATCTCCGGAGAAGATCGCGCCTATCTTGTCAATGTTCTCGCTTCGCGCTCCGGCCTCGCCCCACAGGAAGCGGAAAGGCGCGTGGATCTGAGCGCCGAACGCCTGCGTGAAGACCAGGCGAAGGCGAAGGAGACGGCCGAGACGGCGCGCAAGACCGGCATCCTGCTCGCGTTCCTGTCCGCAGCGACAATGCTCCTCGGCGCTGTGGCGGCGTGGTACGGCGCAACGCTCGGCGGGCGCCATCGCGATGAAAACGTCGGCGTCGCGGCGTTCTCTCGCTTCTAAAGGGAGGTAGAAATGTTTCGGTCTGTCTTGCTGTGGATGCTCGGAATTCCGATACCGATCATCATCCTTCTGGCGTTCTGGCGCTAACACGAGATGCGATAAAGCCCCGGAAGAACGCTCTTCCGGGGCTTTTTATGGCTTGCGGGGAATGTTGAAGACCAGCGGCGCGCCGTCATCGCCTCCATCCGAGAGCACGAGCAAGCGATAGCGTCTTGGGCTCAGCTCAAGCACGGCGATGGCCTCCGGCTTGATGAGACTGCCTTTCTTCCCTAGCGGCGCGTTTTGAAGATCGAGCGCTGCAAGTTCTCTTGGTTGCACAGCTACGCCGGTCGTTAGTCCGTGCAACTCGACGATCGAATAGTCGGCTGGCGGTACAGCGTCACTGGGTCCAACAAGAGCGAGCGCCACGCCGTCTGCGATTGCGAGATCTCGAAAGCCCTTGTTGGCGCCCAACCGAACCGTTGCGAGAGAGGGTCTAAGATCGCCCCCCTCGAAAAGAGCCCTTGCGTTGACGCCGACGACGTAGGCGTTTCCTTCCACATTCGGTCCGCGCAAGGCGAAAAAAAGCCGCCCGTTCGCCGCCGCCATGCCCTCGATGTCGACGCGGTTGTGGCCCGGGGCCCTGTCGCAGCGGCAGTCGCCGGGAACGGCATAGGGCGCAAGCTCGGGAAGGCTGCGCATCGCTTCCCATAAGCGCTCGCTGTGCGCCATCGTTCCGATATGGCCGCTCTCGTCGGCCGTGAGCCGGTAGACTCGTCGGCTGTCAGAATTGTCGCAGCATGTTTCGCGCTTTGCGGCGTGTGAGCCGGCCACGTAAAAATAGCCGTCGTCGACGGCGGCAGCTTCGGCGTCGAGCTCCCTCTCCACGCCGCTGAATTCGAAGGGCTCGCCGACATAAACAAGTCGCTCGCCCTTGATGCGCATGAAGGCGCCCTGTCGGCCTTCATCCACGGCCAGCACACACATGCCGCTCGTTCCGCAGGCAAAGCCGCTGAATGCTTCATTCGCCCTTTTCGCCGCAAAGGGATGCTTGTCGACCTGCCACGGGGTTGGCGATTCCGGCGCGACGCGCTCCACAGCGAAAGCAGCCGAACAAAGCCAGGCGGCGGCTACGGCAAATGCAATAGGACGGCAAATGGCGGCAATCATCGAAGTCCCCAATCCAAAAGGCGGCAAGCGGCGAATCTAGGCCCGGGCGGACGCGTCGTCCACATGCAAGCGCATGCCGCGCGTGGCGCTTGCGCCGCGACGCCGTTACACTGGCTGGCATGAAACACACAGCGCCCGCTCCTGCTCAAAATCTCAATGATCAGGCGCAGACGCGCGTAACCCCAATGATCGCGCAATATATTGAGATCAAGGCGGCGAACGCCGATTGCCTGCTCTTCTATCGCATGGGCGATTTCTACGAGCTGTTTTTTGAAGACGCCCAGACGGCGTCGCGCGCGCTCGGCATCATGCTGACCAAGCGCGGCAAGCATCTTGGCGAAGACATTCCGATGTGCGGCGTGCCGGTCGAGCGCGCCAACGACTATCTGCAAAAACTCATCGCGCTCGGACATCGTGTCGCCGTCTGCGAGCAGACCGAAGACCCGGCCGAAGCCAAAAAACGCGGGGCGAAATCGGTGGTGCGGCGCGACGTCGTGCGGCTTGTCACGCCCGGCACGATCACCGAAGACGCGCTGCTCGATCCCGCGAGGCACAACGCCTTTTTGGCGATGGCGCGCTTGCGCGGGGAGGACGGGCGCTGGCGATACGGCCTGGCGAGCGTCGATATTTCGACGGGCGCCTTTACGGTCTGTGAGCGCGAAGAGAATGCGCTCGGCGCCGAGATTGCGCGTCTGGAGCCGCGCGAAATCATCGCCGCCGACGCGCTGTGCAGAGACCCATCGCTTGCGACGCTCTTCGAGGGCGCCGGCGCGCCCATCGCGCCGATCGGCCGCGACATCGGCGACGGCGCCGACGCGGCAAGACGCCTCATGGCGTTCTACACTGTGGCGACGCTCGACGGTTTTGGCGCCTTCAGCGACTGCGAACTCGCCGCAGCCGCGACGGCGATCCTCTATGTCGAGCGCACGCAAAAGGGGCAGCGCCCGGCGCTGTCGCGTCCGACAAGTCTGCGCGCGCTGACGGCGCTTGAAATCGACTCGGCGACGCGCGCCAATCTCGAACTGACGCGCACGCTGTCCGGCGCGCGCGAGGGCTCGCTGCTTTCGGTGGTCGACCTCACCGTCACGCCCGGCGGCGCGAGACTCTTGGCCGAGCGGATCGCGGCGCCCTTGACCGACGCGCGATTGATCGCAGCGCGTCTCGACGCTGTCGCCTTCTTTTTCGAAAAGTCGGATCTGCGCGCCGCGCTTCGCGCCAAGCTCGCGCGCGCGCCGGATCTCTCGCGCGCCTTGTCGCGTCTTTCCTTGGAGCGTGGCGGCCCGCGCGATCTTGCAAGCGTCGGCGTCGCGCTCGACGCTGCGCAAGACATCTCTCGTCTTTTCGCGCAGCTCGATCCCCCATTGGACATCGCTGCGGAAGCCCAGATATTTTCTGAAGCGGACATCGCGCTGGCCGGCGAAATCGCCGAAGCTTTGAAAGACAGCCTGCCGCTCGACAAGCGCAACGGCGATTTTATTCGCGAGGGGCGCGACTCCGAATTGGACGAAGCGAGACGCCTACGCGACGCAAGCCGCAAGGTGATCGCCGAGCTGCAGGGGCGATATGCGCAGCTCACCGAAACGAAGCTCAGGATCAAGCACAATAATTTTCTCGGCTTTTTTCTCGAGGTCTCGCAGGCTCATGGCGAAAAGCTGCTGCGGCCGCCGTTCGACGCGACCTTCACGCATCGCCAGACCATGGCCGACGCGATGCGTTTCTCGACGCGCGAACTCGTCGAGCTCGAAGCGAAGATCGCTTCGGCGGCCGATCGCGCGCTGGCGCGGGAACTGGCGATCTTCGACGCGTTGGTCGCGGGCGTCTGCGCGCGCGCGGAAGACTTGCGGCGCCTCGCCGAGGCCTTCGCGCGGCTCGATCTTTATGCCGCGCTGATCGACGCCTCGCTCGATTTCGAGATTGTCGGCGGGCGCCATCCCGTCGTCGAAGCTTCGCTACAGTCGCAAGGCAAGGCTTTCGCCGCGAATGACTGTGATCTTTGCGCAGCGGAGGGCGGCCGAATCGCCGTCGTCACCGGGCCGAACATGGCCGGCAAATCGACCTATCTGCGCCAGAACGCGCTCATCGCGCTCCTGGCGCAGACGGGCTCCTACGTTCCTGCGCAGTCCGCCCGCATCGGCGTCATCGACAGGCTGTTCTCGCGTGTCGGCGCGTCTGACGATCTCGCCCGTGGTCGCTCGACCTTCATGGTCGAGATGGTCGAAACCGCGGCGATCTTGAACGGCGCGAGCCCGCGTTCGCTCGTCATTCTCGATGAAATCGGTCGTGGCACGGCGACATTCGACGGACTTTCGATCGCCTGGGCGACGATCGAACATCTGCACGAAGTGAATCGCTCGCGCGCGATCTTCGCCACGCATTTCCACGAATTGACGCAGCTTGCGAAGCGGCTGCCGCGCCTCGTCAATCTGACGATGAAGGTGACCGATCACGCCGGCGATGTGGTGTTTCTGCATGAGGTGATCAAAGGCGCAGCCGACCGCTCCTATGGCGTGCATGTCGCGCAGCTCGCGGGCCTGCCGGCGAGCGTCGTCGCGCGTGCGCATGCGATCCTCGCAGAGTTGGAAGCGGCCGACCGTCGCGCGCCGGTCGAGACTTTGATCGACGATCTGCCGCTCTTCGCACGCCTCGCTGAGACGTCGGCGCCGAAGGATACGTTGCGCGACGCGCTTCATGAGATCGATCCAGACCAGATGACGCCGCGCGAAGCGCTCGCCGCGCTCTACGAATTGAAGAAGAAGCTTTGAAGGCGTCTTTTGTGATTTGAAGCGAAGCTTGAAGGCTCGTGACTAAGTCGCAGACCGCGGCGCGTTTGGCGCACACACTCAAATCCATCGAGCCCCGTTGCGTTCGTCCGACGCCAAGACGTGTCGAACGAAGGCGCAAGGATCGGGGCTGTACGCCGGCGCCGCCTGCGGCCTTCGCTGCGCATGCCCGTCTCTCATTCGACGGCGGCGCCAAACTACTCTGACATCGGAGAACGGGTCATGATTCTCGTGTTGATTTTCGTCGGCGTCGCTTTGGCGACAGGCAGCGTGCTCTCATTGATGCCTTCGTCGGCGGATTGATCATGGTCGTTGGAGCGGAAGCCGGGTTGATCGGCTCCAGTTCGTCCTTCTTCAAAGCGCAGCAGATTAAAACGTCGGCCTGCGAATTGGACGGCGAGTCCGCATATCCTGAAAATCGCCGCTTGGACGCAGATCACCTGATCCGCAAATATATTTTGGGTTGCATGGCGCAGTCAGGCTATGCGTGGACAAGCGATCACGAGCACTGCAAGGAAGCGCCGCTCGCCACCAATCCGCTGTGCTATCTGCCTACCGGCCTTTTCGATCGCGCGGTGACGAAAGTCCAAGTCGCCTTTGAGTGATACAAAATCCGTTTGAACGGAACGGCTGTCATTCCCGACGCGCGACGCGCATGATCGGGAATCCAGCGCCCGACCAGCATTCTTGGACTGGCTCTGGATTGCCGGTCAGGCCTTCGGCCCGCCGGGAATGACAAGGTCCAAGCGACGGATCAGCCCGAGTCCATATGAGAGCGTAACGCCTCTTTTGAGCGCTAACGAATATAGCGCGCGAAGACGAATTGCGTGTCGCCATAGCGGCGTTCGTCTTCGCGCAGCAAATTCGGCGGCAGGTCGATTTGCGCCTTGGCGCTTTCTTCGACGACGACGATGGCGTCCGGCGTAAGCCAGCCGCCATCGACAAGCGCAATAAGCGCTCGCGTCGCGAGATCCTTGCCGTAAGGCGGGTCAAGGAAGGCGAGCGAAAATGTTTCGCCCGCCGGCGCGGCGCCGAGCTTCGTGGCGTCCCGGCGAAAGATGCGCGTGACGCCGCCAAGTCCCAACGCTTCGATATTCGCGCGTAGCAGCGCGCGCGCCTCGGCGCCGTCGTCGACGAAAAGCGCCCGCGCCGCGCCGCGCGACACGGCCTCGAGTCCAAGCGCGCCGGCGCCGGCAAAGAGATCGACGACATTCGCGCCCGCAACCGGATCGCCGAAGCGATGCGCGAGAATGTCGAAAACGGATTCGCGCAGCCGTTCGGACGTTGGTCGAATCGCCTGCGAACGTGGTCCCGAAAGCGCTCGACCGCGCAGGGCGCCGCCGACGATGCGCATGGTCTATGCGCCGCGCGGCTTGCGTGGTCCCTTCGGCGGCCCTTTGCGCGGTCCCTTGAAGGGTCCTTTGGGCGGTCCTTTGCGCGGCGCGCCTCGGCCGCCCGCGGGACCTTTGCCCGGTCCGCTGCGTGGACCTTTGTGCGGGCCCCGAGACGGTCCGCCGCTGCGCGAGGGCCGCGCGTCTCCGCCCGAGCGGGGCTGATCGAATTTGCGTTCGCGGGGCGCGCGGTCGCCAGCCGAAAAGTCGCGCTCGCCGCTGCGCGCCGGGCGCTTGTCGAATGTCCGCGGCCGCTCCTGGCGCGTCGCGCTGGCGCCGCGCGAATCGCGTCGGGCTTCGTCGCCGTCGCGACGCGGCGGACGCTTTTCGAACCGCGCGTCATCGCGATTGGCCGTGCGATAATTTCTCTGACCGCTCGCGCGGTCGTCTGGCCGCTTCTCGAACCTCTGCGTGTTGCGCGGGCGTTCGTCGCGCCCCTCGGTGCCCCGCTCGCGCGGCGCTCGCGTCGGCGGACGCGCTCCGCGCTGATCGTCGAAGCGCGGCGCACGGCGCACGGCGGCGCCCGTCCTCGCGCGGGAAACGCTCGCCGCGCGGCTTGCTGTCGCGCGATGGGCGTTCCGATCGCGCCTTCGGCTGGTGCGGCGCGCCATCGGCGCGCATCGCCTCGAAACGCCGGGCGTTGCGCGACGGCGGCGCCGCCGTCTCCTCGCGCCGCCGCGCCGGAGTCACCCGCTCGACGGCGACGGCGCGGCCCTTGCGGTCGGCGACCGCGCCGCGCGAAACGCGCGCCCGCGGTCCGGCGTCGCGTTGCTCGTCCTGCTCTTTGCGCAGCGTGGAAACATGTTTGCGCGGACGCTTCTCGGCGCGCTGACGAATCTCCTGCTGTTCCGCCGGCGCCATCTCCCGCAGCGGCGCGGCGAAATCGACGCCGGCAAGTTCGGCGAGCGACTTGCCCAATTGCTCGCGCAGCGTTTTCAATCGCACTTCTTCGACCGCGCCTTCCGCGAGATCGGCGAGCTGGAAGGGCCCGTATGACACGCGAATGAGCCGCGTCACGTCGAGCCCGAGATGCGCCATGACGCGCTTGATCTCGCGGTTCTTGCCTTCGGTGAGGTTCATCGCGATCCAGACGTTGGCGCCTTGCTCGCGTTCGAGCCGCGCCTCGATCGGCGCATAATGGACGCCGTCGATCGTCACGCCGTCGCCCAAGGAATCGAGTTGCGCCTGATCGATCGCCCCATGCGCCCGCACGCGATAGCGCCGCGTCCAACCGGTCGCGGGCAATTCGAGCGTGCGCGCGAGGCCGCCGTCATTGGTGAGCAGCAGCAGCCCCTCGGTATTGATGTCGAGCCGGCCGACGCTGACGAGCCGCGGCAAGTCCGGATGGCGTTCCTCAAGATAAGAGAACACCGTGGCGCGGCCTTCTTCGTCGCGCGCCGTGGTGACATAGCCGGTGGGCTTATGGAACAGAAAGAGCCGCGTGCGCTCGCGCGCCTGCATTGGCGCGCCGTCGATCGTGATATTGTCGTTGTCGCGCACATTGAAGGCGGGACTCGTCTGCACGCGCCCGTTGACGGCGACGCGACCTTCCGCGATCCAGAACTCGGCGTCGCGGCGCGAACACACGCCCGCGCGCGCCATGACTTTGGCGATCCGCTCGCCTTCGAAGGCTTTTTCGCGGGGCGCGGGCGTGGCGGCGCGCTGCTTGACGGGGGGCTTGTCAGGACGCTTGTCGCGCTCGCCTTGGGCGCGTGGCGCGGCGGGCCTGTCCAAGCGAGGCCTGTCAAACCGGGGCTTGTCCGAGCGCGGTTCGTCCATGCGCGGCTTGTCCGAGCGCGGCTTGTCCGAGCGCGGTTTGTCGAAGCCGGGCTTTGCTGGCCTTGCGTCTTGGCGTGCGGCGGCGTGCGGCGCGGCCGTCTTCCTGGCGGGCCGGCGCAAGGGCCGATCGCCGCCGGGGGAGCCGCCGCGGGTATTTCGGTTCTTTTCGGTCATGGGTTCTGATAGCAGGCGCCAAGCGCGCTTTGAAGCGCGTTCGCTCAAGAGATGCAAATGAATGGCAAGGACCCTTTCAGCGCCGCCTTCGAGCAGGCGCGGGCTGCCGCGACGGCGGGCGAAGTTCCGGTCGGCGCAGCGCTTATGCGCAATGGCGAAATCATCGCCGCCGCCGGCAACCGCACCCTGCGCGATCGCGATCCGACGGCGCACGCCGAGATGCTCGTCATTCGCCAAGCCTGCGCCGCGATCGGCTCAGAGCGCCTCGTCGACTGCGATCTCTATGTGACGCTCGAGCCTTGCGCCATGTGCGCGGCCGCCATTTCCTTCGCGCGCATTCGCCGGCTCTATTATGCGGCGAGCGATCCAAAGGGCGGCGCCGTCGAGCACGGGCCGCGGTTTTTCGCGCAGCCGACCTGCCATCATCGGCCTGAAGTCTATGGCGGCATTCGCGAAAGCGAGGCGGCGCAGCTCCTGCGCGACTTCTTTCAGGCGCGGCGCTAGACTCTGATTTAAGGGATGGAGCAGGATTCACGTTTGAAGTGGATCGCATCTGCGATCCACTTCAAACGATCCTGCTCCGAGCTTCTAACCGCAGCGCCGCCTGCGCCAGTCCCTGGCGCAGCGTGTCGCGGCAGGCGTCGCCGGCGGCGAAAATGCGCGAGGCTTTGAAGAGGTCCAGCGCGAGATATTGATGCACTTCCGGTCGGATGAGCACGTCGGGCGGCCGCTCGGCGATCATGCGCGAGCTTATCGCGTTCATCATGATCTGGCTCGCGACGATCATCGTCTCGAAGGCGGACGGCGGCCCTTTGCCGGTCTCAACCCCGAAATTGCCGGAGACGTCGACGGCGATGACGATATCCGCGAGACCCCAGAGATGATCATAAGGAAGGGGATTGACCAATCCGCCATCGACGAAATAGCCGTGATCGCTCGTGGCGGCGCGCACGATGCCCGGGATCGCCATCGACCCGGCCACGGCGGGGCCCAGCGGACCCGTGGCGAAAACCGCTTCGATGCGGCGGCGAAAATCAGTGGCGACGACCTGCAGCGGAATGCTTAGATCTTCGAAGCGTTCCGGCATGCCTTGGGGCCAGAAGGCGTGAAGAAAGCGCTCGCCGTCGAATAGCAGCGGATGCGCGACGCGGGACAGCAGCCGCTTTCGCCCCCGCGCCCGCGCATGAAGCAGCCGGCGCGCGAGTCCGATGCGGTTCTTGAGAATGGCCTGAGTGTGGGCGCGCAGCTCCGCGCCCGAGAAGCCCGCGGCGTAAGCGGCGCCGACGATGGCGCCGATCGAGGCGCCGGCGATGGCCACCGGCCGCACGCCAAGTTCGTCGAGCGCTTCGAGCACGCAGATATGCGCAAGCCCGCGCGCGCCGCCGCCGCCAAGGGCGAGCGCGACGGTCTTGCCGCGATAGAGGCTCACAGGAATTTCTCCAGGGCGGCAAGCGTCTCCGCCGGCGCCTCCTCCATCGGATAAAGGCCGGAGTCGACGCGCGCCTCGGCGACATCATCGCCCCATTCGCCCCACGCGGCGACGAGCGAGGGGCCGTTCGCTGGAAAGGTCGCCGCGCCGGCGACAATGAGCGTCGGCATGACAAGCTTCTTGCCCTCCGCTTTGTCCTCTGCAAGGTGCTCACGATCGATGGTCGCGCCGGCGCGAAAATCCTCGCAGAAGGCGTGAATGCGCGCTGGGTCGTTGAAGGCTTGGCGATAGGCCGCGAGCGCATCCGCGCCGAACGGCTCCAGCGACTTCGCCTTGGTTGCATTCATCAGCGCATCGTCGAGAAAGCCGATCGGATCGAGGCCGATCAGCTCTTCGGGCTTGGGCGCGTCAGCCGCGAGGAAATGCGCGCGTCCGACGCGCTGCAAATCCGCGTCGCCGAACTCATCGTTGATCGGCGCGATGTTGATGAGCGCAATCTTATCGAGCCGGCCCGGCTGATCGAGCGCAAGCCGCTGGCCGACGCGCGCGCCCCTGTCATGACCGACAAGCGCGAAGCGCACATGGCCGAGCGACTCCATGACCGCCACGACATCGGCGGCCATTTCCCGTTTGCTATAGTTCTCGCCCTTCTCGCTCGCCGGAACCGCAGACCAGCCATAGCCGCGCAGATCCATCGCAACGACGGTGAAGCGTTTTGAGAGCGCCGGCGCAATTTTGCGCCAGGCGACATGCGTCTCGCCGAACCCGTGCAACAGAACCACGGGCCGGCCCTCGCCGTGGACGCGGGCGAATATCTTTCCAGCCGGCGCATCGATCCAATGCGAAGCGAAACCCGGAAAAAACTCTGCGGAATCGGACATGCGTTACAACCATCTCCTTTAGACCTGCGCGCTTGCGCGAACGTTATACAGTATCAGCGCCGACGCTCTCGAAATATATATCGCTGATGGTCAAGCGACTATGTCACGAAGATCGAGCGCCTTGTCTGCTTGAAAACGAAGCTGAAGCGCTTCAATGTTGAGGAAGGTCAAAAAAAGCGTTTGCAAAGCAACACGGCAACACGGGAGAGAGACATGGCAAGCCAGATCGTCAACGAGGTCGTAACCGCGAACAATGCTTACGCCGCCAATTTCGGAAGCAAGAGCGAACTTGCGCTGCCGCCGGCGCGGGGTTTCGCGATCCTGACCTGCATGGATGCGCGTCTCGATCCCGCGAAATACGCCGGCCTGTCGGAAGGCGACGCGCATGTGATTCGCAACGCCGGCGGCCGCGCGTCAGACGACGCGATTCGCTCGCTCGTCATTTCTCATAAGCTGCTCGGCACCAAGGAGTGGTTCGTCATTCATCACACCAATTGCGGCATGGAGCTCTTCTGCGACGAGATCATGAGCGACTTGCTGGATGACAGTCTCGCGACGGCGAGTTTCGACGGCGAGAACTGGTCGAACCCGCAACATGGCGGCGGCTGCGCGGCCGGCCACTTCATTAAGTGGCACACGATCGAGAACCAGGAGGAAAGCGTCGCGCAGGACGTCGCGCGCATCCGTTCGCATCCGCTGGTGCCGAAAAACATCCCGATCTACGGCTACATCTATGACGTGAAGACCGGCAAGATCAACGAGGTCTCGGAAGCGACCAAGGTGGGCAAGGCGGCGTAACGCGCATTGGCGTAGCTCGCGACGCTTCGCTCGGCGAAGCGATCGCGACTTACGTGATATCCGGATCCCCGATCGCGCTATGCGCGTCGGGGATGACAGATCGCGCCGGTCAACCCGCCGGGTTGCCTATTCCACCGCGCCGCCGCTGGCGCGCCAGCCGCCGGTGCCCGGCGCATAGTGGCGAAGATCCTTTCGTCCGGCGCCCTGCGCCTGGGCCAGCGCCTTTGCCGAACGCCCGCCCGCCTGGCAAATGAGGACGACGTCGCCCTTCGGAAGCTTTGTCGGATCGAAGCTCGAGAGCGGCATGTTCTTGGCCCCCGGGACATGCCCGGCGCCATATTCATGCGGCTCGCGCACATCGACGATGGCGCAGGATTTGTCCGCGACGACGCGGCAGAAATCCTCATGCTCGATCGTCGGCGCCGCGCCGCCGCCCGCGAGTTTCGACAAGAGAGAGCCCAGAGCCATTGTTCGTTCCTTTCTTCTCAGGCTTGCTTTTCGGCGTCGAACTGGGTGAAGGCGGCGAGCGCGTGGCTCGCATACATCACCGACGGTCCGGCGCCCATGTAGATGCTCATGGCGAGCGTCTCCATCACTTCCTCGCGCGTCGCGCCGCGCTGTGACGCGGCTTTGGCGTGGAAAGCGATGCAATCGTCGCAGCGCACCGCGACGCTGACCGCAAGAGCGATCAGTTCCTTTGTCTTGGGGTCGAGCGCGCCTTGCGCGCCCGCCGATATCGCCATCGCCGAAAAGGCCTTCATCACCTCAGGCGAGCCGACCCGCAATTCTCTTATGTCGGCCGAGAGCTTCTTGGCGAGCGCCGCCCAGTCTTCGATCATGACGCACTCCTTGGGATTTCGTCGTCGCGCAAGACGACATAGATCGCGGGGATGACAAGCAAGGTCAGCGCCGTCGATGAGGCGAGGCCAAAGACCAGCGAAATGGCGAGGCCCTGAAAGATCGGATCGGTAAGGATAAAGGCCGCGCCGATGATCGCCGCGGCGGCGGTGAGAAAGATCGGCTTGAAGCGGACGGCGCCCGCCTCGATCAGCGCCGCGCGCAAGCCCATGCCGCCGGCGCGCAAATGCCGGATGAAGTCGACGAGCAGGATCGAATTGCGCACGACGATCCCGGCGAGCGCGATGAAGCCGATCATGGAAGTTGCGGTGAAGGCGGCGTTGAACAGGATATGGCCGATGACGATGCCGACGAGCGTCAGCGGCACCGGCGCGAGGATGACCAGCGGCAGTTTGAACGAACCGAACTGCGCGACGACGAGGAGATAGATGCCGAGCAGCGCCACCATGAAGGCTGCGCCCATGTCGCGGAAGGTCACGTAGGTCACCTCCCATTCGCCGTCCCAGAGCAGCGTGGGCTTGGAATCATCGAGCGGCTGGCCGTGATATTTGATCGTCGGCGGACCTGAGGCGCCCCAATCGATCTTGTTGATCGCGTCTTCGACCGCGAGCATCCCATAGATCGGCGCTTCGAAACGTCCGGCGACTTCGGCGCTGACCATTTCGGCGAAGCGGCCATTATGCCGGAAAATCGGATAGGAGCCGAGTTCGCGCGTCGCCTTGACGACGTCGCCGAGCTCGACATTGGCGCCCTGACGCGCCGTGCCGCCGGCGGGCAGCGGCGTCGACAGGATGCGTTCGCTGGGCGTCATCGCTCCGCGCGGCAGCGCCACGGAAATATCGATGGGTTTGGCGCCGCCGCCCTTTTGCGAAAAGCCGATCTTCACGCCGCCGACCAGAGCCCCGATCGTGTCGTAGACGGCGCGCTCTTCGACGCCATGATATTCGAGCGCTTCCTGATCAATCTCGAAGCGCATGCGCTCGGCGCGCTGGCCGAAGCTGTCGTCCGTATCGACGACGAAATCGACCGCGTCAAAAGCCTTGCGCACTTTCGCCGCAAGATCGCGCCGCGATTGCGCGTCCGGACCATAGACTTCGGCGAGCAGCGTCGACAGCACGGGCGGGCCCGGCGGCACTTCGACGACCTTGATCGCGGTATGCTCCGGCGCGGGCAAGCCTTCGAGCCGCTTGCGAATGTCGAGCGCGATCGCATGGCTCGCGCGGCTGCGCTCGGCCTTCGGCTGCAGATTGATCGCCAGATCGCCCATCTCCGGCGCCTTGCGCATATAGTAATGCCGCACAAGACCGTTGAAGTTGAATGGCGCGGCCGCGCCCGCATAGGACTGAACGGAAGTCAGCTCCGGAATGTCCTTCAGACGCTCGGCCGCCGCCGTCAGCACCCGATCCGTTTCTTCGAGCGAAGCGCCGCGCGGCAGATCGACGACGACCGCGATCTCCGACTTATTGTCGAAAGGCAGCAGCTTCACGCGGACGGTCTTCGTTGCGAAGAGCGCCATGGACAGAAGCGTCGCGAGGCCGACGGCCGCAAGAAACCATTGCGAACGCTTTCGGCCCTGCAGCAAGGGCGTCGCGACGCGCACATAGAAATTGCCCATGGGGCCGCGTTCATGCGCATGATCGACGCCGTCGCCGCGCTCCTGCGCGAAACGCTTGCCGGCGACCTTGAGCAGAAGCCAGGGCGTGATGGTCATGGCCACGAAGAAGGAGAAAATCATCGCGAGCGAAGCGTTCGCGGGAATGGGACTCATATAGGGCCCCATCAGACCCGAGACGAACATCATCGGCAGCAGCGCGGCGACGATCGTCAGCGTCGCGACGATGGTTGGATTGCCGACTTCCGCCACGGCTTCCACAGCCGTATCGATCAGGCTGCGGGAGCCGCGCATATGCCAGTGGCGCACGATGTTTTCAACGACGACGATCGCGTCGTCGACCAGAATGCCGATCGAGAAGATCAGCGCGAAAAGGCTGACGCGATTGATCGTGTAGCCCATCAGCCATGAGGCGAAAAGCGTGAGCAGAATGGTCGTCGGAATGATGACGAAGACGACGACGCCCTCGCGCCAGCCCACCATCACCACGATGAGCGCGACGATTGAGACGGTCGCGAGCGCGAGATGAAAAAGCAGTTCATTGGCCTTTTCGGTGGCCGTCTCGCCATAGTCGCGCGTCACCGCGATCTCGATATCGTCGGGAACGATGCGGCCTTTGACGGCCTCCAGTCGATGCATGATCTCGTCGGCGACGATGACGGCGTTGGCGCCCTTGCGCTTGGCGATGGCGATGCTGACGGCGGGGCGCTTATCGAGGCCGCCGGCGGCGTTGCGGGTCATTGTCCAGCTGAGCCGGTCGGGCTCGGCCGCGCCGACGCGCACATCGGCGACGTCTTTTACATAGACCGGCCGTCCGTCTCTCGTGGTGAGCAGCAGCAGGCCGACATCGGGAACGCCCTGCAGGGTTTGGCCGGCGACGACCGGCACGGCGCGATTGGCCTCGCGAAACGCGCCGACGAGAAAGGAGCGGTTGGCGTTGGTCAGCTTGTCGATGAGCTGATTGAGCGTCACCCCAGATTGCGACAGGCGCTCGGGATCGGGTTCGACGCGGATCTGATTGGGGCTGCCGCCGACGATATAGCTCAGGCCGACATCATTGACCTTGGTGAGGTCGTGCTGCAATTCCTCGGCGACTTGATAGAGGCCGTTGTCGGTCCATCGATCGGCGCGCCCCGGCTTCGCGGAGAGCGTCAGCACGACGATCGCCACGTCGTCGATGCCGCGGCCGATGATCAGCGGCTCGGGAATGCCCTTCGGCAATTCGCCGATATTGGCGCGTATCTTGTCGTGAATGCGCAGCACGGCGTTGTCCTGCGGCGTGCCGACATAAAAGCGCGCGGTGACGACGACATTGTCGTCGCGCGTCTGCGAGTAGACATGCTCGACGCCGTTGACGCCCTTGATGATGTCCTCGAGCGGCCGCGTGATGAGTTCGATCGCGTCTTCAGCCTTATAGCCGTTGGCCGACACAATAATGTCAACCATCGGCACCGAGATCTGCGGCTCCTCCTCACGCGGCAGCGACCGCAGCGCGATCAGCCCGACGAGAATCGAGGCGATCAGCAGTAGCGGCGTCAGCGGCGAATTGATGAAGGTGCGGGTCAGCGTTCCCGAAATGCCGGGGCGAAACTCTGCGCTCATGGCGTCGACACCACGTCGCCGTCATGGAGGCCGGAAAGAATCTCGACGCCGTCGCCGTGCGCTTCGCCAAGCTGAATGACGACTTCTTCGCCGGAGGCGAGTCGGACGAAATCCACGCCGGCGCGTCGATAGACCGCGCTGCGCGGGATGATGATCGTGTCGCGCTTGCCCGTCGTGACGTAAACCCGCGCCCGTTCGCCGACGAAATAGTCGCCGAGCCCGACGACGTCGACGTCGGCGATGACGCGGCCGCCCTGAATTTCGGGATAGACGATGCGCACGCGACCCTGCTTGCGCCCGCCGCCCGCCTCTTCGTGCAGGCCGCGCGCGCCAATTTCGACCTTGTCGCCGGCGCGCATGAAACGCGCGTGGCGCTCGGGCAATTGCAGACGCAGGATATATTTGTCTTCGGCGATCGTCGCGATGGTCTCGCCTGGCATGACGACGCGGCCGATGGAAACCGGAATGGTGAGGATGCGCCCTGGTCCCGGCGCGCGAACCGAGCCTTCCGCCGCCTGCTGTTCGATCACGCTGCGATCGGAGCGCAAGGCCGAGAGGTTGCGGTCGGCGACGTCGAGCGCCGTCTTCGCCTGATCAAAGAGCGCCTTGGTATAGACTCCGCGCCGAAACAGTTCCTGCGCGCGATCGAAATCGCCCTGCGCCTTCTCGCGCTGCGCCTGCTGAGAGCGGATGCGCTGATCGAGCGCCTGCATCTGCAGAAAAAGCTTCTGATCGACGACCGAAGCGATTTCGGCGCCGCCGGCGACGTCATCGCCCTCTTTGATCTTGAGCGCGCTCACGGTGCCGCCGATGCGCGCCCGCGCCGTCAATTGATGCGCAGGCTCGACCGAGGCGACGACCGCCTTGAGGTCATCCACGGGGGCGACCCGGATTGTCACCTCTCCGGCCTTGACGCCCGAGGATAAGGCGAGCGCGGCGAGGAGCGCCGTCGGCGCAAAATGGAAGCGGCACATTGATCTCATGCAGCCCAGTTATATGCACACAAACTAAATTAGCAATAGCGAATTTAAGTTCGGGAAGGAGACGGCGGCGCGCGGCCGCCGAATTCCATGCGGCCGCGTCAGCCCCAAAGATCGCAGCCCGATGGGGCGTTGAACCAGGAGCAGTTGGCGCAACTTTGCCGGCCGTTCGGCGCGCCGCGATAGGCGGCCGCCGATTTGCTCGACTTCGCTTGCGCGCTCGTTGTGCTCAGTCCAGCGGCGGCCGCGCCCAACAACAACATCAAGGAGCGGCGCGTCGGCGCGAGACATTCAGCCATTTCACTCTCCCTTCGCAATTCGTCCGTTCTCGGACGATTTCATTAAATTAGAAGTATGTAATATACTGCGTTGCTGTCGGCTTGAATGCGACATAAGAGCTCTTCGGAGGCGCCGATGCGCGCGCTTGACAATTATATTCGATAAACTTAATTTAGATATCATGAATGTAAATCTGCTCGCGCTCGCGCCGAAAGCTGCGGAGGCCGAAAGCTTTCTCAAGGCGCTCGCCAACCGCCATCGGTTGATGGTGCTTTGTCAGCTGCACGGGGGCGAACTGTCGGTGACAAAGCTGCAGGAGGCGATCGGGCTCAGCCAATCGTCGCTCTCGCAGCATCTTGCACGGCTGCGCGAGGACAAGCTCGTCAAGACCCGCCGCGAATCGCAGACGATTTACTATTCCCTGGCCGACGGCAATGTCTCGCGGATCATCGGACTGCTCTATGAAATGTTCTGCGCCGACCAGTGCGGCAAGCCGGCCAAACCGCGCGCGCGCGCCAAATCCAAGGAACTCACCCGATGAGCATTGATCGCATCATCATGGCCTTCGCCGGGACCATGATCCTCCTCAGCCTGCTCTTGGCGCAGTTGTTCAGTCCGTGGTGGCTCTTGCTCACCGCTTTCGTCGGCGTCAATCTGCTGCAGGCGGCCTTCACGGGCCTTTGCCCATTGGCGATGGCGCTGAAGCGGTACGGCGCCAAATCTGGCGCCGCCTTCTAGGCGTCATCGATGTTCAGCATGGGTGCGTTCATCGTTCGCAGCGCGCTTAAGTGAAGACTTTGGATCGTGAGCGACGAAGGGCAGACGATGCCGTCCGATTGGATCGACGAAACGCCTTCCTTGCGCAGCCTCGACGCGGCGACGAAGACGCTTCTGCGGGACTCCGCCGCGCGCAAGCAAATTCCGCGCGGCGCCGTGCTGTTTCGGCCCGGCGATCACTGCGCGCATTTTCCGCTGATCGTTTCTGGTTCGGTGCGGGTGCAGCGGGTGACCGAATCGGGTCGGGAAATCGTGCTTTACCGGGTCGGCGCGAACGAAACCTGCATTCTAACGACTGCCTCGCTGCTCTCGGACGACGCCTACGCGGCCGAGGGGATCGCCGAAACTGACGTCATCGCCTTTGTTGTGCCCGCCGATCGTTTTAGCGCGTTGATGAACGCGTCGGAGGGTTTCCGTGCGCTGGTGTTCGACGGCTACGGCAAGCGACTCGCCTCGCTGATGTCGCGCATCGAGGAAATTGTCTGCACACGCATCAATGTTCGCTTGGCTGAGCGTCTTCTCGCGCTGCGCGGCGCCGGCGACAAGATCGCGGCGACGCAGCAGGCGCTCGCCGCGGATCTCGGCACCGCGCGTGAAGTCGTCGGCCGTACGCTGAAAACGTTCGAGCGTTCAGGCTGGGTGAAATTGTCGCGCGGCGGCGCCGAGATCGTCAATCTCGCGGCATTGCGTTCGCTCTGCGACGCACAGCGTGACTAAGTCGCGGACATGCGCGCGATAAGCGCGCATGTCGTCGCCAATGAGCGCAACCGTCAGCGCGAAACTTAATGCGCGCAAAGCGCAAAGGGGGGACTGAAATGGCTCATATCGTCGTCATGGGCGCGGGGATCGGCGGCGTCGCCGCCGCGATCGAACTCCGCGAGGGACTTGCAAAGCAACATCAGGTTACGGTCGTTTCGGAACTCGAGAATTTTCAGTTCACGCCGTCCAACCCGTGGCTCGCCGTGCAATGGCGCAAGCCTGAAGAACTCAAGGTTCCGCTCGCGCCGGTGTTCAAGAAGAAGAAGATCAATTTCATTCCGGTGGGCGCGAAGCGCGTTCTGCCTGACGAAAACCGTCTCGAACTGCAGAATGGCGAGAGCGTCGCCTACGATTATCTCGTTATCGCGACGGGCCCCAAGCTCGCTTTCGAGGAAGTGCCGGGGCTTGGGCCGCATGGCGGACACACGCATTCGGTCTGCACGCTGCAGCATGCCGAGACGGCGTCCAAGGCCTATGAGGATTTTTGCAAGGATCCTGGTCCGATCATCGTTGGCGCGGCGCCCGGCGTCTCCTGTTTTGGTCCGGCGTATGAATACGCGATGATCCTTTCCACCGATCTGCGCCGGCGCGGCATCCGCGACAAGGTGCCGATGACGTACATCACCTCCGAGCCCTATGTCGGCCATCTGGGTTTGGGCGGCGTCGGCGATACGAAAGGGATGCTCGAATCGGCGTTCCGCGATCGCGACATCAAATGGATCGTCAACGCCAAGACGACCGCCATCGAACCCGGCCTTCTCAAATGCGCCGAACTCGACGATCAGGGGCAGGTCAAGAAAGAGCACGAAGTGCCGTTCAAATTCGCCATGGTGATGCCGGCCTTCAAAGGCGTCGACGCGCTGATGGGCGTCGAGGGACTGGTCAATCCGCGCGGCTTCGTCATCATCGACAAAAATCAGCGCAATCCGAAATATCGAAATGTCTTTGGCGTCGGCGTCTGCGTTGCGATCCCACCTGTCGAGGCGACGCCGGTGCCGACGGGCACGCCGAAGACCGGCTATATGATCGAGTCGATGGTGACGGCGACGGCGCATAATATCGCCGCGCTGATCGCTGGGCGCGAAGCGAAAGAAGAAGGCACGTGGAATGCGGTTTGCTTAGCGGATTTCGGCGACAAGGGCGTCGCCTTCGTGGCAAAGCCACAGATTCCGCCGCGCAACGTCAATTGGTCAAGCGAGGGGCGGTGGGTGCATCTTGCGAAGATCGCCTATGAAAAATACTTCCTGCGCAAGGTCCGCAAGGGACAGAGCGAGCCTGTCTATGAGCGCTACATCATGAAACTGCTAGGCATCGAACGGCTGCGCCGCGCACTGTCATAAGGCGGCGCCGCAGCCGTGCAACGCTAGGCAACGCTAGGGGATGAGTCGATGCGCACAAGGCCATTGGGACGCGAGATCGCCATCGCGCTTGGGTTCAAGCTGCTGGCGCTCATTGTGCTTTACATCGCGTTCTTCGGTCCCGCGCATCGCATCAAGGTGACGCCGGCGCAGATGGCGGAAGCGCTGTCCGCCAGCGCGCCGCGCTGACATCGCTCAGGAGCTCAAAATGTTCGAATTCGACGTCGTCACGCTCTCACGCCTGCAATTTGCGCTGACGGCGATGTATCACTTCCTCTTCGTGCCGCTGACGCTGGGCCTCGCGCTGCTGCTCGCGATCATGGAGAGCGTCTATGTGATGACCGGGCGAAAAGTCTGGAAAGAGGCGACGCAATTCTGGGGCACGCTGTTTGGCATCAACTTCGCCATGGGCGTCGCCACCGGCGTCACGATGGAATTTCAGTTTGGCACCAACTGGGCCTATTACTCGCATTATGTCGGCGACATTTTTGGCGCGCCGCTCGCCATCGAAGGCCTCATGGCCTTCTTCCTTGAGGCGACCTTCGTCGGCCTGTTCTTCTTCGGCTGGAAACGCTTAAGCAAGGTCCAGCATCTCGTCGTCACCTGGCTAGTCGCGCTCGGCGCCAATTTCTCGGCGCTCTGGATTCTCGTCGCCAACGCCTGGATGCAAAACCCGGTCGGCGCCGCATTTAATCCGCAGACGATGCGCATGGAGCTCACGTCCTTCTCCGAAGTGTTGTTCAATCCCGTGGCGCAATCGAAATTCGTGCACACGGTCAGCGCCGGCTATGTCACGGGCGCGATGTTTGTCATGTCGATCGCCGCCTATTTCATTTTGAATCGTCGTCATGTCGATATCGCTCGCCGCTCGCTGACGGTCGCGGCGAGCTTCGGTCTCGCCTCCGCGCTTTCGGTCGTCGTGCTCGGCGATGAGAGCGGCTATACGGCGGGCGAGAACCAGAAGATGAAGATCGCCGCGATCGAGGCGATGTGGGAGACGGAGCCGCCGCCGGCGTCCTTCACGGTCTTCGGTTTTCCCGATCTCAAGAGTGAAACGACGAAAGACGAAATTCGCATACCCTATCTCCTGGGTCTGATTGCGACGCGCTCGCTCGATAAGCCGGTCGAAGGCGTGAAAGCGCTGGTCGCGCGCGCGGAGACGCGCATCCGCAATGGCATGGCCGGCTATCAGTGGCTTGCGAAAGAAGGCGGTCATCCCAACGCCGTCGTTCCGCCGGAACTCGAAGCCTCTATGCGCGACGTCGGCCATTCGCTGCTGGTCAAGCGCATCAGGCCCGATATCGAGAATGCGACCGACGCGCAGATCCATGAAGCGGCGCTGTCGACGATCCCCGACGTGCCGGTGCTGTTCTGGTCGTTCCGCATCATGGTGGCGCTGGGGTTCTATTTCATCGCGCTGTTCGCCGTGGCCTTTTACCTCTCGAGCCGACGACGCTTTGGGAAACCCTGGTTCCTGCGCATGACGATGTATAACTCGGCTGGATCGTCGCCGAATATGGCCGGCAGCCGTGGATCATCGACGGCACGATGCCGACGTTCCTCGGCGTCTCCAACATCCCCGCGTCGAATGTGGCAGCGAGCCTCGCAGCCTTCGTGCTGTTCTACAGCGCGCTCGCCATCATCGATGTCGCGCTCATCGTCAAATATGTCCGCATCGGCCCACGGGAGGAGGCCGACCCCCAAGCCTCCGGCGCGCCCGTGTTTCCCGCGCCGGCGCCGGCGCAGAACCAATAGGAAAGGCGAAAGCGATGTTCGACTATATGACGCTTCGTCTCATCTGGTGGGCGCTGCTTGGCGTCCTGCTCGCGGGTTTCGCCGTCCTCGATGGTTTCGATATCGGCGTCGCCATGCTGCATCCCTTCATCGCCCGCAACGACGCGCAGCGGCGTGTGACGCTGAACGCGATCGGACCCGTCTGGGAGGGCAATCAAGTCTGGTTCATTCTCGGAGGCGGCGCCGTTTTCGCCGCTTGGCCGCCGCTCTATGCTGTGTCCTTCTCCGGGTTTTATCTCGCGATGCTGCTTGTCCTCATCGGCTTCATCCTGCGGCCGGTCGCCATCGTCTTTCGCGGCAAGAGGGAAGACCGCGGCTGGCGCGAGACCTGGGACTGGCTGTTCTTCGTTTCGGGATTTGTCCCCGCGCTGATCTTCGGCGTCGCCTTCGGCAATCTTCTGCAGGGCGTTCCCTTTCATTTCGATCAGACGCTGCGCGCGACCTATGAGGGCGGCCTTCTCGGCCTCCTCAATCCCTTCGGTTTGCTCTGCGGACTCGTCAGCGTGACGATGCTTGCAATGCAGGGCGCCGCCTGGCTCAGCGTCAAGAGCGAGGGCGACGTCGCCGTCCGCGCCCGGCGATATGGCGCGCTCGCCGCGATCCTGCTTGTTCTGCTCATTTCGGCCGCTGGATTGTGGACGATGCTTGGCGTTGAAGGTTTTCGGATCGTCGGCGTCATCGACCACGCAGGGCCGTCCAATCCATTGTCGAAGACGGTGACGCGGGAGGCCGGCGCCTGGCTCGACAATTACCGCGCCTATTCCTGGATGATCGCGGCGCCCGCCGCCGCCTATGCGGGCGCGCTCGTCGCCGCCCTCGCCTTCGCCTTGTCGGCGAAAAGACTCGCGCTTCTCGCGAGCAGCCTGTCGGTTGCCGGCGTCGCGGCGATGGCGGGCTTCAGCATGTTCCCCTTCCTGCTGCCGTCATCGACTCATCCAAACCAGAGCCTGACGGTTTGGGACGCGTCGTCGAGCAAAGCGACGCTCTCGCTCATGCTCATCGCGGTGATCGTCTTTCTACCGATCGTCCTAGCCTACACCAGTTGGGTCTACTACGTGCTGCGCGGCGCAGTGACCGAGGCGGCGATCCGTCGCGGCGACGACTATTATTATTGAGCGGGAGAAAGCGTGCGATGTGGTATTTTTCCTGGATATTGGGGCTTGGGCTCGCCTGCGCCTTCGCCATTCTCAACGCCATGTGGCTCGAGCTCGACGACGACGACAGGCAGAAATAGCAGCCGCGCCTCAAGCGAGACTTAGTCGCTGTGCGATCTCATGCGAGGCGATAGCCTGACATTACGATCGCCGCGGGAAAAAGGAGATTAGTCATGGTAGCCAATATCGGAAGGACCGATCGGATCATCCGCATCGTCGCCGGACTCCTGTTGCTCAGCCTCGTCTTCATCGGTCCGCAGTCGCTATGGGGACTCGTCGGGCTCATTCCGCTGACCACGGCCTTCGTCAACTTCTGCCCCGCTTATAAGCTCCTGGGCATGGATACGCTCGGCAAGTAATTCGGCAAGTAACTCGGCAAGTAACTTTGTAAGGAATTCCGTCTCGCACAGGCCACGGCGCGGAGATGGAATGAGCAGTGCGGCCGACGCCGGAGCGTCGGTCGTGGTCCGATGCTGCGCGGCGAGGCGTTAAACCTTAGATGAATGAAACGGCGATCACCTTTCACGCCCGCGGCATGCATTGCCACGGCTGCGAGCATGTCATCGAGGCGGCGGTCAGAAAGCTCGCCGGCGTGCGCAGCGTTTCGGCGAGCTATCCGACCGAGACGGTCGTCGTCGACTATGACGCTGATGCGACCAATTTCAGCGCGATTCGCAACAGCGTCGAGCAGAACGGCTATCGCGTCGTTCTGACGGAAGAGGCGCAGCGCCGGCGTTCGCCCTTCATCAGACTGGCGATCATCGTCGCCGCGCTTGCCGGACTCGCCGCCTTAATTCTGTTCGATACGCGCTGGATCAGCGCCGAAGGCGAGCCGGACATCGCTCAGCATATGAGTCTCGGCCTCTTGTTTCTGTTGGGGCTCCTGACAGGCTTCCACTGCGTGGGCATGTGCGGCGCTTTTGTCGTGAGTTATGCGGCGGCCGACGCGCGGGCGGGACGCTCATCCTTCGTCTCGCACCTCTCCTATGGCGCCGGAAAGACGCTGTCCTACACAACGATCGGCGCCGCCTTCGGCTGGCTCGGCGCCTTCATCGCTTTCACGCCGATGCTGCGTGGCGTCGCCGGAGTCGCGGCGGGCGCTTTCCTGCTCATCTTCGGGCTCAATATGCTTGGCCTGTTCGCGCCGCTGCGCCGCTTTCGGCTCGGACTGCCTCGGCCGCTGCAGAACTGGGTGAACCGCGAGGCCGGCGGCGCGCGCCATCGACCGTTCGTGATCGGTCTTCTCAACGGTCTGATGATCGCCTGCGGACCGTTGCAGGCGATGTATGTGATGGCGGCCGGGACCGGCAGCCCCGTTGAAGGCGCGAAGACGCTCTTCGTCTTCGGCCTTGGAACTTTGCCGGTGATGCTGGCCTTCGGCGCGCTGACGACAGTGCTCTCGGGCGCCGTGACGCATCGTCTGCTGACCGCGTCGGGCGTGATTGTCGTGGCGCTTGGCGCGGTGATGATCAATCGCGGATTGATCCTCACAGGCTCCGGAGCCGATCTCGCGTCGCTGATGACGGGCTGGCGAAGCCCGGCGCCTGAGTTCGCCCAACCACTGCAGGATTCGGCCGCGCCGAAGACTCAGACCATCGAAATGGAGGCCAATGGCCTTGGCTTTACGCCCACCCGCTTCACGCTCGAATTCGACGTCAAGCCGGGACGGCAGACGATCGAATTCACGCCGGAGAAGACCGGCGTCATTCCCTGGAGCTGCTGGATGGGCATGTTGCGCGGCGAGTTCGTCGTCGTCGAGGCGAAGCCGGCCGCGCCATCCCAGCCATCCATTCCTGTCGCCACGGCCGTTCAGGGGACGCCTAAAGCGACGCAAAGCGCTTCAGCCTCGGCCGCGGTGCAGAAGACCTATACGGTGCGCCGCGGCGACACGCTGCGCGCGATCGCCAAGCGACTCTATGGCGACGAAAAGCGCTGGCGCGACATCGCCGCCGCCAATCCGACGCTGAATCGCAAGAAGCTGCGGCAGGGCCAAATCATCGCTCTGCCCGCCGACGCGCGGCCGTGACGATTCGTCCCGCGCGCGGCGGCGCCTGGCGCGCTACGCTCGCTGTTGTCACACGAAGGGGGAGGCCAGAATGGGACGATTTTTCTTTGCCGCGGCATGCGGGCTCTCGTTGTTCGCCGCCGCCGCTATCGCGGGCGACGATACAGACGATCACGGCGGGCATATGAAGCAGATGAACATGGAGCATATGAAAATGTCGCCGAAGATGAGCGACACGCGCCAGGAGGTCGACCTTCCGGCGCCGATGCGCGCGCATATGCTTGCCAATATGCGGGGACATGCCGAGGCGGTCGCCGAGATCCTGGCGGCCTTGGGCAAGGGCGACGGCGCGCATGGCGTCGTCCGGCGCGGCGGCGTGCAAGCCGAACGCCAAGAGCGGCGAACTCGGCGATATGCCGGCGATGATGGCGCATCACATGCCCGACGAAATGCGCGCGCTTGGTTTGACGATGCATGAGCAGGCAAGCAAATTCGCGCAGGAGGCGTCCAAGATCGGGCCCGGCGGCGACATGCGGCCCGCGCTTGCCGAACTGTCGCAAGTCGTGCAAGCCTGCAACGCCTGCCACGCTGCCTATCGCCTCGACTAGCGCGTGCGGCGTTGGGAGCCGACGGTGCGCATCGCGACTTGGAACGTCAATTCTGTCAGGCAGCGCCTCGCGCCGCTTCTCGCCTTTCTACGCGAGGCCGCGCCGGACGCGCTCTGCCTGCAGGAAACGAAGTGCGAGGATCACGTTTTTCCGCGACTCGAAATCGAAGACGCCGGATATAACGTCGCTGTCCACGGGCAGAAGGGATTCAACGGCGTCGCGATCCTATCCAAATCGCCGCTTCAGGACGTCACTCTCGGTCTGCCGGGCTTCGACGGCGAGGCGCAGTCGCGCTACATTGAGGCGGTCATCGCCGACGGCGCCGGCGGCGTCATGCGCGTCGCCTCGATCTATGCGCCAAACGGCAATCCGCCGCACACGCAGAAATATTTCTACAAGCTCGCCTTCATGGAGACGCTGACGCGCCATGCGGAGGCGCTGCTTCGCCTCGAAGAGCCGACGGTGCTCGCCGGCGACTACAATGTCATCCCGGAACCGCGCGACGTCTATGAGGCGTCCGCGTGGCTCGGCGACGCATTATTCCTGCCGCAGACCCGCGCCGCCTATCAGCGCCTGGTCAATCTCGGCTATGCCGACGCGCTTCGGGCGACGTCCGACGAAGGCGGGCTCTATACATTTTGGGATTATCAGGCCGGCGCCTGGCAGAAGAACAAGGGGCTTCGCATCGATCATCTTCTGCTCTCGCCGCA
Organism: Methylocystaceae bacterium; assembly: GCA_009773555.1. GTDB lineage: Bacteria > Pseudomonadota > Alphaproteobacteria > Rhizobiales > Beijerinckiaceae > Methylocystis. The sequence continues at coordinate 84,161 of WSXZ01000015.1, read as the reverse complement.
AGCTTCTGATCGGCTGGCGCGGGTGGAGATCGTCAAATCGATGCGGGCCGGCGAGAAACCTTCCGATCACGTCGCGATCTACGCCGATTTCGCCGCGTGATCGAGTAGTCCGAGCGCGCCGCCGCTGCGCCAGAGCACATAAAGCGCCACCGCGAAGATGACCGTCGCGAAGACGGCGCTGAGCGCGCCGCGCATCTTCGACAGATGTCGCGCCGCCGCGGCGCCAATCAGCCCGCCAAACGCGCCGCCGAGCACGAGCGTCCCGGCAAGCTCCCAGTCCACGAGGTCCGAAAAGGCGTAGTTGGCGGCGGTCGTCACCGCGAAGGCGGCGACGGCGACGAGCGACGAGCCGATGGCGTTCAGGATCGGCATGTCGGATGCAAACATCAGCCCCGGCACGATCAGGAAGCCGCCGCCGATGCCGAAGAAGCCCGAAAGCGCGCCGGCCGTGGCGCCGGCGCCGACGAGACGGGGGAAATTCTCGCGGTTGAGCCTGACTGCCGGATAGCCGAGCGCGCCCCGGCGCCGCAGCATCAGATAGGATACGACGACCATCAGCAGCGCGAACAGCGCGAGCAGCTTCTCGCCGTCGATGATCTTGCCGAGCGTCGATCCGCCGAATGCGCCAACAACCCCGAACACTGCGAAGACAGAGGCGCAGCGCCATTTAATGGTCCGTGCGCGCGCATGATTGGCGAGACTCATCAGGGCGTTGACGGCGACGGCCGCGGCGCTTGAGCCGATCGCGATATGTGGATTGGGCACGCCGACAAGATAGACGAGAAGCGGCACGGCCAGCACCGAGCCGCCGCCGCCGACGAGCGCCAGCGTAAAGCCGACGAGTCCGCCGGAAATCAGACCAAGCACGGCGTCCAGAGGAAGAGCCGTCAGCATGTCGCTCCTTCGTATAATATTAGCTATTGCTTATTTAGCTATAGCGCATATATCTGACGGCGCAAGCAGGAAAAGGCGAAAGCGCCAACGAAGAGAAGCGCTTGAGCGCTGCAATGAAGGAGAGATCGATGCCGCAGGCGCCGCCCGTGAGGGCCTTCTTTGACGAGCCCACCAACACGATCACCTATATCGTCAGCGACCCCGCCACGAAGCGCGCGGCGATCGTCGATCCCGTGCTCGATTATGATCCGGCGAGCGGCGTCGCCGATTCGCATTCAATCGACGCCATCCTCGCCGAGGCGGCGCGGGAAGGATTAAAAATCGATTGGGTTCTCGAAACTCATGCGCACGCCGACCATCTCTCCGCCGCCCAAATCGTCAAGGCGGCGACCGGCGCGAAGATCGGCATCGGCGAACACATCGACAAGGTCCAGGCGATCTTCAAGCCGGTGTTCGGGGCTGAGGACGTAACGGCTGACGGCGGCTGCTTCGACCATCTCTTCAAGGACGGCGAGCGGTTCAACATCGGCGAACTTGAGGGCGAAACGATCTACACGCCCGGCCACACGCCGGCCGACATCGCCTATAAGATCGGCGATGCGGTGTTTGTCGGCGACACGCTGTTCATGCCCGACTATGGGACGGCGCGCGCGGATTTCCCCGGCGGCGACGCGCATGCGCTTTACCAATCGATCCGCCGCATTCTTTCGCTGGCCCCGCAGACGCGGCTCTTCATGTGCCACGACTACAAAGCGCCGGGTCGAGACGCCTATGCGTGGGAGACCACGGTGGCCGAGCAGCGCGCCAAGAACGTGCAGATCAAGGACGGCGTCAGTGAAGAGGAATTTGTCGCCGGGCGACAGAAGCGGGACAAGGAGCTTGCCGCGCCGCGGCTGCTGCTCCCCTCAATTCAGGTCAACATTCGCGCCGGCAAGTTTCCGCCGCCGCGCGGCGATGGCGCGCGCTTCTTGAGCATTCCGGTGAAGTTCAAGGGCGCTGCGGCCCAAGCCGGTTGAAATCTGAACGTCAGTTGCGTTCGCGCAGATAGCCTTCGAGCATGGTGACGGCCGCACTACGGTCGGCGTCGCTTGCGGAATTCAGCGCTTCGGCATGCAAATCCGTGATCCATTGGTCGCGAGTGGCGCCGCCCGCAGCGTCGCGCGCCAGCGTGAGATACATGAGTCCGCGCGCACGCTCCGGCTCGCCGCTCGCCTCGCCGGTGAACATCATCCGGCCGAGCATCGCCTGCGCCTGCGGGTGGCCCTTGCGCGCCGCGAGCTCCAGCCAATTCACGCCCTGGCGGACGTTCTTCTTCACGCCGGCTCCTTCGAGATACATGCGCGCCAGATTGTATTGCGCGTCGGCGTTGCGGAAATAGGTCGCCGCATACCGGAACAGATCGAATGCGCGATCGAGATCGGGCTTGATCTTCGCGCTTGGAACGCCGTCACGCAGATAAACGCCCACGGCGACGAAGGCGCTCGCCGCCATCGACCGCTCGCGCGGATCGGGCTCGTCGTCGGCGTAGTGATCTACGATCTGCGCGAAATATTCGTACGCCTTGGCGTCGTCGCGAATGACGCCGTCGCCTTCGGCGTACATCCTGCCAAGCTTCCACTTCGCCAGCGGCTCGCCGCCTTCTGCGGCATAGCGTAGCGCCGTCACCGAGGTCGCGGCGTCGCCGGCATGGTAGCTTTCGACTCCGGCGCGCAGAGCCTCGCGCGGATCCTTGAACATCGGCAGAGGTTGCGCCTCGGCCCTCGCGGTGGTTCGAGGCGCGTCAAGAGCGGGCGCCGGCGCGACAAAAGCCGTCACCAGCATGCCCAGGCTCATCGTGAAAAGGCAGATCGGCAATGCCGCGCGATTCCTGCGCCTAAAGGCTGAAATCACGCCCGTATGAACGCTTCCGACCATAATGTTCCGACTTTCCTCAATCCAGAAGACGCCCGACGTCTGCAAGGCCATACGCCAGCCGTCACCGCTGATCAGCGAGAGGGAAAGAAGGAACCTGCGGCCGAAAGGGAAATCTTTCGGCGCCTGTCTCCGCATCTCGAATGAGCTTGTGACCCGATCACCTTAGCTCAGCTTTTGTGTCTGAAAAGGGGCTGCCGCAGCGACAATCGTGGGCAAGATGTTAATCCGCCGTACTGTTGCAATCAGAACACATGTCTGTTGCAAAAATGCAGCAGCGGCTCGAGGCCACGCGTCGTCCTGACGCAAGCTCGCATGAGATGCGCCGATACCCAGCGGGCCGCGCTTGTGCTTTCATGCGAAGCGAATCGACGGCTCCCGCTTAAGGAAAACCACATGCAGCTTCGACGCCTTACGCTCGCAATGGCTCTCGTCGGCGCAAGCGCCGCTTTCGCAAATTTGGCGCTCGCGGCGGGAGACGCCCATCGCGGCGCGATCGTCGCGAAGCGATGGTGTGCGTCCTGCCATGTGGTGACGTCGGATCAGACCAGCGCCTCGGCCGACGCGCCGTCCTTCTTCGATATCTCCCAGCGCCGAACCGACAGGAAGAAGCTTGGCCATTTCCTGATGGATCCGCATCCGCCGATGCCCGACATGCATCTGTCGCGCAAGGAGATCGACGACATCGTCTCCTATATCCGCAGCCTCGACCCGCGCCCGCAGCCCGCGCCCGAACCTGACGGTAAGGACAAGGAGCTTCCCAAGAACGGGTAAGAGGCGGCCTCGCCTGCTGCGTCCGCGCTGCGAAAAAGGGGATGCCGGCCTTTCGCGTAAGGCGCGCTCTAGAACTTTGAGATCGATCACGTTACTGCATGTGGGCGATTTCGCCCATGCAGCGTGATCTAGAGCGGGCAAATGGCCTACATCGTCAAGGAAGCCTTCAAAACCCTGCAAGGCGAAGGCGTCAACGCGGGCCGCGCCGCGGTCTTTTGCCGCTTCGCGGGCTGCAATCTGTGGAGCGGGCGCGAAGCGGACCGCGCCGCCGCGCAGTGCCAGTTCTGCGACACGGATTTCGTCGGCTTCGAGGGCGAGGGCGGGGGAAAGTTCGCCGACGCCGCGGCGCTTGCCGGCCATTTGGCGACGCTGTGGGGAGAGGGCCGCGAACGACGCTTCACGGTGCTGACCGGCGGCGAGCCGATGCTGCAGATCGATGAGGCCTTGGTCGCGGCGCTGCACGGGCATGGCTTCGAGATCGCCATCGAGACGAACGGCACGCTGGCCGTCATCTTTGGGATCGACTGGATCTGCGTGTCGCCTAAGGGCGGCGCGCCGCTGACCCAGACGAGCGGCGCGGAATTGAAGCTGGTCTTCCCCCAGAAGGGGGTCGATCCGGCCGCCTATGAGCGGCTCGACTTCGCGCATTTTCTGCTGCAGCCCATGGACGGGCCGGAGGTTTCGCGCAATACGGAGGCCGCGGTCAGCTACTGCCTGGCGCATCCGCGCTGGCGTCTGTCTTTGCAAACCCACAAGGCGATCGGGGTGAAGTGACGGTGTCGAGTTTCGAGGTCTTTCGGGAGTTTTATTTCGAGGCGGCGCACGCGCTCTATGATCCGGAGGCGCCAGAGGGCGGCAAATACCGCAATCTGCATGGCCACTCCTTTCGCGTGCGCGTGACCCTGCGCGGCGCGCCCAGCCTCGAAGAGCAATGGGTGATGGACCTCGGCAAGCTTGGCCGTAGGCTCGCGGAGCTGCGTGAACGCCTCGATCACTCGTTTCTCAACGACCTCGAAGGCCTCGGGAAGCCGACGCTCGAAAATCTCTGCGCCTACATCTGGCGCGACCTCTCGCCGACATTGCCGGGTCTTGCCGAAGTTGGCGTCTTTCGCGACAGCTGTTTCGAGGGCTGCGTCTACCGCGGCGACTAGAGCAGGTTCCGAAAAAGTTGACAGACTTTTTCGATGAGAACCTGCCCCAATACTTTGATCTTGAGCGTTTCCTTATCGATCACATGATTTCATGTGATCGGGAAGCGCTCTAACGGCCAATCCCCAAGCACGTTGTCGCGCTTGCCCGCGAACTGCGGCGCATCGCCGCTATTGCGCAAGAGCGGCGCGGTCTCTACGGTTGAGCGCTCATTTTGTGCAAAACGCCCACCACAGCGGCGACGTCAACAGTCCGCAACCAATAAAGAGTGGGGAGCGAGGGAACCCTGAGGACATGGCGAACAACAAAGTCATTACCGCCGACGAGGCGATTGCGCTCATTCGCGACAATGACGTCGTAACCACAACCGGCTTCGTCCAGAGCTGCATTCCCGAGGCCTTGCACGCCGCTTTGGAAAAGCGCTTCGTCGAGAGCCAGCATCCGCGCGACCTCACGCTGATCATGACCGCGGGCGCCGGCGACTCCAAGGGCCTGGGCACAGGGCGCTTTCATCACGAAGGATTGCTGCGCCGGGTCATCGCCGCCAATTTCGGCCGCATGCCGAAGGTCGCCCAGGCGGCGCAGGAGAACAAGATCTGCGGATACAATCTTCCGCAGGGCGTCATCTCGCAGCTCTACCGCGCCTGCGCCTCCGGCCAGCCGGGCCTCTTCTCCAAAGTCGGCCTTTATACCTATGTCGACCCGCGCTTTGGCGGCGGCAAGGTGAATGACCGCACCAAGGAGGACATGGTCAAATACCATAACATCATGGGCGAGGAGTGGCTGTTCTATATCGCCACCAAGATCGACGTCGCTTTCATTCGCGGCACCTCGGCCGATCCTTCCGGCAATATTTCGATGGAGCGCGAGGCGCTCGTCCTCGACAATCTCGCTCAGGCCATGGCCGCCCATAACAATGGCGGGCTCGTCATCGCGCAGGTCGAGCGCATCGTCGAACAGGGCTCGATCAAGCCGAAAGACGTGCATATACCGGGCATTCTCGTCTCGGCCGTCGTCGTCGCCGATCCGCCGGAAATGCACCGCATGAACTATGGCGTGATCCACAATCCGGCGCTTTCCGGCGAAGTCCGCGTGCCAGTCGAAAAGTTCGCCAAGATGCCGCTCGACGAGCGCAAGGTCATCGCGCGGCGTGCGAGTTTCGAGCTGCCGCCGAACGGCGTCGTCAATCTCGGCGTCGGCGCGCCGGAGGGCATCGCCGCCGTCGCCAACGAAGAAAAGATGACGCCTTACATCACGCTGACGACGGAAGCCGGCGCCATCGGCGGGGTGCTCGCTTCAGGGTCGAGCTTCGGCGCCGCGACCAACGCCGACGCGATCATCCAGCAGAACCAGCAGTTCGACTTCTATGACGGCGGCGGTCTCGACATGACCTGTCTCGGCATGGCCGAGTGCGACCTGCAGGGCAACGTCAACACGTCGAAATTCGGCGGACGCCTCAACGGCTGCGGCGGCTTCATCAACATCAGCCAGAACGCGCGCCTCGTCGTCTACGCCGGCACCTTCACCAATGGCGGACTGCGCGTCGAAATCGCCGACGGCAAGGTGAACATTCTGCAGGAAGGCAGGAACAAGAAGTTCCTCAATGCCGTCGAACAGATCACCTTCTCCGGCAAATTCGCGCAAAAGCGCAAGCAGCCGGTCTATTACGTGACCGAGCGCTGCGTGTTCAAACTCGTCGACAAGGGGCTTGAACTGATCGAGGTCGCGCCGGGGATCGATATCGACAAAGACATCCTGGCGCATATGGACTTCAAGCCCATCATCGAACACGCTGAAGAGATGGATAAGCGCATCTTCATCGACGAGCCGATGGGGCTGCTCGCCGACCTGATCAATCTCAACATGTCCGATCGCGTCACTTACGACGCGGACCGCAACATCCTTTTCGTCAATCTCGAAGGCTGGCACGCGCGAACCAAGAAGGACATCGACGATCTGCGCAAGACGCTGATCGAGGCGTCGGACAAGGTCGGCAAGCGCGTCAACTCCGTCGTCAATCACGATGGCTGGAAGATCAATGAGGCGCTCTACGACGATTACGCCGAAATGATCGATTATATGAGCCAGCGCTATTATCTGACGACGACCCGCTATGCGACGAGCGCCTTCGCGCGCCTGAAAATGAAGGAGGCGCTCTCTAAACGCGGTCTGCAGCCGCATGTCTTCGAGCGGCGCGAGGCGGCGGAGACCTTCCTGGAGGTCGTCAGCAAGGAAGAAGAGAAGGCGCCGGCATAGCCGGCCCAGCGCTGGTTCCGAGCCTTGAAAGCGAACGCGCCGAACGCCGCGTTCGGCTTTCGCCCGGAACCCTGATTTTTAGCTGATGGAAATAAAACAGGCCCCGTGGCGTAGAGCTCACGGGGCCATTTGCTTCTCTCGGAAGCTAGTCTGGATTGTCCAGTCTGTGAACGGGCGCCCGATGCTTGGCCTTTGCCTTCGGCCGCCCGGAAGATTGTCGATTGTCTCGGAGGATGGACGGATCGGGCAGCTGCTCCTGATCGCCCAGTGACCGGAACCAAACGCCGGTCAAATAGTCTGACCCGGTGGCGTCATGCTCCTCTCGCAACTTGTTGCTCGGTTCGGCCCATCAACAGGGGGTGTCTGAGCCTATCCTGGATCGCGTTCGCATCGAGGTCCCGCCCGAGCGAGCCTGCCGACCATGCTGTCGGATCGACAGGTGCGATGTAACGAAAAGATGAACCCGGTTCGGGATTCGGTCAAGAGCATTCCGTCGTCAAAATCGGCGACCATGGTTGCGCCCAGTAAATTTGACGTATATAGATATCTTTATGTCTAACGGAGCACTCATGAAGTCCGTCGCCAAACTGGCCCTCGATCCGACGCTTGCGGCGCTGAACGCCGCCGGAGAGGAGACGCGCCTGCGTCTTCTGGCGCTGCTCGCCCAGTCGGAGCTGACGGTCAGCGAGGTCGTGGCGATCCTGGGCCAGTCGCAGCCGCGCGTCTCGCGCCATCTCAAGCTCCTTGTCGAGGCGGGCCTCATCGAACGCCGCCGCGAAGGAGCCTGGGCGTTCTTCCGGCTGTCGCCGGCCGGGCCAGCCGGCGCGCTCGCGCGCGCCATTGTCGGTTGGCTCGAGGCCGACGACGCCCTTCTCGCCGGCGACCGCGCGAGACTCGCCCAAGTCCGTCACGCGCGCGCCGAGAACGCCGCCCGCTATTTCGCCGCGCATGCCGAGGAGTGGGATCGCATTCGCGCGTTGCACGTTTCCGAGGAGCGCGTCGAAGACGCGATGCGTCAGGTCGTCGGTGACAGACCAGTGCGCAACCTGCTCGATCTTGGGGCCGGCGCCGGCCGGATGCTCGAGCTGTTCGCGCCCCAGGCGGAGCGCGCCGTCGGCGTCGATCTTTCTTCCGCCATGCTCGGCGTCGCGCGCGGCCGCCTCGAAGAGACCGGCTTCGACAATGTCCAGCTGCGCCAGGGCGACATCTATGCGCTGCCGATCGAGCGCAACTCCATCGACCTCGCGATCATGCATCAGGTTCTGCATTTTCTCGACGATCCGGGCCGCGCCTTGCGCGAGGCGGCGCGGGTGCTCGCCCCCGGCGGCCGTCTGCTTGTGGTCGACTTTGCCCCGCATCAGGAAGAGGCGCTGCGCGACAAGCATGCACATCGCCGTCTTGGCTTTTCCGACGCCGAAATCACCGGGCTGCTGGCGCAGGCGGGGCTGGATGTCGTTCAGCGCCGCGAACTGGCGCCCGACACGAACGAGGGGGCCAAGCTCACCGTGTCCTTGTGGCTGGCGCGCGATCCGCGCGTCATCGCCGATCCCATTCCCACTGCATCTTATGAGACAGCCTGATGTTTAACGCTCTTCATCCCACGGCCTCGCCCAACCAATTTGCGATCTCCTATGAATTCTTCCCGCCCAAGACGCCGGAGATGGAGACGCAGCTCTGGCAGACGATCAATCGACTTGCGGCGCTGAGGCCGCATTTCGTTTCCGTGACCTATGGCGCCGGCGGCACCACGCGCGAGCGCACCCATTCGATCGTCGCGCGCATCGTGCGCGAGACCGAAATGAAGCCAGCCGCGCATCTCACCTGCGTTTCCGCCGCGCGCGAAGACATCGACGCGATCCTGCGCGATTATTGGGACGCCGGCGTTCGCCATATCGTGGCGCTGCGCGGCGATCCGCCCACGGGCGTCGGCTCGCGATTTGAGGCGCATCCGAAGGGCTACGCCCATTCGACCGATCTCGTGAGCGGCATTCGTCGGATTGGCGACTTTGAGATTTCGGTGTCGACTTATCCTGAAGGCCATCCGGAAAGCGCGTCGATCGAACAGGATCTCGACGCGCTTCAGGCGAAGGTCGACGCTGGCGCGACGCGCGCCATTACGCAGTTCTTTTTCGACAATGACGTCTACTTCAAATTCCTCGACAAAGCGCGCGGGCGGGGGATCACGATTCCGATCGTGCCCGGCATCATGCCGATCCGCAATTTCAAGCAGGTCGCCGGCTTCGCGCAAAAGGCCGGAGCCAGCGTGCCGCGCTGGCTCGCCGAGCGCTTCGACGGACTCGACGAAGACCCGGAGACGCGCGCGCTCATCGCCGCGACGACCGCCGTCGAACAGGTGATGAGCCTGGCGCGCGCCGGCGTCAATGAATTCCACTTCTACACAAATAATCGCGCCGACCTCGTCTTCGCCATTTGCCACCTGCTCGGCGTTCGTCCTCTTCGCGAAAAGGCTCTTGCATGACCTTCGAGACATCTCATGGCCCGAATATTTTGAAGGCGCTTGACGAGGCGGCGTCGCGCCGGATTCTCATTCTCGACGGCGCGATGGGCACGATGATCCAGCGCCACACGTTTGCGGAGACCGATTTTCGCGGCGCGCGCTTCACAGCTCACGCCAAGGATCTGCGCGGCAACAACGACCTGCTGACGCTGACGCAGCCCGACGCGATCAAGGCTATCCATGTCGCCTATCTCGAAGCCGGCGCCGACATCATCGAGACCAACACGTTTTCGTCGACGACCATCGCTCAGGCCGACTACGGGCTCGAGCATCTCGCCTTCGAACTCAATTGCGAGGGCGCCCGGCTGGCGCGCGCGGCCGCCGACGAGGTCGCGGCGAAGACTGGCGTGCGCCGTTTCGTGGCGGGTTCGCTCGGCCCGACCAATCGCACCGCGTCGATCTCGCCCGACGTCTCCAATCCCGGCTTTCGCGCCGTCACCTTCGACGAGCTGCGCGCCGCCTATAAGGAAGCGGCGCTCGGCCTCATCGCAGGCGGCGCCGACATTCTGCTCGTCGAAACCGTGTTCGATACGCTCAACGCCAAGGCGGCGCTCTATGCGCTCGAGGACGCGTTCGACGAGGTCGGAACCCGTTTTCCGATCATGATCTCCGGCACCATCACCGATCTCTCGGGCAGGACGCTGTCAGGTCAGACGGCGGTCGCCTTCTGGAATTCGCTCGCTCACGCCAAGCCGTTTTCAATCGGCTTCAACTGCGCGCTCGGCGCCCGCGAGATGCGTCAGCATATCGCCGAGATCGGCCGCATCGCCGATACGCGCGTCTGCGCCTTCCCCAACGCCGGCCTCCCCAATGAATTCGGACTCTATGACGAAAGCCCCGAATACATGGCCGAACTCGTCGGCGAATTCGCAACCGCCGGTCTTGTCAATGTGCTTGGCGGCTGCTGCGGCACGACGCCGGACCATATCGCCGCGATCGCCGGCGCCGTGAAAGGCGTCGCTCCGCGCGCGATACCGACCATCGCGCCGATGTTGCGTCTTTCTGGATTGGAGCCCTTCACGCTGACCAAGGACATTCCCTTCGTCAATGTCGGCGAGCGCACCAATGTCACGGGTTCGGCGAAGTTTCGCAAGCTCATCACCAATGGCGACTATGCCGCGGCGCTCGACGTCGCGCGGGATCAGGTGGCGAACGGCGCGCAGGTCATCGACATTAATATGGACGAAGGCCTGCTCGATTCCGAACGCGCCATGGTGGAGTTCCTCAACCTCGTCGCCGCCGAACCCGACATCGCCCGCGTGCCGGTGATGGTCGATTCCTCCAAATTTGCCGTGATTGAAGCCGGCCTCAAATGTCTGCAGGGCAAGGGCGTCGTCAATTCGATCTCGATGAAGGAAGGCGAAGAGAAATTCATCGCCGATGCGCAAAAGGTGCGCCGCTATGGCGCCGCCGTCGTCGTCATGGCCTTCGACGAAAAGGGCCAGGCCGACACATTCGCCCGCAAGACCGAGATTTGCACGCGGGCCTATAAAATCTTGACCGAGATCGTCGGCTTTCCGCCCCAGGACATCATCTTCGATCCCAATATTTTCGCGGTCGCGACGGGCATCGAGGAGCATGAGAATTACGGCGTCGATTTCATCGAAGCCACGCGCGTCATCAAACGCGATCTGCCGCATGTGCATGTGTCGGGCGGCGTGTCGAACCTGTCCTTCTCATTCCGCGGCAATGAGCCCGTGCGCGAGGCGATGCATTCGGTGTTCCTCTATCACGCCATTCAGGCGGGGATGGATATGGGCATCGTCAACGCCGGCCAGCTTGCGGTCTATGGCGAGATTGACCCCGAGCTGCGCGAGCTGTGCGAAGACGTGGTCTTGAATCGCCGCAAGGATTCGACCGAGCGCCTCGTCGAACTGGCTGAAAAGTTCAAGGGCGCCGCCGGCAAGACCCAGGAAAAGGACGCCGCCTGGCGCGACAACACCGTCGAGAAGCGTCTCGAATATGCGCTGGTCAACGGCGTCACCGATTACGTCGAAGCGGATGTGGAAGAGGCGCGTCAGCGCTCCACGCGCCCGCTGGACGTGATCGAAGGCCCGCTGATGACCGGCATGAATGTCGTCGGCGATCTCTTCGGCGCGGGCAAGATGTTCCTGCCGCAGGTGGTCAAATCGGCGCGCGTGATGAAACAGGCGGTCGCCTATCTCATGCCCTTCATGGAGGCCGACAAGAGCGAGCGCTCCACCGCCGGTAAAATCCTGCTGGCGACGGTGAAGGGAGACGTTCACGACATCGGCAAGAATATCGTCGGCGTCGTGCTCGGCTGCAACAATTTCGAGGTGATCGACCTTGGCGTGATGACGCCCTGCGCGAAGATTCTCGAAGTCGCCAAGAAGGAAAAGGTCGATCTCATCGGTCTTTCCGGGCTCATTACGCCGTCGCTCGACGAAATGTGCTTCGTCGCCTCGGAGCTTGAGCGAGAAGGTCTCAACACGCCGCTCCTCATCGGCGGCGCGACGACGAGCCGTGTGCATACGGCGGTGAAGATCAGTCCCAATTATCGACGCGGCCAGGCGGTCTATGTCACCGACGCAAGCCGCGCCGTCGGCGTCGCGCAGGCGCTCGTCTCCGACAAGACGCGTCCCGATTATGTGGCGCAGACCCGCCTTGAGTATGAACGCCTCGCGGAAGCGCATGCCCGCGCGCAGGCCGACAAGCTGCGGGTGCCGCTCGCGCAGGCGCGCGCCAACGCCTATAAAATCGACTGGGCCGCCTATCAGCCGCCGAAACCCACCTTCAGCGGCGCGCGCGCCTTCGCCAGCTACGACGTCGGCGAGCTCGTTCCCTACATCGACTGGACGCCGTTCTTCCAGACCTGGGAATTCAAGGGGCGCTATCCGGCGCTGCTCGACGATCCCGAGCGCGGCGAAGCGGCGCGCACGCTGTACGACGACGCCCGCGCCATGCTGAAGCGGATTGTCGAGGAGCGCTGGTTCACGCCGAAAGCCGTCATCGGCTTTTGGCCGGCGAACGCCATCGGCGATGACATCGCGCTCTACAATGGCGAGTCGCGCAATGAGCGGATCGCGACGCTGCACATGTTACGCCAGCAATTGCAAAAGCGCGACGGCAAGGCCAATCTTGCGCTCGCCGACTTCGTCGCGCCCAAGGACAGCGGCAAGGCCGATTATGTCGGCGCCTTCGTCGTCACCGCCGGCGCGGAAGAAGAAAAGATCGCGGCCCGCTACGCCCGCGCCAATGACGACTATGGCTCGATCATGGTCAAAGCGCTCGCCGACCGTATCGCGGAAGCTTTCGCCGAGCGCATGCATGAGCGTGTGCGCAAAGAGTTTTGGGGCTATGCGCGTGAAGAGAATTTCGCGCCCGAAGCGCTGACGACCGAACCCTACGCCGGCATCCGTCCGGCGCCCGGCTATCCGGCGCAGCCCGATCACACCGAAAAAGCGACGATCTTCGATCTGCTCAACGTCGAAAGGCGCACCGGCGTGAAGCTGACCGAAAGTTACGCCATGACCCCGGCCGCTTCCGTCAGCGGGCTCTATCTGGCGCATCCGAGCGCGCATTATTTCGGCGTCGCCAAGATCGAGCGCGATCAGGTCGAAGATTACGCCCGTCGCAAGGGCATGGAGGCGCGCGAGATCGAACGCTGGCTCGCGCCGATCTTGAACTACGCGCCCGTCGCCGCGGAAGCGGCGGAGTAATATCGAATCGATTGGCCTGTCATTCCCGGCGGACCACAGGTCCGACCGGGAATCCAGAGCCAATTCTATAATGTTGGTCTTGCTTTAGATTCCCAGATCGCGCGCTATGCGCGCGTCGGGAATGACATCGGAGTTGATCAACGGATTTGGTCATGACCGCCGCCTCGGACGATCCTTACGATCTCGCCCGCTTCGTCGCGGCGCAGGATCCGATCTATGCGGCCGCGACGGCGGAACTCGCCGCCGGCCGCAAGCGCAGCCACTGGATGTGGTTCGTTTTTCCGCAGCTCGAAGGAGCCTCGGCGCAAGCGCCATGGCGCAGCGCTACGCCATTCATTCTCTCGGCGAGGCGGCGGCCTATCTCGATCATCCTCTATTGGGCGCGCGGCTCAAAGAGTGCGTTGGACTCGTCAACAAGGTCGAGGGATGCAGCGCGCATGAGATCTTCGGCTCTCCCGATGATTTGAAGTTTCATTCGTCGATGACGTTGTTTGCGGCGGCGGCGCCGCAAGAGCCGCTTTTCGGCGAGGCTCTGGACAAATATTTCGCCGGCCGCCGCGATCCCTTGACCGTTAACTCCCTCTCCCCGCGCGCGGGGAGAGGGCAGGGGTGAGGGGCTAGGGCTTTTTCGCAGCGATGTCGTCCCGGATTTTCGCGAGAATAGTTTCGCAGACACCTTCGATATTGGCGAAAACGTCGTCGTTCGTTACGCGTACAACTTGAAATCCGGCGTCGCTTAGAAAACAGGTTCGCCGCATGTCGTGCGCCAGCTCTTCCGCAGTCGAATGTGTGGCGCCGTCGACCTCGAGGATCATCGCGTGCTCTCGACACAGAAAGTCCACGAAATAAGGTCCGATCGGCTGTTGGCGGACAAACTTATATCCGCCGAGACGTCGGCTTCTCAGCTTCGCCCAAAGGCGTTGCTCCGCGGATGTCTGGGATTTTCGTAACTTACGGCCGAAAAAGGTTTCGTGCAGACGTATTCCACGCATCGCAATATCTCTGCTAACAATGCTTGCTCAACATCGGGGCAATACGCCTCGCCCCTCACCCTGCCCTCTCCCCGCCAGCGGGGAGAGGGAAGATAGCCGAAGATCTCGCAATCGTGTCGACAATTCTCGCTCGCTCTCCTCGCAACGCCATCGCGCTGTTTCCCTGGGCGCTCGTGTTCGCCCTCGTGCTGTTCTCGCTTTACACGCTCGCGGTCTCGCGCGGCGAAAACGTCAACGCCATGTGGCTCGTGACGGCGGCGATCGGAACCTACGCCATCGGCTATCGCTTCTATTCGCGCTTCATCGCCGAGCGTGTGCTGGGGCTCGATGCGCGCCGCCGCACCCCCGCGCTTCGCCGCAATGACGGTCTCGATTATGTGCCGACCGACAAATGGGTGCTGTTTGGCCACCATTTCGCGGCCATCGCCGGCGCAGGACCGCTCGTCGGTCCCGTGCTTGCGGCGCAGATGGGCTATCTCCCGGGAACATTGTGGCTCTTAACCGGCGTCATCTTCGCCGGCGCCGTGCAGGACTTTCTCGTCCTGTTCATCTCGACGCGCCGCGACGGGCGCTCGCTCGGCGATCTCATCAAGACCGAGATGGGCCGCGTGCCCGGCGTCATCGCCATGATCGGCATTCTCACGATCATGATCATCCTGCTGGCGGTGCTGGCGCTCGTCGTCGTCAAGGCGCTCGCGGATAGTCCCTGGGGGGCGTTCACCGTGTTCGCGACGCTGCCGATCGCCGTCTTCATGGGCGTCTATGGCCGCTATCTGCGGCCGGGACGGATCGGCGAAATGTCGGCGATCGGCTTTGTTCTGCTGCTCTTGAGCATCGCCTTCGGCCGCACCGTCTCGGAGAGCGCGCTGCTTGCGCCGCTCTTTTCCTTCAAGGCCGAGACCCTCGCCTTCATGCTCATCGGCTATGGCTTCGTCGCGTCAGTTTTGCCGGTGTGGCTGTTGCTCGCGCCGCGCGACTATCTGTCGACCTTCCTGAAGGTCGGCACGATCATGTCGCTCGCGATCGGCATTTTCATCGTCTGGCCGGACCTGCAGATGCCGGCGATCAGCCGGTTCATCGACGGCACGGGCCCGGTCTTCGCCGGCAGCGTCTTCCCGTTCCTGTTCATCACCATCGCCTGCGGCGCGGTGTCGGGCTTTCATGCGCTTGTGTCCTCCGGCACGACGCCGAAGATGATCGCCGACGAGACGCAGACGCGCTTTATCGGCTATGGCGCCATGCTGATGGAATCATTCGTCGCGGTCATGGCGCTCATCGCCGCGAGCGTGCTGGAGCCCGGCGTCTATTTCGCCATGAACAGCGCGCCGGCGCTGATCGGCGCGACGCCGGATTCCGCCGCGGCGGCGATCTCTTCATGGGGGTTCGCGGTGACGCCGGAGACGCTGTCCGGCGTCGCCGCCGAAGTCGGTGAGAAGACGATTCTGTCGCGCACCGGGGGCGCGCCGACGCTCGCCGTCGGCATGGCGCATATCCTCTCTTCCGCCATCGGCGGCTCGGCGGCGAAAGCCTTCTGGTATCATTTCGCGATTCTTTTCGAAGCGCTGTTCATCCTCACCACGATCGACGCCGGCACGCGCGTCGCGCGCTTCATGATCCAGGATCTCTTCGGCGCCTTCTTTCCGGCCTTCGGCAACACAAGGGCCTGGACGCCGAACCTCGCCGCGACCGCTATCGCCGTGAGCGGCTGGGGCTATTTCCTCTATCAGGGGGTGATTGATCCGCTCGGCGGCATCAATACGCTGTGGCCGCTGTTCGGCATCGCCAATCAGATGCTCGCGGCGATCGCGCTGACGCTATGCGTCGTCGTGCTCTATCGGATGAAGCGCGAGCGTTACGCCTTTGTCGCCATCGCGCCGACGGCGTGGCTCTACATCTGCACGCTGACGGCGGCGTTTGAAAAAATCTTTCATGACGATCCGCGCATCGGCTTTCTGGCGCACGCCAGAAAATTCGCAGCAGCCGCCGATAAGGACCAATTGCTGGCGCCGGCGAAGACGCTCGCCGAGATGCAGCGCGTCATCTTCAACGACTATGTCGACGCTACGCTTTGCGCGATCTATGTCACGCTGGTTCTGGCGATGCTCGGCTTCGCGATCCGAGCCATTCGCGCCGCGCGCGCCGCTGAGCATGTCACCACGCGGGAGACCGAAGATGAATTGCACGATCTGCAGCCTGCCGGGGCTTGATCTCAATCGTCTCGCGCGCAAGCTGCGCGACGGCGCGAAGCTGATGGTCGGGCAGGGCGATTACGACGCCTATGCCGCGCATGTCCGCGCGCTCCACGACGGTGAGGCGATCATGACGCGCGACGAATTTTTCCGTGCGCGCGAGAATGCGCGTTTCGGCGCCGGCGGCGAGCGCGCCTTTCGCTGCTGTTGAATTCGTCGCGAGTCCGGTTCACGCCGCCGCGTCGTCGCACAACAAATCAGCGACGAGGCGGATGTCCTCCGGCGCAAAGGGTTTCTCTATGATTGGACAGCCCGAACGCGCGATGAAGCGATCTGCGCCGGGACCCAAAACGTCGCCGGTGACGAAGGCGATCCGGTTGGTCATCTGCGGATGTTCGACGCTGAGCCAGTCGTAGAAAGCCGGGCCGTCGCCGTTGGGCATGCGGATGTCGCAGAGAATGAGGTCCGCCGGCCGCGCGGCGATCGCTTGTTTCGCATGGTCGCCGCTCGTCGCGATCTCGCAGTCGAAGCCGAGCCGTCGCAAAATTTCGCCGAGCAAGCTTGCGATTTCGACTTCGTCGTCCACGATCAGCGCACGCCTCTGCGTGATCGGTCGCTGCGTCGCCGCCGCCGCATGTTCGTCAACGGCGGCGCTTTCGATGCCCACCTCGATCGGCAGCCTGATCGCGAAAACAGCGCCCGCGCCTGGCTGCGGCGGCTCCAGAGTGAGCGAACCTCCGTGCGACTCGATGAGACCGCGCGAAACGGCGAGTCCGATTCCGGTTCCCACCCCCTGCGGCTTCGTCGTGAAGAAAGGATCGAAAATGCGGTTGCGGATAGCGTCTGGAACGCCCGGCCCATTGTCGGAAATGTGGAGATCGAGCGTCTGGGCCGCTTGATCGGCGCGCGCGACGATCGAAATCCGCCGGGGCGCCGGCTGCGCTTCGAGCGCCTGCTTGGCGTTCACCACCAGATTGAGCAGCACCTGATGCAACTGGTCGCTGTCGGCCAAGAGCGGCGGCAGGTCCGCAGGCACGTCTTTGGTCACCTCGATGCCGGCTGTCCGCAGCCCATACGAAAGGAGTTCGAGCACGCGGTCGACGAGATCGGGAATCTCCACCCTTCCGCGTTCCGCCTCGCGCTGACGGGCCATGGCGAGGAAAACCTTGACGATTCGCGCGCAGCGGTTGGCGGCTGTCTCGATTTTCGCGCCGCGTTCCGCAAATTCCTCAAAATGCGTGTCGAAACTCGCATGCGACTGAGCCGCCTCGCGCAGCATGAGCGCCTGTCCGATGACGATGGAGAGTGGATTGTTGAGTTCATGCGCCACCCCGGCGAGGAGCGACCCAAGGGCTGCGAGTTTTTCGTTTTGGTAGAGCGCTTCTCTTTGGCCTTCGATTTGCGCCTGCGCTTCTCGCGCCGGACGTAGGTCGCGAAGATGCGCAGTGAAGAGCGCGCTTGGGCCCGAGCCAACCGCCGTGATCGCCAATTCGACGGGAATGCGCGAACCGTCGGCGCGCATCGCCTCCAATTCGACGCGCCGCCCGATAACGGAGGCCGGCCCGCCCGCTCGGAAGCGCTCAAGCCCGCTGTTGTGATGATCGCGCATTTCCACAGGGACGATCAGTTCGGCGACGGTCCTGCCGATCGCGTGCTCGCGCGAATAGCCGAATGTCGTCGAAGCCGCGGGGTTAAACTCGACGACACGGCCCTGCGCATCGATGACGACGATACAGTCGAGAGCGGAGTCGACCACCGCCGCATGAATCGCCTCCCGCGTCCTGTGCGATTCCAGCAATTCCAGCCGATCGCTTTCGCACTGCTGCTCGGCGTCGGCCAGCGGACGCGCGACGCAGACGACGCCCTGCATGACCCCGCCCGGCGTGAACGGCCTGAGTTCCTCTTCGATCCAACGCGGGGCGCCGTCCGCGTCGTCAACGAAACGGCGCAGGCGTTGCGGCTCATTGGCCGAAAGATTTTGCATCGCTGCTTTGTAAAGACTGGCCGCTTGGGCGCCCAAAACGTCGTCGACGAACTTGCCGATGACGCGATCCTCTGTCGCTCCGAGCGCCAGGAGAAACTCGCGATTGACGTAACGATAGCGTAGCTCCACGTCGAGAAAGGCGGCGCGGCCGGGCATCGCGTCGAACAACGCCTGCAGCAGCGCGCCGCCGGTCCCCGGCGCTTGCGTCGCCCCTTGCTGGATATTCATTTGAGGCGCTTTCTCAATTTGATGCGCGCTCAGTAAGCGCCGCGCTGGAGATCTCGTGCAGCCACAACTGCGCCGGCTCGGCGATGTTTTTGAGCGCGTGCCGTCGCGCCACGAAGTCCTTGCGTATATTCCCGCGCGTCATCGCGTGCGCCACATCCGAAATCATCACCGAACCGGCCGGCGCGGCTTCCTGTATGCGTGCGGCGAGCGCCACGACTTCGCCGAAGCGGTCTCCGTTTCGAACGATCACGTCGCCAACCGCCACGCCGATGCGCAATTGCAGCGTTTGCGCGTGCCCATGCGCGGTCGCATAAGCGCGCGTTTCCGTCTGGCATTCTACGGCCCATTCGATCGCGTTGTGCACGCTGGCGAAATCGATCAGCGCGCCGTCGCCGAGCATCTTGAACAAACTTCCGGAGCGGCGAGGAAGCGATTGCGTGACGACGTCGCGAAAGAACCGGTCGATGAGCGCCAATCCGTTATGCTCGTCGTGATGGATCAAGCGCGTGTAGCCGACGACGTCGATCGACGCGATGGCCGCCAGTCTTTTGCCGGCGAGGGCGGCGCGCGCCATCTTTCTGCGCCGCAGCAGGCCGCGGATACGCGCCAGCATTTCGCGCATGTGATAAGGCTTGGTGACATAGTCGTCGGCGCCCGATTCGAGCCCGACGATGCGGTCGATCGCCGAATTGACCGCTGTTGCGAAGATGATGCCCGTCGAGCCGCGCGCATTCAGCCATCTTGCAAGCGACAACCCGTCTTCGCCCGGCATGTTGATGTCAAGAATGGCGAGATCGATCGCCTCGAACTCCACCATGGCGCGGAATTCCGCAGCGCTCGGCGCCGCGAGAACGCGATAGCCGTTCGTCGATAGGAACTCGGCGAGCAGCTCACGCAAGTCCTGTTCGTCTTCGGCAATGGCGATGGTCTCGAGCATCGGCCGATCGGTCTCATCGAGAGAGAAAGCTTTGATTTGGCGCAATATAGATTGCGCGTATCGCCGCCGCAAAATGTGCGGCTCCGCACCGCATCGGTTGATCTCGCGCCAGCTTCGTTTAGTCTCACTGTCATGCGCGCCGACCTTCCGGAAAATGCCAACGGCCTCAGAGCTTTGCTCGACTGGTACGTTCAAAGCGGCGTCGATCTCGCGCTCGATGAGGCGCCGCACGATCGCTATGCGGACAGCGCACGCGCGCGCACGGCGTCGCTGACCGAGCCAGCCGAATCGACGACGATGCTTCGAACCTTGCCGCAGCCGACGGCCGCCGAACGCCCGCGCCCCGCCGCGGCGCCGATCGCCGCGCCGGATGAGGCCATTCGCGCCGCGGAGCAGGAGGCCTCCAGCGCGGGCGATCTTGACGAACTCGCTGCGCGTCTGGCCGATTTTCCGCATGCGCCGTTTCGCGACATGGCGCAGCATTTTCTGTTCGGCGCCGGCGCGCCCGGCGCGCGACTCATGGCGTTCGACGCCGCGCCGGGCGTGACGGAAGAAACAAGCGGCGAGGCGTTCAGCGGGCTTTCGGCGAGGCTCCTCGACAATATGCTGGCGGCGATCGGCTTTGATCGCTCCAGCGCTGCTCTCGCCTATGTTTCGCCCTGGCGCCCGCCCGGCGATCGCGCGCTATCCCCACATGAAGCGGGGATCTTCGCGCCCTTCGCGCGACGCCGGGTCGAATTGGCGCGGCCGGACGTTCTGCTGATTTTCGGGGAAGCGCCGGCGCGGATCATGCTGACGACGAACGAGCCGGTGGGAAAGCTGCGCGGCAAGGCGTTTGAAGCGCGCTGCGGCGCGCATGTCGCGCGCGCCTTCGTGTTTTCGAGTCTCGAGGCGATGCTGAAAAGCGCGGCGCTGAAGCCCGCCGCCTGGCGCGATCTGCGAAGGGCCGCGGAGGCGCTGGAATCGGCGTCCAACGGCGCGCAGCTTTGACATTTCGCGCGTCATGCCCGCGCTTGTCGCGGGCATCCACGTCGTCATCGCGCTTCTTGCATGGATGGCCGGGACAAGCCCGGCCATGACGCGCGCGAGAGACGACGGCGTAGCTTACTCCGCCGCTTCGCCCTTCGCGCCGCCGCCAAAGCGGCGCACGATGTAATCATCGACGATGCGGGTGAATTCCTCGGCGATGCCTTCGCCGCGCAGCGTCATCGCCTTCTTGCCGTCGATGAAGACGGGCGCGGACGGAGTCTCCCCCGTGCCGGGCAGCGAAATGCCGATGTCGGCGTGTTTCGACTCGCCGGGACCGTTCACGATGCAGCCCATCACCGCCACATTGAGCGTCTCGACGCCTGGATATTGCGCGCGCCAGGCCGCCATCCGCTCGCGGATATGCGCTTGGATGTCGCGGGCGAGTTCCTGAAACACGGTCGAAGTGGTGCGCCCGCACCCGGGGCAGGCCGCGACGAGCGGCACGAAGGTGCGAAAGCCCATGGTCTGCAGAATTTCCTGGGCGACGCGCACTTCGAGCGCGCGGTCGCCGCCGGGCTCCGGCGTCAGCGACACGCGGATCGTGTCGCCGATGCCGTCCTGCAGCAGCACGCCGAGCGCGGCCGAGGACGCGACGACGCCCTTCGATCCCATGCCGGCCTCGGTGAGGCCAAGATGCAGCGCATAGTCGCTGCGCTGCGCGAGCATCCGGTAGCAGGCGATGAGATCCTGCACCGCCGAGACCTTCGCCGAAATGACGATGCGGTCCTTCGCGAGGCCGATCTCCTCGGCGCGCTTCGCCGACATCAGCGCCGAACGGGTCAGCGCCTCGCGCATCACGGCGCGCGCGTCGAGCGGCCTGTCGGAAGCGGCGTTGACGTCCATCAGATAGGTGAGCAGCTCCTGATCGAGCGAGCCCCAATTGGCGCCGATCCGCACCGCCTTGCCGTGCTTGGCGGCAAGTTCGACGATCGAGGCGAACTGCTTGTCCTTCTTTTCCTTGAAGCCGACATTGCCCGGATTGATCCGGTATTTGGCGAGCGCCTCGCCGCAGGCGGGATGATCGGCGAGCAGCTTGTGGCCGATGTAATGGAAGTCGCCGACCAGCGGGACGTGGCATCCCTTCTGGGCGAGCTTTTCGAAAATATACGGCACGGCCGCCGCCGCCTCGTCGCGATCGACGGTGATGCGCACCAGTTCCGAGCCCTGCTGCGCCAGCGCCAGAACCTGCGTCACGGTCGCTTCGACGTCCGCCGTATCGGTGTTGGTCATGGACTGAACGACGACCGGCGCGCCGCCGCCGACGATGACCGCGGCGGGGCCCGCGCCAACGGTCACCGCGCATGTGCGCCGGCGGGGCGCAGGTTCGGCGGCGACGGGGTCGGGCAGACAGGTCTCTGATGCGGCTTCGTTCATGGGGGGCGTTTCGGCGGTCGTTGCGGACGCCGATAGGTCGCCCGTAACGGCCGCAAGGTCAAGCGCTCCGGAAATAGACGACGGCGGCGATGACGACAACCAAGGCAACCGTAAAGGTCAGCGCGCCGATGGCGTAGCGTCCTTCGGCGGCGCCTTCGAAAAAGTCGCCGAGTCGGATGAACAGTCGATCGGAAAAAGGGGACATGAGGAGCCTCTTTTGCAGGACGATTTGTTTGAGAGCCCATCATAACGCCGAGCGCGTCCCCGGCTTGTGCCGGTAATGACATCGTCGTTACGTCATGCTAAAAGTAAATGAATTGCTGGAGAAAACCGTCATGGCGGCCAACCGATCTGATGCGAAGCGTGAGACGCTCAATCTCCGCGTTAAGCCTGAGGACCGGGAACTCATCGCGCGCGCCGCGACGCTTCTCGGCAAGACGCGCACGGATTTTCTGCTCGACGCCGGCCGCCGCGCCGCCCAAGACGCGTTGCTGGATCGCACGCTGTTCAATGTCAGTCCGGAAGACTATGCGCGCTTCGTCGAACGCCTCGATGCGGCGCCCGCGCCGAACGAGAAGTTGCGGCGCATGATGACGACCAAAGCGCCGTGGGAGTGAAGCCCAGTCCACCTCGCCCGATATCCGACGCCGATGAACTCTCCGCTTTCGACTGCGGCGTTTCCGCTCTCGACGACTGGCTCAAACGCCGCGCCCGCGCTAATCAGGCGAGCGGCGCATCCCGAACATACGTCGTCTGCGAGGGTTCTCGCGTTGTCGCCTATTATGCGCTCGCCGCCGGAGCGGTCGCAGTTATCGCGGCGTCGCCAAGGCTTCGGCGCAATATGCCCGATCCTGTTCCGGTGGCGGTGCTTGGCCGATTGGCGATCGATCGCACACGTCAGAACCAGGGTCTTGGTCGCGCGCTCATCCGCGACGCCGCCCAGCGCGTTATCCACGCAGCCGAGACGATCGGAATCAGAGGCGTAATGGTCCACGCCATATCCGCTGAGGCCGCCGCCTTCTATCTGGCGGTGGGCTTCGAGCCTTCGCCATTCGAACCCTTGACGCTCATGGCGACGCTTTCTGATCTGCGCGCGGCGAGCATGCCCTAGCCGGCGATGAGGTCCTGCACAGCCGAGACCTTTCGCCTTAGGCGGCGGTCGGCTTCGGCGTCATCCAGGCGACGAAGGCGCCGCCCGGCTGTTGCAGCACGGCCATGCGGCCGACGCCGGGGATCTCGAAGGCGTCCTTGCAGATCGTGGCGCCGGCGGCCTTGGCCTTCTCCAGGCGCGCATCCACGTCATCGACGCCGATATAGGTCAGCCAGTGTTCTGGAACGCTCGCCAGTTCCGGGGCTGTCATCTCAAAAATGCCGCCGACCCTGGCGCCCTGCGAACTGATGATCCAATATGTGACGCCGTCCATGGGCATTCCCTCGAAGCTCCAGCCGAGAGTGTGGCTGTAAAACTTCTTCGTCCGTTCGACATCGTGGACATTGAGTTCGTTCCAGCAGACCGCGCCATGTTTCGGCGGGGCGCCACAGTCATTGGCGTTGGACATAGCCTCTCCTCTTTCAGCTCAATCTCGTTGCGGACGATCGGAAGGATCCGTCCCAGGGCGATCGCCTATTTCGGCAGCAGGCCGAGCCGGCGCGCCGTCAGCCAGTCGACCAGCCGCCCCGGCAACAGGCTGCGAAGCGTGTAGTCCGTAAAGCGATTTCTTACCACCGGGATGCGGATGGGCGGGCGCGGCGCCGTCAGCGCCCGCAACACGGCGCGCGCGACGACATCGGGCCCCGGCGCGCGGCGGCCAGCCTCGACAAGCCATTTCAGCATCCTCCGGCCTGGCGCGGCATAGGTCGTGCCCTCGAACATAGCAAGATCAGTCTCTTCCGCCTTGTCCCAGATCGGCGTGGCGATCATCCCCGGCTCGATCAGGACGACGTCGACGCCATAGACCATCAGCTCGCGCCGCAGCGCGTCCGACATGCCCTCTAGCCCGAATTTAGACGTGGCGTAGGCGCCGAGAAACGGCGCGGCGAAACGTCCGGCGACCGAACTCATATTGACGATGCGGCCGGGCGCCCCGCGCCGCTGCGCGCCAGCGCCGAGCAGAGGCGCAAACGCCTGAATGATTCGAAGCTGGCCGATCAGATTGACGTCCATCTGGCGCCGAAAATCGTCGATCGGCAGATGCAGCAGCGGGCCGGGGACGGCGACGCCGGCGTTGTTGACCAGCCCGGCGAGCGTTTCGTCGCCGAGCCGGGTTTCGACGTCGCGCGCGGCGGCCGCGATGGATTCGGCGTCGGTCACGTCGAAGAGGAGCGGAATAACCGAGTCGCCATGCCGCGCCGCGAGCGCCGCCGCGTCGGAGTCCTTGCGGACCGATGCGAAGACCAGAAACCCCTTCTCGACCAACAGGCTGACGCAGGCCGCGCCGATCCCGGTCGAGGCGCCGGTCACGACCACAGCCTTCATACGCGTTCTCCGAATGTCGCGAGGAGGTTGGCGAGGGCCACGCGCGTTTCGCCGTCGGCCCGGCCATCGACGTTCGCAGGGCGGAAGTGGCGCTGGAACGCCTCGACCGCCTGGACCGTCTGCGCGTCATAGACGCCAGTTTGCTCGACGCGATAGCCGTAAGCCGCGAGGTCGCGCTGAAGCGAGGCGACCTTGGCGCCCGCGTCGCCGAGCGAGACTGTCGTCGCGCCGAGACCCGGGTTTTGCTCGACAACCCGCCCGACGCCGAGGCGGGCAAGCTCCTCCCAGGGAAAGAACTCGCCCGGGTCCCCTTTGCGCCCAGGCGCGATGTCGGAATGCGCCAGCACGCGCTCGGGAGGTATCGCGTGGCGCCGGCAGATGTCCTTGGCGAGCGCGGCCGTCGCCTCGATTTGCGCCGCTGGATAGGGACGCGGGTCGTCGTGGCCCGGGTGAACGATCTCGATTCCGATCGAGGCGGAGTTCATGTCGGTTTCGCCGGCCCAGAAGCTTTTTCCGGCATGCCAGGCGCGCCGCGACTCCGGCACGAGCTGCAGCACGCTCCCGTCTTCGTTGACGACATAATGCGCGGAGACCTCCGAGCGCGGATTGCAGAGCAGGGCGAGCGCCGATTCCGCCGTCGGCATCCCGGTGTAATGAAGCACCAGCGACGAGATCGGCCGCAGACGCGCCCCATGATTGGGCGATGGACACACGCGCGCATCGGCGTATGCGTCGCAGACAGCCATTCCCGCGCGCGCGCCTCGGGTTCGGCGTTGCGCAAAATGTCGGTGACGACGCAGGCGCTGTCGGCTCCCGCGGCGAGCGCGGCGATGGCGCGTTCGGGGGTCAGTCCGCCGATGGCGACAAGAGGCGTCTCGCCGATCTGCGCCTTCCAGGCGCTCAGCCGGGCGAGGCCCTGCGGCGCAAAGTCCATTTGTTTCAGCAGCGTGGGATAGATCGGCCCCAGCGCGACATAGTCCGCGTCGAGCGACAACGCCCGGCCAAGTTCGGCTTCGTCATGCGTCGAAACGCCGATCCTGACGCCGGCGCGGCGCAACGCCGGGATGTCCGCCGCGTCGAGATCGCCCTGGCCGAGGTGGACAAAGTCGCAGCCTTCCTCCATCGCGAGCCGCCAATGGTCGTTGACGACGAGCTGCGCGCCCTGTCGCGCGCACATCTCCCGCGCGGTCGCGATCTGCGCGCGCAGGTCAGGCTCGGGGCGATCCTTCACCCGCAGCTGCACGAGCTTAACGCCCTGCGGCAGCAGGCGGGAAAGCCAATCTGCGTCGTCGACGATGAGATAGAACGGATCGAGCCTCAGCGCCGCCACCCGTTACGCCAGTCTGTCGAAGGGACGGCCGATGATCGGCGTCGAAGGCTCCGCCATGTCGCGCGGGGTCATCGGCTGTGCGCGAAAGCCCGCTCGGCCGGCTTCGATGGCGAGGGCGAAGGCCCGCGCCATCAAGACCGGGTCGCCGGCGCGGGAAACGGCGGTGTTGAGCAGCACGGCGTCATAGCCCATCTCCATCACCAACGCCGCGTGAGACGGCGCGCCAAGTCCCGCGTCGACGATGAGGGGCGTATCGGGAAAATGCGCGCGCAGCGCCCGCAAGGCGAAAGCGTCGTTGACCCCGCGCCCGGAGCCGATCGGCGCCGCCCAGGGCATCAGCACGCGGCAGCCGGCGTCGAGCAGCTTTTCCGCCACCACCAGATCGTCGGTCGTATAGGGAAAGACCTTGAAGCCGTCGTCCGCGAGCGCGCGCGCCGCCTCGACGAGCCCGAAAACGTCGGGCTGTAGCGTGTCCTCCTCGCCGATGACTTCGAGCTTGATCCAGTCGGTCGCGAAGACTTCCCGCGCCATTTGCG
Organism: Methylocystaceae bacterium; assembly: GCA_009773555.1. GTDB lineage: Bacteria > Pseudomonadota > Alphaproteobacteria > Rhizobiales > Beijerinckiaceae > Methylocystis. The sequence goes on along the minus strand of WSXZ01000015.1, from coordinate 57,904 downwards.
CGGTCGCGATCGCCTCTTTGGCGGTGCGGCAGCCGGCGGTGTTGGGAAGCACGCGCGCGCCGACGTCGCGGATCAGGCTCCAGAAAGCCTCGCCCGCGCGCGCCCCGCCGGCCTCGCGCCGCAGCGAGACGGTGACGATCTCGCAGCCCGACGCGCGAATCGCTTCCGCCAGGATCGCCGGCGAGGGATAGCGGGCAGTGCCGAGCAGCAGCCGCGAGGACAGCGTGCCGTCGTAAAGCCTCACCGGGTCATTCATGCGTCACACTCGCTCACCCGCCCTGTCTCGGCGTCACGATCTCGACAGCGTCGCCTTCACGAAGCCGCGTCTCGGCGCGGTCCCTGGCGCGCACGAATTCCTGGTTCAAAGCGGTGCCGACGGTCTTTTCATCATACCCCAGTTCGTCCAGCAGCAGTTGCAACGTCGTCACGCTCACATCCTGCGGCCGCCCGTTGATCTGAATCAGCATCCATCACCTCTGGGAAATACCCGTCGTTGACAACGACCTCAGCCGCGCGGCGCGCCAGCGCCGGCGCAAGCAGGAACCCGTGGCGGTAGAGCCCATTGATATAGAGTGTGTGACCCCGCTTCAAAAGACGGGGCAGATTGTTGGCGAAGGCGGGACGGAGGTCCGAGCCGGTTTCGACAATTTCGGCCTCGGCGAAGGCCGGGTGGACCGCAAAGGCGGAGTTGACGAGTTCGACGACCGATCGCGCGGTGACCCGCGCGCGCTCCTCATTCTCGATCATCGTCGCGCCGACCATGAACAGCCCCTCGCCGCGCGGAACGACATAAACCGGCCGGCGCGGATGCAGCATGCGCACCGGACGCGTTAGGGAAATCTCGTCGCTGCGCAGAATCAGCATTTCGCCCTTGACGCCGCGCAGGCCGGGAAGCGCGTCGCGCGCCGCAAAGCCGCGGCAGTCGATGATCCAGTTGGGGATCGTCGCCAGTGCGTCGGCGTCCTGCTGAAAATGCAGCGTCACATTCGGCAGTTGCGCGAGGCGCCCGGTCAGCGCAACGAGCCCCGCGCGGGGATCGAGATGCGCTTCTTGTCGAAAATACAACGCCGCGTCGAAGCGCCCGGCGAGATCTGGCTCGAGCGCCGCGATGGCCTTTGCGTTCAGCGATTCGAAATTGCGCGTGCGCCGGGCGAAGTCGGCGAGTTCGGCGCGCTCGCGGGTGGGCGCCACGACAAGACTGCCGGCGATTGTCGCGATTCCAACCTCGCGCGACCAGAAGTCGAGCGCCTCTTCTCCGAGCGTCGCGACCAGGGGCTCGGCGCTTTCCAGTTCGCACCAGGGCGCGATCATGCCGCCGGCGAAACGCGAGCAGCCGAGGCCCGGCGCAGACTCGCGCTCGACGATCTCCACCTCCACGCCCTTCCGCGCGAGCGCATAGGCGGCGCAGAGTCCGGCGACGCCGGCGCCGATCACGCGCGCGAGCATGAGCGCGGCCTTTTGGGAAATTTCGCTGACACCATCCCTCCGCCAGTCTCAACTGGATCAGGTTCGAAGGGTCGCCGCCCCCGCGTTTCGCGCGTCATGCGGCCTCTCAGCCCCGTGGCGGCATGATTGACGCGCCGCCGGGCGGGCTCCCCCGGCGGACATAGGCTGGCGCGAAGCGCAGAGGCAGTCAAGCGCTGCGCCCCGGCTCCTTTATTCGCCCGCAGGCGCCGGGACTTGCCAGATGTCAACCGATGGCTCAGTTTGCGCAAAGAAAAGCGCGCGAAAAAAGCGCAGCATACCGGGAGAAAATCATGAGCTTCATCAGCAAAACGGTCAGCGTCCGCAGGACGTTGGCCGGCGCGGTTCTCTGTGGCCTGCTCGCCTGCGCGATTTCAGCGGCGCCGGCTGACGCGGCGCAGCTCGGCGAAATTTTTCCCATTCCGAATTCGCTGAGCCTCAGCGGGGTTCCGCGCGACTCGCTCCTGAAGATCCAGTCGAAATGGCTGCAGAACGGCCTCGACAATCTCAAGAAGGCGCGCACTGAAGCCGAAGCGGCGCTTGAGAAGGCGAAGTCCGACGCTCCGGACCAGGTCGCGGCGGCGGAGGAGAAGGTCAAGAAGCTCGATGCGTTGATCGCCGAAACTCAGGAAGAACTCGCGCTGTCGGAGAACAGTGATTCGTCGCATGACATTCAACAAGCGCGCAAACGCAACTTGCTCCTCGCGCTCAATCAGTGGATCAATGAGCTCAATCGCCTCGCCACAGAGCAGATGAAGATCGCGATAATGAAGGACGGCGCCGAGGCCATGGCGGCGCAAAACCGAAATTTTCAATTGTCGGAACAGGCGGACAATCTCGAAAAAGCCAAGCGCGACCCGAGTTTCGAAGATTGGGGCGTGACGAAGTAATCTCAAGCGGGCGATGGGGACGACTGCGCCGCCGATGAGTCGAGGAGAGTGACGGCTGTCCGTAGGGCTTTCCAATGACCCCCACCATTACCGCCTTTGAACGGTCGCCCGATGGCGGCAAGGGTCTGGCGCGCGACATGCGCGTTCGCTGGGCGCTCGAAGAAGTGGGCCAGCCCTACGACGTTCGGCTTCTTTCATTCAAAGCGATGAAGGAGCCGGCGCATCTCGCGCTTCATCCTTTCGGGCAGATTCCGACCTATGAAGAAGGCGATCTCGCCCTATTCGAGTCGGGGGCGATCGTGTTCCATATCGCGGAGCGCCATGCTGGCCTGCTGCCGGACGATGCGAATGGCCGGGCGCGAGCGATCACATGGATGTTCGCGGCGCTCAGCACGATGGAGCCGCCAATTATTGATCTTGCAATCGCCAGGCTTATGGAGCGTGACGAGGCCTGGTACGAGCAGCGGCTGCCTCTCGTCGAGGAACGCGCCCGTATCCGGCTCGGCGAACTTTCCGCTCGACTTGGCGATGCCGAATGGCTCGATGGTCCGTTCAGCGCCGGCGACCTGATGATGGTGTCGGTGCTGCTCAGGTTGAAAGCGTCGGGTCTACTGGACCAATATCCGAACCTCTCCGGGCCCGCATACAGGCGTGCTTTCGAGGCTCAACTGGCGGTTTTCACCGCCGCATCCAGGACCTAGAGACCATCGTCCGGCGACGCGGCCGGCGGCGACAATTCGCCATTGAGCTTCACGATCCGACGCGTCGCGTCGCCAAGCGCCTTGGCGGCGAGCGCCGACGCCGCCTCGCTCGCCTTGCGCGCGGCGTCGAGTTCAGCGCGCAGCGCAGCGATATCTGTTTCCGTCGCCTGCGCCTTGGCGCGCGCGTCCGTCGCCTCGTCGGCGATTGCGAGGGCGGCCATCACGATGATGCGCTGCTCGCCGATCTCGCCGAAGCTCTCGCGCATCGACTGGATCTTGCTTTCCACGTAACGCGCGAGTTCTTCGATCCGCTGCTCCTCGCCCTCTTCGCAGGACATGCGATAGGTGCGACCGGCGATGGCGACGACGACGGCGGCCATGTTAATCCTCTTGGGTCGAGGCGACGCCTGCCGCGCCGAGCGCCGCGGCGACGCCTTCGCTTGCCGCTTCAAGCCTTAACAGCACCTCGTCGCGGCTCTTCTCCAGGGCGTTCTGCCGCGCAAGCGCGGCGTCGAGATCGAGGGCGAGGCGCGACCGATCGTCTTGCATGACGGCGAGTTCTTCTTCGAGTTCGGCGCTGGACAGCTCGTCTTCGAGCTTTGCGGCGACCGTGCGCTCCAGCTGAGCGAGCGCCGCCTGCAGCTCTGCGACGGCGGCCTCGAGCCTCTTGGCGTTTTCGTCGTCGCGCTTATCTGATTGGTTCATCGCCGGTCGCAGATGGTGCATGGCTTTGCGGCGCGGCGAACGCGCCGAACGATTCGCTTGCCAGCCTGTTCCTAGCATGAATCGCGCAAATCGAAACCGCGCCAATTGGCGCGATCTCGGCGCGTTGACAGGGGGGCGCGAGGTGCTATCACACGCTCGCCTCCAGAGCCCACAGGCTCGATGGCGAGGGCCGCGGAGTTCCAGCGGCGCAAGGAGATTTTCCAAATGACCGTGAGAGTGGCGATCAACGGATTCGGGCGCATCGGCCGCAACATCCTGCGCTATATCATCGAGACCGGACGCACCGACCTCGAAGTCGTCGCCATCAACGATCTCGGCCCGGTCGAGACCAATGCGCATCTGTTGCGATATGATTCAGTGCACGGCCGCTTCCCGCATGAGGTGAAAGTCGCCGGAAACACGATCGACGTCGGCCGCGGCCCCATCCAGGTGACCGCCATCAAAAATCCGGCTGAGCTTCCCTACAAGGACCTCAAGATCGACATCGCGCTGGAATGCACCGGGCTTTTCACCGCGCGCGACAAGGCGAAATTGCTGCTCGACGCGGGCGCGAAGCGCGTATTGGTTTCAGCGCCCGCCGAAGGCGCCGACATTACGGTCGTCTATGGCGTCAATCACGACAAGATCACCAAGGATCATCTCGTGATCTCCAACGCGTCCTGCACGACGAACTGTCTCGCGCCGGTCGCCAAGGTGCTGCACGAGGCGATCGGCATCGAGAAGGGGATCATGACGACGATCCACTCCTATACGGGCGATCAGCCGACGCTCGACACGATGCATAAGGATCTCTACCGCGCTCGCGCGGCGGCGCTGTCGATGATCCCGACCTCGACGGGCGCGGCGAAGGCCGTTGGACTCGTATTGCCGGAGCTGAACGGCAAGCTCGACGGCTACGCCATTCGCGTGCCGACGCCCAACGTCTCGGCGGTCGATCTGAAGTTTGTCGCCAAGCGACCGACGACGAAGGACGAGGTGCACGCCGCGATCAAGGCCGCCGCCGACGGCCCGCTCAAGGGCGTGCTCGGTTACACGGACGAAAAGCTCGTGTCGATCGATTTCAACCACAATCCGCTCTCGTCCTGCTTCCATCTCGACCAGACCAAGGTCCTGGACGGCAATCTCGTGTCGATCCTGTCCTGGTACGACAATGAATGGGGCTTCTCCGGCCGCATGACCGATGTGGCGAGCGCGATCGGCAAGCTTCTTTAAGCATTGTTCCACAACGCCGGCGCGGACCTCCGGGGTCCGCGCTTGCTTTTTTAGCCGCGATTGGACGCCCGACATGACCGCTTTCCACACTCTCGACGACGTCGACGTCAAAGGAAAGCGCGTGTTGCTGCGCGTCGATCTCAATGTGCCGATGGAGGACGGGCGCGTCACCGACGCGACGCGCATCGAGCGTGCGCTGCCGACGATCAACGAGATCGTGGAAAAAGGCGGCAGAGTCATTCTGCTTTCGCATTTCGGCCGGCCGAAGGGCCAGCGCGTCGACGCGGAGTCGCTGCGCCAGGTCGTCCCCACGCTCGAACATTTTCTCAAACGCAAGATCGCCTTCGCCGACGATTGCGTCGGCGACGCTGCGGCGAAGATCGTCGAGGGGCTCAAGGACGGCGACGTCGCCTTGCTTGAGAACACGCGTTTCCACAAGGGCGAAGAAAAAAACGCGGCCGACTTTATCGACGCGCTCGCCAGGAACGGCGATATCTTCGTCAGCGACGCTTTTTCGGCCGCGCATCGCGCGCACGCCTCGACCGAAGGCATAGCGCACAGACTGCCGGCCTATGCCGGCCGCGCCATATCCGCAGCGGCCGGTCATGGCGATCGTCGGCGGCGCGAAAGTGTCGACGAAGCTCGAACTTCTGGGCAATCTCGTCGCGAAGGTCGAATATCTCGTCATCGGAGGCGGGATGGCGAACACCTTCCTTGCGGCGCAAGGCAAGCCTGTCGGCAAATCGCTGTGCGAACATGATCTCGCGGGCGCCGCGCGCGACATCCTCGTCAAAGCAGAGAAAGCCGGCTGCGACGTCGTGCTGCCGATCGACGCCATGGTCGCGCAAAAATTCGAGGCGCATGCGCCGTCGCATATCGTCTCGGTCGATCATGTCGGCGAAAACGACATGATCCTCGACGTCGGGCCGAAATCGATCGCCCATATCGAGTCGCTGCTCGCTGCGTGCAAGACGCTGGTGTGGAACGGCCCATTCGGCGCGTTCGAACTGCCGCCCTTCGACCAAGGCACCAACGCCGTCGCGCAGACCGCGGCGCGGCTCACCGTCGCGGGCAAGCTGCTGTCGATCGCCGGCGGCGGCGACACTGTGGCGGCGCTCAATCAGGCGCATGTCGCGCAGGAATTTTCCTATGTGTCGACGGCCGGCGGCGCCTTCCTAGAATGGCTCGAAGGAAAGACGCTGCCGGGCGTCGCGGCGCTGATGCAATCTTCACAGCGCTGAAACGGCGACTGCTTGGTCCGCGTTTCTTGGGAAGAAGCGCCTAGAGATGGGCGAGCGTCGCTTCGGCCGTCGAGACCTTGGCTTCGCTCGAATTCTCCTCGACATTGATCCATTTGACGACGCCGTCGTCGACGAGCGCCGAATAGCGCTTGCCGCGCACGCCAAGCCCCGCGTCGGTCAGATCGAGCTCCACGCCGAGCGCTTTGGCGAAAGTCGCCGAGCCGTCGGCGAGCGCGTCGATCTTGTCGCCGCCGCCCGACTCTTTGACCCAGGCGTCGAGCGCGAAAATGTCATTGACCGCCGTGACCGCCACGGCGTCCACGCCCTTTGATTTGATTTCATCCGCCTTGGCGATGAAGCCGGGCAGATGTTTCTTGTGGCAGGTCGGCGTATAGGCGCCGGGAACGCTAAAGAGCGCCACCCTGCGTCCCGCGAAATAGTCCTTCGTGGCGACCGGCTCCGGTCCATTCTTGCCCATGACGGTCAGCTTCACGTCGGGGAGTCGGTCTCCAGCTTTAATGGTCATGCACGATCTCGCTCTGATTTAGGGTAAGGCCCAGACTAGATAGCGCGCTTCCTGGCTTTGTGTCGCGTGGGCGGCGCGACGTGCTGGCAGCGCACTTGTGAGCTTCGCCGAGGCGAGGCAGCATGCGCAAGTCGCCAGCGCAGACGATTCGCCTCTGGAGGACGGGCTAATGTCGGATTCTTCGAATGGAGGCGGCGGCGAGACCCCGCCTTCCGCATGGGTGTGGAGCCAGTATCGCGCCGTGTCTCCTGAGTCGTCTGGTTCACCTGTTCGACGCGCGCCGGTCCTCACAAAGAGGAGCGTGCAGACGCCGCCGCCGCGACCCGCATCCGATCCGCCGCCGCCACGACGCTCCGGCGGGGGTGGGGGAGGAGGCGGAGGCGGAGGGATCGCCTTCCTGGTGGCGCTCGCGATTTTAACGCTCGCCGCCGCGACGTGGTGGTTCGCCGCCTCGCGCTCGCAGCCTCCGGCCGCTCCCGATGCGCAGCCCGTCGAAGAGAGCGGCGCGCCGAGCGCGCCGAGCGCCCCGGCGCCCGACGGCGAGGCCGCGCCGCCGCCTGAACCGGCTGCGCCGTCTTCACCGCAGGAGGCCGCCCCACCGGCGCCGCCGCCTGCGCCAGCTGCGAAGCCGGTTGAGCAGAGGGCGACGCCGAGCGCAACGACGGCGCCCGGCGCGAAGCGGAAAAAACTGAAGAAAAAGCCTCGCTAGGGCGCTTCCCGATCACATGGAATCATGTGATCGATAAGAAATCGCTCAATCGGTGTTGGAGCAGGTTCTCATCGAAAAAGTCTGTCAACTTTTTCGGAACCTGCTCTAGGCGCGCGGTTCAGGTCCGCCAGGGATGCTCGGGAAGGTCGCAAACGCCGAGCGTGTCGACGCCCGCCTGCGCGACCGCATGATCATTCTCCACGGCCGAACCGCTGACGCCGATGGCGCCGATCATCACGCCGTCAGCGTCGACGATGGGGAGTCCGCCGGGAAAGGTGATGAGCCCGTCATTCGAATGCTCGATGCCGTAGAGCGGTCCGCCCGGTTGCGACAGCTTGCCGATCTGTCCGGTCGGCATGCCGAAGAAGACGGCCGTCTTCGCCTTTTTCATCGCAATGTCGATGCTGCCGACCCAGGCGTCGTCCATCCGCTCGAACGCCTTCAGAACGCCGCCGGAATCCACGACGGCGATGCACATCTGAGTGCCGAGCTCGATGGCTTTCCGCCGCGCCGCGGCGATCGCCTTGTCCGCCTGTTCAATCGAAACATGCATTCGCCGATCTCCCTTTTGTAAAAACAGAAGCCTCCGGCCTCGATCGCAAAGCTAGAGCGCTCGGCTGCCCGAAGGATGCCGGCCGCGCCATTAATTCGAAGGCGTCTCGAGCGCGCGCGAGATCAGCGCCTTGGCGTCCGCGCTGTCCCAGGCGGCGGGGCCGTTCATCAGCCCGATCTGGCAGCCGTCGGGGCCGATCAGCGCCGTGGTGGGGAGACCCAGCGCTTTGCCCGACTGCTTCATCTCGTAGAAGAGGTTGGCCTTTGGGTCGCCATAATAGGTCAGCGACTTGACGCCGGTCTCAGCGAGAAACGCCTTCGCTCTTTCAAGGCGGGTCGTGTCGACGTTGACGGCGACGACTTGAAAGTCCTGCCCGGCGAAGGCCTCTTGGAGCCTGTCGAGCGCCGGCATCTCGGCGCGGCAGGGCACGCACCAGGTCGCCCAGATATTGAGGAGCGTCGTCTTGCCCTTGAAAGAGCCGAGCGAAACCGGCGCGCCGTCGGGCCCGTCGAAGGCGTAGTCCGGCATCGGCTGCGGCTTTGCGGCGATGATCATCGCCGCGACTTCGCCCTTCGCGAGATCTTTGAGAGTGGCGGCGATCTTGGTCGACGTCGCGCAGGCCGCGTTGACGTCGGCTGCCGGAGCGGCGCTCTGATCCGCCGTGCCTGCGGGAGCGCCTTCATCCACGGCGCGTTCAGGCGGTTTCTTGCCGCCCATGCTGCCGATCACGTATAGAAACGCCACGCTTGCCGCGATTGTTATCGAGGCCGCCTTCACGACAAGTAGGAAAGATCGCTTGGGCGGCGGCGGTTTGGCCATGAGGCGTGGGCTCCGAGGTTAAAAATGACGAGCAAGATATGGGGCGGGCGCTTCAAAAGCGCAACCGACGCGGTTTTGGAGGCGATCAATGTCTCGATCGACTTCGACAAGCGCCTCGGCCTGCAGGATGTCCGCGGCTCGCTCGCCCATGTCGCCATGCTCGGCGAAACCGGGATCGTGTCGCGCGACGACGCGGCGAAGATCGCCGATGGATTGGAGCGAGTCAAAGCGGAAATCGAGAACGAACGCTTCGATTTTTCGCGTGCGCTCGAAGACATTCACATGAACGTCGAGTCGCGCCTTGCCGAGCTGATCGGGCCGACGGCGGGGCGCCTGCACACGGCGCGCTCGCGCAACGATCAGGTGGCGACCGATTTCCGACTCTACATTCGTGATCAGATCGACGCGCTCGATGCCGAACTCGCCGATCTGCAGCTCGCGCTCGCGACCCGCGCGCGGGAAGAGGCGGCGAGCGTCATGCCCGGCTTCACGCATCTGCAATCGGCGCAGCCGGTGACGCTCGGCCATCATCTCCTCGCTTATGTCGAAATGATCGCCCGTGACCGCGGACGTCTTCGCGACGCCCGCGCGCGCCTGAACGAATGTCCGCTCGGCGCCGCAGCGCTCGCTGGGACCAGTTTCCCGATCGACCGCGCGATGACGGCGGGCGCGCTCGGCTTCGATCGGCCGACGGCGAATTCGCTGGACAGCGTCTCCGATCGCGACTTCGTTCTGGAGACGCTGAGCGCGGCGGCGATCTGCGCCACGCATCTGTCGCGCTTCGCCGAAGAGATTGTGCTGTGGACGACGCCGCAATTTGGCTTCATCGCGCTGTCCGATAAATTCACCACCGGCTCATCGATCATGCCGCAGAAGCGCAATCCCGACGCCGCCGAACTGGCGCGCGGCAAATCGGGCCGCGTCATCGGCGCGCTCGTCGCGCTGCTCGTCGTCATGAAGGGCCTGCCGCTCGCCTATTCGAAGGACATGCAGGAGGATAAGGAAGGCGCCTTCGACGCGCTCGACACCTTATCGCTCTGCATCGCCGCCATCGCCGGCATGGTCCGCGACATGCGCGTCGACCGGGCGCGGATGAAGGCCGCGGCCGGCGCGGGCTATGCGACCGCGACCGACCTTGCCGACTGGCTGGTGCGGGCGCTGTCGCTTCCGTTTCGCGAAGCGCACCACGTCACCGGTCGCATCGTCGCGCTCGCCGAAGCGCGCGGCGTGGGTCTTGAGGATTTGACGCTCGAGGACATGCAGAGCGTCGAACCACGCATCAGCGCCGATGTTTGCGACGTGCTCGGCGTCGAGAAGTCGGTGCAAAGCCGCAAGAGCTTCGGAGGCACGGCGCCCGACAATGTGCGCTCCGCCGCGCAAGTCTGGCTCGACAGATTGAAGGACAAATGAACGACATTTCGCCGCGACTCTATCTCGCGACCCCGCCGCTTGCCGACGCGGCGGCTTTCGCGCCTGCGCTTAACGAAGCGCTCGCCGCGGGCGACGTCGCGAGCCTGCTCATTCGTTTCGCCGACGCCGACGAACGCGGCCAGGAAGCGATCGTGCGCGCGCTGGCGCCCGGCGCGCAGGATAAGGGCGTCGCTGTCCTTGTCCAGACGGCGCCCAATGTCGCGCTGCGCGCCGGCGCCGACGGCGTCCATGTCGCCGGCAGCGGCGAAGCGCTTGCCGAAGCCATCAAGAAACTGTCGCCGCGCTACATCGTCGGCGCCGGAGATATCGAGACGCGCGACGACGCCATGCGCGCGGGCGAGTTAAGCGCCGACTATGTGATGTTTTCCGATCTTGACCGCGAAGCGCTCGTTGAGCGCGTCGCCTGGTGGGCGGAGCTTTTCAACACGCCCTGCGTCGCTCGCGCGGAATCGCTGGACGATATCGCGCCGCTCGTTCAGGCGGGCGCCGACTTCGTGCGGCTCGACGACGCCGTCTGGAGCGACGCGCGCGGTCCGGCGGCGGCGGTGGCTGAGGCGCAGGCGAGGCTTAAGGGAGCAGGCGCATGACAAAAAGCCGTCCCCATCATCCGGAAAGGGACGCGTCATTGCGAGGCGCAAAGCGCCGAAGCAATCCAGACGAACGACGCCTGCTGGATTGCTTCGCTACGCTCGCAATGACGGCGTTTATCGCAAGTTGCATGCTCTTTCTCGCGCCTGCCGCCCGGGCCGCCAATGACGCGCCGCCCGCGCCAGACTTCGCCTTCGGCGCCTATCAGCGCGGCGATTATCTGGTCGCGATGAAGGAAGCGAAGAAGCGCATCGCGGCCAATCCGAAGGACGCGGCCGCGCTCACCCTTATCGGTCAGCTTTACCTCGAAGGCGCCGGGGTGGGGCGTGACCTCTCGACCGCGATGCAATGGTTCAAGCGGGGCGCTGACGCCGGCGATAAAGAAGCGGCCTATCTCTATGGCGCGGCGGCGCTCAATGGCGCCGGCGCGCCGAAGAGCCGCGCCGTCGCCCGCGCCTATCTCGAAAAGGCCGCGGCGCAGGATCATCCCGCCGCCCTCCATCTGATCGGGGAGCTCGCCCTCGAAAATGAGGGCGCGCCGTCCGACTTCGGCAGAGCGTTTGACTATTTCCGCCGCGCCGCGGCGAAAGGGGACGCGGATTCGCTCTACGCGCTTGGCGTGCTCTACAAGACCGGCAGAGGCGTTCCAAAGGACGAGCGAGAAGCTGCGGAATGGTTCAGGCGCGGGGCCGAGCTGGACTTCGCGCCGGCGATGGTCGAGTTCGCCGTTCTCCAATTCAATGGCGGCGTCGGCGTTCCACGCGACCGCGCCGCCGCCGTGCAATGGTTTCGCAAAGCGGCGGCGAAGGGCAACGCCGTCGCGCAAAACCGCCTCGCCCATATTCTCGCCGAAGGCCTCGGGGTCGAGGCCGATCTCGCACAGGCGCGCGAGTGGCGCGACAAATCGCGCGAAGCGGGGTTGAACGATCCCTCGCTCGATTATCTCTCGAGCGCGTCCTCGCCGGCGAAGCCGAACGCCGTAAAATGAGCGCCGGCGGCGCGAGCGCGGCGACGCGGCGGACCGTCGCCTTCCTTCGCCGTTTCGTTAAGCCGCGCATCCTGGCGTTGACGGCGCCGTTGCGCCGCCTTCAGCGGCTCGTCGAAATCCTGTCTCCCGAACGGCGCGCGCCTTTCGCGGCAGAGATCCCGGGCGATTGGACTCCTGCTTCAGGCAGCGCGAGTGCAACGCTGTTCTATCTTCACGGCGGCGCCTATCTCGTCGGGTCGCCGCGACTGTTTCGCTACGCGTCGCGCGCGTTCGCCCGCGCGGGCTTCGATGTCTTTGCGCCGGCCTATCGGCTCGCGCCGGAGCATGTCTTTCCCGCCGCGCTCGACGATGTTTTTTGAGGCGCGGCCGGGCCCCTTCGTCATCGTCGGCGATTCGGCTGGCGGCGGGCTTGCGGTCTCGCTGATGCTGCGCATACGCGACGAAGGTTTGCGACCGGCCGTCGCCGCGGCGCTGTCCTCGCCCTGGGTCGATCTCGCCGCGACCGGCGCCTCGATGCGCGAGAATGAAAATCGTGACCCCCTGTTCACGCGCAAGGACATTCTGCTCGGCGCCCGCGCCGTGCTCGGACGCCAAAGCGCCAGAAATCCGCTTGCGTCGCCGATCTATGCCGATCTTTCCGGCCTGCCGCCGATGCTCGTTCACGTCGGCGCGGACGAAGCGCTGAGAGATGATTCGACGCGGCTCGTCGCGCGCGCACGGCAGGCGGGGGTCGACGCGCAGCTCGAGATCTGGCCTTGCGTGCCGCACGCCTGGCAGCTGATGAGCTTTCTCCCCGAAGCGCGCGACTCGCGGGCGAAAGCGATCGAATTTCTGAAAACGCGGGTCGCTCAGGCGCCCTTCAGCGCATCCGGCTGATTAGGCCTGGCGCCGGCCCAATCCCATCATTCGGCCGCCTGAGGCAGGTCCTCCGGCATGCCCCGACCCGAACGCGTGAGAAAGCGGCGGCACTGCTGCTCGCGGTCGTAGCCGAGCAGCGTGCCGAGCATGAAGTCTTCCTCCGCCGTGAGCGCGTTGAGCGGACGCGTGACGATGGAACGCGCAACGGCGACGTAGGCGGGCCGGCCAAAGAAGAGGTTCACCTTGAACTGATTGAGTTCCTGGACGAAGTGATGGATGCCTTGCCTTTCCAACTTGCCGAGCGTCAATTCCAGTTCCCGACGGCTAAGCGTCATCAGAAACAAGCCGCGAACGCCCCGCCCATATTCATAGATGTTGTGATGAAAGAGTTCGGCACAGCCACCGCGCGTCGACAGGGGCTGAACGCTCTCGTCGATCAAAGTAACTGACTCAGCCATGCGGTCACTCTTTTCTCGGTCTTGCCAGACTGGGTGTCCTGGTCGAGGGCCAGGCCCACGAACTTGCCATCCCGCTCGGCGGTGGAGCCGACATAGTCATAGCCGGAGGTTTCGGTGAAGCCGATCACCTGGGCGCCGAGCGCCGACACTTCGTCATAGAGGATGCCCATCGCGTCGACGAAGGAGAGCGGATAGGTCTGCTGGTCGCCGGTGCCGAAAAGGGCGACTTTCTTGCCGCTCAAATTGGCGCCGCGCAGCTTGTCGATGTTCTCTTCCCAATCGGTTTGTAAGGTGCCGTCGCCATAGGTCGGAGAACCCAGGATCAATAGATGGCAATTTTCGAAGTCGTCGGTCGTGGCGTCCTTGATGTCGACCGACCGTCCCTGGCACTTCTTCGAAATTTTGGAAGCAACCCCCTTCGTCGCGCCGCCGTCGGAACCGAAGATGACCGTGATGCTCATGCCCGCGCCTCTTCCGCGAATTGGACGATGAAGTCAGCGGTTAAGCCAAGAAAAGCTGAACGAGCCGCTCTCACTAAGCACACGCTGCTGATGACTCGTGTATAGCGCAAATCTATTGATCATAAAATTTATATATTTTGGAATGTATGTAATTATAGACATTGTTACTTTATATTTATTGTAATTACGAAGCGCGGCGAAGCGACGAGCGATGCGGCAGCGCCGAACTTGGCCGGCAAATGCAAAGGCTCTCCGGGGCAGTCGGCGCACTGACGGGCGTCTTGCCGTCGCCCAGAAGACGGCGCTCTTGAAGCTTCGCTCCGAGCCCGCGAGGCGCGCGCTGATCAGCGCCTGGCGCTGCCCCAAGGACCGCGCGGCGGCCAGAGCGGATGGCGTCCGTCCCTGGGCAGGAAGGCGGCCTCGTCCTCGCGCGGCGCATCGATCGCCTCGCGTTGTTCTCCTAAAGCCGCGACCGACACGTCCCGGCCGCCGCCGAATTTGACGAGGGCCGCGACACGCGCGTCGACGCTCGGATGCGTCGCAAGCCAGCCGAACTCCGGATGCAGCGCCGGCGATTCGATGAAGAAATACTGCATGCGTGAGGGCATGTTCGGAATCGCCGCATGCGCTTCGATCTTGCGCAGCGCCGAGATCATCGCGTCGGGGTTCTTCGTCAGTTCGACGCTGCCGGCGTCGGCGAGGAATTCGCGCGAGCGCGACAGCGCGAAGCGGATCAGCACGGAGGCGCCCCAACTCAGCGCGATGATGAACAGGGCGATGAGAATGGCGAGCGCCGCGCCGCCATTGCCTCTTCGGCCATTGTCGCTTTCGGGGCGATGCGGCGAGAAGCCGAAAGGAAAATCCCAGCGGCGGATCGTCAGATCCGCGACGAAGGCGAAAATGCCGGCGAAGATCACGGCGATCACGAGAAGCTGAACGTCGCGGTTGCGAATATGGGTCAATTCATGCGCGAGGACCGCCTCGAGCTCGGCGTCGGTCAGATACCGCGTCAGACCGCGAGTCACCGCGATCTTGTACTGTCCCTCTTTGAGCCCGGAAGCGTAGGCGTTGAGGGCGTCGCTCTCGATGAGCTGCAGAGCGGGAATCGGCACGCCGCGGGAGATGCAGAGATTTTCGAGCAGATTGTATACGCGCGGCGATTCGGCGCGCGACACGTTCGCGGCCCCGGTGGCGAAGTCGATCATCTTCTGATGGAAGAGATAGGCGATGACGAACCAGACGCCCGCCGCGACGACGCCGATCGGCCAGCCGCGTTTCAAATCATCAATCGCAAGCGCCAGGATGTAATCGAAAGGCGCGCCGGGCCGCGCGCTCATCGCCTCGATCAGCAGCGCGAAGGAGAACATCAGCGCCAGAAGCAGAACGACGAAGCCGGCGAGCAGGAAGGCCGAGCGCAGTTCGTTGGCGCGAATGTAGGAATAAAGGCCGTAGGCTTTGAACATCGAATGGCCTTGCTTTGCCGGCGCGTCGCGAGGATTTAGGGGCCCACCTTCTCCCCTTGCGGGAGAAGGCGCCAACGATAGTCACGTTGAGAACCCTTAGAACTCCACCTTCGGCGGGGTTTCGACGGCCTTCTGCTGCGCTTCGTCCAGCTCGAAATAGTCAAGCGGCTCGAAGCCGAAGCGCTGCGCGATCAGGAAACCGGGAAAGCCCTCCCGCGTGGCGTTGTATTCGGCGACGGTATTGTTGAGGAAGCGCCGCGCCGCCGAAATCTTGTTTTCGATGTCAGACAGCTCGCTCTGCAGCTGTTGGAAGTTCTGGTTCGCCTTCAGATCCGGATAGGCTTCCGACAGCGCGATCAGCCGCGAAAGCGCGCCGGTCAGCGCGCCCTCGGCCGCCCCTATCTGCGCCGGGCCTTGCGCGGTCACCGCGGCGTTGCGCGCCTTGACCACGTCATCCAGCGTGCTTTTCTCATGGGTGGCGTAGCCCTTCACCGTCTCGACCAGATTGGGCACGAGGTCGTGACGCTGCTTGAGCTGCACATTGACGTCGGAAAAGGCCTGCTTGCCGCGCTGGCGCAACGACACGAGGCCGTTGTAAACGCTGACCAGCCAGAAGGCGACGGCGGCGACGAGGCCCAGAAATATCAGCAAAGACATGGCGCGCGCTCTCCAGGCGCCGCGCCGCTTCGCGCGGCGGCGATTATTTCTTGCCCGTGCATGTTAGCCGCCTTTGGCGCCGAGGCAAAGACGCGCGGCGCCCTTTCGATTTGACGGACGCGCCGGTCGCGCCTATCTCATGGAAACGCGAAGAGCCACGGAAACGCAAAGAGCCACGGCGAAACACAATGGCCATTCTGCCCATCATCACCCTTCCAGATCCGCTGCTGCGAAAGATTTCCGAACCTGTCGACCGTGTCGACGCGGAGGTGCGGCGTCTGCTCGACGACATGCTGGAGACCATGTACGAGGCGCCCGGCGTCGGCCTCGCGGCGATCCAGGTCGCGGTGGCCAAGCGCATCGTCGTCGTCGACACGGGCAAGACCGAGGAGACGCGCTCGCCGCTCTTCCTCATCAACCCGGAAATCATCTGGGCCTCTGAGGAATTAAGCATCTATCAGGAGGGCTGCCTGTCCGTGCCCGACTATTTCGAGGACGTGAAACGGCCGGCCCGGGTGCGCCTGCGCCATCTCGACCGGGACGGCGCGGTCCAGGAATTCGACGCCGAAGGCCTGCTCGCGACCGTGGTGCAGCATGAGCTGGATCACCTCGAAGGCGGGCTCTTCATCGACCATCTGTCGCGCTTAAAGCGCGAGCGCGTGGTCAAGAAGTTCAACAAGGCGGCGCGCCACGACGAGATCGCCGCCCAGCATCGCGCCGCCACGGAGCGTCAGTCGGAACAAGCCGGAGCCTGACGATTGCGCGACAGAATGCGCGTCGTCTTCATGGGCACGCCGGACTTCGCAGCCCATCTGCTCAGGGAAATCATTTCTCTTGGCCATGAGATCGCGGCGGTTTACACGCAGCCGCCGCGACCGGCCGGACGCGGCATGGCGGAAAAGAAGTCCGCCGTCCACCGTTTGGCGGAGAGCCTTGGACTTCCCGTTCGTTCGCCGAAAAGCCTGAAGAACGCCGACGCGCAGGCGGATTTCGCCGCGCTTGACGCCGACGTCGCCGTCGTCGCCGCCTACGGTCTGCTGCTGCCCCAGCCGATCCTCGACGCGCCGCGATACGGCTGCCTCAACCTGCATGGGTCGCTGTTGCCGCGTTGGCGCGGCGCGGCGCCCATTCAGCGCGCGATCATGGCGGGCGACGCCGAGAGCGGCGTCATGGTGATGAGGATGGAGGCCGGTCTCGACACCGGCCCCGTCGCCTTGACGGCGAAAACCCCGATCGGCGCCGAGATGACGGCGGGCGAGCTGCACGACCGACTCGCCGAGCTCGGCGCGCCGCTGATGGCCGACGCGCTCGATCTGCTGGCGAAAGGCGAACTGCGCTTCACGCCGCAGGCCGAAGCCGGCGCCTGCTATGCGCAAAAGATCGAGAAGGCTGAAGCGCGGATCGATTGGCGCCGATCGGCGCAAGACCTCCATGATCTCGTTCGCGGCCTCTCGCCCTTTCCGGGCGCTTTTTTCGAAGCCGATCTCGGCCACGGCTTCGAGCGCGTGAAGGTTTTGCGCGCACGCGTGGAGGAAGGGAAGGGAGCGCCGGGCGCCGCGCTCGACGACGCCGGGCTCATCGCCTGCGGCGCGGGCGCGCTGCGGCTGCTGCGCGTGCAACGCGCCGGCAAGGGCGAGATGGGGATTGAGGAGTTTTTGCGCGGAAGAAAACTCGGGCCTGGCTCTGTGCTGGTCGCTCGCGCTCAGGGCGAAGGAGACGTCCCCTAGTGCGCCTGCATGCTCATCGATCGACTGCCGCAGAAATCCGGTGTGAAATTCAGTGTGATTATGGCAGGCTCCACGCATGACCAAGCCGGCGCTTGCCGATCCCATTCTCGCACGATTCCGCGCCGCGCTCGCCCGGACCTATGGCGAGCGGTTGGAACGCGCGATTTTGTTCGGCTCGCGGGCGCGCGGTGACGCGCGGCCTGATTCTGATTACGATATCGCGGTTTTCCTGAGAGAGCAGGAGAGCTTCTGGCAAGAAAGCGGGCGCCTCGCCGAAATCGAGACCGACATTCTTTATGACACCGGCGCCGTCATCAATGCGCTGCCCTTTTCCGCCGGAGCCTACGGCGCTCGCACGCCGCTCATGCAGGAGCTTCGGCGCGATGGCGTCGATCTGTGACGCAGCCCGAAACTTTCGCGTATCTTGCCAAAGCGCAACAGGCCTTAAAGGAGGCCCGGATCGTCCTCGCCAACGACCTTGCCGAGGCGGCAGGTCGAGCTGCTTATCACGCCGCATATCATGCTGCGCAGGTATTTATTTTCGAACAAACGGGCAAGGCCGCGAAAAGTCACAATGGCGTTCGCAGCGAATTCGCGCGCCTCGCCAAGGAAGACCGGCGCATCGATAGAGGGTTCGCCGCTTTTTTGGCGCGCGCATACAATCTCAAGGCCACGGCCGACTATGCAATTGGCGACGACGCGGGCGTCAGCCTATCTGAGGCCGATCAAGCGATCGAGAGCGCTGCGCAATTTGTTGCGGACGTTTCGCGTTTGCTAGAGCTCCACGGGTAAAGGTACTGGGCGTTCGCTCATGAAAAACCACAAATCCGAAACAGGCTCCAATACCTCGCCGTGCCCCGCTTCGCGCTGACGATCGAATATGACGGTGCGCCTTACGTCGGCTGGCAGCGGCAGGCGAATGGCGTTTCGGTGCAGCAACGCCTCGAAGAGGCCGTCGCCGCACTCAATGGCGGCGTGCGCGCCGTCGTTCATGGCGCGGGCCGCACCGACGCCGGCGTGCACGCGCTGGGGCAGATTGCGCATATCGATCTTGCGCGCGATTGGCGCGTCGATCGGCTGCGCGACGCGATCAATGCGCATCTAAAGCCGAATCCGATCGCGGTGCTCGCGGCGCGCGCGGTCGGCGAGGAATTCGAGGCGCGCTTTTCCGCGATCCGCCGCCATTATCTCTATGTCATCGACAATCGCCGCGCGCCTTTGGCGCTGAACCTCGGCCGCGCCTGGCACGTCAAGCGGCCGCTCGATGCGCAAGCCATGCATGAAGCGGCGCAATCTCTCGTTGGCCGTCACGACTTCACGACCTTTCGCGCCTCGGAATGCCAGGCGAATTCGCCGATGCGCACCCTCGAGCGTCTCGACGTGCGCCGCGACGGCGAGCGCATCGAGATCGTCGCTTCCGCGCGCTCCTTCCTGCATAATCAGGTGCGCTCCATGGCCGGCTCGCTGGAGCATGTCGGCAGCGGCAAGTGGCGCGTCGAGGATCTGGCGCTGGCGCTCTTGGCGAAAGACCGTGCGCGCTGCGGACAAGTCGCGCCGCCGCACGGTCTTTACCTTGTTGCTGTCGATTATTAGCGATGTGCGCGCGGACGCCCGCTACTGCTTGTCGCCCACGCCTCCCTGGTCGTCCGGCGTCGGTTTGCTCGCGTCCTGCTTCGGCGCTGGCGGCTTCGCCGGCTTCTTCGCGGCATGTTTCGCGGCGCCGGGCGCGTTCGCGGATCTGTCTTCCTTGGCAAGCGCGCCGTGAATGGGAAGGAAGCTCGCCGATAGCACGGCAGCCAATATGCCGTTCACGCAGGGTCGCTGATTCATCACTGGTTGGTCCCCTCGAAGTGAGAGCCCCCGCCGAATCAACCGGCCCGCCCCACAGTCATCAGGCGGGCCAACCGTGATGATGTTGCGTCCCGCCCAAGTCCGAGCTGCGATGATTTCATGACCAAAAACGCGCCGTTTGAGGTCGTTCGTCCGACTGGTGAATAATTTCTTAAATCGAAAGCGCCGCCAAAATTCGGCGGCGCAGATTGGTCCCCTGCGATGGCGTCACGTCCAGCGGGCCGATCAAAGCGCCGTCGGGCGCTTCCTATTCTTCGCGCTTTATCGCCTCTTCAGGCGCGGGTTCAATCTTGACCGGCCAAATCCCCGGCAGCCTCGCGATCGGGCTCGGCGCGGCAAGCGCCGTCTTTTGCGCGAGAGCCCCATGAATGGGGATGATGCTGCCCGACAGAACGGCGGCGAGAATGCCATTAACGGAGGGTCGACGATTGGTCATATATGCCTCGCTTGAAGCCTCGGCGCCGACTCATCTACCCGCCCGGGCGTGACTGACACTCATATATAGTGCCGAGAAAGAGTCGAGACGAATCTTCTTGCCGGGCGCCCGGTTAAGAGCCACTGAACCAATTGTAGCCTTTGTCCTCCCAATAGCCGCCCGGGTAGTCATTCGTCACAAAGATCTCGCCGATGAACTTCGGATTTTTGAAACCGAGTTTCGTTGGAAGGCGCAGCCGCAGCGGATAGCCATATTTGGCGTCGGTGAAATCGAGCGCGAGCAGCGTTTGCGGATGCAGCGCGCTCGGCATGTCGATGCTTGAGTAATATTTGTCGGCGCATTTGAAACCGACGTAACGCGCCGTGAGGTCGGCGCCGACCTGTTCGAGAAAATGGCGAAAGGCGACGCCGCGCCATTGGCCAATCGCGCTCCAACCCTCGACGCAGACGAGTCGCGTAATCTGGCTCGATTGCGGCAGCGCGCGCAATTCGTCGAGGCTCCATGGCCGTTTGTCGGCGATGAGGCCGGAGAGCTGCAGTCGATAGCTCTCGCCGTCGATGAGGGGAACATCCTTCTCTTCGTAATAGGCGTTGAAGGGGAAGGGCGTCGTGACGTCAGCCTGAGAATAGGTCGGCGCGAGCTTCGCGGGATCGAAAAGCGCCGCCTGGATTTTATCGTTGAAGCGCGACATCGTCATAAGCAGCCGATCGACGGCGTCGTCGTCTTTCAGGGTGCAGCCCGAAAGCAGCGACAGCGCGCCAAGCGACAGGCCTTGCTTGAGAAAGAGACGGCGCTCGAGCCGCGCGATCTGCGGCCGAAAGGCGGAAAGACGTTCGCTGCGGGGCGGCTTCATCGCGGCGCCTCCGCCCGTCCGGTGAACATCGGCGCCAGAATGCCTTTGACGCTCACGGCGAGTCCGATGTGAATGACCAGGAAAGCGACGATCGCGGCCATGGCGAAGAAATGCACGCGGCGCGCCGCCTCATAGCCGCCCATCAACGCCGTCAGCGTTTGAAGCTGCACAGGCTTCCAAATGGCGAGGCCCGACAGAATGGCGACGATCACGGCAAGAATGACCCCAACGTAAAATACGCGCTGAGCGGCGTTGTAGCGGCCGGGCGCATGATTGAGGAGACCTCGCATCGCGAGCAATACGTCGTCGAACGCGCCGCCGAACGAGATCGGCAGAAAGCTCTTTCGGAAGTGGCCCGAAATCAAGCCGTAAGCGAGATAAGCCAATCCGTTGAGCGCCAGGAGCCACATTGCGGCAAAATGCCAAGCGAGCGCGCCCGCGAGCCAACCACCCAGAGTGAAATCCTTAGGAAATTCGAAGCCAAAGAGCGGCGAGGCATTGTAAATGCGCCAGCCGCTCAGCACCATGACGAAGATCGCGAAAGCGTTCACCCAATGCGTCACCCGAACGAAGAGCGGGTGAATGGTCCTTGGCTTATCGGCGCCGCCAACCATGACGGATTCTCCTCTTTGCGCCAACATATGGCTTGAGGCGGCGAAAACGAAGGCCTCGCAGGCCCGTTGACAGGCCGGTCGCCTTCGCCCATGACGGCGAAGCTTTCATCACGCGGGAATATGGCGGCTCATGCGCGTCTTCGTGACCGGCACGGCAGGCTTCATCGGCTTCCACTTGGCGAAGCGCCTGTTACAGGCCGGGCATCTCGTCGACGGCTACGACGGCATGACGCCTTATTACGATCCGGGTCTCAAGGAGGCGCGGCGCGCCATTCTGCTGCGCAGCAACGGCTATCGCGACACGATCGCCATGCTGGAGGACATGGAGGCGCTGACCCGCGCCGCCGAACAGGCCGCGCCGGACGTCATCATCCATCTCGCCGCGCAGGCGGGCGTGCGCTACTCGCTGGAAAATCCGCGCGCCTATGTCGACGCCAATCTCGTCGGCGCCTTCAACGTCATGGAGATCGCGCGACTGCTGAAGCCGCGCCATTTTCTGTTCGCCTCGACGAGCTCGGTCTATGGCGCGAGCCCTACCGTGCCATTTCACGAGAGCGATCGAACCGATTTCCCTTTGACTCTATACGCCGCGACGAAGAAAGCCGGCGAAGCTATGGCGCATTCCTATGCGCATCTGTGGTCGATCCCGACGACGATGTTTCGCTTCTTCACCGTTTACGGTCCGTGGGGCCGACCCGACATGGCGCCGCTGAAATTCGTCGACGCGATCGAAAACGACCGCGTCATCGACATCTATAATCATGGCGACATGTCGCGCGACTTCACCTATGTCGCAGATCTCGTCGAAGGCGTCGTGCGGTTGATCGACTGCGTTCCCCAGCGCGATTCAGGCGACGATAGCGTGTCGCCCGTGGCGCCCTATCGCATCGTCAATATCGGTCGCGGCGCGCCGGTGCAGCTTCTCGATTTTATCGAGACGATCGAACGGGCTCTCGGAAAAAAGGCGAAGCGCAACTATCTCGACATGCAGCCCGGAGACGTGCCGCGCACTTTCGCGAGCGCCGATCTCTTAGAGCGCCTCACGGGCTATCGGCCGCATACGTCGATCGACGACGGCGTCGCGGCGCTCGTCGACTGGTATCGCGAGTATCGCCGCGTTCACGGAGAACTGGCGTATTGAGCGCCGACCCTTATTTTTTATTGGCCGAGAGAAAGCTGTGCGCGGAGTCTTCGTCGAAGACCGGCGTGATGTGATTGACGTTGAGGTCCGTCCAGGATTGGAAGAGCTTGCCGAGGTCGGCGATGTCGTTGGCTTCGACGATGCTCCAGCCCTCGAGCAGCGTGACGGAAAGCCAGTTTCCGACGACTTTCATACCCTTCGGGGCGGCGTCGCCGAATTTCTGAAAGCGCTTGAGAACCTCGTCGCGACGTTCGGGCGTCATCTCATAATAGATCGCAAACAACATCGGCGTTTCTCCCTGCGGATTGGAAAGCGAAGACGAATCAGTGTGCTTTTTTAAGATTTAGGCCTGGCCGCGCTCAAGGCTGCCTCAATTCGAAATTCCATACAAGGGTTTGGTCATTACCCTAAGTGGACGCTTTCGTGCGCCGCCGCAGTGTCCGGGGGATGACGTCAGGAAGATTGCCCAGGCCCCTTCAGGCCACCGTCCTTCTCGGGCCGCTGCGACGCCTGTCATATTGGCGCGTCTTCACTGATGAGAGAGAGCGCGCATCATGTCGCAGTTTACCTTCAACGACGGCAATATTCCATGGAAGCGCCTTGAGGGAATCGATCATCTGCTTTTTTCGGTCCTCGATGTCGACGATCGAAACGTCCTCCATGTGCTGTTCAAGCTTTCAGCCAATCAGCGGATTGTGCTTCACCGACATTGCGCGCTCAACAAGACCTTCGTCATTCAGGGAGAACATCGGCTCTATCACGCGAACGGCGAACTCAAAGACGTCCGGCCGACGGGCAGTTACACCGTGAGCCCTCCCGCGGACGACCCTCATCGAGAAGGCGGCGGCGATCAGGACGTCGTCGTGTTGTTCACGATCTATGATCGGGAAGGCCCGCTCTATGAAATTCTCGACGACGATTCAAATATCGTCGCGACGCTCTCGACGGATGATTTCGTAAATTTTTACGATCGCAAACAATAGAGCGCTTCCCGATCACATGGATCATGTGATCGATAAGGAATCGCTCAAAATCGAAATGTTGAAGCAGGTTCTCATCGAAAAAGTCTGTCAACTTTTTCGGAACCTGCTCCAGGCGCTACGAGAGCCACGCCGGCACATGATCCTGCGCAATGAGCGCGGCGACGCTTGGGCGCGGACGGATCACCGCGAAGCGGTCGCCGTCAACCAGGACTTCCGGGACGAGAGGCCTTGTGTTGTACGTGCCCGACTGCACGGCGCCATAGGCGCCGGCGGTCAGCACGCAGAGCAATTCGCCGGCGCGCGGCTCAACGATCTCGCGTCCATGCGCAAGATAGTCGCCCGTCTCGCAGACAGGTCCGACGACGTCGGCGACGAGCTTTTGCCGATCGGCGCTCTCGCGCACCGGGATGATGTCGTGCCAGGCGTCGTAGAGCGTCGGACGGATGAGATCGTTCATGCCGGCGTCGACGATCACGAAGGTCTTGGCGTCGCCATGCTTCACGTAGATGACGCGCGTGACGAGTATGCCGGCGTTGCCGACGATGAGCCGTCCCGGCTCCAGCACCAGTTTGCAGCCGAGCCCGCCGAAATGTCGGCGCACGATCTCGGCGTATTTGTCGGGATGGTAGGACTGCGGATCGTCGCCGTCGTGATAGGGAATCCCCAGGCCGCCGCCAAGATCGACATGCGAGATATCGTGCCCGTCGGCGCGCAGGTCGCGCACGAGCTCGGCGAGCAGCGAAAACGCCTCGTCGAAGGGCGCGAGGTCGGTGAGCTGGGAGCCGATATGCACGTCGGCGCCGGCGAGTTCGATTCCCTTGAGCTTGGCGGCGAAGGCGTAGACTTCCCGCGCCCGCGACAGCGGCACGCCGAACTTGTTTTCGGCGAGGCCGGTGGAAATCTTCTTATGGGTGCGGGCGTCGACGTCCGGATTGACGCGGAGCGACACGCGCGCCGCACGCCCCAGAGCGACCGCCGCTTGCGACAGGGCTTCGAGCTCGGGCTCGGACTCGACGTTGAAACAGAAGATTCCGGCGTCCAGGGCCGCCACGATCTCCTCGCGCGTCTTGCCGACGCCGGAAAAGGTGATTTTTTCGGGCGCGACGCCGGCGGCGAGGGCCCGCGCCAGCTCTCCGCCGGAGACCACGTCCATCCCCGCGCCCTCGCGTGCGAGGAGACGCAGCACGGCCTGATTGGAGTTGGCCTTCACGGCGTAGCAGACCAGCGCGTCGAGACCGGCGAAGGCCTGCGAAAAAACCCGGTAGTGGCACCGGATCGTCGCCGCGGAATAGCAATAGAAGGGCGTGCCCACCTCGTCGGCGAGCGTCGCCACGGCGACCTCCTCGGCGTGGAGCGCGCCGTTTCGATAGTCGAAAAGATGCATCGGCTTACAGCAGCGGGTCGAGCGGGAAGGGATATTGCGCCGGCGGGCGATTGCCGATGGTGCCCGGAATCGGCGGCGGCGGGAGAGAGGTTTCTGGATCGCCGGCCGCCGGCCGGGGCGCCGCGCGCGCCGCTCTCGCTTGCGCCTCCGCCCGCAGGATCGCCCCGCGCGCTTGAGTTTCGGGCGGTAGCTCCACAGGTCCGCGCCGGCCGCACGCGCCGAGGCTCGCGGCGACGAGCGCCAGCGCAAGAACCGCCAAGGGGCGGCGGGTGAGGAGCGGCAATGGAGGCGTCACGGCGATTCGTCCCAGGGGAGAGCCGGCGCACTATAGCGATGAAGCAAAAAAAGGCGAGGGCGCAGGCGTGACGAAGATCGGCTTCTTTGCGGGCGAGGCAAGAGTCCGGCAGCCGCCGCATGCGCCTTGGCGCCAGTGAGGCGGGCCGCGAGAGCCCGAGCTTTGCTGTTTTAAAAAATGGAACGGCGTGAATGATTGCCGTCGACGTGACCACAACTCAGCTGCGCTGGACGCGGCGCTCCAAGGAGCCAAATTAACCGAGAAAGCCCAAAAGCCGGGCCATCCATCGGTGCGCCTTTACGATTTGGCGTCTGCGTGTTTAGGTCGAGCATGGCCAGTTTTCGGCGACTATTCGCGGCTCTCGCCGCGGCTTTTATCGTGACGGTGGCCCCCGCAGGCGCGGCGGTGCGCGTCCGCATCGACCTTGCCGCGCAAAGGCTCGAAGCGGTCACGCCGGAGGGCGAGACGGTCAGGTGGAGCATCTCCAGCGGCCGCCGAGGATATGAAACGCCGGCGGGAACTTACAGCGTCATGCGCATGGAGGCCGATCATCATTCCGACGAATATGATCAGGCGCCGATGCCCTACGCGATCTTCTTTTCGCCGCGCGGCCTCGCCATCCACGGGAGCTATGAGCGCGGTTTGGGCCGTCCGCTCTCGCACGGCTGCGTGCGGCTCGCGGTTCCGAACGCGCGGCAACTCTTTGATTGGGTTGAAAAGCACGGTGCGACGATCGAAATCACCGGCGGCGCCCGCCGCGCGGCCGGCCGCCAGGAGGCGGAGCAGCGCCAGGAGGGTGGGCGCCAAGCGGCCGAACGCCCACGCATGACGCGGCGACCACGCCCGATTTACGAAGAGCCCTCATTCGGCTTCGGCATGGAGAGCTACTCCCCTTATTAGGTCTGCCGGACCCGCAGCGCCGGCGTTGCATCTGGGCAACACTCTCGGATTGAATCGAAATGGAGGGTGTGGCGCGTTTGCGGGGCTGCTTATTAACGGGTAATGCTCGGATTTCTGGCGCTTGTTGTTGACGAGCAGAGTAGAGACATTGACGACATCCAAAACCCCCCTTCTCGACCGCATCGCCTCCCCCGAAGATCTGCGTAAGCTCCGCCCCAACGAGCTCAAGCAGGTCGCGGAGGATTTGCGGCGCGAGACGATCGACGCCGTGTCCGTGACCGGCGGCCATCTTGGCGCGGGTCTTGGCGTCGTCGAGCTGACGGTCGCCCTGCACTATGTTTTCGACACGCCGCGGGACAAGGTGATCTGGGACGTCGGCCACCAGACCTATCCCCACAAGATCCTCACCGGCAGGCGCGACCGCATCCGCACGCTGCGCATGGGCGGCGGGCTCTCCGGCTTCACCAAGCGCGCCGAAAGCGAATATGACGCCTTCGGGGCCGGCCATTCCTCGACGTCGATCTCAGCGGGACTCGGCATGGCCGTGGCGCGGGATCTCGCCGACGGCGACAATCACGTCGTCGCGGTGATCGGCGACAGCTCGATGTCGGCTGGCATGGCCTATGAGGCGTTGAACAACGCCGGAGCGCTGCACTCTCGCCTGATCGTCATTCTGAACGACAATGACATGTCGATCGCCCCGCCCACGGGCGCCATGTCCGCCTATCTCGCCCGCCTGGTTTCGGGCGGCGCCTACCGTTCGATCCGCGAAGCCGCGAAACAGCTCGCCAGCCATTTGCCGCGCTTCATCTACGACAAGGCGCGCAAGGCCGAGGAGTTCTCGCGCAGCTTCATCACCGGCGGCACGATGTTCGAGGAGCTCGGCTTCTATTATGTCGGGCCGATCGACGGCCACAACCTCGACCACCTGCTGCCCGTGCTCAAGAACGTCCGCGACAAGGACGACGGACCCGTCCTGGTTCACGTCGTCACGCAGAAGGGCAAGGGATTTGGGCCGGCGGAGGAATCGGCCGACAAATGCCACGCCGTCAATAAATTCGACGTCGCGACCGGCATCCAGATCAAGCCCAAGGCCAATGCGCCGACCTATACGAATATTTTCGCTAAGGCGCTGATCGCCGAAGCCGAGCATGACGACAAGATCGTCGCCATCACCGCGGCGATGCCATCCGGCACCGGCCTCGACATTTTCGGCAAGGCCTTCCCGCATCGCACCTTCGACGTGGCGATCGCCGAGCAGCACGCCGTCACCTTCGCCGCGGGCCTCGCCTGCGAGGGCTATAAGCCCTTCTGCGCGCTGTATTCGACCTTCCTGCAGCGCGGCTACGATCAGGTCGTCCACGATGTGGCGATCCAGAACCTGCCGGTGCGCTTCGCCATCGACCGCGCCGGCCTCGTCGGCGCCGACGGTCCGACGCACGCGGGCGCCTTCGATCTCGCCTATCTCGGCTGCCTGCCGGGTTTCGTCATCATGGCGCCGTCCGACGAGGGCGAGTTGATGCATATGGTGGCGACGGCGGCCGCCTATGACGACGGCCCGAGCGCCTTCCGCTATCCGCGCGGCGAGGGCCTCGGCGTCGATCTGCCGGAACGCGGCGACATTCTCGAGATCGGCAAGGGCCGCATCCTGCGTGAAGGCTCCAAGGTCGCGATCCTCTCGCTCGGCACGCGGCTCGCGGACTCCCTGAAGGCGGCGGCGGAACTCGAAAGTTACGGCGTTTCGACCACCGTCGCGGACGCCCGCTTCGCCAAGCCCATCGACCGTGACCTGCTGCGCCGGCTCGCCGCCAATCACGAGGCGCTTATCGTCGTCGAAGAAGGATCTATCGGCGGTTTTGGCTCGCAGGTCTTTCAGGCGCTCTCCGAAGATGGGATGCTGGACGGCGTGCGCGGCGCGTTCAAGTTCCGCAGCATGACTCTGCCGGACGCCTATATCGACCATGACAAGCATGAGTTGATGATCGCCAGGGCGATGCTCGACAGCAAGGCGATCGTCGGCAAGGCTCTGGAGCTCCTGGGCGACGAAAAGGCCGCGGCGCGAGTGATGATCGCCTAACGCGCGCGCCAACCCTCTCCCTGCGGGAGAGGGTGGTCGCCGGAGGCGACCGGGAGAGGGGACTCGCATGCTTTTCGGGCTTGAGCGAGCGTCCGCCCGACGAAATTCTCTTCGACGCGAATAGAATCGCCAGAGCCAACCCCTCACCCGGCTGCTCCTCAGCAACCCTCTCCCTGTGCGAGAGGTTTGGCGCCTGGGATTTTGATCGAGCATGCTGATGATTTTCGTCGCCTCCGCCGCCGATGCGCCGTCGACGCCTGGGGCCTATGCGCTGGCCTTGCGTCTGGGCGCGCCGCTGGACGTTCGTATCGGGAAAAACTCGGCGACGCTTCCCGCCGGCGATTATCTCTATTGCGGTTCGGCGCGGGGCTCCGGCGGATTGCGGGCGCGATTGGCGCGACACATGCGGTCGCAAAAACGGGCCCACTGGCATATTGATCAGCTCACCGCTGGGGCGAGCCTGATCGGCGCCTTTGTCGAGGAACAGGGCGACGAATGCGCCCTCAACGCCGCGCTCGGCGCCCTATCGATCCCCCTGCCAATCCCGGTCGCCGGCTTCGGCAGTTCGGATTGCCGCCGCTGCGCCGCGCATTTGCGATTCTGGCCGCAAGGCGCGGCCCTTCCTTCCCGGTGGGAAAATGCTAGGAAGGCGGCACGTTTTACCTAAGAGCGAGTCGCAGAGAGCGGCCGAACTCTCGCTAGAGGCGCGGGCGACCGATCCCGCGGCCAATCAGGCTTATGTCCAAAGAAGAAATCAAAACCAAAGTTGAAGCGCGCACGCCGCGCGGGCTCGCCGACCGCGAGGCGGGCGAACTCGCCGCCACCGCCCGGATGCTCGACGTCATTCGCGAGGTCTATGAGCTCTACGGCTTCGAGGCGCTCGAGACGCCGGCGATCGAATACACCGACGCGCTCGGCAAGTTCCTGCCGGATCAGGATCGCCCCAATGAGGGGGTCTTTTCCTTTCAGGACGACGACGAGCAGTGGCTGTCGCTGCGCTACGATCTGACCGCGCCGCTGGCGCGTTTCGTCGCGCAGAATTTCGATCGTCTGCCGAAGCCCTATCGGTCCTATCGCGTTGGCCATGTCTACCGGAACGAGAAGCCGGGGCCGGGGCGCTTTCGGCAATTCATGCAGTTCGACGCCGACACCGTCGGCTCCGCCTCGCCGGCGGCCGACGCCGAGATCTGCATGATGGCCGCGGACGCCATGGAGCGGCTGGGAATCGCGCGCGGCGACTACGTCATCAAGATCAACAGCCGCAAGGTGCTCGACGGCGTGATGCAGTCGATCGGCCTTGCCGGCGAGGAGAACGCGGGCCGCCGCCTCGTTGTGCTGCGCGCCATCGACAAGCTCGATCGGCTCGGCCCCGACGGCGTCCGGCAGTTGCTTGGCGAGGGCCGCAAGGACGACAGCGGGGATTTCACCAAGGGCGCGGGCCTCCCGCTGCCGGCGATCGACACGATCCTGTCCTTCAGCCTCGGGGGACAATATCGGGACGGCGCGCCGGCTTTCGATCTCTTCGGCCTGCTCGGCAAGAGCGAGGCCGGCGCCCAGGGCGCGGAGGAGCTTCTGGAAATCGAGGATCTCGCGCGCGACGCGGGCTTTGGGCCAGATCGCATCCGCATCGACCCTTCCGTGGTGCGCGGCCTTGAATATTACACCGGCCCCGTTTTCGAGGCCGACCTCACCTTTGAAACCAAAGACGAGAAGGGAAATCCCGTGCGCTTCGGCTCCGTGGGGGGCGGGGGACGCTACGACGGACTCGTCGGGCGTTTCAGATCGGAAAATACGCCGGCGACCGGCTTCTCGATCGGCGTTTCAAGACTCTTCGCGGCCTTAAAGCTCATCGGCAGCCCCATCGTCTCGGCGCGTCCGCATGTCGGACCGGTGGTCGTGCTGGTGCTCGATCGCGACAGGCTCGCCGACTATCAGCGGATGGCGGCGCAGCTCCGGGGCGCCGGGATCGCCGCGGAAATCTATCTCGGCGCTTCGGGCATGAAGGCGCAGATGAAATACGCCGACCGGCGCAACAGCCCGCTTGCGATTATCCAGGGCTCCGACGAAAAAGCGCGCGGCGAGGTCACGATCAAGGATCTCGTCGCCGGCGCGAAGGCCGCCGCCAATATCGCCACCAACGAGCAATGGAAGGCGCTTCGCCCCGCCCAATACGCCGTGCCGGAAGCCGAACTGGTCGAAGAGGTCCAAAAGGCGCTCAAGGAACAAATTTAACCTGCGGCGAAGCTGATCATTGCCAGGCGCGCAGCCGCGTATAGTTTTGCGAAGGGATAGAGGAGCAAACGCAGATGAATGGCGACACGCCCAAATCAATCGTCCATCCCACCGATCTCTCCTTCGCAAGCCAGGACGCCTTTGCACATGCGCTGCGCATCGCCGTGGCCTGTAAGAGCATGTTTCATGTTCTGCACATCGAAGCGCCCGAGACCGACGAGGACGATTGGAGCCGATTTCCGCAGGTGCGCGAGATGCTGGCGCGCTGGAAGATGATCTCGCCCACCGGCACGCGTGAGGACGTCGCCGAGCAGCTCGGCGTTAAATTCGTCAAAGCGTCGGTCGAATCGGAATCGCCCGTCGTCGGCGTCGCCGCCTATGTCGAGCGGCACCTGTGCGATCTTCTTGTGATGATGACCCGGCCGCGCAGCGCTTTGGAGCGGCTGCTCGCCAGTTCGGTCGCCGAAGAAACGGCGCGCGAGACGCATGTGCCGGCGCTGTTCCTGCGCGAGGACCAGAAAGGCTTCGTCGACCGGGAGACGGGCGCCGTCTCGCTCAATACGGTGCTGATGCCGGTCGAGGCGACGGTCTCGCCGCTCGACGCCTTCCGCCACGTCGCCGCGGTCACGCATTGTCTCAACCCGGCGGCCGACGTGATGCTTCTGCATGTCGGCGACGATCTGCCGCTTTTTGAAGGGCTGCTGCCGCACATCGAATTGCGCCGCGGCCCCGTCGTCGAAACCATTCTCTCCTACGCGAAGGAGATTAAGGCCGACATGATCGCCATGCCGACGCGTGGCCGAAAGGGCCTGTTAGAGGCGCTGCGCGGCTCGACGACGCAGCGCGTGCTGCACGAGGCGCCCTGTCCGCTGCTCGCGTCGCCGGTGAAATAATCGCCGGCGCATCGCCGTTCACTCCCGAGAGGCCGAAGGCCTGATCGGGACGCCAGAGTCGCGGTCCGAATTTTGGGAGCCTATTCGGGAATCTCGCTCAACGCGCGAGCGTCGGGCCGGCGTCGCGCCAGTTTTACAGCGAGCGCTGGAAATGCAGCACGCCGCCCTGCGCGCCCTTCAAGATGAGGTCGTCGCCCTTGGTGTCCCAATAGGGGCCGGAGAGCAGGACCGCCCAATAGTCGCGCTCGAAGGCGGCGAGCGGGCCTTCACATTTGCGTTCGTTGACCGCCGGCATGGTGCGCGGACCGAGCCGGTTGGGGCCGATGATGAAGATGCCCGACCAGTTCTTGCAGCCCGAAAAACCGTTGGCGCGGCCCGTTGAGTCGATCGAGATCCACATCTCCACCGGCGGCGCTTTGCCGTTGATCTCCTTGAGCACGAAATTCTGATTGTGCGGGAACGGCTGATAGCGCGGAAGGCCGCCCGTCTCTTTGTTTTCTTCTTCCGGCTGCTTCTGCTCGGCGCCCTGAGGCGGCTTGGCGCTCTTCGCGCTCTTGGCGTCGGTAGGCCCGGAGGCGAGCGCGACGGCGCAGAGCGAGGCGGCTAAGGCGAGCAAAATCCTGTTCATCGCGTCAATCATCCTCCCCATAAAGCGACCTGCGCCAGGCGGCCGAGGCCGCAGCGCAGCGCCTTATAGCATGCTCGGCAGGACGCGGTCAGGCGGCCGGTGGCCGTCCATGAAGGTTTTGATGTTGATGATCACTTTCTCGCCCATATCGATGCGGCCTTCGATCGTCGCCGAGCCCATATGCGGGAGCAGCGTGACTTTCCCGGCCTTGGCGAGCTTCAATAATTTGGGAGAGACGGCGGGTTCATGCTCGAAGACGTCGAGCCCGGCGCCGGCCATCTCATCCGCGTCAAGCATGCGCACCAGCGCGTTCTCGTCGACGATCTCGCCGCGCGCGGTGTTGATCAGAATGGCGTGCGGACGCAGATGCGCCAGTCTGCGGGCGGAGAGAAGGTGATAGGTGGCCGGCGTATGCGGACAGTGGATCGACACGACGTCGACCCGCGCCAGCATCTGATCGAGCGACTCCCAATAGGTCGCCTCCAATTGCTCTTCGAGATCGGCCGAGACTCGCCGACGATTATGGTAGTGGATTGAAAGCCCGAAGCTTTTCGCACGCCGCGCCAAGGCTTGGCCGATCCGGCCCATGCCGACGATGCCGAGCCTCTTGCCGGTGATCCGGTGGCCGAGCATCCAGGTCGGCGACCAGCCCGCCCAAGCGCCGTCGGGAATGGCGCTCGCGCCTTCGACGAGACGACGCGCCACCGAAAGGATCAGCGCCATCGTCATGTCGGCCGTGTCTTCGGTCAGAACGCCGGGCGTGTTGGTGACGGTGATGGAGCGATCGAGCGCCGAGGCGACGTCGATATTGTCGACGCCATTGCCGAAATTGGCGATCAGCTTCATTTGCTCGCCGGCCTGGGCGATCAGATGGGAATCGATACGGTCGGTGATGGTCGGCACCAGCACGTCGGCCGTGCGCATGGCCTCGACGAGTTCATCATGGGTGAGCGGCTTGTCGCTTTCGTTGAGGCGTGTGTCGAACAACTCGCACATGCGGGTTTCGATGACCTCGGGCAGCCGGCGCGACACGACAACGAGCGGCTTCTTTTTCGGCATATCCCTGGTCGTGCCTCCGCGTTTATGTTGTGTTGCAGCAGCGTTTCTGCGATTGCGCTATGATCTTCGCCGCGTCGCCGCGGCGGATGAAAAGACGCCGACGAGTTTCGCCGGCTTCAACCGGGTCTTAACGACGGTCAGCGACAAAACCAATACGCCTCCTCGGCGGACGCATTCGACTTCCTAGCAGATGACGGGCCAAAGACAAGCGAGCGATCAGTCCATCATGTCGCGAATAAATACAGAATATGCGCCAATTTCGGCAGCTTTCTCAAACGCTCAGGAATTTTTCCAAAAGCGTCGCCGCGCGTTTTTCGCCGCGCTCGCATGCGCGTTTTTTTGCGCAGCGCACGCTGGCGCTCAGGAGCCGCAGAAGGGCCCGGTGAGCGGCCTGCCCTTGCCCCGCTACGTCAGCCTCAAATCGGATCGGGTCAATGTTCGCGAGGGACCGAGCAAGGAACATCCGGCGGTCTGGATCTACGAACGCGCTGCGCTTCCCGTCGAGATCACCGCCGAATTCGAAACCTGGCGCAAGATCCGCGATTCCGAAGGCGCCGAAGGCTGGGTGTTGCACTCGCTGCTCTCTGGACGGCGCACCGCCTTGGTCGCGCCGTGGAAAAAAGAGCCGCAACTGCTCGTCGCCGCCGATCATTCGACGCCCGCGGCCAAGCTCGGCCCCGGCGTCATCGGCAATTTGCGCAGTTGCGACGGCAAATGGTGCCGCATCGCCGGCAAGGGCTTCGACGGCTATATGGAGCAAGAAAATCTCTGGGGCGTCTATCCGGGCGAGAAATTCGAATAGTCAGCCGGATGGACCGCCCGGCATGCGGCTCTTGAGTTTCTCCAACGCCGTCGAAATGGCGTCCCGACTGAAGGGCTTGGTGACGACCGGCGCATCGGCATGCGCCTCAAGCACGCCCTGTTCGCCATAGCCCGTCACGAAGGCGAAAGGCTTATGCCGGCGCTCCAGGACGCCGGGGAGAACATGAGCCTTCTGGCCATTGAGGTTGATGTCGAGAAAGGCGAGATCGAAATCTTCGCTCGTCGCCTTTTGCAGAGCGTCCTGCACATTGCCCGCAGTGGCGACGACGCAGGCGCCGAGCTCCTCGAGAAACATCTCGAGGGCCATGGCGATGACGGCTTCGTCTTCGACGATGAGGATACGCGGTTCGCTCATTTGAGCATTTCCATTGTGAGGGGGATGTCCATTGCGCATCGCAATCCTTCAGGCGGGAATTTGACCGAGACTTGAGCGCCTGCGTCGGAAGCGAGCGTGTTCTCGATCAACCGCATGCCGAATCCTTTGTCCGAGGGAGGTGAGATCGCGGGGCCGCCGTGTTCGCGCCAGACGAGATGAAGCATAGGCGTCCGGCGCGCCGAGTCGACGCCCCAGTCGACGGCGACCCGTCCGTTCGGCGCCGAGAGCGATCCGTATCTGACGGCGTTCGTGCATAATTCATGCAGCGTCATCGCCAGGGCCGCCGCGATGCGCGGGCAGACGTCGACAGGCGGTCCTGAAACGTCGAAATTCTCCTGGCCCACAGGGGCGATGGCGGTACGCACGAGTTCGTCGACCTGCGCCTTCGTCCAGTTCTCACGGGTCAGCACGTCGTGCACGGCGGCGAGCGCCAGCAAACGTTTCTCAAAGAGCTCGACCGAATTCTGCTTCAACTCGCGCAACGAATGCAGAGCGATCGAGTGAACCGTCGCAAGCGTATTTTTGACGCGATGGTTGAGCTCGTGGATCAGAAGCTGCAAGCGTTCGCGGTCGCGTTCCTGTTCGGTGACGTCGGTGTTAGTCCCATACCAGCCGACGATGGCGCCGTTCTCGCGCAGCGGTTCGATGCGCGTCAGGAACGGTCGATAGAGCCCGTCGGCGCCCTTGAGCGGAAAGATCATCTGAAAAAATTCGCCGTGCTGGATCGCATGCGTCCAGCGCTCCAGCATTTTGGGCAGCACGTCCGGATGATGGACCGATTGCCAACCCCATCCCGCCATCTCCTCGGGAGTCGTGCCGGTATATTCGTACCACCGGTCATTGTACCAAAACACCCAGCCGTCCGGTCGCGCCATCCAAGCAAGATTCGGTATGGAATTGGCCAGCGCCTTGAACTGCGCGTAGGTGATCTCGGATTCCTGTTCGGTCGCCCGCTGCGACATTGCTCCGCGCCCCACCCTGGTTTTCGAAGAGATCTCTACGGCCCTGCGGGCGACGTCGAGCTGCTTCGAAATTTGTCGTCTTCAGATTATAGGGCGGGCTTAGGCGCGGCGAAGACGCACCACGACATCTACGCGTGCGACCCGCAAACCGTCGGGCGGCTGGGGAAGATCGGAGACCGAGACATTCGCGCCGGCGATGTCGTACAGCTCTCCGTCGTCTTCGAGGAGGAAATGATGGTGGTCGGCGGTGTTGGTGTCAAAATACACCCGGGCGCCGTCGACGGCGATCTCCCGCAGCAAGCCCGCCTGGGTGAACTGGTGAAGCGCATTGTATACGGTCGCCAGCGACACGGAGAGATTGGCGGTGAGGGCCTCCTCATAGAGCCGCTCCGCCGTCACATGACGATCGCCGCTTTGACCAAACAGCAGCTCGCCGAGCGCCAGCCGCTGGCGGGTGGGCCGCAGCCCGGCGTCGCCTAGCAACTCTGCGACCGGCTTGCGGGGCGCAGAGTCTGGCGGAACGGTCGAATTCGGCTCGGCGTCCATTGCAGCGGCTCGCGGTTTTCTGCTCTCGCGGTTTTCTCTTTGGCATCATAGGGGGAATGGCGGGAAATTCAACGCCGCTCGGCTGTTGCGACCCCGCTCGCGAGGGCGCTTCCGGCCCGGGCGAGGCTATGTTACGGATCGCTTCGCCCAAAGCGGCTAAGCGGCGCCGCTGCCGGCGCTAGAAAGATAAGGGCGCGCCTTTTGAGCGCGCTTGGGGAGAATGGGCCTTCAAAGGCTCCAACGCGAGGAATAAGGGACGATGAGCGAAAGGCGCTCCTCATTCGGCTACGAGGATTTACTGGCGTGCGGCGAGGAGAAGCTGTTCGGCCCGGGAAATGCGCAGCTGCCGCTGCCGCCAATGCTGATGTTCGACCGGATCACCGAGATCTTCGA
This sequence comes from Methylocystaceae bacterium, assembly GCA_009773555.1. GTDB lineage: Bacteria > Pseudomonadota > Alphaproteobacteria > Rhizobiales > Beijerinckiaceae > Methylocystis. The sequence goes on along the minus strand of WSXZ01000015.1, from coordinate 21,987 downwards.
AGACGGCGGCGAGCACGGCAAAGGCTACATGCGCGCCGAACTCGACATTAAGCCGAGTCTTTGGTTCTTCGACTGCCATTTCAAGGGCAATCCGGTGATGCCGGGCTGCCTTGGCCTCGACGCGCTGTGGCAATTGGTCGGCTTCTATCTCGCCTGGCTCGACAATCCGGGACGCGGCATGGCGCTCGGCGTCGGCGAGGTGAAATTCAGCGGGCAAGTTCGCCCCACCGTCAAAAAGGTGACCTACGGCATCGACTTTAAGCGCATCTTCAAGGGCAAGCTTGTGCTCGGCATCGCCGACGGCTGGGTCGCGGCGGACGGCGAGCGCATCTATGAGGCGAAGGATTTGAAGGTCGGGCTCGCCAAGGCCGAGGCGCCGGTCGCCGCCTGACGCGCACAGAAAAGGCGCGGGAAAGCGCCGCCAAGGAGTTGGACAATGAGACGAGTCGTCGTCACCGGCATGGGGATTGTGTCGTCGATCGGCAACACCACCCAGGAAGTGATCGCTTCGCTGCGCGAGGCGAAGTCGGGCATCTCGCGCGCGGATAAATACGCCGAACTCGGCTTCCGCTCGCAGGTCTACGGAATGCCGACGCTCGATCCCTCGACGCTCGTCGACCGCCGCGCCATGCGCTTCCATGCGACAGGCACGGCGTGGAACCACGTCGCCATGGATCAGGCGATCGCCGACGCCGGCCTGACCGAAGCGGAAATCTCCAACGCGCGCACCGGAATCATCATGGGGTCCGGTGGCCCCTCGACCCACACGCTTGTCGAATCCGCCGATATCACCCGCACCAAGGGACCCAAGCGCGTCGGTCCCTTCGCCGTGCCGAAAAGCATGTCGTCGACAGCTTCGGCGACGCTTGCGGTCTGGTTCAAGATCAAGGGCGTCAACTATTCGATCTCGTCCGCCTGCGCCACGTCCAATCACTGCATCGGCAACGCCTACGAACTGATTCAATACGGCAAGCAGGACATGATCTTCGCGGGCGGCTGCGAGGAGCTGGAGTGGGAGCTCTCGGTCCTTTTCGACGCCATGGGCGCGATGTCTTCCTCCTACAATGATCGGCCGGCGACGGCTTCGCGCGCCTATGACAAGAATCGCGACGGATTCGTCATCGCCGGCGGCGCCGGCGTGCTGGTGCTCGAAGAGTTCGAACACGCCAAGGCGCGCGGCGCGAAGATCTACGCCGAAGTCGCCGGCTATGGCGCGACCTCCGACGGCCATGACATGGTGGCGCCCTCGGGCGAGGGCGCGGTGCGCTGCATGCAGCAGGCGCTCGCGACGGTGAAGTGCCCGATCGACTACATCAACCCCCACGCCACCGCGACCCCGGTCGGCGACGCCAAGGAAATCGAGGCGCTGCGCGAAGTGTTCGGCGTCGGCGACAAATGCCCGCCGATCGCCGCGACCAAATCCCTGACCGGCCATTCGCTCGGCGCGACGGGCGTGCAGGAGGCGATCTATTCCTTGTTGATGATGCAGAACGGCTTCATCTGCGAAAGCGCCAATATCGAAGAGCTCGACCCGGATTTCGCCGACATGCCCATCATGCGGGCGCGCCGCGACAATGTGAAGCTCGGCGCGGTGCTGTCGAACTCATTCGGCTTCGGCGGCACCAATGCGACATTGGTGTTCAAGCATCCAGACGCGTAAGTCCGCAACGGCGAGCGTCATGGCCGGGCTTGTCCCGGCCATCGACGTCGAGACAATCCAGCCGGCGTTTAGGAGAAGGCGATTCTTCCAGTGGATGGATGCGAACGAGCGGCGCTCGTGGATAGAGTATCCCGATGCGGCCCATAGCGTCCGTTCTTCTTCGCTTGTCTGCTATCTCTCATAGGGCTTAGGCCCAAACTTTCCATCTCTCCTACGATGACAATCGCCATATGACAGTTTCAACCGGTTTCATGCAGGGTAAGCGCGGCCTCATTATGGGCGTCGCCAATGATCATTCGATCGCCTATGGCATCGCGCGCGTTCTTGCGCGCCACGGCGCGACGCTCGCATTCACCTATCAGGGCGAGGCGCTCGGCAAGCGCGTCAAGCCGCTCGCGCAGGCGCTCGGGTCGAACCTTGTGCTGCCGTGCGACGCCGAGGATATTTCAACGGTGGATCAGGCGTTCGCCCGTCTCGAACATGAGTGGGGCGATATGGATTTTCTCGTCCACTCCATCGCCTATTCCGACAAAAGCGAATTGAAGGGACTCTACGCCGACACTTCGCGCGAGAATTTCATTCGCACGCTTGTCATTTCCTGTTTTTCCTTCACCGAAGCTGCGCGCCGCGCCGCGACGCTGATGAAGAACGGCGGATCGCTGCTGACGGTGAGCTTCGGCGGCGGCACGCATGTCATGCCGAATTACAACGTCATGGGCGTGGCGAAGGCGGCGCTCGATTCATCGGTGCGCTATCTTGCCGCCGACTTCGGCGATCGCGGCATTCGCGTCAATGCGCTGTCGCCCGGCCCGGTGCGCACCATGGCGGGCGCCGGCATCACCGGCGCGCGGGCGATGGGCGCGTTTCAAAAAAAGCATTGTCCCTTGCGCCGGATGATCACGCTTGATGAAATCGGCGGCTCGGCGCTTTATTTGCTGTCGGAGCTGTCGGGCGGCGTGACGGGCGAAGTGCATCTTGTCGACGCCGGCTATAATATCATGTTGCAGCCGCGTCCCGAGGATCTCAACGGCGAGGAGTAAGGCGATGAGGATAGCGCTGGCTTTAGGCTTTGTCTTCATTGCGGCGCCGGCGATGGCCGCGAGCGCGGATCCGACGACCGGCGCGCGGATCGCCAAAGCCGAATGCGCCTCATGCCATGCGGTTGGCGCCGACGCAGAGGCCAAGAGCCCGGATCCCAAGGCCCCGCGCTTTATCGATGTCGCCAACATGCCTTCGACGACGGAACTGTCGCTCAAAGTTTTCCTGCGCTCTTCGCACAAGAACATGCCCAACATCATTCTCGCCCGCGAAGAGATCGACTCGCTGGCGAGCTATATTTTGGGGCTTGGCGGCAAATAGCCGCCAAACCTGTCGCAAGCTGTTGGCGCAGTAAATTAAGCGGCCATTTTCCGTCCGGACATTCTGCGGCATTCCTCGGCGCAGCGACGGCATTCGTCGGCGCATTCCTTCATGTCCGGAATCGGATCGCACTCCTTGGCGCAGGTTTCGCACGCCTCCGCGCAAAGCGTGCACATCTGTTTGGCCAGCGGCGAATTCATCAGCATCATTTGCGTGCTGTTGCGGCACATATCGGCGCAGGCGATCATCGCCCGGAAATGTTTGGGCTTAACATGCTCGCCGCCTTCCTCCAGGCAATGGGTCATCGCCATGCCGAAGCACATTTGATAACAGTTCAGGCAGGCGTCGATGCAGGCCTGCATTTCCTTCGGGATCATGTGCATGATGGATCGTTCCTCTGACAGGCTTTCCGCCTCCCGCCGCCTCGCAGGCAGCTAGTTCACCGGCCTCGCAGGTCAAGATTGGCGCTTAGAGCGCTTGTCGATCACATGGAATCGGTCACGCTTCAGCCTTTGAGGAGCAGGCGCAGACTTGACGTCCGCTCGCTGAGCGCCAACCTTTTTGCGAGGCGCGCGCGACAGAGATCGTGCTAGTCGTGCTAGTCATCGCCGTGACATGATCGAGGGATTGAACCGGATGACATGAGGGTTGTGCATTGAGGGCTCCGAGATCCGAGCGTTGGGCGCGAGGGCGGCGTGACCTCGCGCGATAACGACGTGTTCGAAGCCACGACGCCGGGGTTGCCCGTCTTGAGGCCACAAGCAAGCGGCGGATTTTTTGAGTCGCTGCGTGAGCGGCTGCCGAGAGGCGCGCTCAGCGCGCTGGGCGTGGCGGCCAGTCTCGCCGTCTTTGCGCTGGCCGCTTATATTCTGGGCCGAACGCTCTCAAGCCTCAGCTATGCGGATCTGCTGAACGCGTTTCGCGCGACCAGCGGCGCGCAGATTTTCGCGTCCCTGGCCCTTTCCGCGCTCTCCTATCTGTTCTTGACCGGTTATGACGTCGTCGCGCTCTATCATATGAGAACGCGTGCGCCCTACAGGGTCGCGGCGCTCGCGTCTTTCGCAAGCTACGCCATTTCCTTCAACCTGGGATTTCCCATCATCACCAGCGCGGCCGTGCGCTACTGGATCTACTCGCGCGTCGCATTAAACGCGCTGCAAGTCGCCAACATCACCATCTTCGCCGGCGTCACGTTCTGGCTTGGGATGACGCTCGTGATGGGCATAGGCTTCATCTATGGCGCGGACGCGCTCGCGGCGCTGGATGGCTTGCCGGCCTTCCTTCATATCATTCCGGGCGTGCTCATACTTGCCGGCGTGCTCTTCTATTTCGCCTGGGTGACGGTTGATCGCCGCAGCATTCGGCTTCGCGGCCACGCTCTCGAGCTGCCAGGCTTCGTCCCGACTTTGGCGCAGTTCGCGCTTGGGGTCGCGGACCTGTGCTGCGCCTCGGGCGCGCTTTATGTGCTGCTTCCCGAGGGCGTCCCGCTGGACTTCGTGCCCTTCGTCGCGGTCTATGTCGTCGCCTGCATCCTGGGCGTGATCAGCCATGCGCCCGGCGGCATCGGCGTCTTCGAGGCGACGATGCTGCACGCTATCCCGGCGGCGTCGCATGAAAGCGTTCTGGCGTCGCTGCTTCTGTTTCGCATGATCTATTACTTTATTCCATTCATCGTCGCGCTTGCGCTTCTGGGCGCCGACGAGGGCGCGCGCCGCTGGGCGACGCTGCGGGATGCAATCGCGCGCATCCTGGAAGAGCGTTCGAATTGAGCGGCGCCGGACCCGTCGCGGTGACGCTGTCAACCCAGCGGCTCAAATGGCGCGATCAGGCGATTGATCTCCTCGCGCCGATCATCAACGCGCTCCCGGAGCCGATCTTCGTGATCGACTCCGAAACTCATGTCATCGCCGTCAACGCCGCGGCGCAGGCGCTCTCGCCGGCCATCCGGCAGGGCGAACCGCTCTCTCGCAGCCTTCGCTCGCCGGACATGCTCGACGCTGTGGCGCGCGTGCTCGCCGGAGGCGAGACGGAGAAGACCGTTTGGGTCGAACGTCTGCCGGTGGAATGCTGGTTTGAAGCGCATGTCGCGCCAATGCAAATCGAAGGGTTCGAGCCGGCCGCCGTCGTGAGCCTGCGCGATCTGACTGAATCCCGGCGCGTCGAGCGCATGCGCGTCGACTTTGTCGCCAACGCCAGCCACGAGCTGCGCACGCCGCTCGCTTCGCTGCTGGGTTTTGTCGAAACCTTGCAAGGTCCCGCGCGCGAGGACGCCGTCACCCGCAACAAATTCCTCGGCATCATGCGCGAGCAGGCGCAGCGGATGGCCCGCCTCGTCGACGATCTGCTGTCGCTCTCGCGCATCGAGCAGCACATGCATCTGCGGCCCGCCACGCCCGTCGATCTCACGCTGCTCGTCGCGCATATCGTCGACACGCTGTCACAGATGGCCGAAGACAGTGGAGATCGGGACGAGCTTGCCCGGGTGATTGAGAACCTCGTCGAGAACGCCCTGAAATACGGGTGCGGCGACGACGGCGGCTGCAAGCCCATCGACATCTCGCTGGCCCGCAAGGGGGCGCTCGTCGTTCTCACGGTGCGCGATTATGGTCCCGGCGTCGCGCCGGAGCATATCCCGCGCCTGACCGAGCGTTTTTATCGGGTCGACGCCGGCAAGAGCCGCGCCAAAGGCGGCACGGGACTTGGCCTCGCCATCGTCAAACACATCGTGCTGCGCCACCGCGGCCGGCTCGGAATCGAATCCGCGCTTGGCGAGGGAACGCTGTTTCGCGTCATCCTGCCGGCGGGCGATTCAGCTTAGAACGTGTAAGTTTCTAAAAAACAACGATATTCACTGTCATCATACTGTAATCTTTTCGTCACAAAAAGCTGTTGTCGGCTCGAGCAAAAGAGACCTTCAAATGATCTCGACGATTTTCAGGCGCGGCGCTGGCGCGGCGCTGGCGCTCGCCGTCATGTGCGGCGCCGCCGCAGCCATCGACATTTCCGGCGCCGGCGCGACCTTCCCCTATCCGATCTACGCCAAATGGGCGGAGGCGTATCGGAAGGATACCGGCAATGGCCTTAACTATCAGTCCATCGGGTCGGGCGGCGGCATCAAGCAGGTTAAGGCGCGCACCGTCACGTTTGGCGCTTCGGACCAGCCGCTCAAGGCCGAGGAGCTTCAGGCCGCGGGTCTCGTTCAGTGGCCGCAAGTGATTGGCGGCATCGTGCCGGTGATCAATCTCGAGGGCGTCGCCGGCGGCGACCTCACGCTCGACGGCGTGACGCTCGCCAAGATTTTCCTCGGCGAAATCGCCAAATGGGACGATGCGTCGATCAAGAAGCTCAATCCGAAGGCGAAGCTGCCGTCGCAGCCGATCGTCGTCGTGCATCGCTCCGACGGTTCGGGAACGACCTTCAATTTCACCAACTATCTCTCGAAGGTCTCGCCGGACTGGCAGTCGAAAGTCGGCGAGAACACGTCAGTCGAATGGCCGACGGGCATCGGCGCCAAGGGCAATGAAGGCGTGGCTAACAATGTCGCCAACACCAAAGGCGCAATCGGCTATGTCGAATATGCCTACGCCAAGCAGAACAAGCTGACCTATACCAAGATGGTCAATAAGGACGGCAAGGTCATCCCGCCGAATATGGAGACCTTTCAGGCCGCCGCGGCCGGCGCCGACTGGTCGCATGCCGAAGGCTTTTACGAAATCTTGACGAACGAACCGGGCGCCAAGGCTTGGCCGATCACGGCGGCGACCTTCATCCTGCTCCCCAAGGAGCCGAAGAACGACGCGGCCGCTGCGGAGGCGCTCAAGTTCTTCGCCTGGGCTTTCGCCAATGGCGGCAAGATGGCTGAGGAACTTGACTATATTCCCATGCCGAAACCGGTGGTCGAGCTCATCAAGAAGAGCTGGGCGAATGTAAAGAGCGCAGACGGCAAACCCCTGTCGCATTAGCCGGACGGCGCTGATCGCGAATAGATCCCGACGGCCGTTTCATACTGTCGTCGGGAAGATCATGACGCCGAGGAGCGGCGTCGGGAGCGGGTGAAATGCTGTCGATCGAGCCGAGTCGGCGTGAATTGAATGGAGCAGGCGACGTGTCAGATGTAGCTTTGGAGCAGCAAGCCTCGCGGTCGGATATCATGGATCGCACGCGTGTGCTGGCGCGCATCGCGCTGGTCGATCGGGTCTTTCATCAGATGACGCGCGCGGCGGCCGTCGTCGTGCTTATCATTCTGGGCGGCGTCATCGTCTCGCTGGTCCACGGCTCCTGGCCTGCAATGCAGGCATATGGCTTTGGCTTCCTCACGTCGCAGGCATGGAACCCGGTCACCGAGAACTTCGGCGCCGCGGCGGCCATTTATGGCACGCTCGTCACATCGATCATCGCCATGGCGATCGCGGTGCCGGTCGGCCTCGGCGTCGCCACCTTCCTTACCGAGCTCTGCCCCTATGCGCTGCGCCGGCCGATCGGCGTCGCGATCGAGCTTCTGGCGGGCATTCCGTCGATCATCTATGGCATCTGGGGCCTTTTCGTGCTGGCGCCCTTTCTGCAGTCGCATGTGCAGCCGGCGCTGATCTCCGCCTTCGGCGACATTCCGTTTTTCTCTTCGCTCTTCGCCGGACCGCCCTACGGCATCGGCGTGCTGACTGCGGGCTTCATCCTCGCGATCATGGTGCTGCCCTTCATCGCCTCGATCTCGCGCGACGTCTTCGAGACCGTGCCGCCGGTGCTGAAAGAAGCGGCCTGGGGCATCGGCGCCACGACATGGGAAGTGATGCGCTATGTCGTCGTCCCTTACACGCGCGTTGGCGTGATCGGCGGCATGATGCTGGGCCTGGGCCGCGCGCTTGGCGAGACGATGGCCGTCACCTTCGTCATCGGCAATGCGCATAGGATCTCCAGCTCGCTGCTCGCGCCGGGGACGACGATCTCGGCGACCATCGCCAATGAGTTCACCGAAGCGGTCGGCGATCTTTACACTTCGGCGCTGATCGAACTTGGCCTCATCCTTTTCGTCATCACCTTCTTCGTTCTCGCTCTGGCGCGTTACATGCTGATGCGCATCGAGCAGAAGTCAGCGTAAGGAAGAACGAACTCATGTCGCTTTACGCTTCACGTCGCGGCGCCAACGCTATGGCCACCACGCTGTGCTGGGTGGCCGCCGTGTTCGGCCTTTCCTGGCTATTGCTGATCCTCGGCTCTCTCGTTTACGAGGGCGTACGCGGTCTGTCGCCGGCGGTCTTCACCGAAATGACGCCGCCGCCCGGCAGCAAAGGCGGCCTTCTCAACGCCATCGCCGGATCGCTTGTCATGACGAGCATCGGCGTCGCCATCGGCACGCCGCTGGGCATGCTGGCCGGCACTTATATGGCCGAATATGGACGCTATTCGAAGCTCACGATGATCGTGCGCTTCATCAACGATATCCTGCTCAGCGCCCCGTCGATCGTCATCGGCCTCTTCGTGTATGAGATTCTCGTTCACCCGATGGGACACTTCTCGGCGATTTCCGGCGCCGTGGCGTTGGCGCTGTTGGTCGTCCCTGTCGTCGTGCGCACCACCGAGGACATGCTGCTGCTTGTGCCCGGTTCGATGCGCGAGGCGGCTTCGGCGCTCGGCGCGCCCCGTGCGCATGTCGTTGGCAAGGTCGCCTATCGCGCCGCCAAGGCTGGGCTGATCACCGGCGTGTTGCTGGCTGTAGCGCGCGTCTCTGGGGAGACGGCGCCGCTGCTCTTCACCGCGCTCAACAATCAGTTCTGGAGTAGCGACCTCACCGCGCCGATGGCGAGCCTGCCGGTCGTCATCTTCCAGTTCGCCCTGTCGCCCTACAAGGACTGGCAGCAGCTCGCCTGGACCGGCGCGCTGCTCATCACTGTCGCTGTTCTCGCTCTCTCGATCGCGGCCCGCGCGCTCAGCGCCGGGCGGAGGAACTCGAAATGAACGCCGCTGCTCAAATTGCTCAAGTAAAGGCGCCGCTGACCAAGGTTTCAATGCGAAATCTCGACTTCTTTTACGGCGAGACGCGTTCGCTCAAAGACGTCACCATGCCCTTATACGCCAATAAGGTGACATCCTTCATCGGCCCCTCGGGCTGCGGCAAGTCCACGCTGCTGCGCGTCTTGAACCGCATGTATGATCTCTATCCCGGCCAGCGCGCCGAGGGAGAGGTGCTGCTCGACGGCGAGAATATTCTCGATCCGGCGGTCGACATTAACGCCTTGCGCTCGCGCATCGGCATGGTGTTCCAAAAGCCGACGCCCTTTCCAATGTCAATCTATGAGAACATCGCGTTCGGCATTCGGCTATACGAGAAACTGCCGCGCGCCGATATGGACGCGCGCGTCGAAGGCGCGCTGCGCGGCGCCGCTCTGTGGGACGAGGTGAAGGACAAGCTGCAGACGAGCGGACTTGGCCTTTCCGGCGGCCAGCAGCAACGCCTCTGCATCGCGCGCAGCGTCGCGGTGCAGCCGGAGATCATTCTGTTTGACGAACCGTGTTCGGCGCTCGATCCGATTTCGACGGCGAAGGTCGAGGAGCTGATCGACGAACTGGCGAGCCGCTACACTATAGCGATCGTCACCCACAACATGCAGCAGGCGGTGCGCGTCTCTGATTACACGGCGTTCATGTATCTCGGCGAGCTCGTCGAATTCGGCGAGACGGACGACGTGTTCAACAAGCCCCAAGCGAAGCGCACGCTCGACTACATCACCGGCCGTTTTGGCTAAACCAGCGATTCAAGGACGGCGCTCATGAGCGATCATACTGTTAAATCCTACGACCGGGACCTTGAAGCCCTGGGACGTCGCATCGCTGAAATGGGCGGCGTCGCGGAAAAAATGCTGGCGGAGGCGATGGACGCCTTGTCGACCTTCGACGTCGACCTCGCCCACCGCGTCGTCTCCAGCGATCCTCGTCTCGACGCGTTGCAGCGCGAAATCGAGGAGAACGCCATTCTCACCATCGCGCGCCGACAGCCGCTTGCGGTCGATCTGCGTGAATGCATCGCCGCGATCCGCATTTCCGGCGACATCGAGCGTGTCGGCGATCTGGCCAAGAACATCGCCAAGCGAACGCTCAAGATCGTGTCGGAGGCGCGCGTACCGCGCGCGATCGTCGGTTTGAAGTCAATGCATGAAATCGCCGCGATGCAGCTCAAGGACGCGCTGGACGCCTACGCCTTGCGCGACACCGAGCGGGCGCGCGCGGTCTGGCTGAACGATTCCGATCTCGACGCCCTGGAGGATTCGGTGTTCCGCGATCTCCTCACCTTCATGATGGAGGATCCGCGCAACATATCCTTCTGCACGCATCTCCTGTTCTGCTCAAAGAATCTGGAGCGGATCGGCGATCACACGACCAACATCTCGGAGACGGTCGTCTATCTGGTCACCGGCGAAGCGATGCCCACGGAGCGGCCAAAAACGCGCGCTCCCGACTTCGGCGTGAAGGATGAGGCGGCGCAATGAGCGACGTGTCGTCCGCCGTCCTGCAGCGGAGCGGGAAAAGCGATCGGGCGCCGCGAATCCTCGTCGTCGAGGACGAGACGTCGCTTGCGACGCTTCTCGTGTATAACCTTGAAGCTGAAGGCTATCAGGTCGAGCATGTCGACAATGGCGATGAAGCCGAGCTGCGGCTTGCGGAGTCGCCGCCCGATCTCGTCATTCTCGACTGGATGCTGCCGGGCGTTTCCGGACTTGAAATCTGCCGCCGCTTGCGGGCGCGGGACAGCGCCAGAGACATGCCGGTGATTATGCTGACCGCGCGCGGCGAGGAAGGCGAGCGCGTGCGCGGCCTTTCGGTCGGCGCCGATGATTATGTCGTCAAGCCGTTTTCGACTCCGGAGCTGATGGCGCGGGTGCGCGCGCTGCTGCGCCGGGCGCGGCCCGAGCGCGTCGCCTCACGGCTCACGCTCGGCGATATCGACCTCGACCGCGACACCCGTCGCGTGCGGCGATCCGGCCGCGAAATCCACCTCGGTCCGACCGAATTCCGGCTGCTCGAATATTTTATGGAGAAGCCCGGACGCGTGTTCACGCGAGCGCAGCTGCTCGATAGCGTTTGGGGCATGTCGGCGGAGATTGACGAGCGCACGGTCGACGTCCATGTCGGACGGCTCCGCAAGGCGCTGATCCGCGGCCGCGAGAAAGATCCGATCCGCACGGTGCGCGGCGCGGGCTATTCTTTCGATGAAACGTTCGGACACGAGTGACGTGTCCGATGCGGTTCACGCGTAACGCTGCGCCTTGAACTGATCGCGCGCGCGGCGGCGATCTTGCGCAGGCTGATAGGCGACGCGCGCGTGATAGGCGCAGTAGGGGCCGCCACCCACCGTCGACTTTCCGCCGCAGAAGCGGAACTCCGCCGACGTGGGGTCGCCCATCGGCCAGCGGCACATGGATTCGCGGAGCTCCATGAGCGTGACGCGCTCCGAGATCGGAATCACCACTTCTTCTTCAGGCGCGCGCCGCGGCGCCGCCAGCGCATGCGGCGTGAAAGCGAGCGCCAGATTGCCGTGCGAAGAGACGCCGTTCATGCGCGGGTGCGTCGGGCGTGGGGCTTTGGCCGCGCGCGGCCGCTGCGCGCTCGCCGTCTTGGCGCGTTCGGCGAGTCCCAGACGATGGATCTTTCCGATCACAGCGTTGCGGGTGATGCCCGGTCCAAGTTCCGCCGCCACTTGGCTGGCGCTGAGACCATCGGTCCAAAGCTTGCGGAGCAGTTCGACGCGTTCGTCGGTCCATGACATTAGGCTTCTCCATTCTTTCGGGTCGAGCGCGGATCGGATTTCTTCCGACCGCTGCGCAGGCCTGAAGCCCTGCGGCGATGTGATGCGCATCAACACTCGAGAGAACACGCCCAAACGAACTACGCGGGCGCTGACTAGAAACTTTCTGTTTACTTTGAATCATGCGCGAGTCGCGCTGGCAAGCGCGCGCTGGCGTTCTCAACAGGCTTTCGGCGAGACTGTTGCCCGCGGGACTCACCCTTGCGCGGCCGCGCCAGGCCGCTTTGACGCCAATATCGAACCGCGCCATGGATTTGACCGCGTCGGGCGGCGCGCATAAAATCCGTTCTGAACTGCCGCCCTAACAGGGCGGCGCTTTGTTTTTTTAAGCCTCCTCTGGCCGGAGCCAGCGACGGGAGCATGGAGCAGGGCTTTTGACGTCAGCGCTTTATCCGACCTATCCGCGGGCCGATCTTGCATTCAAACATGGCGAAGGCGCGTGGCTGACTGCGGAAAACGGCGACCGCTATCTCGATTTTAGCGCGGGCGTCGCCGTACTGTCGCTCGGCCACAATCATCCGCATCTCGTCGAGACTTTGAAGCGCGCGGCGGAAGAGCCGTGGCATGTCTCCAATCTCTTTCGCATCCCGCAGGCCGAGCGGCTCGCGGAGCGGCTCTGCGACGCCACGTTCGCCGATCTGGTCTTTTTCACCAATTCCGGCGCGGAAGCGGTGGAGTGCGCGATCAAGACGGCGCGCAAATTCCACGCGGTGAACGGACAGCCCGAACGCTATCGGCTGATCACGTTCGAAGGCGCCTTTCATGGCCGCACGCTCGCGACGATCGCCGCGGGCGGCAACGCCAAATATCTTGATGGGTTCGGGCCGCCCGTCGAGGGCTTCGATCAGGTTCCTTTCGGCGATTTTGACGCCGTCGAAGCGGCGATCACGCAGGAAACTGCGGGCGTCCTGCTCGAACCGATACAGGGGGAAGGCGGGCTGCGCGTCTTTTCGCCGTCGTTTCTGGCGCGGCTGCGGGAGCTCTGCGACGCGCGCGGGCTGCTGCTGGCGCTCGACGAAGTCCAGTGCGGCGTCGGCCGCACCGGCAAGTTCCTCGCCTGCGAACATGCCGGCGTCGCGCCCGACATCGTGGCGCTCGCCAAGGGACTGGGCGGCGGATTTCCGCTCGGCGCTTGCCTCGCGACGCGCGAGGCCGCCAAAGGCATGATTCTCGGCGCGCATGGCTCCACCTTCGGCGGCAATCCGCTGGCGACGGCGGTGGGCGGCGCCGTTCTCGACGTCGTGCTTGCGGAAGGCTTCATGGCGCGCGTCGCGCGGCTTGGCGCGCTGTTGCGCCAACGGCTGGCGGAGCTCGAGGACCGCTTTCCGTCGCTCATCGAAGAGATCCGCGGCGAAGGGCTGATGTTCGGCCTCAAGATGCGGATACCGAATGGCGACTTCGCCGCCGCCGCCCGCGCCGAAGGCCTGCTGACGGTGCTCGCCGGCGACAACGTCGTGCGCCTTTTGCCGCCGCTCATCATTGACGAAAGCGACGTCGCGGCGGCGGCCTCGCGCCTTGGCGCCGCATGCGCCCGGCTCGCCGCGCCTATTGAAAAGCTCGGAGCTGCGTGATGACCGCCCATTCGCTGACGCGGCCGCGCAGCTTCCTCGATCTTTCCGATCACTCGGGCGAAGAACTGCGCCGCATCCTTAATCTCGCCAAGTCGCTCAAGGCGCGCCGCGTCAAAGGCGTCGAGGCGGCCGAACGACCGCTCGTCGGCAAATATCTAGGCATGGTGTTCGACAAGCCCTCGACCCGCACGCGCGTCTCCTTCGACATCGCGATGCGCGAACTCGGCGGCGAGACGATCATGCTGACCGGCGCCGAAATGCAGCTCGGCCGCGGCGAAACCATCGCCGACACGGCGCGCGTGCTCTCGCGCTTTCTCGACGCGATCATGGTGCGCATTCTGTCGCATCCCGATCTCATGGAGCTGGCGCGCTACGGCAATCTGCCGGTCATCAATGGCCTCACCAAACAGTCGCATCCCTGCCAGGTGATGGCGGACGTGCTGACCTTCGAGGAGCATCTCGGTCCGATTGAAGGGCGCACGGTGGCCTGGAGCGGCGACGCCAATAATGTGCTTGCAAGCTGGGTGCATGCCGCCGGCCGCCTGGGCTTCACGATCAATGTGGCGACGCCGGCGGGCTTTGCGCCCTCGGAGGATCTGGTCAGCTGGGCGAAAGCCAATGGCGCGAAGATGAATCTGACGCGCGACGCCTATGAGGCGGTGGACGGCGCCGACGCCGTCATCACGGACTGCTGGGTGTCGATGGGCGACGCGGACGAGGACCAGCGCCGCGCCGCGCTTGCGCCCTATCAGGTCGACTCGAAACTGATGCGCGCGGCCGCGAAAAATGCCGTCTTCATGCATTGTCTGCCCGCGCATCGCGGCGAGGAAGTCACCGCGGACGTGATCGACGGGCCGCAGTCGGTGGTCTTCGACGAAGCCGAGAACCGCCTTCACGCGCAGAAAGGCGTGCTGTGCTGGTGTCTCGCGCCGGGGCAGTTCTGATGCCGCAAGGCGGGGGCTCGGCGCCGAGCCGGCCAGTCGCGCTGCATTCCGAGGATGACCGGGTGCTGCCTTTCGCAGTCGAAGCGCTCGACCTGCGCGGCCGCGTCGTGCGTCTCGGCCCGACGGTCGATTCCATCCTGAGCCATTACGCCTATCCGCCGCAGGTCGCGCGCCTGCTCGGCGAAGCGGTGGCGCTCGCCGCGCTGCTCGGCTCGATTTTGGAATCGCATGGCCGCTTCCAGCTGCAGACGCGCAGCGACGGGCCCGTCGATATGCTTGTCGTCGACTATGACGCGCCGGGGAAGCTGCGCGGCTTCGCCCGCTTCGACGCTGAGCGCGTCGCCCAAATACGCGACGCTTCGCCGGCGGCGCTGTTCGGGCGCGGTCATCTGGCGCTCACCATCGAACGCGAGGAAGACGCCGCGCGCTACCAGGGCGTCGTGCCGCTGGAGGGCGAGAGCCTCGCCGAGGCCGCGCATATCTATTTCCGGCAGTCGGAGCAGATCCCGTCATTCGTCAGACTCGCCGTCGCCGAAATCGTCACGCCGCAGGGCGCGAGCTGGCGCGCTGGCGGACTGCTGCTGCAATATTTGCCCCCGGGCGGCGCGCGCGCCCGCGATCTTCCGCCCGGCGACGCGCCGGACGGGACGGAGGAGCCTTCCGAGGACGACAGCGACCATTGGACCGAAGGCCAGGCGCTCGCTGCGACTCTCGAAGATCACGAACTCGTCGATCCGGCGCTTTCGAGCGAGCGCCTGCTCTATCGCCTTTTCCATGAGCGGGGCGTCAAGGTTTTCACCGAACGCGCCCTCGAGGAATTCTGCCGCTGTTCGAACGAGCGCATCGATAAGCTGTTGAGGAGCTTCTCGCCGCAAGAGCGCAGCGATATGATCGGCGATGACGGCCGCATCGGCGTCACCTGCGAATTCTGCGGCACGCTGCGCAGCTTCAATCCCGCTGATTTCGACTGATCCGCCAAGCGCGAAGCCAATAGAATGTCCGCTGAGTTCATCTTTCCGCCGCCGCCCTTCCCAAGCGTCGCCATCGCGCAAGACGCGCGGCGATTTCCCGTGCGGCGGATCTTCTGCATCGCGCTGAACTACGCCGCGCACGCCCGGGAAATGGGAAAGGACCCCGCGAAGGGCGGGGAGGCGCCGGTATTCTTCTCCAAGCCCGCCGACGCGGTGGTCGAGAGCGGCGCGACCATTCCCTATCCGACGCTGACGCATGATCTTCATCACGAGATCGAATTGGTCGCGGCGCTCGGCAAGGGAGGGGCCGATATTCCCGCCGAGCGGGCGCTCGACTGCGTCTTCGGCTATGCCGCCGGCATCGACCTGACCCGGCGCGATCTGCAAACGGCGGCGCGCGGCGCCGGACGGCCGTGGGACATGTCAAAAGGCTTCGACCATTCCGCGCCCATCGGCGCGATCAGCCCCGTCGCCGCCATCGGCCATCCGACGCGGGGGCGCATCGCGCTCTCCGTCAATGGCGTGCTGCGACAGGCGGGCGACCTTGGCGATCTGATCTGGAGCGTGCCGGAAATCATCGCGGCGCTGTCGCGAAATGTCGCCATTGCGCCCGGCGATCTCATCTTCACCGGCACGCCTTCGGGCGTTGGACCGCTCCTTCCCGGCGACGTCGTCGACGGCGAGGTCGAACATGTCGGCTCTGTGGCCGTAAGCATCGGAAAATAAGCCAGGTTGCGCCGGGCAGGGAAACCCGGCTATTTGCAGAAGGGTGAAACGCCTTCGCGCGATCTTTCGCAACCGTGGTTGCGCCTCCACCGAGCCGCCGGCGCGCGAGGCCCTGGACATGCCGGTTAATCTCGACCCCGAAAACTGGGACGAATTTCGCGCCGAGAGCCATCGCGCGCTCGACATGATGCTCGACCACCTGCGCGATCTCCGCGAGCGCCCTGTCTGGCTTGAGCCAAGCGAAGAAGCGCGGGCGCGCTTCAAACGCGATCTTCCGCAAGAGGGCCGCGACCTCTCCGCCGTGCTCGAGGATTTCGACCGCTACATCATGCCGTTCGCGACCGGCAACACCCATCCGATGTTCATGGGCTGGGCCCAGGGCGCAGGCACGCCAGCCGGAATGATCGCGGAAATGCTCGCCGCCGGCATGAATTCGAACTGCGGCGGTCGCAATCACATCGCCATCGATGTCGAGCGCCAGATCGCCGCCTGGATGGCGCAGGCCTTCGGCTTTCCGCCGGACGCGAGCGGCATTTTCGTCACCGGAACCTCGATCGCCAACTTCCTGTGCCTGCTCGTCGCGCGCGACCAGGCCTATGGCGACAAGGACGTGCGGCTGAACGGGCTCTGCGCGCTTCCCGGCCAGCTCATCGCCTATGCGTCGCGCGAAGCGCATAATTGCGTGCGCCAGGCGATGGAGCTTGCGGGTCTCGGCGCGCGGCATCTGCGCCTCATTCCTTCGGACGAGCGGCGCGCAATGAAAGTGCGCGATCTTCGCCGCGCCATCGCCGCCGACCGCGCGGCGGGGTTCAGGCCGTTTCTGATCGTCGGCACGGCGGGAACGGTCGACACCGGCGCGATCGATCCGCTCGACCGGCTCGCCGATGTCGCGCACACCGAGGATTTGTGGTTCCATGTCGACGGGGCGTTCGGCGCGCTGGCGGCGCTCTCGCCGGCGCTCAAGCCTCTGGTCAAGGGACTGGAGCGCGCCGACAGCGTCGCCTTCGACTTCCATAAATGGCTGCACGTCCCCTATGACGCCGGCTTCTTCCTGGTGCGCGACAAGGCGGCCCATAAGCGCGCCTTCGCGGCCAACGCCGCGTATTTGACGCGAGCGCCGCGCGGCCTCGCGGCGGGCGACACCTGGCCCTGCGATCTCGGCCCCGACCTGTCGCGCAGCTTTCGCGCGCTCAAGACCTGGTTCACCATCGAAACCTTCGGCGCCAAGCGTTTGGGCCAATGTATCGAGCAGACCTGCCGCATGGCGAAGCGGCTCGAGGCGTGGATCGCGCAATCGGACGCCTTCGCGCTGCGCGCGCCGGTGACGCTCAACATCGTCTGCTTCGGCGTCAAGGACGATGAGGACGGTTCGCTGGCGCGCGAAATCGTCATGGAGTTGCATGAGCGCGGCGAGGCGGCGCCGTCGCTGACGATCCTCGACGGGGTTCCGGCGATCCGCGCGGCGATCATCAACCACCGGACCGAAGAGCGCGACATCGACGCCTTCACCGAGTTTCTCGACGCGGCGCTTCGGCGCGCCCGCAAGGAGCCGCATGATTTCGGCGCGCTGATCGAACCGCACGGGCCGGGCAAGACCCGGCTCTCGGAGGATTGACCCCACAAACGTCGTAAGTCTGTTATCAATCGTCCCATTCTCTTCGCGCCTTCCCACGAGCGCCGCCATGAGCATAGATCGACTCGCACAAGCGCCGCGCGCCGACATTCCCGGGTGTCTTTGGTTTGTGCGCTTCAACCGCGCCGGCGAGGCCGAGCCCGGAACCGCCGAGGATTTTGAAAATATCGGCGCGCCGCGCGAGGGATTCTTGTGGCTGCACATGGATCTCGCCGACGTGCGCACGCGCCCGCTGCTGGCGCGCATCGCGGCGCTTTCCGAGGACGCGCGCGATTCGCTGTGCGATCCCGTCGACCACCAGCATCTCGAATATTCGGAAGGGATGGTCAGCGGCGCGCTGCTCGACTACGAGCGCGATCTCGGCGGGCCGACCTCGCGCACCGACTATGTCCGCTTCGGCGCTGGCGCAAGCTTTTTCATCAGCGCGCGACGGCTGCCGATGGACAGCGTCGAGGCGGCGCACATCGCCATCAATCGCGGCGCGCGTCTCACCTCGCCGATCGATCTGTTCGAAATGCTGACGGATGCGCTGATCGACGGGCTGGCGCGTAAGGCCGCCGAACTCGGCGCGGCGTTCGATCGCGTCGAGGACCGTATCATCGATCAGCGCGGCCGCCAGGCGCGGCCGGCGCTCAGCGCCGCGCGGCGCGACGCGGTGCGTTTGGCGCGCCAGATCAGCGGCCTGTCGTCGACGGTGGCGCGCCTCGAAACGATCGAGGAGGAGGCCGACGAACAGCGAGACAATGATCTGCGCGACGCCGCGGCAAGGCTCATTCAACACGCCGGCGCGCTGACTCAGGATGTCACGAGCCTTCAGGAGCGCGCCCGTCTCCTGCAGGACGAGCTCAACGCCATCCTCAGCCTGGAGACCAATGATCGGCTCTATGCTTTGACGGTGACGACGATGCTGCTGCTGCCGGCGACCTTCGTCACCGGCTATTTCGGCATGAACACCAAGAATCTGCTGTTCGCGGAGGACGAGAACGGCACGTTTTACGCGACGATTCTTTGCGTGCTGGCCTCGGCGACGGCGCTTTTTCTGATGCGCCGCTGGGGGCTTGCCGGCGCGCCCGAGAGCGAGGAGCAGCGGCCGGCCGCGCCGGAGCGTCGGGACGACCGGCCGGCGGACAGGAGTTTTTGACGTTGGCGTCGTGAGTTGCGGGTTTACAGGCGCGCGCGCGCCGCCTAATTTCCGCGCCGAATGGGGCGAAGCCCTCCGATAGAACCCGGGAAATCCATGCGCGCCGAACCGCTTGCGCTGAAAGCCGACATTGAGCAGTCCATCGGACTGCTGAGGAGGCATCTTTGACGTCGACGCCTCCCAACGGCGCCTCGCCGAACTGAACGTCCGGGCGGAAGACCCCGCGCTCTGGAACGATCCCGAAGCCGCGCAAAAACTGATGCGCGAGCGCACCCAGCTCGAAGATCAGGTGGGGGCGCTCTCGAGCCTCGAGCGCGAGCTCGAAGACGCGCTGACGCTTGTCGAGCTTGGCGAGTCCGAGGACGACGCGGCGACCGAAAAAGAGGGCGTCGACGCGCTCAAGAGCATCTTGAAGCAGGCGCGCGCGCGCCAGACCGAGGCGCTGTTCGCCGGCGAAGCCGACGCCAATGACACCTATATAGAGGTTCATTCCGGCGCCGGCGGCACCGAGAGCCAGGATTGGGCGCGCATGCTGTTTCGCATGTATGCGCGCTGGGGCGAGCGCCACAAATTCCATGTCGAGGTGATCGAGGAAACGCTGGGCGAAGAGGCCGGCATCAAGTCCGGCACGCTGCTCGTCAAGGGACACAACGCCCATGGCTGGGCGAAGACCGAGTCCGGCGTGCATCGCCTGGTGCGGATTTCGCCATTCGATTCGAACGCCCGCCGCCATACGAGCTTCGCCTCGGTCTGGGTCTATCCGGTCGTGGACGATCGTATCGACGTGAACGTCAATGAGTCCGACTGTCGTATAGACACGTATAGATCGTCAGGCGCCGGCGGTCAGCACGTCAACACGACCGATTCGGCGATCCGCATCACCCATATTCCGACCGGCATCGTCGTCGCCTGTCAGGCCGAACGCTCGCAGCACAAGAACCGCGCGACCGCCTGGAACATGCTGCGGGCGCGGCTCTACGAGCTGGAGCTGGAAAAGCGCGAGGCCGAAGCCAATAAGACTGCGGCCTCAAGGACCGAGATCGGCTGGGGCCATCAGATCCGCAGCTATGTGCTGCAGCCCTATCAGCTGGTGAAGGATCTGCGCTCCGGCTTCACCTCGGGGACGCCTTCCGACGTTCTCGACGGCGAACTCGACGATTTCATGCAGGCCTCTCTGGCGCAGCGCATATATGGAGGTCCCGAGAGCGTGGAAGACGTCGAGTAGCTGCGCTCACGCCCATTTTTCAATCGCGAGGCCGGGGATATCGTCGAAATCCTCACTGTTCGCGACGACCAGCGTGAGGCCGAGATCGAGCGCCTGCGCGGCGATCATTCGATCCAGCGTGCGGCGGCGCTTCGGATCGAGCTTGCGCAGCAGCGCGCCATAGGCGTCGGCGGCGCCGCGGTCGAAGGGCAGCACATCCAGATTCTCGGCGAGGAGCGCAATGTTCTCCGCGAGCCGTCCGTTATTTTCGGCGGCGGCTGCTCCAAGCGTTTCGGCGAGACTGATGGCCGAGAGCGCCACGTCGCCGATTTCGAGCGCAGAGAGCCGATCGAGCACGCCCGGGAGGCCGAGCGCCGCGGCGATGACGATATTGGTGTCGAGGAGGTAGCGCGCCATAGCGCTAGCGGGCGTCGAACAGCCGCTTCGGCGGCTTGAACTCGGGGCGCCCGATCGGGGCTGGCGGCGGCGTGGCTTTGAGCCGCGCGACGAGTTCGGCCATATCGAGCCGCGCCGGCGTCACCACGAGACTTCCGCCTTGCCGCCGCACGACAACTTCAGCGCCCTCGTCGAAAGCGATTTCGCGCGGCAGCCGAACCGCCAGGCTATTGCCAGATTTGAAAATGCGCGTGGAGCTCATGTTCACACTGTGTCAGTGACGCGAAATTATGTCAATATTAGTATATACGGTGTTCATTAAAGCGGGACCGGGTCGACGATCGGCGTCGAAGGACGCGCAAATGCGTTTCAATCAACGGCTCCCTTGATCCCTCGGGCGAGCGCGTGCTATCTGCGACACGCCACGTATGCGCCGCGGAGAGGTGGCTGAGTGGTTGAAAGCACCGCACTCGAAATGCGGCATACGGGCAACCGTATCGGGGGTTCAAATCCCTCCCTCTCCGCCAGACATCAATCGGGAAGAACGCGGCCGAAGGGTTCGAGCGAACGCGGATCGCTTCCACGCCCCGAAAGAGACGCGAGAACTGCCGCGCTCTCGTCTCTTGTGCGGTATACCCTGTCTCAGCCGCAGACGTAGCTCAACTCGCTATTTTTGATTTGAGCGGCGAGCCATGCGGCGCCTTTTTTTCTGTGCGTTTCAACCAAGGCGGACGCGCGGCTGAGATCGGACTCCGAGAGTGAGATATTGCACGCCTTTGCGATCTGACGATTGATTTCTGCTTTACGCGCAGCGGGGGTTCGCTGCGAAAGAACCGAGTTTACGGCAGAGACAGTCGGCGGCTTTGCGATCGCGAGCGATGACATCGCAGTGAACGCGCAGCATGTGAAGATGACGATCTTTCGCATTCGATTTTCCTCGTTACAGGCGCTTTTTCGCCCAATTCCCCGGCAGCTGACGCCCGTAATCAAGATTCACTGCCCGACTAGCAGACACGTCGTTGAACTGGTCGTTCTCGGGGGAATCGTAGAGATTGGTTCTTCGCTTGGGATTAGCAAGCGTCGCGGAAGATGAGCGTAGAACTTAAATCTTGCTTTACAGCGGAGGTTGTAAAAAGCAGCGGCTCTCTAAATCAGAGCTACTGCAAAACGTCGGGCCACCGCTTAGATCTTCTCGACGATGGCCGGCTTTGCAGACGATGAAGCGCTTTATGCCGCTGTTTTGATTTTCGTTTGCGCGGCGAGACGTTCGCACCCGTTGCAGATGTTCTTGCCGCGAGCGTCGCGCCTTCGTATTTTATAGGCCAGACGCTGCCGGGCGCCGTCATGGCGAAACGCCACAAGCTCGCCAGTCCGCTTCGTCACAGGGGAAGTGGTCGATGCGGTTTTTTCCATCATCAAGCGCGCAGGAACGCTAGGCAATGCCGCGCGGGGATCGTTGCTGCATTGCTGACGCCAGGCCTTACTCATGACTCGAAAATTCAACGGCGGCGAGTTTGAAGCCCTAAGGGCGCTGCTGCTGGCGCTGGAGGATGTCCAGCGCTCGCCGCCAGAGCCGATCTTCGTC
>WSXZ01000136.1 GCA_009773555.1 Methylocystaceae bacterium | reverse complement strand
AGCGCAACGCGGGTGCCATTCCGACCCCTGCTCCGCGCGTGTCTTCAGAGATCGTCGAAGTCGCCTACGCGCTTCGCGACTGGAAAGCGCCCCAGGGGGGCGCGCTCAGCGCCGGGCTCTATGAGCCCTATGCCGTGCAATCGATCGCAATTGACGGCGCGAAACCGCATCCGACGACGCTCGTACAATCCGCCGCCATGGCGTCGGTCGCGCCCCCAAAGCCCAGGTATCGGCCGCATCTGCCAAAGAGCGTGATCGAGTCTGGTCTTTTATCGGACGCGCAGCTTGAGAGCGTCATTTATGCCGGCGAAGCCCATAGCGCCCTTCTCGCCGGCGCCTTTCTCGTCAATGAAAGCTTCGATGCGGTCTCCGCCGCGCCCGACGACGTGGAGAAGGCGGTCCGCTTTCGCCGCGGCTATTATCTCGGTGATGGCACCGGCGCCGGTAAGGGACGTCAGGTCGCGGGCGTCATTCTCGACAATTGGCTCAAAGGCCGTCGCAAAGCGCTGTGGATCTCGAAATCCGACAAGCTGCTCGAAGACGCGCAACGCGACTGGGCGGCGCTCGGCCAGGAGAAGCTACAGATCGTCCCCCAGTCCCGCTTCAAGCAGGGAGCGCCGATCAAACTCTCTGAGGGCATTCTCTTCACCACCTATTCGACCCTGCGCTCGGATGAACGGCAAGGCCGCGATGGCGCGGTTAAGGCGTCGCGTCTGTCACAGATCATCGACTGGTTAGGCGCCGATTTCGACGGCGTCATCGTCTTCGACGAGGCGCATGCGCTCGCCAATGCGGCGGGCGACAAGGGCGAGCGCGGCGAGAAGACCGCCTCGCAGCAGGGCCGCGCCGGATTGAGATTACAGAACGCCCTGCCCGGCGCGCGTGTCCTCTATGTCTCGGCGACCGGGGCGACGACCGTCGCCAATCTCGCTTATGCGACGCGTCTCGGCCTCTGGGGCTCGACCGACATGCCCTTCGCGACGCGCGCCGATTTCGTCGTGGCGATGGAGGCGGGCGGCATCGCCGCCATGGAGGTGCTGGCGCGCGATCTGAAAAGCCTCGGTCTCTATGCGTCGCGCGCCCTCTCTTATGCGGGGGTCGAGGTCGAGATGCTGGAGCATCCGCTCTCAGTGGAGCAGATCCGTATCTATGACGCCTATGCCGGCGCATTCGAGATCATTCACAATAATCTGACCGCGGCGCTGGAGGCGGTGAACATCACCGGTGAAGGCGGCAGGGCCTATAATCGTAACGCCAAGGCCGCGGCGCGTTCGGCTTTCGAATCCAACAAGCAGCGCTTCTTCAATCATCTGATCACGGCGATGAAGGTCCCAAGCCTCATCGCGTCGATCGAGCGCGATTTGGAAGCCGGCCATAGCGCCGTCATCCAGATAGTCTCGACCAGCGAAGCCTTGATGGAGCGCCGCCTTGCGGAAATCCCGTCCTCGGAATGGGGCGATCTTTCCTGCGATATCACCCCGCGCGAATATGTCCTCGATTATCTCGCCCATTCCTTCCCGACACAGCTCTTCGAGGTCTATTCCGACGAGAATGGCGATCTTCACTCGCGGCCAGTCGTGGACGAGCACGGCAATCCCGTCCAGTCGCGCGAGGCGATGGAACGACGGGATCGGCTGATCGAGCATCTCGCCGCCCTGCCCGCCGTGCAGGGGGCGCTCGACCAGATTGTGCAGCGCTTTGGAACCGAGATGGTGGCCGAGGTCACCGGCCGCTCGCGGCGGATCGTCCGCAAGACCAACGCCGATGGCTCGGATCGGCTTTGCGTCGAGAACCGGCCAGCCTCCGCCAATCTTGGCGAGACGCGGGCCTTCATGGACGACGAGAAGCGCATCCTCGTCTTTTCCGATGCCGGCGGCACGGGGCGCTCCTATCACGCCGAGCGCAGCGCGAAGAACCGGCGCCTGCGCGTCCACTATCTCCTCGAACCCGGCTGGAAGGCGGATAACGCCATTCAGGGCCTCGGGCGCACCAACCGCACCAACCAGGCGCAGCCGCCTCTGTTCCGGCCGGTCGCGACCGATGTGAAGGGAGAAAGGCGCTTTCTCTCGACGATCGCCCGTCGGCTCGACACGCTCGGCGCCATCACGCGCGGCCAGCGCCAGACAGGCGGTCAGGGCCTTTTCCGGCCGGAGGACAATCTCGAATCCCCTTACGGTCGCGCGGCGTTGCGCCGGCTGTATCAGCTCGTCTTCGCCGGCAAGGTCGAAGGCTGCTCGCTGACGCGCTTTACGGAAGCGACCGGCCTCGATCTCACCGATCAGGACGGCAGCCTCAAGGAGGAGCTGCCGCCGATTTCGACCTTCCTCAACCGCATCCTCGCACTGCCGATCGCGTTGCAGAATCTTCTCTTCGACGTGTTCGAGGGGCTGATGGCGGCGCAAATCGAGGCGGCGATCGAGGCCGGCGTCTTCGATGTCGGCGTCGAAACGCTGATGGCCGAAAGTCTCATCGTCACCCATCGCCAGACGATCGCCGTGCATGGCGGGAGCGGGGCGGAA
>WSXZ01000135.1 GCA_009773555.1 Methylocystaceae bacterium | reverse complement strand
GACCTTAGCCCACAGCCGGCCGTCGTGCGCTTCGACGATTGCGCGGGAAATCGACAGCCCAATGCCCATTCCCTCTTTCCGCATTGCAAAAAGATCGAGCGGATCGGCGTTTTCCCGGCCGCCCGGTCCGCAGCCAGTGTCTTGAACTTCAACGCGTATGGCCTTTGCAGCTTGTGTCGCTGTGGAAACCAACAGCTCGCGTCGCGGCAAATCCTGCATCGCTTCGATGGCGTTTCGTATAAGATTCGCCAGAACATGTCTGATCTGGACGCGGTCGGCGACGATGCAATCGTCGTCTTTGGTCAGCCGCTTACTGATCGAGACGCCGGCCTCTGCCGCCTCCGCCTCAAAAAGGGAAAGCGTCTCCTCAATCAGAGAATTAATGCTCACGAGCGTCTTATCTGGCTCGCCCTGCGCAACAAGCTCGCTCAGACTACGGACGACCTGCCCGGCGCGCATGATCTGCATGACAGCCTTGTCGAGCACGCCAACGATTGGCGCGACCGACTCCTTCGGAAGCCCTCCTGTGAGGCGCTGCGCCGCCCTGAGATAGGCGCTCGCCGCTGTCAGCGGTTGGTTGATATTGTGGGCGAGAGCCGCGGCCAGTCCGCTGATGGCTCTCAGGCGTTCGAGTTCTCTACGACTAACGCCAGATACATTGGGACCCGCATCATCCACCGAAGCGACCCTATTGGCCTGATTCATCAAAAACTTCGTCTTGCTCGCCGTCATACGCGGCAACGTTCGGCAAACGCGAACTCCGGCTTAGATCGCCGTAAGCGTATCAGCGCCCCGCCCCGGTCGCTATTCTTTTTGCGGCGCGTCCGCCTCTCCGGATAGATCGCGGTTTTCTGAACCGAGCAGCAAGGCGCGCCAAGCTCAATGAGTGGCGGCAGAGTTCACGCCAGGGATTGTTTGTCTCTTTGAGCGTGGAGCGCAGTCTGAGTTTGCCTCTCGCCGTTCGCCGCAAAAAGCGAATCGAGCTTCCGCCGCGTCGAGTGATTCTCGGACAAGCCTTTGAACTTGCGGTTACGCCGCACCAAGGCGCCGAATTGCGGTCGGTCCCGCATGAAAATACGAAGGACGACGAACACGTCTGTCGCAAGCGACTGTGCGCCGATATCCACAAGTCCCTGTAAATCCAACACGATCATCTCGAATACGAACCACTCACCCTTTTGCAGGTTCAGCAGGTAGCTCGCAAGCAGCTGTTTCTGCTTCGGTGAAACCGTCGCAACCTCTTCACGCGGTCCGAGACTTGACTGCTTCCCACGCCGCGACACCGACAACATTGGACGCTCCCGTGGTGTTTTCGTGCTTTGCTCAAGGCGCTGTTGCCGCCCTTGCGGCGGCATATACTTGGAGAGATCGGCGCCTGAGGCATAAAAGCACGCTCGCGCGCAAGGCAAAATTGGTAGACTTACGTAAGAGGAATATTGCGTCAGCCGGTTTGTTGTATTCAGGGTATAGGCGCGCTGCGCGCCTCGAATGACAAAGAGCACAGCGAGCACGTAGGACCAGAAAGAATCCGTTACGCAGTATCAGGGCGGACGAGAGCGAATACTTAACGACGTCTTACTGTCAAAGGCAGCTCTTTACTCGTGAGCTCAAGACCCAGCGGCCTCGCGACGGCCCTCGAGAACTGATCGATTCTGATGGGTCGAAAAATCAATTTTCTACGTAAGATTACCAGCTTGGCAGCCGCTTAGTCTCAGCCAAAATGAATATCGCTCAGCCGCCTTTCGACAAGGTCATAAACCGGCGCCGTTGCCTGGTTTGCTGTTGAGCGGCTTCTGCAGCTTCGGTTGTTGCGGAGGCGTCTACGACAAAGAATTGGAGCACGACTGATGGATACGGTAACGGCGGCCACCAAGTCCCGAAGGGGTTTCGCGTCGATGACGCCGGAGCGGCAACGTGAAATTGCGCGCAAGGGCGGCAAGAGCGTGCCGGGCGACCAGCGCAGTTTCGCCAAAAATCCCGAGCTTGCGTCGTCGGCGGGACGCAAAGGCGGGCTTGCAGTCAACGCGGCGAAGCGCAGTTTTTCTGTCGATCGCCAGCTTGCGTCGCAAGCCGGAAGAAAAGGGGGCCATGCGTCACGCAACACACGCACCGAGGATGACGTCATTTCAGGAGGCGCATGACCAATCGTCGCGCCGGCGCCACTGCTCGCACATGACGCGCGCTTCGCGCCGCAGCGAGGACTGGCGATCGCGGCGCTGATTGTCGCCGGGGAATCGGTTTTTCTGCTGCCGTTCGTATTGCCTCGCGTGCTCCGGCCCACGCTCCTCGATGTGTTCGGCATAACCAATCTCGAACTCGGCGCCGCCTATTCGGTTTATGGCGTGGTTGCAATGGCCGCCTATTTGTTTGGCGGCCCGCTCGCCGACAGATATCCCGCGCGCGTAATGTTGACTGTCGCGTTGACGTCCTCCCCATCGACGCTGGCGATCTTATACGGGTATTGGGGAATCACCACGATCGCGCTGTTCTGGGCGCCGTTGATTCGCGCGACGCGTGAGTGGGGCCTCAACTTTTCGCAAAGTCGCGCATTTGGATTGCTTGAGGGCGGCAGAGGCGCGCTCGCGGCCGTCATGGCGTCGATCATGGTGGTCTTGTTCGCCGCGCTGCTGCCAGACGACAGCGAGACGGCCGGTCTCGCGCAGCGCACCGAATCATTGCGGTGGGTCATCCTGCTGTTGTCCGCGATGACCTGCGGAGCCGCCATGCTCATCTGGCTGGCGCTGCCGGAGCGTAAAGCGCCGGCGCAAGCAACGGCGTCGTTAAGCGACATCGTCCGCGTGTTCGCGATGCCGTCAGTCTGGCTGCAGGCTGCGGTGATCCTGTGCGCTTATGTGGGCTTTAAGGCGATCGACGACTTTTCGCTGTACGCCAATCAAGTCATTGGCCTGAATCAGGTAGAGGCGGCGCGGGCTGGCGTCGCATCGCTCTGGATACGACCATTTGCCGCCATTAGCGCCGGCTACCTGGCTGAGCGGCTTGGCGCGACCTTCATGATCATCGGCAGTTTCGTGCTGCTCGCAGCCGGGAGCGCCGTGCTGGCCTCCGGCGCGATTGGCGCGGGCATGGTATGGACGTTTGTTTTGACGATCGTCTTCACCAGCATCGGCGTCTTCGCGCTGCGCGGCCTGTATTTCGCGATCATGCAAGATGGCAAAATTCCTATGGAGCACACAGGGAGCGCGGTTGGCTTGCTCTCGGTGATCGGCTACGCGCCGGATATTTTCATGGGGCCGCTCATGGGCTATTTGCTCGACCGGTGGCCCGGAGCCGCCGGTCACAATTACGTGTTCTCGGTCGTCACCCTATTCGCGATGCTCGGACTGATCGCCAGCTGCATTTTCGCGCAACGCGCCCAACTTCAGACCGCCCTGTGAGCCGCTAGAGCGGGTTCGTTGTTTTCCGATTCTGTTCGGGATTCCCGAATCGGCGAGAGCATGATTCTTTCATCGCGATAGCGATGGAGGCGACGCATGGC
>WSXZ01000134.1 GCA_009773555.1 Methylocystaceae bacterium | reverse complement strand
GGTAAGCGTGATCCGACGACCGCGTATCCTCTATGCGGCGATTGCGTGCGGCGTTTCTTCTCGCCATTTCCACGGCAGGAGGTCGTCGATCCGATTGATCGGGTGATCGGCGATGCGGGCTATGATGTCAGCAAGCCAGGCTTCCGGATCAACGTCGTTGAAGCGCGCGGTTTCGATCAGCGTATACATGATCGCGGCTCTGCGTCCGCCTTCGTCGGAGCCGGCGAAGAGATAGTTCTTTCTGCCCAAAGTAAGGGGCCTGATTGCGCGCTCGGCGGCGTTGTTCGACATTTCCAAATGCCCGTCTTCGATGTAACGGGTCAGCGCCGTCCAGCGCGAGGTCGCGTAGCGGATGGCCTTGGCGAAGTCGCTCTTGCCGCTGATTTTAGCCAGCGTCGCGTCGAGAAAGGCGCGCAGTTCATCGAGGATGGAGATCGCGTGTTCACGGCGCGCGGCGGCGCGCTCAAGCGGCGTCTTTCCTCTGACCTCCGCCTCGATGGCGAAGAGCCGCGCGATCATCGCGAGCACCTGCGCCGCCGCCGGCGATTTTGTCGCGACATGCACATCGTAGATTTTACGCCTTGCATGCGCCCAGCAGGCGACTTCGATCAGCGGCGCCGGCGCGCGAGTTTTTGGATCCGCTTCGTAAAGGCCGCCAAAGCCCGTATAGCCGTCGGCGTGTAGATGGCCGCGACAACCTTTGAGCAAGGCATGAGCGCGCTCCGCCTTGCGGTCCGCCGAATAGAGATAGAAAGCCGCCGGCGGCGCCGTCGATCCATAAGGCCGCTCGTCGCGCACTGCGGTCCATAATCGGCCAGTCTTTGTCCTACCGCGCCCCGGATCGAGCACGGGAACCGGCGTGTCGTCCGCGTGAATCGCTGAGCCGCTGCGCACATGACGCGCGATGCGTTCGGCCAGCGGTTCGAGCAACGCCGCCATATGCCCGACCCAGCCCGCCATGACGGAGCGGTCAATCTCGATGCCTTCGCGTGCGTAAATGTCGGATTGGCGATAGAGCGGCAGGTGATCGCAATATTTGGAGACGATCACATGAGCGAGCAGCGCCGGCCCCGGCCGCCCCTTCTCGATCGGCAGCGTCGGCATGAGCGCCTGAACGATCGTCTCGCAGGCGCGGCAGCTCATCTTCTCCCGAACATGCCGCACGCGCTTGAAGTGCGAGGGAACATATTCAAGAACCTCCCGCTCGTCGGCGCCGATCCGGCCGAACCTGGTCCCGCCGCAGGTCGGGCAGACGCAGGGCGCGTCGTGGACGATCGTCTCGAGCGGCAGATGATCCGGCAAGGGCGCACGAACCGACGGCTTCTTTGGGGGCGTCGACGCAGAAGGTTCCGCTCTGTCCAAGCGCGCGTGATTTTCGGCGTCGCTCTCTTCCATGTCGCCGATCAGCAGTTCGAGCTGTTCGATATCGCGGTCGAGCTTTTCCGACGAGCGCCCGAAGCGCGCCCGCCGCAAAATGGCGAGCTGCATTTTCAGCTTCTCAATCAGCAGCGTTTTGGCGTGAACTTCAGCAGCCAGCGCCGTCGCGAAGCGTCGCAGTTCGGCGGGGTCTTCCGGCAAATCAGTTGCAGCGCGCGACATGGTTTTGTCTATCACAAAACAGGCGCCAACGCATTCGAAGATGCATGGAATCTATAGGAAAGCTGGCCGTTCCGGCGCCTGTGGCGCAATCGTTCGGCGCCAATCGATGCCTTCGATCAAGAGCGCCAGTTGCGCCGCCGTCAGTTGCAATGCGCCCTCGACAACCGGCGGCCACACAAACCGGCCCTTCTCCAGACGCTTGGCGAAGAGACACAGGCCCGAGCCGTCCCAGGTCAAAATCTTTACATAGTCGCCGCGCTTGCTTCGGAACACGAACGCCGCGCCCGAATAAGGATCGGCCGACAGAACCTGCGCGACATCAGCGGCGAGTCCGTCAAAACCACGGCGCATGTCGACAGGCTTCAGCGCCAGATAGACCTTCATCCCCGGCGCGAACTGAAGCATCAAAGATCGCCCAGCACGGACAAGACGCGGCGTAGCGCCTCGGCGTCAACATCGGCGTCGACGTTGATCCGCGCGCCGTCAGGCAAGGCGATTTCGATTACGCCGCGCCGCCGCCCTGCTTTGCGCGGCTTTGGAACAGGCAAGGGCGCCGGCGCCGTAGCGTCAATCAGCATCGCTGCGGGCGTCGGTAATTGCGGCGCGCGATCGTCGACGAGCGTGATCCGAGCGAAGCCAGGTTCTCTCTGAATCGGCTGTGCTGCGTCCTTGCGGCGGCGCTTGTCCGGCCAGCCTTCGCGCGACCGCCTGATCCATTTGAACACGAGATTCGCATTCAGCCCGTTTCGTCGTGCGACGACCGCCACCGACGCCTCCGGCGCGAGAGCTTCGGCGACAACGCGCCGGCGGAACTCCTCCGTGCGAAACCGCCGCCCAAGAGCGTCAATGCTCGCGACACCCACTCCAGATATCTCGTCCGACGTCGCGCTCATTGCATTTGGTGTCCACCAGCTACCGGGTGGACACCAAATGCGATTCGTTCACAAAAATGCAGGCGGTCGTCGTCAAACGCTTAC
>WSXZ01000014.1 GCA_009773555.1 Methylocystaceae bacterium | reverse complement strand
TCCTTGTCTATGTCCTGCTTGCCGCCGGCTTCATCAAGCTGATGCTCGGACTTTGGCTCGACGCGTCGATCATCACCGGCGTCGTCGTCATCAATGCGCTGCTCGGCTTTATCCAGGAAGGCAAGGCTGAAAAGGCGCTGGATTCAATCCGCAACATGCTTTCTTCCGAGGCTCGCACGTTGCGCGATGGCGAGACGCGCGTCGTCGCCGCGGAGGAACTCGTTCCAGGCGACGTCGTGCTTCTCGAATCAGGCGACCGCATACCCGCGGACATTCGCCTCATCGAGGTGAAAAACCTGCGGACGGACGAAGCCGCCCTGACGGGGGAGTCCGTGCCGGCGGACAAGTCGACGGACCTGACGCCGGAAAATTCGACGGTCGGAGATCGCGAGAACTTGGCGTTCTCAGGCACTCTGGTCGTCTCGGGTCGCGCCCTGGGGATCGTCGTCGGCACAGGCGCAGCGACGGAGCTCGGCCGCATCAATCAGATGCTGGCCGCGGTCAATGTGCTTGAAACGCCCCTGCTGCGCCAGATCAAAGAGTTCGGACACACGATCGCGAAAGTGATCGGCGTCATCAGCGTCCTGATCTTCGCCTATGGGCGGTGGGTGCGTGACCTGCCGTTCGTCGAGGCTTTTCAAGCGGTAGTGGGCATCGCCGTCTCGGTGATCCCCGAAGGCTTGCCTGCGCTGATCACGATTACGATGGCGATCGGGGTGCAGCGGATGGCGCAGCGCAACGCCATCATCCGCCGCCTTCCCGCAGTGGAAACGCTCGGATCCGTATCGAGAATTTGCTCCGACAAGACCGGCACGCTGACGCTCATGGAAATGATGGTCGCTTCGGCCGTCAGCGCGAATTCGCAATATCATGTCACGGGCGACGGGTATGCGAGCGAAGGCGAGGTGCTGCTCGACGGCGAGCCGGCAGGTCAAAGCGTTGTCCTCAAGCGCATGGCCATGGTTTCAGCGCTTTGCAACGACTCCGAGCTGCGCCAATCGGACGGCGTGTGGAAGGTCGAAGGCGACCCCACCGAGGCCGCGCTTTATCCTTTCGCCGCCAAACTAGGGTTCGACCGGCAAGCCGAAAGAGCGGGGCGGCGCAGGATCGACGCGATACCCTTTGAGTCCGAACACAAATTCATGGCGACCTTGCATGAGGACGCGGGCGGCGGCCGCATGCTGCTCGTCAAGGGAGCGCCCGAAGTCATTCTGGCGCACTGCAGCCGGCAGGAAACTGAAAGCGTTCCCACGCCGCTGATGCGCGATTATTGGATGCAGGCGTCGGACCGGCTCGCGGCGCAGGGCGAACGGGTGCTGGGACTAGCCTGGCTGCCCAATCCGCGTGTTGAGACAACGAGTCTGGCGCCCGAGGATTTGCCTCGCGACCTCATCCTTTTAGGGCTGGTCGGACTGATGGACCCGCCGCGTAAGGAAGCGGTCGAGGCCGTCGCCGAATGCCACAATGGCGGCATTCGGGTGACGATGATCACGGGCGATCACAAGGTCACAGCGGCGGCGATCGCCAAGATGCTCGGCATCGGCGACGGGAGAACCGCCGTCGCCGGCGCCGAAATCGAAGAGATGAACGACGCCGCGCTCCAGGAGACGGTGCGCAATGTTGACGTTTTCGCGCGCGCGAGCCCCGAGCACAAACTGCGGCTCGTGAAAGCGATCCAGGCGAACGGTCAGGTCGTGGCGATGACCGGCGACGGCGTTAATGATGCGCCGGCGCTCAAACGCGCCGATATTGGCGTGGCGATGGGCATCAAAGGCACCGAGGTCACGAAGGAAGCCGCGGCGATGGTGCTCGCCGACGACAATTTCGCGTCGATCACGGCGGCGGTTCGTGAAGGGCGGACGGTCTACAACAATATTGAAAAGGCTCTGCTTTTCATGTTGCCGACCAACGTCGCCCAGGCGCTGGTCATTCTCGTCGCGATCGTCGTCGGATTCATCTTGCCGATCACGGCTCCGCAGATCCTTTGGGTCAACATGGTGACGTCGGTGGCGCTTGGGCTCGTCATCTCCTTTGAGCCACACGAGATCGACGTGATGCAGCGTCCCCCGCGCGCGGTGTCGCGACCGATACTCGACGGCTTCGCGATATGGCGGGTCATCTTTGTTGGTCTGGCGCTGCTTGTCCTCACCCTGTCGGCGTTCTTCTGGATGAAGTCGCAAGACGCCGCCGACGAACTTGCGCGCGCCGTTGCAGTCAATGCGCTCGTCATCGGCCAGGTCTTCTATCTGTTCAACAGCCGCTTCAAGACGGATTCGTCGCTGTCGATCGCCGCGCATCTTGGCAACCGCTATGTGCCGCTCGGCGTCGGCGCGGTTATCATTCTCCAGCTTCTGTTCACTTATGCGCCGCCGCTGCAGCGTTTGTTCGGCGCTGCCGCCATTCCCCTGGATGTTTGGCCGTGGCTGTTCTTAGGCGGCTTGGCGTTCTTCCTCATCGTAGAGGCGGAGAAATTCGTCATTCGCGCCTATCGATCCAGGCGCCGCTCATCGCCGGCCCCGGAACCGCCGGCCGAGTCCCTTCCTCTGGAGATCCAACGCGCCGTCGCGCAAACCTCATCGGCGCCGGCTTCTCGCCGCTCGGCCAATTGGCAGGGGGCGTTGGGAGGGCTTGCGGTATTGGGCCTGATCGCTGGAGAAGTCTATTCGTATCTGCATCGAGGCGCCGCGAATCAATATGTGAGTGAAGACCTGCGCGAGAGCGCTGCGATCCATTCGGGAACAGCAAAGGAGTGGATGGATGCGCCGATTCCAGTGACCTTCGGCGCGCGGGTGTCGGGGAGAATCGATGCGATGTTCTGCGAGCCGGACGCCGCAATCAAAGCGGGCCAGCTTTGCGGCAAGATCGATCCGCGGCCTTTCGAGGCTGTGGTGGATCGGGAAAAGGCGGCTCTGGCGAACGCTCAGCAGCGGCGCGACAGGAGCGCAGAGGCCCTGCTGCGCGCGCAAAAGGATTTCGAGCGAAGGCAGGATCTGGGCGCGCACGGCGCCAAGTCCCGCGCGGCGCTCGACAGGTCGCGCGTCATATACGAAAGGGCGAAGGCGCGGGCTGCCGCTGACGAAGCTGACGTCGCGAGAAGCCAAAAGGCGCTTGCGGCGGCGAAGAACGATCTTGCGCTCACGGACATTTTCTCGCCCGTCGACGGCACGGTCATTTCACGCAACGCCGAAGCGGGCCAACAGTTTCAAGTCAATCAAGAGTTTCCGCTATTCGTCATTGCGCCAAATTCCGCCGCGACGCCCGAATAGGACGCCTGCGAGATCATTCGAGATGAGACCCGCGGCGGCGGAAGCACGTATGCTTGGTGCGGCGTCTATTTGCCCGGCGCTGGCTGTGTCGAATACGACCCGACCAACGGTCTGATTGCCGGCGCGAACCTGATACGCGTCGGCGTAACCCGCGAGGCCGCCCAAGCGATCCCCATCTCTGGCGGATTCGTTGGCAGTGAAGTCGACACGATAGGCATGCATGTCGATGTGTCGGTCAGCGCAGCGCCAATACGATGAACTGTCGGCGACGGGGCGGTTCACCTGTTGACGAACTGGACACGAACTTCGACCCCCAAGAGGCTGTTCGCCTGGCGCCCACTTATGTATCGACCGGTTGTCTGCCACCATCGGAGGAATTCCGCTGATTGCCGGCGAGCGGTGAATCCGGTAATTTTGCTACGCTCCAGAATCGCGCCTTGCAAGCTTGAAGCGCTCGGCGGGGCGCCGCGATGATGAAAAATAGTGCGGCGTCTTCGCGCTGGGCTTGCCCAGCCGGAGCCTCTCGCCAAAGTCGCGCATTTGATTTCGGAAGTTGCTTCCGGAGGCGCGCCGGATTCGCGTTGAACCAACCTACCAAGCGAACCGCCAAGACCGCCCGCGACGAGCGGGGCCGGTGGTTTCTTCGCGAGCCTCCCTGAAGCGCGACGCATTCGGCGCGGTCAGATCGCAACTTGCGCAAGACCCGCACCATGACCGCATCGAGTTGCGAACGCGAAGCGCGGCTGCGCGCAGCAATCGATGCGCGGGCACAAATTCGAAGATAGGCTTCGCGAGTATGCGCGTCGACCGCGCCGCACGCGCTGTGTTGGCATAGAAAATCAACATCGCCACTTTGCTGTGCATTGCCGAAGCCGCGTGGCGATGGACGAGCGCGCCGAGTTCCTGATCAACGACCGCATGTCGTTCATGCGGTTCCTCGGGCTGTCGCTCGCCTATCGTGTTCCGATGCGCGCACGATTTGGCTGTTTCGGGAGAAGCTGAAGCAAGGCGAAAGCGTTAGAGTCTTGGTTGGCGCGCTCGACGCGGTTTTCCGCGATTCTGGCTTCATCGCTATGTCGGGACAGATCGTCCACGCGACGCCTGTCGCAGCACCGCGGCAGGGCTTGGATTACGCGATATGGACGGCGCGTTCACGGCCGTTCGCCCATGCTTATTCGGTAAAAGTTGGGCACGTGCCCCGATTAGGCGTAATCTTTTTCATTAACCAATTGATTTACTTGGCGCGCCCCGGTCGATGAAGATGGGCAATATTCCTACGCTACGCCGCTATGAAGCTTTGTCCGGACCTCTGCCGCAGCTCCAATTGAGTCAGTTCGCCGGAGCGACAACTTGAAGGTCGCGCCGCCGCCGGGCGTTTCTTCGACCCAGATCCGCCCCCCAAGTTTGTCCACCAGCTCCTTTGCGATAGCGAGGCCTAATCCGGCGCCGGGCAGTGTCGCTTTTTCGCCAGAACGGCTCAAAGATAGCATTGCGATCTTCCGCGGCGACGCCAGGGCCGTGATCGATGACTTCGATCGTCGCGTCCGGCAATACGCGCACCAAAACCGTTCCACCCGCAGGTTCGGCGCGAACGGCGTTTTCAATCAAATTTGTGATGACGCTTTCCAGGGCCCATGGATCGGCGTGCACATTGACGGGTGAAGGCGGACAGTCCAGTTCGATAGTGCGGCCGTTTTGGATCGCCAAGGGCATGTAATCCAAGATCACGGAGAGGGCCGTTTTTCCGAGGTCGGCGGCTTTTCCGATCGCGTCCTTTTGACCCTCAATGTGCGCCACGCTCAGCAATTGCTCGACGATGGTGCGAATGCGCCGCGCGTCGCGCTTGACGTCTTGCCGGAACGTCGCCTCGTCGGGATTGGCGATATGGGCGCATAATATCGTGATTGGCGTGCGCAGTTCATGGGCCGCGTTGGCGAGGAAACGTTTTTGGCGGGACACGCTGTCGTCGACGCGCGCCAGCGCATTGTTCACCGACTCGACAAAAGGCAGGATTTCCAAAGGCAGCTCGGCGCAGGGAATGCGCTCGTTGAGCGAATTCACGCCGATCCTGGCGACTCTCTCAGCCGCCCTGCGCAAAGGGGCCAAGCCTCGCCGCACCACAAGGACGGCAATCAACGCCATTACCCCGGCGAGCGGGAGATAGACGAAAAGATTCTGGATCGTGAAGTAATAGGACATATTGTAGAGCACATCATCCCAATGGAAATGTGCGCCATAGAGAATGAATGTGATCCTGCCGACGCCAGTGTCGATCGAGCGAACCCATCCGCGAGCGTCCGGGTTGGGATCGTCGGCCAGATGAAATGAAAGAGCGATCAAGTCGACTCGCGTGAGCGGCGAGAAGGCATTCGCCAATTCGACCGACGATCCGGGCAGAAGGACGCCGAGGGTCGCGTCGATGGCGGCAAATCGAAAATCCGGATTACGGCTCATGTACGCGCGCAAGACGTCGGTTTGCTCGACGAATTTTCGGCCATCCCGCTCCTGTCGAAGGGCCGCCTCCACGACATAGCGGGCCCTCTGCGTGGTCCAGCTTTCGAGATTCACTTCCGGATAGACGGCAAGCCGAAGCGCCGCGAGGGAAAGATGTATCACAGCCGGCAGCGTGAAAAACACGAACGCCGAGCCGACGATCCAATAGGCGATCAAGCGCGACGACAGCGAACGCCATCTTATCACGGACGCGACGCCCTTATCATATAGCCGACGCCGCGCGCCGCGTGAATTGTCACGCTGGCGCCGAATTCTTCCAAACGCCGACGTAAGCGCAAGACAAGCAGGTTCAAGACGCTCGGCTGGATGTCTTCGTCAAAACCGTAGATTTCCTCGAGGAGGGTCTGGCGCGACACCATGCGATCCGCATGACGCATGAGAACTTCAAGCAGCTTCAACTCGCGTCCATGCAAGACAACTGATTTGCCGCGCACCGAAACATCGCGAAGGCGCGGATCGAAGGACAGATCGCCGACGACAATCGCCGGAAGCGAACCGCCATGGCGACGCATAGCGACACGCGTCCTCGCCAATAATTCATCGAAGTCGAAAGGCTTCGTCAGATAATCGTCGGCGCCGGCGTCGAGGCCCGCCACGATCTCGTCCGTCTTGTTGCAAGCGGTCAATATCAAGACCTGAACGCCTGGCCGCATCCGGCGCATCTCTGGCGCCAAGGACAACCCGTCGCCGTCGGGCAGCCGCCGATCCAGCATCACCAGAGCGTAGGGAAGAGCTTTCAGCGCCCGCCGAGCTTCGTCGATCGAGGCAACATGGTCGGCGACAAATCCTGCGCGGGCGAGTTCGCGGGAAATCGAGCGCGCGACCTCCAACTCATCTTCAACCAAGAGAATTCGCATGTGACCTTCCGCCAAGGAACACAAAAATCGCTCTTGCCAAGCTGTCTATTGGAGGAACGATCAGAGCAGACATCCCCTTACAAGGTCAATCCGACGAGCCTTGGGTGTGGCGAAGATGCAACAATAACAAAATTATCGCTACTGCCCAGGGGTTGGAATCGTCATGAAACTTTCCGGGCTTCGAAAAAAGTTACGTTTGATTCCACGAACGCGCCGCATGCGCCGGCGCCTGAGCTTCTAACCGCTTTTTCTTTGAGCTAGCGGCAGGGCAAAAATTTCGGGGTAATCGAACGGTGACAAGGCTTTGGACACGTCGGAACAGATCAGCGCGCGCAGGCGTCGCGATCGCTGCCGCGTGCCTGGTCTTTCTGCAAGTTCTCGGCCTCGATCTTCTCTCCAATGGACGGACCGGCGGCGCATGGGGCGCGAGCGCCGAAGCATCCGCCATCGTCGCCGATTGCTACAATGCGGATGTGGATGGGGACGGCGTTCCAAACTCTCCCCGCCATCATCATCATAAAAGCTGCGTTTTTTGCATCGCCAGAGGCCATGTATCCAGCTTCGACCCCGCCATCTTGCAGATCGGGACTGTCCGTTTCGTTCCATTTGCCCTGATATCGACGCTGGAATCGACCGCGATCGCCACTTTGGGCGCGCCGCCGAAAGGCTGGATCAACTCCCACTCGTCGCGCGGGCCCCCAATCTTCTCCTGACCGACTGCACGCGGTTTAGCCGCTGCATTTCTTCACCTCGGTTCGCGCGGGCGCAAGTCGCCGCGCCTGGAGAAATCTCATGTTTCGTTGCAGCCTATCGCGCGGCGTTTCCGCCGGCGCACTCGGACTTGCGCTTTCAGCCTCGCTCGCCCAAGCGCAGCAATCGCTGCCCACCATCGACGTCGGCGGCCAGCGGCGCGTGGGGCCGGCGCCGCGCGCCGCTCCCGGGCCGGGGGGAAGGCCAGCGTTAGGACCGACGACGAGCGCCGAGACACAGGGCGGAACGTCCACCGTCTCCAGCGAACCGAAAAATCCGACCGAAGGCTATGTCGTCCACGATGCATCGACTGGGATGAAGGCGGACATTCCGATCAGACAGACGCCTGTCACGATCAATGTCGTGCCCAAGCAGGTGATCCGCGATCAGGCGCTCACGAGTTTGCAAGGCGCACTCGAAAACGTTCCGGGAGCTCGCGGGACCAATCGTGGGAACAACGACATCACCGGTTATACATTCAAGATTCGTGGCTTCGACGTCCGCCAAACGTTTCGCAACCAGCTCAATCAGGGCGGCTTCTTCGGCTTATTCACCGACCTCGCCAATGTCGAGCGCATCGAGGTGCTCAAGGGGCCAGCGTCGATCCTCTACGGCCGCTCCGATCCTGGCGGCCTCGTCAACATCGTGACGAAACAGCCGCTGTTCACGCCGCGCTACGTCGTCGAACAGCAGATTGGGAACTACGATCATTATCGAACGCAATGGGATTTCTCGGCGCCGGTGGAGCAGGTTCAGGGACTCGCCTACCGCGTCTCAGGCGCCTATCAGAACAGCCGCGTGTTTCGGCAATTCCAACACGGCGAGCGCTTCCTGATCGCGCCGGTCGTGACCTATCAGCCGAGCCCCTGGACGGAATTCACCGCCGATCTCCAGTATCTCAGCAATAAGGTCAATGTGGTGAACGGCATTCCGACGTTACCCAATGCGTCGGCGCCCCTCGACGTTCCGCTCCGGCGTTCTTATCAGGAGCCAAACGTTCCCCGTAGCGGCACGGATTCCTTCGTAGGAAGCTACGTGTTCAGACAAAACCTCAACGAGGACTGGAAGATCGTCAATCGTTTCCTTTATTTGTCGCACAATAGTATGGAAAGAGGCATCATTGCGGTGGGCTTTTTGGATGCAGTCACGCTGAACCGATTCACTCAGTTCCAATCGACTCAGGGAGACGCATTTTCAACGAACATCAATCTTGAAGGCAAGTTTGATACCTTCGGAGCCAAGCATACATTCTTGTTCGGGTTGGATTATCTGAACCAGTACAACGTCTATGCGTTCGGAAGAGCCGCGCGGTTTCCGATAAACGTTTTCGCCCCGATCTATGGACTGGTTCCGGGCTGGGCATATGATTCTGCGTTGTTCGGCGGCCTCAATAAAGGCTATTCATCGAATCTGCAGCGCCAAAAGGGCATGTATGTCCAGGACCTCATCAACGTCCTGGATGACAAGGCGCATATCCTGCTGGGCGTGCGTTACGACATCGCCGACGTGACGAGCGGCAGCTCTGCAAGCGCCGCTCCCAACTACAGCGCCAGCGCATGGGCGGCGGCGCAAGACCGGCTGCGACGACCTTCACGCCAGGACAAAGCTTGGAGCCCGCGATTTGGCGTCGTCTACGACGTGATCCCAGAGGCCAGCGTCTACGGCAGCTACACGCGTTCCTTCGGTCCCAATAATTCGACGACGACTGGTCAGACCTTTCCACCGCAGATCGGCGTTCAGTGGGAGGTCGGACTCAAAACGCAGCCCTTGCCCGATCTTTCGGCGAATCTCGCGATATTCCAGCTCACGAGATCGAATCTGACGACACGCGATTTTGCGTCGACGGATCCAACGGCGTTGAAGCTTGCGGGTCTTCAAAGAAGCCGGGGCATTGAACTCGATATCATGGGTCGCTTCAATGATCGTCTCGCCATACTCGCCAATTATGCGCTCATCGACGCCAAGGTGATCGCCGACAATGCGAGAAATCCGCTGAATCCCTATGGGAGCGGACTCTATTTGAACCATCTCGACAATGTGCCTCGCCACTCCGGCAAAGTCTGGCTGACCTATGATTTCGGCGATACGGGCCTTGGCTGGCGCGTCGGCGGCGGCGTGACGGTTTCGACCCGCGCCTGGGGCGACATCCAGAACACCTTCCTCATTCCCGGATGGGCGCGGCTCGATGCAATGGCGAGCTATGCGACGCTGTATGAAGGCCACAAGCTGACCGCCCAGCTCAATCTCAACAACATCACCAACACGCGATATTTCACCGCAACGGACATTAATTTCAATGCTGGCCCTCGTCTGGCGGCCTTCCCTGCGGAGCCGTTGACCGTGGTTGGAACGCTCAAATTCGAATGGTGACGAATTCGCCCCGCCGTCAGCGACGGCGGGGACGTTGTTCGCAGGAGATCAAGCCATGACCCGCGCGCTCTTTGTTTGGCTGCATCGCTGGACAGGACTGCTCATGGCCGCCTTCCTGATCATCGTCGGTCTGACCGGCAGCCTGCTCGCGTTCTGGGGCGAGTTGAACCATTGGCTGACGCCAGAGCTCTTTCCGGGCCCGCGCGCCGGGATAGCGCTCGACGCGGCGACGCTCGCGCGACGCGCCGAGGCGCTCGCTCCCCAAGCCCGCGTCGATACGATTTTTCTTGGGTATCCGGGCGCGGTTGTCGTCGGCGTATCCCCACGATTGAGCGACCCGACGCTTCCCTTCAACCAGTTGTTCCTCGATCCGCTCGACGGCCATGAACTCGGCCGACGCAAGGTCGGCGGCCTCCCGGTGCATGTCGACCAAATCATGCCATTCGTCTACCAGCTTCACATGTATCTCGCGTTGGGAAGCATCGGCGAGTGGATACTCGGCGCGGTGGCGCTCCTCTGGACGCTCGATTGTTTCGTCGGCTTCTACCTGACGTTGCCGGCGGGCGGAGAGCGTTCACGCAAAAGCTTCTTGGCGCGCTGGAAATCGTCGTGGCTGGTAAAGTTCAAAAGCTCCTTTTATCGGGTCAATTTCGATCTGCATCGCGCGGCGGGCCTATGGATATGGGCGATACTCGTCGTCTTCGCCTGGTCGAGCGTCTCCTTCAAGCTGCCCAATTTCTATACGCGCGCGACGCAGCTTGTTCTCGATTACGAGACGCCGGTCTGGGCGCAGGCGAGGACGCCGCC
The DNA here is from genome assembly GCA_009773555.1 of Methylocystaceae bacterium. Classification (GTDB taxonomy): domain Bacteria; phylum Pseudomonadota; class Alphaproteobacteria; order Rhizobiales; family Beijerinckiaceae; genus Methylocystis. The sequence goes on along the minus strand of WSXZ01000014.1, from coordinate 33,001 downwards.
AAACGACGCGCGCGCGCCGATGGAATGGGAGGCGGCGCAGGCGACCGGCGAGCGGCTGATGGAGGAGCAGGCGCGCCGGCACAGCTTTGCGATCGAACGCCCGCTGGCGCTCTATCACATGCACGGCAGGGGCCTCTATGAATATCGGGTGCGCTCGTCGCGCGACATCGGCGACAAGGCGGGGTCAACTTCGATCCTGTTCGATTCGCGCTCAGGCGAACTGAAGGCCCTCAAGCTGCCGACGGGCCATCGCAGCGGAATGACGCTGACCACCTGGCTTGTCGAACTGCATACGGCCAATCTCTTTGGTTTTCCCTACCGCCTCTTCGTCTGCGCAATGGGGCTCGTCGTGGCGATGCTCTCCGTGACCGGCGTCTATATCTGGTGGAAGAAGCGTGTCGCGCGGCTGGCGCATGCGCGGCGGACAGCGGCGCGGCCGGCGCCGGCGGAGCGAACGCCCGCGTGATTTCGATCCGAATGTGTTGTTGATTTTGATGGAGTGAGAACATGGATTTCAGTTACGCAAACCGGGGAAGTCTTGTTCAAAATCTGCGTCCCACGCTACCGCGGTCGGCGTATCCAAGACCGGCGCTCGTCGCCCTTTTGCGCGCGCGCGGCTATGCGGGGCGGGGGTCGCCACAGCTTATCGTGCTCGACGTGTTCGACGCCGGCGCGGCGGCTGGCCTGATGTGCCGCTTCGCCGTCGCCGAGGATAGCGATGGCTCGTCCTTCATCGCGCCGCTGGCGCAAGTCGCACTCCAACGCAGGCATCCCGCCGCTCGTTTGCGCGCCGCGCGTCAGCGATAGCCGCCGCCTGGGGCGGCGTGAGGGCGGGGCTCGTCGCTTTGCCTTACGCCTGCGTCGGCACCGCACAAGCGCACGCCGAACGCCGCCGGAGGATGAGCCCAAGGAGAGATTGCAGTGCGTTGGCAAGCAGCGCGGCAATGCGGCCAAGCGTTCGATAAACCTCGCGCGGCGTCTCTTGCGCGTATCATTCGACAAGCTCCAATCTCATGACGCCAAGCTGATGCGGCTCTATGAGGCCGTCGAAAATGGCGTCGCCGATCTTGCCGATCCAAGGCTCAAGGACCGCGTGGCCGAGCTGACGGCGATCCGGGAACAGTCGCCTCAACGCCGACCGCGCGGCGGCCGAAATCGAAAGTCCGGACCGACGCTCACACCCCAGGCGCGGTGCAATTCGCCCGACAGGCGCGAAAACGGATGCGTGACGCCAAAGGCGGCGACCGGGGCGACCATTTGTGGGCGCCGCAGCGGGTCGAGGTCGACGAGCGGGAAGTCCGCGTCATGGGATCGAAAGAGGCATTGCTCCGAACCCTCGTCGCCGCATCTGGCGGGAAAACGGCGGGAATGGGCGTTCCCCAGTTTTGTTCCGAAGTGGCGCGCCCAAGGGGATTCGAACCCCTGTTTTCGCCGTGAAAGGGCGACGTCCTAGGCCTCTAGACGATGGGCGCGGCTGCGCTGCCGCATGGCGGCGGCGCGAGGGCGTGTATAGAGGCGCGGGCGGCGCAAGACAAGGCCGTCCGGCGGCGCCAGATCGCCGCGCATGGCCTCGCGTTTGCACCCCTTCGGGCGAGGCCCTAAAGCATCGCAGCAATGCTCACGATCAACGATCTCGTCTACCGGCTCGGCGGCCGGCTGCTGTTCGACCACGCCGGGGTGTTCCTGCCGGGACGCTCCCGCGCGGGCTTTGTCGGCCGCAACGGCGCCGGCAAGACCACGCTGTTCCGGCTGATCAGCGGCGAAATCGCCCCGGAAAGCGGCGCGATCTCGATTCCCGCCCGCACACGGCTCGGGCGCGTCGAGCAGGAGGCGCCGGGCGGTCCGACGGCGCTAATCGACTTCGTGCTGGCGGCGGACCTCGAGCGCGCCGACCTGCTGGCGCGGGCCGAGGCCGCGCATGATGCGCATGACATCGCCGACATTCAGACGCGGCTCGCCGACATCGACGCCCATTCGGCGCCCGCCCGCGCCGCCGCCATCCTGCACGGGCTGGGCTTCGACGCCGCGGCGCAGCGCCGGCCGCTATCGGAATTCTCCGGCGGCTGGCGGATGCGCGTCGCGCTGGCGGCGGTGCTGTTCGCGCAGCCCGACCTGCTGCTTCTCGACGAACCAACCAATTATCTCGATCTCGAAGGCACGCTGTGGCTCGTCGATTACCTGTCGCGCTATCCGGCGAGCGTCGTCGTCATCAGCCATGACCGCGATCTGCTCGATGACGTCGCCACGCATATTCTGCATCTCGAGCGGGGAAAGCTGACGCTCTATAAGGGCGACTACTCCTCCTTCGAAAAGCAGCGGCGCGAGGCGCAGCTCCTCGCCGTCAAGGGCGCCAAGAAGCAGGAAGAGCAGCGCAAGCATCTGCAGGCCTTCGTCGATCGCTTCCGCTCCAAGGCGACGAAAGCGCGCCAGGCGCAGTCGCGCTTGAAACTCCTCGCCAAAATGGAGCCGATCGCGGCGATCGTCGACGATTCGGTCCTGCCGATTCGTTTGCCCTCGCCCGAGAAACCGCTGTCGCCGCCGATCATCGCGCTGGAGAAAGCGGCGGTCGGCTATGGCGATCGGGTTGTGCTGTCGCGGCTCACGCTGTCGATCTCCAACGACGATCGCATCGGCCTGCTCGGCGCCAATGGCAATGGCAAGTCGACCTTCGCCAAATTGCTCGGCGGGCGGCTTTCGGCCTGCGCCGGCGAAATGGTGCGGGCGCCGAAGCTGGAGGCGGGATTCTTCGCGCAGCATCAGGTCGACGACCTGAATGAGGGCGAGACGCCTTACGCCGTCTTCGCACGGCTGATGCCGGGCGCCCCCGAGGCGCGCATTCGCGGCCGCGCGGCGCAGACCGGATTTTCCGGCGCGCGCGCCGAAACCGTCATCGCCAAGCTTTCGGGAGGGGAAAAGGCGCGGCTGCTGCTCGGCGTCGCCACCTTCAACGCGCCGCATCTCCTCATCCTCGACGAGCCGACGAACCATCTCGACATCGACAGCCGCGCCGCGCTGATCGAGGCGATCAACGATTACGAGGGCGCTGTCGTGCTGGTCTCGCATGACCGCTATCTGCTCGAGGCCTGCGCCGATCGTCTGTGGCTGGTCGATGACGGAACCGTGCGCGCCTTTGACGGCGATATGGACGATTATGCGCGGCAGGTGCTCTCAAAATCGCGCGACGACGAGCCCAAGCGCGCGCTCGCGACGCCGGCGCAAGAGGCGGCAGAGCAGGGGGCGGCAAAGCAGCAGTCGCCAAGGCGCCGTGACGCCGGGCAGACGCGGCGCAAGCTCGCCGCCGCCGAGGAACGCGTCGAGAAATTCACGCAGCTGATCGCCCGCGTCGACGAGGCGCTCGCCGCGCCCGACGCCTTCGCGCGCAATCCGCAGGAGGCGGCGCGGCTCGCGTCGCAGCGCGAGGAATTGGCCCAGGCGCTCGCCGCCGCTGAGGAACAATGGCTGGAGCTCGCCGCCGAGGCTGAGGCGTAGTCGCTCCCGCCAGACCATTTCCTTGCGGCGCAAAATTCTTGATTTTGCAAGTGGCAAGACCGAGCGGTCAGCCTACCCACGGGGTTTGGCTTTTCGAACCGTGAGATCTGACGGTTTCAGCGAGAGAAACTTATCCGGCGTTTTCCATGTGTCTGGCAGATGCTTATTCGCCCATTTGCAAACCGCTTGCAGCACGGGCAGCAATTCGGCTCCTTTCTGCGTCACCGCATAGTCGTACCTGATTGGATGTTCCTGATAAGGACTCTTCTCGATAAGGCCGAATTCCTCCAATCGTAAGAGTCGATTTGTCAGCACATTCGTCGGGATGCGTTCAGGGGATTGAGAAAAATCTCCAAACCGCGTTTTCCCCATTGCAAGATCGCGCATGATGACAAGCGTCCATCGGTCGCCAAAAATATCGAGAGAGGTGGCTATCGGGCATCCCGACCTGAGTTTCTTCAAGGCGCGCATCGTTGGCTGACAGTGACTTGCAAATCACAAGTCACAACTCTAATCTAGTGCGACATGAACGCACAATCGAGGAAGAAATCCAATGTCGGGACCCTTCCAAGGCCGCTGTCTTTGCGGCGCTGTCCATTATGAATGCAACGCCGATCCCCTCGTGTCCGGTCATTGCCAGTGCGCTGATTGCCGCAAGAGCAGTGGGACGGGTCATAGCTCGCATCTCGCCGTTCCTCGCACCTCTGTAACCATATCAGGGGACGTAACCGTCTACGAAAAACCAGCTGACAGCGGGCATGTGGTCTCGCGCGCTTTCTGCCCTCGCTGCGGCGCACCGATATATTCGCTAAACGACGCAATGCCCGATTTGATCTTCCTCAGGGCGTCGAGCCTCGACGATCTCGAAGTGTTCAAACCTCAAATGATCGTTTACGCGAGCCGCGGCGCTTCTTGGGATATCTTCGATACAAATTTGCCGCGCTTCGAAAAAATGCCGCCCATGATGAAGGGCTAGGGTCCAGACTCACAACCAATAGCTGATTGTCGCGGCGATGCAGACGGCTGCGAGAAAGTTAGTCGTGCTTCGATCGTCGCGCGTGGCGATGCGTCTGAAGTCCTTCAACCATCTTGCGCGGCCCGTATTCCGACGGCGCGTCGATCCAGCGCCCGCCGGATTTCAGCACGGGGACAATCCCGCTGATCACGCGCGGATCGTCGACCCGCGCCTTGCCCCTCGTGTCAGTGGGGAGGTGCGGCGCAATCTTCGCAAACTAGGCGTCGGTCAGCCAAAAACGGTCGGGAATCATGGTCGCTTCCTTTCTGAAGCTGTGAATCACGACGCTTGGATCGTGCCGAGCATTTTATGGGTCTGGACCCTAGATGTCGTGTGAGCGCGATCAATGCGCCAAGCGTCGCGACCGTTAACATCAATCCTTGCGGTCGCCGTCATGCCAGGTTCAAGTAATTGATCCGGGTTGGCCGTGTCGATTGCAACCTCGTATGTGACGCCGCTTTTGCCTGCCTCCGCACGTCGCACGCCGCTGACCACGCCGAAAAATTTCTTGCCGGGGAGAGTCGCAACCGTGATGACAGCTGCGTCGCCAACTTCGATCTTTCCAGCATCCTTTTCGGCGACCTCGATCGCCACTCGTACGTTCGCAAGATCGGTCGCGATGAGGAAGAGTGGCGTTTCTACGCCCGCGATGATCCTCTGTCCCGCCGCGACGTTTCGCGTGACTACGATGCCTTCGGAAGGCGCAAAAACGTCTGTCTTGCCGAGCGCCGCCTCGGCTGCCGCCAGCGCTTCTCGGCGTTCGGCGATCGCCGCCTCGGCCAGGCTCATGCGCGCCTGCGCCTGAGCAACCGCTTTTCGCGACGCCTCAAGCGCCTTGCGAGCGATGGCGCGCCGCTTCGAGAGCGTTGTCTTGCGATCGAGGTCTGACTCTGCGGCCGCGAGGCTTGTCTTGCTTCCGGAGAGCGTCACTTCAGCCGCGGCAAGAGCGGCTTTCTCCCCTTCGATGATGTCATCGAAGGGACGCGGATCAAGTTTCGCGCAGAGTTGGCCTTTCGCCACTTTCAATCCGGGATCACAATAGACCGCTTGAACGACGCCAGACGCCTGAGCGGTCATTGGAGTGGCAGAGAGGGGATTTACGACGCCCGTAGCGCTCACGACCGTGAGGCCACTCATTACGCTAAAGTAAAGCCAACCGCCTGCAGTCACGAGAAGCGCGAAAGCGCCAAGAATCGGCAGGACGCGACCGACTTTGGCGATAGGTTGGGCTGCCTCCGAATCGGTCCAGTTCTTATGACGGCGGGCTGCCTTCTCTAGCTCCGCAATGGCAAACACTGAGACTCCGGCAGCAACAATGCTCAGCCAGGAACGTAACCCCAACCCGCTCGTTCCAAAAAGGGTTTGCAGCCATGGCGCATAAGTGAACAAGGCCTGAAAGACGACGATAAGACTCACAGCGATCAGCACGGGACGGCTGCCGAAAAATCCGTCCCAGGATATGGATGAGGCGACCAGACGTCTCACGCTGAAAATGTAGCCTATTCCACATGCGACGAGAGTGTTGACGGCCACGGTTCGCGCTGTCTCAACGTTGGCGCCATGAATCGTTTCCAATTCATAGAGGCCGAAGGTGGCAATAAGCACCAGGAACGATACAAATGCGGTTCGCCACAACAAATAGCGAGACACGATCGGCTCTTTGGGCGCGCGCGGCGAACGATCCATGACGTTCTGCTCGGCGGCCTCAAAAGCCAGCGCCAGGCCGAGCGTTACGCCGTCGACTAGATTGACCCAAAGGATCTGGATTGGAGTGATAGGCAGCGCTTCCCCGAAGGCAATCGCGGCCACGATCGTCAACGCCTGGCCACTGCTAATGGCCAGCATATACATGATACATTTTCTTAAGTTGTCGTAGACGACGCGGCCCTCATAAACGGCATGCACAATCGAGGCGAAGTTATCATCAGCCAGCACCATTTCAGCGGCTTCTTTCGCGGCCTCAGTTCCTTTCACGCCCATGGCGATGCCGATATCAGCGCGTTTGAGCGCTGGCGCGTCATTGACGCCGTCGCCGGTCATCGCAACAATCTGCCCTTGATCTTGGAGGGTCTTGACGAGACGGAGCTTATGTTCTGGACTTGTGCGGGCAAAGATTGTGGTGCTCAATGCCGCATTGCTCAATTCTTCATCCGACAGCAAGTCTAAGTCTCGGCCAGTTAGCACAGCGTCCGGATTCTTGAGTCTCAACTCCCGGCCGATAGCCGCCGCCGTCGCCGCGTGATCGCCCGTTATCATCTTGATGCCGATTCCCGCCGCAACGCATTGACGCACAGCGTCACGGGTTTCTTCTCGCGGCGGGTCAATCAAACCAATCAGGCCAAGAAAGGTGAGCCCAGTCTCAACGTCGCCAAATGTAAGCTCGCAATGGCCAGCGACGGTGTGTTTCACGGCGACGCCAAGCACGCGCTGGCCTTTCGCTGCGATCGCATCTATCTGCGCGAGCCAAGAGTCGCGGTCGAGCGTTCGCTGCCCTTGATCTCGGTTGCGCTCAGAGACGCACATATCAAGTAAGCGTTCCGGCGCGCCCTTCACAAAAATAAATCCCTGTCCGAGATGGTCGTGATGAAGCGTCGCCATGAAGCAATGCTGCGATTCAAATGGTATCGCGTCTGTTCTCGAAAGCTCCTGCTGCTCCCGTCGCAGGTCCAGGCCGCCTTTCATGGCGGCGGTCAGCAAGGCGCCCTCGGTAGGGTCGCCGTCAATGCTCCAGACGCCGTCCTTTTCATGTAGCGACGCGTCATTGCACAAGGCGATGGCGCGCATGATCTCGACAAGGTCTGTCGCTCCGTCGATTGGGACGTCGCGCCCCTCCTTGGTGAAGGCGCCGCGTGGATCGTAACCAGAACCCGAGGTTTCGTAGATCGAAGTCACGGTGACGACGGTGCGAACAGTCAACTCGTTGCGAGTCAAAGTGCCCGTCTTGTCCGAGCAAATGGTTGTGACGGCTCCCAGCGTTTCGACTGCGGGCAGGCGTCTGATGATAGCACGGCGTTTCGCCATCCGCTGGACGCCTATCGCGAGCGTGACTGTGATGACGGCCGGCAATCCTTCCGGAATCGCGGCGACAACCACGCCGACCGCCGCCATGAACATGTCCGAGGTTGGAAGGCTCCATATCCCCTTCCCAATTGCGAACACCGCCGCGGCGACTGCAAGTATGATAACCGTCAACCAACGCCCAAATATCCCCATCTGTTCAAGCAGGGGAGTGGTCAACTCTGCGACCTCGGACAGCATAGCGCTGATGCGGCCGAGTTCCGTTGCGGCGCCGGTCGCGACCACGACGCCCATCCCTTGGCCATATGTGACGACAGTGCCGGAATAAGCCATCGACGCGCGGTCAGCGAGAAGCGCATCCTCGGCGACTGAGGAAACGTCTTTGCTGACAGGCAACGACTCACCCGTTAGCGCGGCTTCCTGAACCTGTAGAGACTTCAGCCGAACAAGACGCATGTCGGCTGGAATCTTGTCGCCTGATTGAACGAATATGATGTCTCCAGGGACTATGGATTCGCTATCCACGACCAGTCGGCGCCCGTCACGGATCACGGTTGAATGGAGGGAGAGCATATTGCGGACGGCGTCCATGGCCTCTTCCGCTTTGCCTTCCTGAATAAATCCGATGGCGGCGTTGATAATGACCGCGGCTAAAATCACGCCTGCGTCCAACCAATCGCCCAGAGCAGCAGCGCCAGCGCTCGAGGCGAGAAGGACATAGATGATCACATTGTGGAATTGCGCGATGAATCGGACAAATGGACTGCGGCGCTTTCCGCGCGGAAGCAGATTAGGACCATACTGGGCGAGTCGCCGCGCGGCTTCCCCTTCGCTCAATCCTGCGCTCGATGATCCGAAACTTTCAAGAACGGCCTCAGCTGGAACAGCCGGCCAGTTAGACTTAGGATTCTCTTTATTATCGCTCATTCAACATAACCAGGTTGAAGACAGCGCCGCGGAAGGGCGCAGCTGCTTCCCGCGCGGCGGAGCGGGGATTGATTTCGAACAGGTCCATCACGCATTGACGGCGAGCCTGAGATCAAGGCAGGGCTCGGCGTTGTGCGTGAGCCAGGAGACGCTTGGCGTACGCAGGCGGCGCTTCGCCTGATCAAAGAGTTTTAGTCTACCGCACTCGGCCGACATCAGGTGCTTCTTGCCGAGCGCAATATCGGATAACCGCGCTCTGTGCCGCTCAGTTTGCCTGAATCGCGCAGCGTAACGAATCCTACTTCCGCACCACCAATACCGAACATGTTGCGTGCCTTACGATTTTGGCGGCATTGGAGCCAAGAAGATACGTCGCCAGAGTTGGCCGGTTCGAGCAGATAACGATGAGATCGGCGCCCCACTCTCCAGCCTCGATTAGCGCCTCGTCATAGACAGCGCCGATTCTCACGATGGTCGAAACGCGTTCACGCGGGCAATTTATTCTGGCCGCAGTTTCCGCGATGTGCTTTTCGGCCACAAGGCGCACTTCACCTTCGTAATCAGGCGGTGCGTATTCGACGAAGGTCGTGGGAGCCATCGTTTGCACACTGACAAGACGCAGTTCGGCGTCGGGACTGGCGATCTCAATGGCTGCTTCGATCGCCTGGCGCGTCATCTCGGCTTCTTCGAGATCGATCGGGAGGAGGATTTTCTTGAACATCATCTTTCCTTCTTGTCAGGACGGGTTTTACTCGACATCCGTTGACAGTTCGCCCGCATGAATTCCTTTTCCCGCGACGGACTGCGACCGAGCAAGCGGGGGCGTCGTTCAGGATCTCGCGACTGTCATTACGGAATACATCGTGCGAGTTGCATGAACGCCCTGGCGGGCGACGATCAAAAGAGCGGCGCCTTATGCTCTTCCCGCCGAGCGATTTTTGCCGCATTGCGGATTCGCGCCTTATTGAGGCGGTTCGCAAGCATGTGCAGACCATCTCGCAACGTTATCAATTCATCCGGGCTCGGCTCACTGCCACCAGATGCGTCGAATTTGTCGATCTGCTCCTGGACGGCATTCTCTAGCGAGATAAGGAGTAGAGGCCCCTCCCAGGCGTCTCCGCCGCTCGAAAATGGCAGCGTCATGACAAGATCTACGGGTCGCGCCTCTACATCTTCATGCGTGAGCGTCGCTCCCCAATTGATCTCGCAAACATCTGCTTTCGCAAACGCCTCGCGAAGCGCCTCCACGATCTCCTCTCCAACCTCGCCGGCGACAAGCGTCTTCAGCGAACCGGCCCTGCCAACGCCCCAGGCGCTAATGTCGAAACGATCCGACTGGAGCAGCTTTGTCTTCGCTCTTCTATCCTCGGTGTAGCACCAAAGCTCTGGCTCGCGCGCATCGACGACGATGAGAATGTCGCTTTCGGCGTCGATCACTACTTGGTTCGCGACGCTGCCGAGAAGAAGCTCATCGATACCTCCACTCCCATGTTTTCCCATGACGATCAGGTCACAACGGAGCTGGTTCGCATGAGCGACGATTGCCCGTTTGGCGTTGCCCCGGACGACGAGAGCGGAAAACTGCGATGCGGACAGTCCGGATGCCGCCGCGAGTTCCTGAAGCTCTCGATGCGCGCGCTCGCGATACCGATCAACGATATGCTCGCCATCCCCGTCATATTCGAGAAGCTCTTCATACAAGGGTTCCTCGAACGCATGCATCAGAATGATCTCAGCCTCGGGCGCGATGGTGCGCGCGAGGCGAACCGTCGCGGTTGACACGGGAGAAAAGTCCGCGGCCACAAGGACGCGCTGGTACGCCTGACCGGGCCGCCGTTTCACGATCAGGACGGGCTGTCGGCTCTGGTGAAGAATGCGCGAAACGGTCGAGCCGACCGTAGGTCGGGACAAAAAGCCGCCGCCATGCGCTCCGACGACGATCAGGCCTGCATCGGTTGTGTCCGCGAGAGAGCAAACCGCAGCCCAGGCGGAGCCATTTTCAAGCCGCAGCTCCGCGCAAAGTCCGCAGTCCTGGCTTGCGCCCGAAACGACTTTCTCCAGTTGTTCCCGTGCTTTTTCTTTGGCATCTTTCGGGAATGGATCAAACGTCTCGTCGAACAGTCGACGCAGTGAGGTGAGGGCGCCGTCGTCAACCGCGTGGACCACCGAATATCGGGCCCCTGCGGCTTTCGCGATCAGAAAGCCGCGCTCCAAAGCGGAAATCGAAGTGTCGGAAAAATCCGTCGCGGCGAGAATGTGCGTGATATTCTGGAGGTCCAATTCTCGCTCCCTGTTCTAGCTGAAGCCTTGCCGCCCCAAGGCGCGGAATTCGCACGTGTGCGCGCCTAAGGTTGAGATAGGCGAACTTTGATAGGGGGCAAGACGCGACTGCGTAGAATTTGATATTCCAATAGTCCGGTCCAATAGCCACGGAGTAGGAGGGCTGAGGCGAAAAAGCGGACAGGCTAAAAAGGGGTCTGATGCGCCGTGAGGCCTTAGGGTCCAGACTCATAACCAATAGCTGATTGTCGCCGCGATGCAGACGGCTGCGAGAAAGTTAGTCGCGCTTTGATCGTAGCGCGTGGCGATGCGTCTGAAGTCCTTCAACTGGCAGAACATGCGGTCGATGGCGTTTCGGATTCGGTAAAGGAAAGGCGAGAAGCAGTTCTTCCATTTGCGACTGGCCTTGGGCGGGATGTTCGGCATCACGCCGGCATTCTCGACCTGCCGGCGGATGACGTCGCTGTCGTAACCTTTGTCGCCATGCAGGATGTCACAAGCGGGCATCTTCGACAGAAGCTCTGCGCCAGCGGTGCAATCGGCGACATTGCCGCCCGTGAGCATGAAGAAGCAATTCGGACCGATGCTCAGCTTTCCAGCTACGCGCAACTCGCGGTCGATTTTGTTGAAACGCTGCCGCCAAGATAGTTCGTCCCCCGTTCGATGACTTCGCGCTCCGTGGCGCGAAGGTGGTCGCGCATGGTCCGCCCACATCCGACCCGGCTTCACCGAGCCACCCTTTCCTCAAGTGGAGAAGGGAGGGCGCGAACTCATCCGCCGAGTCGTAGGCCTAAAGTTCTCCGGTCCGCGCTGGCCAGCATAAATGCGCCGCCACTGGATCTATGGTCGCGCCTGATAAGCCTTATCCTTGAGCGCGTCGAAAGGCCGATCGGATGGAAGGCGTGCACGCGGCGCAATTAACGCCCGAGGTGGATAGGCGAGACGAACGCTTGCTCGCGGCGCGCGCGCTGGCGGGCGAAGAAGAGGCGCTGCGCCTCATCATGGCGGACAACAATCGCCGTCTCTATCGCATCGCCCGCAGCATCGTGCTCGACAGTCATGAGGCCGAGGACGTGGTCCAGGAGGCCTATCTGAAGGCCTTCACCCATCTCGACGAATTTCGCGGCGAGGCCACGCTCGCCACCTGGCTTGCGCGGATCACCATCAATGAAGCCGCCGCGCGGCTGCGCGTGAGGCGCCGGGCGAAGCTCATTCATGTCTTTGGCGCGCAGAGAAACGAGGGCGAGGCTTTCTCATCAGAGGCGAAAGACTGCGACGATCCCGAGAAATCTCTGGCCCAGCGCGAAATTCTGCGCCTCGTCGAGCAGGCCACCGAGAGGCTTCCGGAGGATTTCCGCCTGGTTTTCGTTTTGCGCGTCATTGAGGGGCTCTCCGTCGCCGAGGTCGCGCAGATCCTCGAACTGCGGCCGGAGACCGTGAAGACTCGCCTGCATCGCGCCCGGCGTCTCATTCGCGATCAGCTGGAGAAGGACATCGGCCCCTTCGTCATGGAGGCGTTTCCCTTTGGAGGGGCGCGCTGCGCGCAAAGCGTGCGCGCCGTTCTGGCGCGATTGTCATCGCCCCATAAAAATTCGGGAACCTTTTCCGCCCGCTCTCATCCAATGACCGTCACGCAGCAGTCGTGAGCGAAGTTGGCGCCCATGCGCCCACAGGCGGTCGCCCGGGGCCGGGAGGAAGAGATGACCAAGGGAATGAAGAGAAACATCGTTATGGCGGTTGCGATGGTCGGCGGATTGGCCGGCGTGACGCTCGCCGCATCCGCCGAAAACGCCGCCCCGATCAAGGATCCCGAGATCGAGCGCACGCGGCAGCACATCAAAATGCTCGATGACGTCTTCAAGACGGCCGTGGTGCTGATCGACGAAACTTACGTCAAACACCCGTCGGACCCTTCCGCCGCGTCGGCGGCCAAGGCGCTTTTCGCCGCGATGAAAAAGAACGGCTGGTACGACGTCAGGCTGATCGGGCTGACCGACAAAGTCGGCGACCCCGACGACGAGCCCAAGGACGCTTTTGAAAAGACGGCGGCGAAAAGGCTGCGCGGCGGCGGCGAGCAGGCCTATGAAGAGATCCTGGAAAAGGACGGCAAGCGCTATCTGCGCATGGCGACTGGGATACCCGTCGTGTCCGAGAATTGCGTCATGTGCCATGCGCATTTCAAGGGCGACAAGGGCAATATCGGCGCTCTGTCCTACACCATGCCGGTGGTGAAATAAGCCAGCGCTATCGAGCGGGGCGACAAATTGAAAGAGGCCTCGACGCAGTGTCGAGACCTCTTTTTTGACACCGGAGCACAGAAGGGCCGCCGGCGAGTCGATCGCTTAGGGCAGCAGATCCTGGAACTCCGGATGTTTTTCCACATAGTCCGCAACGAAGGCGCAGTCGCCCTGAACCTTCAAGCCGCGCGCCCGCGCAAATTCCAGCGCGTTGCGGATGAGCTCTGAGGCGACGCCCTGACCGCGCAGGCTTGGCGGCGTCTGCGTTGAGGTGAAGACCATCACGTCATTGTCGATGCGGTAATAGGCGAGCGCCGTCTCGCCATCGATGTCGAGTTCGAAGCGACTGAACTCGGGATTGTCGCGGACGCTTCCCCAGGGATGTCTGTTCGCAGGCTCACCTTTAGCCTTGCCCATAGCCTCGCCCACAGTCTTGCCCATGCCGGCCTCCTCAAGCGTTCATGATCCCGAAATGGGCCGGGCTCGGCGAAAAGGGAAGGCGCCTTCGGCTTGCGTTTTTGGCCACGCCGGGTTCAAAAGCTCCGCCCGCGCCGTTTTTCCGGGCGGCGAACGGGCTATGCTCGCCGCTCCTTCGATTCGCCCAACTGGATCCCACATGCGCCTTTCCCGCTATTTTCTGCCCATCCTGCGCGAGACGCCGAAAGAGGCGGAAATTGTCTCGCACAGGCTGATGCTGCGGGCGGGCATGATCCGACAGGAGTCGGCCGGCATTTACGCCTGGCTGCCGCTCGGGTTGCGGGTCTTAAACAAGATCAACGCCATTATCCGCGAGGAGCAGACCCGCGCCGGCGCCATCGAATGTCTGATGCCGACCATCCAGCCCGCCGATCTGTGGCGCGAGTCGGGCCGCTATGACGCCTATGGCAAGGAAATGCTGCGCATCGCCGACCGCCATGACCGCGAGATGCTCTACGGCCCCACTAACGAAGAGATGATCACGGAGATTTTTCGAGCCTATGTGCGCTCATACAAGGATCTGCCGCTCAATCTCTTTCATATCCAGTGGAAATTCCGGGATGAGGTGCGGCCGCGTTTCGGCGTGATGCGCTCGCGCGAATTCTTGATGAAGGACGCCTATTCCTTCGATCTCACAGCCGAAGCCGGTCAGCATTCCTACAACAAGATGTTCGTCGCCTATCTGCGCACCTTCGCGCGCCTGGGCCTGACCGCCATTCCGATGGCGGCGGAGTCGGGCCCCATCGGCGGCAACAGCCACGAATTCATTATCCTCGCCTCGACCGGCGAGAGCGAAGTCTTTTGCCACAAAGATTTTCTGTCCTTCGCGCCGCCGCCCGCTTCGATCGACTTCGACGATGCGGCGGCGTTGCAGGGGGTGGTCGACAAATGGACCAGCCGCTACGCGGCGACGAGCGAGATGCATGACGCCGCCGCCTTCGCCGCGGTTCCTGAGGATTCGCGGGTTGCGGCGCGCGGCATCGAGGTCGGCCATATTTTCTACTTCGGAACCAAATATTCCGAGCCGATGAAGGCCGTCGTCAACGGACCGGACGGCAAGGAGGTCGTCGTGCAAATGGGTTCCTACGGCATCGGGCCGTCGCGCCTCGCCGCCGCCATCATCGAGGCGGGCCATGACGACAACGGCGTCATATGGCCCGAATCCGTCGCCCCCTTCCACGTCGGGGTCGCCGATCTGAAAGTCGGAGACCCGGCGACCGGCAAGGTCTGCGCCGATCTCGTGGAGCAGCTCGAGAACGCGGGACTGGACGTGCTGCATGACGACCGCGACGAACGCCCCGGCGCGAAATTCGCGACGCTCGATCTCATCGGTCTGCCCTGGCAGGTCGTGGTCGGGCCCAAGGGCCTGGCTGAGGGCAGGGTGGAGGTGAAGCAGCGCCGCACCGGAGAGCGGGAGCTTCTCGCGCCTCAGGACGCCGTCACCCGCATCGTCGCCGCAATGCGACAGGCTCAGGCATGACCGAAGCGGCGCAACCGGCAAGAGGCGCCGGAGCGGCGCAACCGGCAAGAGGCGCCGGCGCCTTTTCGGCCTTTGAGCGGATGGTGGCGCTGCGCTATCTGCGCGCCCGTCGCGCCGACGGCTTCGTCTCGGTCATCGCCGGCTTTTCGTTCCTCGGCATCATGCTGGGCGTCGCCACCCTCATCGTCGTCACTTCGGTGATGAACGGATTCCATCGCGAGCTGATGGACAAGATCATCGGCATCAACGGCCACGCATTTTTGCAGGCGGTGGAGACTCCGTTCACGGATTGGGACCGGGTGGCAGCGAAGACGGCGAAGCTGCCCGGCGTCCAGCTTGCAATTCCCATGGTCGAGGGCGCGGCCGGCATATCGACCCAGTTCGGCCAATCGGGCGTGCTTGTGCGCGGCGTGCGCGAGAAGGACCTGACGCGGCTCCCCGGCGTGGCGGGCAACGTCAAGAGCGGCGCGCTCGCGGGATTCGATAAGGCCGGCGGCGTCGCCATCGGTCAGCGGTTGGCGGAGACGCTCGGCGTCGGCGTCGGCGACTCGGTCAGCCTGCTCATCGCCAAGGGCGTGCAGACGCCTTTCGGGGTCGCCCCACGCATCAAAGCCTACAAAGTCGTCGCGATCTTCTCTATCGGCATGTCCGAATTCGATAGCGTCTTCGTCTATATGCCGCTCACCGAGGCGCAGCTCTTCTTCAACAGGGAGAATGAGGCGACGGTCGTTGAAGCTTTCGTCACCGATCCCGAGAAGATGGACGATTTTCGCATCAACGTCGAAAAGGCGATCGAGCGGCCGTTGATCATCACCGATTGGCGCCAGCGCAACAAGACGTTCTTCGACACGCTGCAGGTCGAGAAAAACATCCTCTTCATCATTCTTGCTTTGATCGTCGTGGTCGCGGCCTTCAACATCATCTCCGGGTTGACGATGCTCGTGAAGGACAAGACTCAGGATATCGCCATACTGCGCACGATGGGCGCGACGCGGGGCGCGGTCCTGCGCGTGTTCCTGATCATCGGCGCTTCGATCGGCGTCGTCGGCACGCTGGCCGGCTTTGCGTTAGGTCTGGCGCTGGCGAAAAATCTCGACACCATCCGCCTCGGCGTTAATAAGCTTTTCGACGCCAATCTCTTCCCTGCGGAGTTTTATTTTCTCTCGCGGCTGCCGGCGATCGTCGACCCCCGCGAGGTGACGGCGATCGTGGCCATGACGCTCACGCTCGCCGTTCTCGCCTCGATCTATCCAGCCTGGAAAGCCGCATCGCTCGATCCGATCGAAGCGCTGCGGCACGAGTAGTCGCGATGAGCGAGGCCGTTCTCGAATTCCGCAGCATTGCGCGCCACTATCGCGAGGGCGAGGCGCGGCTCGACATTCTGATGGACGTCAATCTGTCCATCTACCCGGGCGAGACGGTCGCGTTGCTGGCGCCCTCTGGCGCCGGCAAGTCGACGCTCCTCCATATCGCCGGACTCTTGGAGCGCCAGGACGGCGGCGAAGTGCTGATTGCAAATGCGCCGACGTCGCGCATGTCCGACGCCGAGCGCACGCGTCTGCGGCGCGCCACCGTCGGCTTCATCTATCAATTCCATCATCTGCTGCCGGAGTTCTCGGCGCTCGAGAATGTTGCGCTGCCGCAGATGATCAATGGCCTGAGCGCGAATGAAGCGCGCCTGCGGGCGCAACAATTGCTCGACTATTTGAGGCTGGGACCGCGCGCGTCGCACCGTCCCTCGGAGCTTTCCGGCGGCGAACAGCAGCGCGTCGCCATCGCCCGCGCGGTCGCGAACGCGCCGCATCTTCTGCTCGCCGACGAACCGACGGGCAATCTCGATCCGCGCACGGCGGAGCATGTTTTCGGAACGTTGTTGGCGCTCGCGCGCAGCACCGGACTGGCGGCGCTCATCGCCACTCACAATCTGGAGCTCGCCAAACAAATGGACCGCCGCGTAACCTTACGCGACGGTCGAGTAGAGCTGCTAAGCTGAAGCCGATTTAAGCCTTCGGCGCAGACTTCTTCTTGTCGATGAATTGATTCTTGTACCAAAGCCCGAAGCCAACCAGCGCCAGACCCGCGAAGAACACGGCGATCGTTATTTCCCTGGTTTGGGTCAAGCCGACAGAGAAGGGGAAGCGAGCGACATATTCTTTCGCGCCATCGTCGCTTTTCGCCTTCACCAGCCCGATGAACTTGCCTTCCTGCGGAAAGACGTGTTCGAAGGTGAGAGTTCCTGACTTATACTTCTTGGGCGGAGAGTAATACTCTGTGTTCGCCTCGAGATTTTCGGTGTCGTCCTTTTGGCCCACGTCGCGGACGACGCGCATTTCGAGATTCATGTCGCGCAGTTCGTCCTGCTGCGCATCCAGGGTGATAATGGTGGGCCCGGCGTCTGGAATGTCGTCGCAGAACTGTTCACGCGACTTTTGCGGCTGATACCCTGTGAAAGTCATTGTATCGGGGCCGAGTTTCATCAGGCACTGGCCCTGATTGATGCCGACGTCGCCATGCGCATGTGCTTGCGTGACCCAGTGATCATCTGGTTTCTCCCTTCTGAACCGGCCGCTCTGCGATGAGCGGTCTCTTCTTGGCGCGCAGGTCCGGTTCCGACGCGCCAGTTTTCGCACACCCTTTGAGCGAACGCGAGCTGCGACGGGCGAGATTCCGGAACCTCCAGCAGCGCTTTAGTTAATATAAATTAGCGGCGCTCACTTGTCCCGCGACCAAGGGCCACACGCGCGCGAAAAAAGTATGCGCGGCCCTTTTATTGTACAAACCAGTCGCCTGACGATGATTTTTCCTAAGGCCTGCCGTTAGCGAAGTTGGTTAAACGTCATGCACTTGGCGTAACTTCGGCGCAATTTTGAGCAATCATGAGCGCCAGGGTTGGCGAAGTTAAATTTTCATTTAACTTAATCGAGCCTTCACCAAACTATGGCGGGACACATGCTGAACTTTCCTTATCTCCGTGACCAAGCTGAACTTTCCGTCTCCGGCGGCTGCCTGTCGACCATCTGGTTGAAAGACCACCAGGCTCTAGTATTGCGCAAGACTCGGCCGGGTTTTGACGCGTTAACGATCCGTACAATTACCGAGATTTTGTCGGCGATCGACCGAGGCGAGCTGAACGAGCTCCGCTACCTCGTCTATGATTTCGCGCATGGCGTGCGAGAGGCGCCGAGGCCGGCCGAGGGTTTCGGAGAGATGGCTGCCGAAAATTCCGAGCTGATCGTCGATACGCCGGTGATCACGCTCGCCTGGGCGCGCGGCCTGATGAGCGGCTCCGATTTCGACTTCGCGATGCATTGCTCCGCCATCGTCGCCGAAAGGGACGCGCAATTCTCCTTCTCGGGGGATCCTTCAGATTTCTTGGGACTTTACGCGGCGGTTGGCCGGACGCTCGGCTTCGTCAAGGCGGAACGTCTCATGGAGAGCAATAGGGCGCTCACCGCCGAAGACGCCCATGAACTGCTGATCGTTAGAGACGTCGTCGAGCCACAGCCTGGCGCCGCTGCGATAGAGCGCTACCTCGCTCAATTCGGTCGACGCTATAACGCCTCGCACGCGATTTTTCGCGCGCAACGCATGGTGCAACCTGGGGTTGATCGACGGAGCTTGGTGGCGCTTGAGCGCAACTGATGCTTGTCGTGCGTAAATCACGCCGCGCTGACGAGGCGCGGCGCGTCGCGCCAATACTTGAGGAGCGGTCTCAGCTCCTCGATTGGCCGCGGCCTCGTGTATAGGTATCCCTGAATGAGAAAAATATTCTTGCTCGCCATGAAGGCGAGTTGAGCGTCAGTTTCGACGCCCTCGGCGACGAGATCGATGGACAGATCCCGCGCCAGCGCAGAGATCGCCGAAATGATCGCCTGCGTCTTCGGCGACTCGATCGCCTGCCGCGCGAAGGAGCGATCAATCTTGACCTTCTTGACCGGGAAACGATTGAGATAGCCGAGGCTGCTGTAGCCGGTTCCGAAATCATCGAGCGAGAGACGGACGCCGAGCGCTTCGATCTCGCGTAACTTACTGTCGACGTCATCTGACACCATGAGCGTCGTTTCGGTGATTTCGAGTTCCAGACGATCGGGCTCCAATCCAGATTCACGGAGCGTCGCCGCGACCATCTCGGCGAGATCCTTCTGTTGGAACTGTCTCGGCGCGATGTTGACGGCGACACGGACGTTCGAAGGCCACGACTTCGCGTCATTGCACGCCTGCCGCAGCGCCCAGGCGCCGAGTTCGATGATCATGCCGGTTTCTTCGGCGACAGGAATGAATTCGCCCGGTGAGATCATTCCTCGGGTCGGGTGGCGCCATCGCAGCAGCGCCTCCATGGAAACGATGGTCGCGGTGCGGGAATCGACGACCGGCTGATAGTAGACGATCAATTCGTTCGCCAGGAACGCGTGACGCAGTTCGGTGTCGATTGCCCGCTTTCGGGTCAGCGCATCCTGCATCTCCTGGGAATACCAAATCGCCTTGCCGCGCCCTTCGGCTTTCGACTGGTAAAGCGCGAGATCGCTGCATTTGAGCAGGCCGCCGGAGGTCTCCGAGTCGTTGGGCGCCGCAGCCATGCCGATGCTCGCGCCGATGTTGATGACGTGATTTTCGACGATGAAGGTGCGATGCATCTCGGCAAGGATATTCGCGGCGAGTTCGTCAACCTCAGGAAGGCGTTCGCCGGCGCGCAGCAGCACACAGAATTCGTCGCCGCCGAGCCTCGCCACGACGTGCGGATGCGGCACGCAGGCGGCGAGACGCGCGCCGACCGCGGACAGCAGCTCATCGCCGATGGAGTGGCCCAGCGTGTCATTGACGTCTTTGAACCGATCGAGATCAATGTTGAGCAGCGCGGCGTGGAACCCGCGCTGCCTGAGCTGAACCATTTCCTCCTCCAGCGTCTCCTGAAACTGATAGCGGTTCGGGAGATTGGTCAGATCGTCGAAATGCGCGATGCGCTCGATCTCACGGAGCGCGCGCTTTTGTATCGTCACGTCCTCGATGACGGTAATGAAGGATCCTGCTTCGGCGCGTTCGCAGTGAAACTCAAAAAAACGTTCGCCGAGCTTGTGCGTAAAGATGGTCGCACGCGGCATTGTGACGTGCCGCTTCCACCGCTCAAAAAAGATTTTGCTTTCGTGCGGCGACATGCCGACGCTCTTGCCGATCGCGTGCGCCAGCGCTTCGAGCCGGATCGGCGTCGCCGCCGCCACGATGCCGAAGAAATCGATGACGCGCCGGTTCACGACCGTGACCGACAGATCGGCGTCGCCCATGCACAGGCCGTGTGTCATCGAGTTCAACGCGAGGCTGAATTTTTGCCGCTGGCGGGTGGCGTCCAAGCCGTTGCGCAGCGCCGACTCCAGATTGCCGTGCAGAAATTTCGTCGTTGAATGAATGGAGACGATCAGCAGCACGACAATCAGCGCAAGGCCGAGGTAGCGCCGTTCTTCATGCATCATCGCGGCGATGGCAAGCGGAAGCGCGAGGCCGAGCGATTGCGCGAGAACGATCCAGGGACGGCCGGCGTTGCGACCCGCGAGTCCGCTCAGGCCGCTCATCATAATGACGATGCTGTAAATGCCGAGCACGTCGTTGTAGTGACTGTAGAACAAGACCGCGACGGACGCACCGACCGCCGTCATGAAGCCGACCGCGCCAATCGCGTAGAGCCGCTCCCATTCCAGCGAATCCTGTCGGCGAAGCGAGACCGGCGTGCTCGCATGCGCAAAGAAAACGTAAAGGCGAAAGGCGCCGAGAACGGCGATCAGCGCCACGAAGTAGAGGTAGATTCGATCGCCGAGAAGGAGCCAAGCGAGCGCAGGCGCGATGAGGCCGCCGAGAAGGCCCGCAAAAAACGAACCGGCGGTGCCGAACAGGGTTTCAACCAGGTCGATATGGATTTGAACATCGGTGCTTTCGCTGGCGGCTGGCTTCCCGTGGACGAGCATGAGCTAATCCTCTTCGGAAGGCGGCGGCTTTTTCAAAGCCTCGCCCTTGCCGGAGGGAAGCTCGTCGCGGGGAAGACGCGACTGCGCCGAAACAAGCCGTTCCATGTAACGCAAATCGTGCCGTGAAATGGCCATGGAGCAATCCGTCCAAAGCTCGACCACCCGAAGCAATTCCTCTTTGCGCACGGGGAAACATTGCTTCCGAAAGTTGACGAGGGCCTGACGGCGCCGCCAGTTCGCGCCGTCGGGGTCGAGCATCCACTCATGGGCGGTTTCGAGCGCCCGGCCTTCCGGCGCGACGACGTCGACAATGTCGAGATCGAACAGTTCTCGCGCCGTATAAACGCGGCCGGCCGAGAGAATCTGTTGTGTTCGCGCCGGCCCCACGCGCCTGGTGAGAAACGTCACCGCGCCCATTCCCGGAAAGGTGTTGAAGGCGATCTCGGGCACTCCAAGACGCGCGCTCTCCTCGGCGATGAGAAAATCGGTGGCCAGCGCCCCTTCGAAGCCGCCGCCCATGCACTGTCCCCTGACGACGGACAGCGTCAGGACAGGAAGATCGAACGCCGAGGTTAGCGTGTACATGACCTCGATACAGGCGTAGGCGTAGGTTAACAGGGAATCACGGTCATTGTTCCTGATGCAGGAAACGAATGTCGCAAGATCGCCGCCCAAGCTGAATACATGCGGCTTCTTCGAGGCCATCACGATATAGCGGATCGGCCACTTCGAGCCCTCCGTCTGCGCCAGACGTTTGATCGCGTCGCGAAACTCGATCGCCTCCTGCAACATCCGCAAAGTGTAACAGTGCGGCGAGTCTGCGCGATAATTCATCCACGCCGATTGCGTCGGCGCGTCATATTCAATCTCTAGGTGTTCGAAGCGCCAGTGCGGAAAATCTTGGGGAGGGTGCCGTAGGTGCGCGGCGCCGATCATATCCGATACTTCGGGGCCAAGGCCTCCCCCCTCGATGACGCAAGAAAACGAGCCGTCCGGGTCCCGACGCAAGGCGCGGCGGCGCGGGCGGGCTAAGCCGCCAAGCTTTAAGTGAGTTTGATCCAGCATTTGACAATGCCTTCAACTCATATTCGAAGCATTTTCCGTCACAGAAGTTCAGACAAAGGTCTGAACAGACGGAAAAAGCGTGGTTCTATTTCGGTGTCCTATTAACCTTTGTGACGCTTGCTCTAGGCGACTTCGAACCAAGTCGCCAGTCCGCCTGCTTCGTGCTCCAGAATATCATCATGAACGGCCCACTTTCCAGGCGATTCGGCGAGGAAGGCGGCGTGCTTGGTTTTTCCGGGGGGGACGATCACGCCGTTGCGCCAATAGGGCTCCCATCCGTCATCGAGGTCATGCAGAAGACGCATGCACTGCCCGTGAACATGCATCGCGAGCGCCGCTCCCGACTTATTGACAAAGCCCAGCGTCACCGGGGTTCCGCGGGCCACTTTGAAGAGAGGCTGGCCTTCGTAGCCTTTCGTCAAGGCGCCATTGATCGTCCAGGCGGGGCCGGTTGCGGCCTTGCGCGGTTCGATCACGAGATCGACTTTTTTGGCGCTCGCAAGCTTAATCTCGGCAGGAAGCGCCGCATTCTGCGGGAGCGACGCTATCGGCGGACGCTTCGACGCCATTGCGCCCTTGGCGTCCGCGACGAAAAGGTCGCGATCCTCGCCATTTTGTCCGCGCAAGATCAAATTGGCCTTGGCGCCCTCGGTCTCCGGCATGTCGAACATCAGCTCGAAGCGCGCCCCCGGCGCGACGGGAATGCTGCGCTTGATCGGCTCGAAGGCGTCGCACGGCTGGCCGTCGATGGCGATCACGAAAGGCTGCGCGCCCGCGAGGGACAGCACCATGATGCGCGCATTGCTGAGATTGGCCAGGCGCAGCCGCACCCTGGCACCGGGCGCGAGGCTCTGCAGGGCCGGCGCAGCCTTGCCGTTGACGCAGAGCAGCGGACCAATCCGGCCGACGCCGCTTGCCGCCGCTGGATCGTTGAAGTCGCCAACGACCTGGCCCGCGTCATTAAGCCGCCAGTCGTCGAGCACGAGGAGCAGGTCGGCGTCTGCGGGCAGCGGCGCCGGCTCATCGACGACCAGCAGGCCCTTGAGGCCGCGCCCGACCAGCTCCGGCGTCGCGCCGTAGACGCTCGGCCGGTAGCAGAACAGGCCGGGATCGGCGAGCGTGCGGCGGTAATCGAAGGACCCGCCTGGCGCGACCGCCGCCTGCGTCAGCGGGGCGACGCCCTCCATCGCATTGTCGCCGCGCAAGCCATGCCAGTGAATGGTTGCGGGTTGGTCAAGCTTGTTCAGAAAACGGACGGCGAGTTCGTCGCCCTGCTGGTAGCGAAGGACAGGACCCGGCGTGATCCCGTCGAAACCGAGAATGCTGGTTTCGCCGCCGCCGGACAGGCGCGCCTTCCCCGGTCGGGCCTCGAGCTGCCGCAGGGAGCGCGGCGGCGACTGCGCTATCGCCGGAAGCGCCGCCAGGCTGGCGGCGACGCCGGAAAGAACGACGCGGCGGGAGAGGAGTTGTGACATCGCCATCTAGCTATGGCGCAGCCCGGCCCATTGGGCAATGATTGAGAGCTTCAACGTCACGCGCCGTGAGGGGAGCGCGAGAACGGCCAGAACACGAGGAGGCTAGAGACATGAGCGCGCCGCGCATGAAGAAGACTGCCGCAATTTTAGGCTTCTGCAGCGCGTGCGGGTTTTTGCCGCTCGCCGCGTGGGCGCAGGCTTCGCAAGGCTATTCCGACTATCGCCAGTCGCTGATCGCCGGCGGCTGGAAGCCCAATGTCGGCTACGGGCTGAAAACCGCCCGCGGCAAGCCCCTCTATAAGTTTCCGGAAGTCGTCTGCGGTCCGACGCTCTGCAACGCCAAATGGCGCGATCCCCAGGGGCACGAAAAGGTCATTACGCTGATCCGCGGCCTCGAGGGGGCGGATCACCGCGTGGCGCCACAATAGCCAGCGGCGGCTGGCATCCCGCCGCGTCCATGCTATAGAGCGACGCCCGACGAATCGAGTTCGCGCTTGGGAGAGCCTTGGCGCGCCCTCAAAACGCGCAAGGGACTGCGCCTTTTCGGGGGAACAGGATCGTTTGAGAGGGAGTCGAACGGTTCGATTTCATCTCAAGCGATCCCGGTTCACGGGCAGGGAATTAAGGCGGGCCCTATCCGCCGATCGCGGGCGTGGCGGAACTGGTAGACGCGCCGGATTTAGGTTCCGGTGACGAAAGTCGTGGGGGTTCGACTCCCTCCGCCCGCACCAGAGCCGCCTACCGTGGCAGTTGCATAATCGTCGTCGCGCGCCGGCGACGTCGCAGTCATTAAGAAGGCTAATCGAGATGCAAGTAACGCAGACCTCCTCGCAGGGCTTGAAGCAGGAATACAAGGTGGTTCTGCCGGCCGGCGAACTCGCCGCCAAGCTCGCCGCTCAGCTCAGCGAGATTCAGGCGAAAAGTCAGATCAAGGGATTTCGCCCCGGCAAGGCGCCGATTGGCCATCTCAAGAAGCTCTACGGAAAGAGCATCATGAGCGACGTGTTGCAGGAGGCGGTTAACGACCCCGGCGGGCAGGAGGAAGTCGAGCGCGCGCTAACGGCAGAGGGCGATTTCTCCTATGTCGTCACCTTCGAAACGCTGCCGAAGTTCGACATCGGCGCCTTCGACGACATCTCCCTGGAGCGTCCCGTCGCCGAAGTCGCCGAGGACGATATCGAGAAGGCGCTGCAGTCTCTCGCCGATCGTGCTCAGGAATTCGAGGCCAGGCCCGAAGGGACCAGGGCGGAGAAGGGCGACAGGCTGACGATCGATTTCACCGGCAAGCTCGACGGCGAGCCCTTTGAGGGCGGCGCGGGCGGGGACGTCGATCTGGTGCTGGGCGCCGGAACCTTCATTCCCGGTTTCGAGGAGCAGCTCGAGGGCGCCGCCGCCGGCGACCAGCCGGTCGTCAAGGTCCGGTTCCCCGAGGACTATGCCGCCAAGCAGCTCGCGGGGAAGGACGCCGAGTTCGACGTGACGGTCAAGGCCGTTGCGGCGCCAAAGACGCTCGGGCTCGACGAGGAGCTCGCCAAGAAATACGGCTTCGAGTCGCTCGAGGCGATGAAGACCGCCGTTCGCGGCAATCTCGAAGCCGATTTCGACAAGGCGTCGCGCGAAAAGATGAAGCGCGCGCTCCTCGACGCGCTCGACAGACGCTATTCCTTTGAGCTGCCGGAGAGCCTCGTCGCGCAGGAATTCGCCAATATCTGGGGCCAGCACGAGCAGGAAAGCCAGCGGGCGGGCCAACCCGTCGCCGAAGACGGCAAGACGGAGGAAGAGACGAAGGCCGAGTTCCGCAAGATCGCCGAACGACGCGTGCGGTTGGGGCTGGTTCTGGCCGAGATCGGCAAAAGCGCCGACGTGAAGGTGGACGAAAAGGATCTGACCGACGCTTTGGTCGAGCGGGCGCGCATGTTCCCAGGCCAGGAGAAGGCGGTTTGGGACTATTACCGCAACAATGAGCAGGCCCTCGCCCAGCTCCGCGCCCCGATCTACGAGGAGCGCGTCGTCGACCACCTCTCCAAGCTGATCAAGATCGCCGACAAGACCGTCTCCCGCGCAGAGCTGTTCAAGGAAGACGAGGAATAGTCTGTCGTCCGGCCGCCTTCCCCGCAGGCGGCGGCGCGCCGCGAGGAAATCCGGCATCTCAGGCTCATGCGCACGGCGCGCTGCGGAGATCGTGGCGTGACGGCCGCAATCGAGTCTTTGCGTCCGGCGCGGGCGCAGATATATGACGGGTCAAGAGTTCCCGGCGCAGGCGCATCCGCCTCCGCCGGACCACAGAGGCGATACGCGATGCGCGACCCAATCGAAAACTACAGCCAATATCTGATCCCACAGGTGATCGAGAACACTTCGCGCGGCGAGCGCGGTTTCGACATCTATTCCCGCCTGCTGCGCGAGCGCATCATTTTCATCACCGGGCCGATCGAAGATCACATGGCGTCGGTCATCATCGCGCAGCTGTTGTTTCTGGAGTCCGAGAACCCCAAAAAGGAAATCTCGCTCTACATCAATTCGCCGGGCGGCGTGGTGACGTCCGGCCTCGCCATCTACGACACGATTCAGTTCATCAAGCCGAAGGTTTCGACGCTTTGCGTGGGGCAGGCGGCGTCGATGGGCTCGCTTCTGCTGGCCGCGGGCGCCGCCGGTCTGCGTTATGCGCTCCCGAACGCGCGCGTGATGCTTCACCAGCCGTCCGGCGGCTTTCAGGGTCAGGCGTCGGATATCCAGCGCCATGCGGAAGACATTCTGAAAGTCAAAAAGCGCCTCAATGACATCTATGTCCGTCACACGGGCAAGGATTATGAGACGATCGAGCACACGCTTGACCGCGATCATTTCATGTCGGCGGAAGAGGCGCGGCATTTCGGAATCGTCGACGCCGTTCAGGAGCGACGGCCTGACGACGAGAGCGACGCCAAGCGATAAACGCTGAAGGGTGTCGGCCGCGTTTTCTGAGCGTCCGGCGCCAATTGCTTGAGGGATTGGGGCACTGGGGCGCGCATGTTTCGCAAAATTCTAATCGCCAATCGCGGCGAGATCGCTTGTCGCATCATTAAGACGGCGAAGCGCATGGGACTTGCAACCGTCGCCGTCTATTCCGACGCCGACGCCGACGCGTTGCATGTCGAAATGGCCGACGAGGCCGTCCGTCTCGGCCCGCCGCCCGCCGCCCAGTCCTATCTGCTGATCGATAAGATCGTCGCCGCCTGTAAGGAAACCGGCGCCGAAGCGGTGCATCCGGGCTATGGCTTTTTGTCCGAGCGCGCCGCCTTCGCCAATGCGCTCGCCGAGGCGAATATCGTTTTCATCGGCCCCAATATTCGCGCCATCGAGGCGATGGGCGACAAGATCGAGTCGAAGAAATTCGCCTCAGCCGCCAATGTCAGCGTCGTGCCCGGCTACCTTGGCGTCATCGAGAACGCCGAAGAGGCCGTTACGATCGCCAGGGACATCGGCTATCCGGTGATGCTGAAAGCGTCGGCTGGCGGCGGCGGCAAGGGCATGCGCGTCGCTTTCACCGACGCCGAAGTGATCGAAGGTTTCACGCGCGCGCGTTCGGAGGCGGCGTCTTCCTTCGGCGACGACCGCGTCTTCGTCGAGAAATTCATCGTCAATCCGCGCCACATCGAAATTCAGGTGCTCGGCGACAAGCACGGCAATGTCATCTACCTGAACGAGCGCGAATGTTCCATTCAGCGGCGCAATCAAAAGGTGATTGAAGAAGCGCCGTCGCCGCTGCTGGACGAGAAGACTCGTCGCGAAATGGGCGCTCAGGCCGTCGCGCTCGCCAGGGCCGTGAACTATGATTCGGCGGGCACGGTCGAATTCGTCGCCGGTCAGGACAAGAGCTTCTACTTCCTTGAAATGAACACCCGCCTGCAGGTCGAGCATCCGGTGACGGAGCTCATCACCGGCATCGATCTTGTCGAGCAGATGATCCGCGTCGCGGCGGGCGAGCCGCTGCAACTCAAGCAGGAAAACGTCAAGATCAACGGCTGGGCGGTCGAGAGCCGTATTTATGCCGAGGACCCCACGCGCAACTTCCTGCCCTCGGTTGGGCGACTGGTCAAATACCGGCCGCCGGAAGAGAAGCGCGAAGGCGGCGTTACGGTGCGCAACGACACCGGCGTCACCGAAGGCCGCGAAATCTCGATCCACTACGATCCGATGATCGCCAAGCTGGTGACGCATGCGCCGGACCGCCTTCGGGCGATCGTGGCGCAGGCCGACGCGCTCGATCGCTTTGTGATCGATGGAATCCGCCACAACATTCCGTTTCTGTCGTCGCTCATGCAGAGCCCGCGCTGGCGCTCAGGCAATCTCTCGACGGGCTTTATCAGCGAAGAATATCCGGACGGATTTTCGTCGCCCGAGCCTCGCGGAGATCTGGCGCACACGCTTGCCGCGATCGCGACGCTCATGGACCACATCGGCAATGAGCGCAAACGCAAGATCTCGGGGCAGCTGCGCGGCGGAAGGCCGGTCGAATTCGAGCGCGAACGCGTGTGCATGCTCGGCGAGCAGAGATTCGACGTCTGCGTCGAGGCGCAAGGCGAGGCGCTGATCGTGCGTTTCGCCGAGGGCGATCAGCGCGCCCATCGCGTTTCGACCCAGTGGCGTCCGGGCGAACTCGTGCTCGAAGGCGATGTCGACGGCCGCACGGTCTATGTGCAGGCGCGGCCCATCCTCAACGGCTATGGGCTGTCGCATCAGGGCGTCGACGTCACGGCGCGCGTCTACACCAAGCGCGAGGCGGAACTTGTCGCCTTCATGCCGAAGAAAAAAGACGCCGGCGCCTCCAAGCACCTGTTGTGTCCGATGCCCGGCCTGGTGAAGACCGTCGACGTCACGGAAGGTCAGGAAGTCAAGGCCGGAGAGGCTTTGTGCATGGTCGAAGCCATGAAAATGGAGAACGTGCTGCGCGCCGAGCGCGACGTGACCGTGAAGAAGATCCTGGCGAAGGCCGGCGACAGTCTTGCGGTCGACGCCGTGATCATGGAGTTCGCTTAAAAGGCGTCGCGCGCTGACGGCGCGCTACAGGTTGAGGAGATCCGGTGATCGAACTTCTGCTCGCGCCGCGAGACGACGCGCGATTGGATGAGCTGGTTCATATAGCCGATCTCCACGCGCGCCTTCTCGCTGAAACTGTAGCCAAGGCCGGCGAAGCCGCGATTCTGGTCGAAGCCGAACCGCGTTGTAGGCGACGTTGAATTCAGCCGCACAAACACTTCATCCCAGAGCACGAGGCTCAAGGGAGCGTTTTCCCAGAGCGGATGCGAAAAGCGCACAAATTGGCGCAGGCGCCATTCGACGGTGTTCACGTTCTGAATGAAGCGTTGCTCACAGGTCGCCGAAGGCGGCCTTGTCGGTCAGCAGGACCTGCTGCCAGATCCGATTTTCATGTTGCGTTTTGGCGTCTTGCGGAAAGGTCGCGATATGCGCGTAGCCGAGCCACAGGCTGGCCTTGTCGGATAGCGCATAGCCGACGCCGGCGCGCCCCAGCGCCTGATCGGCGGTGGCGCCATCGTTCCGAAAGCGTCCCTGGCTTTCCAGCCACAGCCGCCATTTTTCGAGACTTGGATCAATCGAGCCGAGCTTGGCGATGGTGGTGACGTTTTCCCAGATCCTGAAATCTTCGTCGACAGCCGCCGCCGGGGCGACCGGCGCGAAAATTCCGAGCAAGGACCCGCCGCAAACGGCGAGCCGCCTCGTCCTTTGAAGTGTCGCCGCTGACACCGCCGTCTCCGTGGAAATCGAGCACCCTGCGCATTGGAGCGACTCCTCTCAGATCTGTCAAACGCCACAGGACGCGCTCAAAATCATAATGCTGAAGCAGGTTCTCATCGAAAAAGTCTGTCAACTTTTTCGATGAGAACCTGCTCTAGAGACGATAGATCAGGCCGCGACTGATGTTGGCGTGGGACGCGCCCGCTCCCGGAACAGGCCGTGCAGCGCATCCCAATCGAGCACCAGTTCGCCGCCGTCGCTGCGAAGTTGCTCGTCCCAGCTCGCGAGCAGATCGAGACAGGCGTGATCGATATACTTCAGCTCGTTGAGATGCACATGGAGGCGCGCGCCCCGCGGCAGGGATTCGAAAGCGGCGGCGAGCTGCGGCAGCCGTATGAAAGTCGCGGCGCCCTCCAGGTGGATCACGGTCATGCCGTTGATCTGTTCCCTGCGGATGTTGAGATGCGAGAAGGTGTAGAGCAAGCGCGCGACCGCCAGACCGACGCCAACCGCAATGCCGGTTAGTACGTCGGTCGCGACCACCGTCGCGAACGTCGCCGCGTAGATGCCGGTCTCGATACGGTCCTGACCCCAGAGAAAGCGCGCGAATCCGAGATTGATCAGATTGATGCCCGCGTAGACCAGCACTGCCGCGAGGCTCGCCACGGGGATGATGCGGAGCACGTCGGGCGCGAGGGTGATGAACAGCAGAATCCACAGGCCATGCAGCACGGTCGAGAGTCTCGTGCGCCCCCCCGCGGTGACATTGGCCGAACTGCGCACGATGACGCCCGATATGGGCAGCACGCCAAGAATTCCGCAAAGGAAATTGCCGACGCCCTGCGCGATCAGTTCCCTGTTGTAGCGGGTTCGCGGCGTGCGGCGCTGCATCGCATCGACGGCGGTCGCCGTCAGAAGCGATTCCGCGCTCGAAACGAACGCGAGCGACAACGCCGCCGCCCACAGCGCGCCGTCGCCGATCCGGCCAAGGGTGTGCGTTGTCGGCAAATTCACCGCAGCCAAAAGATCGTCCGGCGCTGGGACATATTTGATGTCCAGGCCAAAGAACGCCGCGGCCGCCGTCGCCAGGCCGACGCCGATGAGCGGGGCCGGGAGAAAGGACAGCCATCTCGGCGCCCAGCGGCGCCACGAGAGAATTACGGCGACCGTGAGCAGTCCGATCAGGGCGGCGGATTGGTGCGCCTCCATCGTCAGACCCTTCCAAACGGCGACCGGCAGCGACCAGAGATTGACGACGCCGCCAAACTCCTGTCCCGTCCCGGGCGGCGTATCGTCAACCATCACGTGAAATTGCGACGCGAAAATCAGCAAGCCGATTCCGGCGAGCATGCCCTGAATCAGCGCCGGCGCGACCGCCCGGAACACCGGTCCGAACCGCAGGGCGCCGGCCGCAATCTGAATCACGCCCGACATTATCACGATGAGCCCGAAGACCTCGAAGCCGAGGTCCTTAATGAACACGGCGGCCATCACGGCCGCGCCATTCGCCGCGCCGCTCACTTGCAGGGGACAGCCCGAAAGCATGCCGACGACGATGCCGCCGATGACGCCGCTGATGAGGCCGACGGCGGCGGCGTTCTCGAAGGGAAAGCCGGCGACGAGCGCGAGACCCATGGACAAGGGAAGGGCCACGAGCAGCACGACGACGGAAGCGAAGACGTCGTCCTTGATCGCCGAGAAGCGAGAAGGCGCGACATCAACTTCTAAAGACATTTTCGCATCCTCTTATGGTTTGGCGCATTCGACGGAAGCGGCGCGACGTCAAACCTCGACGCTGACGCGTTCTCTTTCTTCTTCTTCGCGCGCAGGCATTTCCGCCGGCGCCGGCGCGAGTGCGAATTGGCGCGTCGCGGGATCGTAAACAAAGACTTCGCCTGTCTCGATCTTGTAGACCCAGCCATGCAGCCTCAGTTTGTCCTGAGCGAGGGCGGAGGCGACGACAGGATGCGTGCGCAAGTTTTCGAGTTGCGCGAGCACATTCTCCTGAATGGCGACGTTGAGCTGTTCGGACCCGGTTCTGTCCGCGTATTTTTCGTTCATGATGCGCCGTGTGGCTTCGGCGTGCGACAGCCAGTCGCTCAGCGCGGGAAAGGCTGCGGCGGGGGGCGGATTGAGCAGGCCCTTCATCGCCCCGCAGTGCGAGTGGCCGCACACGATGATGTCCTTGACGCCAAGGCCAGCAATCGCGAATTCGATGGTCGCCGCTTCGCCGCCGCGCACGGCGCCGTATGGCGGGACGAGATTGCCGGCGTTACGCAGGATGAAAAGGTCTCCAGGCGCCGACTGGGTGATCAGGCAGGGGTCGATGCGGGAATCGGCGCAGGTGATGAACAGCGTCTCCGGCGCCTGGCCCTGCGCGAGGCGTTCGAACAAGTCACGCTGGCTACCGAACACCTGCGACTGGAAGTGGTGTAGGCCTTCGATCAACCGCTGCACCTTGAGCTCCTATCGCTTATGCGCGAGATTGCGCCGGTGAAGGCGCGCTCCAACCGCATTGAGAACAGCCCGAGCGTCTCTCTGGCGGTCGCGTCAATTCAGGCCGCCGGTTTTTTCATCCGCCTGCTCCGATGCGCTCACGTCGTCGGCCGTCGGCGGTCGGCAATCCGCTTCTGCGTTGCGCTTGCGCAATTGGCTAAAAAGGTCGCAGAGCAGGCAGTGTCCAGGAGCGCCGTCTATGAATTCGCGCGCGGTGGCGAATCCGGGCGACGCCAGCGCACCGGCCAGGGCGAGCGCAATGAGTGCGGAGCGATGCGCCATTGCCTGTCCTCCTTTTCGTCGAGCGCCGCCGCGACGCTGACGTCATTAAAGATGGCGCAGGGGATTGAGATTGAAAATAAGGATATATGAACGTCTCAACTATCAGCACCTGTTCTACTTCTGGAACGTCGCCCGGGAGGGCGGCGTCACCCGCGCGAGCGAAAAGCTCGGATTGGCGCAGCCGACGATCAGCGGCCAGATCGCGGTTTTCGAGGAGTCGATCGGCGCGCAGCTGTTCCGCAAGGAAGGCCGCAATCTCGTGATGACCGAAACCGGACGCACGGTGTTCAATTACGCCGACGAAATATTTTCGCTGGGACGCGAACTCGGCAGCGCCTTGAAGGATCGAGCGACGGCGGTAAGCGTCAGGCTGAGCGTCGGCGTTTCCAACGCCCTGCCGAAACTCCTCATCTATCGTCTGCTCGAACCCGCTCTCGCCGCGCATAATCAAGTCGTCTGTCATGAGGATAAAACCGAGCGCCTCCTGGCCGAGTTGCCAGTGCACGGAGTCGATCTCGTGTTTTCAGACTGGCCTGCGACGGGCGCCGCGGATGCGCGGATCTACAATCATCCGATCGGCGAATGCGGCGTGGCGGCGTTTGCGACGCTCGAACTGCAGCAGCGCTACCGGAAGAATTTCCCGCGATGTCTCGACGGCGCGCCGCTCTTACTGCCGACGTCGAACACTGCGTTACGACGTTCGCTCGACCAATGGCTGGACGCCAACAGTCTCTTTCCGAAAATCGTCGCGGAAGTCGAGGACAGCGCCCTGCTGAAGACATTCGGGGCGGGGGGCGCCGGCGTCTTCATGGCGCCGACGGCGGTCCGCGCTCAGGTCGAGGAACAATATGGCGTCAAATATATCGCGACGCTGGACGGCGTCAGCGAGCGATTCTATGCGATCACCGCGCAGAGGAAGATCAAGCACGCGGGCGTCGCAGCCATTCTCGAGAGCGCGCGGGACTGGCTGGTCTAGAGCGGATTCGCCTTAAACCGGTTCATATCCCGCGGCGGCGAAGAAGTTTGCGCATTCTGTCGGCGAGAACTCCTTCAGCAGCGCGCCGATCCTG